>DAISRJ010000006.1:0-62564 GCA_036828955.1 Candidatus Dormiibacterota bacterium | reverse complement strand
AGGTTGTCCACGCGGGTCTCGCAACCGTCCGCCCAGCGCCGGATGTGGTGTCCTACAGATTGGTAATGTGGGTCCATAACGGTCAGGGTCGGTACCTACGCCCGCATCTCGAAGGGACGCAAAGACCATCGCCATGAGCCTCGAACGAGAAGCGAAACTGGCGGTCACCGCGGCTTTCCAGCTGCCACCAATGGGCGGTCTGATCGAAGGGGCAATCGCGGTGACACGGCCGAGACTGGAACTCCAGGCGATCTACTACGACACCGCCGAATTCCAGCTTGCCCGCTGGGGCGTCACGCTGCGCCACCGGACCGGCGAGCCCGGTGTCGCCTGGACGCTCAAGCTGCCCGGCGCCGCGACGGGCCAAGCACTGGAACGGCAGGAACTGGGGTTTGCGGGTGACCAGATGTCTATTCCGCGAGAGGCGGCCGATCTCGTCCGCGCGTATGTGCGAGGCCGCGCGCTGATCCCGGTGGCTCGGCTGCACACCTCACGGAATCCCATCGATATTCGCGAGCCCGACGGGATTCTCCTCGCTGAAATCGTCGACGACGCGGTGTCGGTTCATGTGGGGCGGCGCGTGACACGTCGGTTCCGTGAAATCGAGATCGAGACGAAGGACGACGGCCGCAGGGGACGTGGAGTCCTTCGCTCGGCGGTGGATCGCGTCACCGCCGCAGGCTACACAGGCGAGCAACCGATGCCCAAGTTGATCCGGGCCATCGGCTCCCTCGCCTCGCGCCCCGCCGAGGTCGTGGTGCCCGATCTCGGCGCGCACCCGGGACCAGACAAATTGGCCCGACACGCCCTTGCCGGATCCGTGGTGCAACTTTTGCAGCAGGATGCGAGCGTTCGTCTCGGCGATGACGAGGAGGGCGTGCACAAGTTTCGCGTGGCCACGCGACGGCTGCGATCCGACCTCGGAACATTTACCGACTTCCTAAACGGAGAGCAGGCGGAGTGGCTGCGCGAGGAGCTTCGCTGGCTCGGGACTGAGGTCGGCAGGGTGCGCGACAACCACGTTCTCGCTGGTAACTTGCAGCGTGCCATCGATGCTCTGCCTGCGGATGACGTGACGCTCGCGCAGCACCTTCTCAAACGCCTTCGACGGCAGGCGCGAAACGCGCGGGAGTCGATGCTCGCCGCCCTGCGCAGCGAGCGCTACGACCTCCTGCTCGACGGGCTGGTCCGAGTCGCTGGCTCGGGGCTTCGGCTCCCAGAGGATGCGCTGCAACGGAGCTCGAAACGCGATGCCAGGATCATGACCAACCTGGTTCGCAAGCGCTGGGGGCGCCTGGCCGACGCCGTGGCCGCTCTCGGCGATGACCCGCCGGACGCCGCCCTGCACAACGTCCGGATCAAGGCCAAGCGATGCCGGTACGCAGCCGAGGCAGTGACGCCGGTCGCGGGCGAGCGGGCCGCGCGCCTCGCGGTGGCCGTCAGCCGTCTGCAGACAGTTCTCGGTGATCACCAGGACACGGTCGTGGCGGAGAGGTGGCTGAGAGAGGCCGCCGATGCCATGCCGGTCAGCCGCCTGGTGGCCGGTGAGCTCATCGCTCATCAGCGTGCCGAGAGAGCCCGCCTGCGCGCGGAGTGGCCGTCGGTGTGGACGACCGTGTCCGCAAAGCGCCTGCGCATCAGGCTCTGATACAGGAGTAGACCCCACCCTGCTGCCTCGTGCGGCGGCGTGACGGCCCTGTCCGACGAGCTCGTGCCATGTGGCGGCAAGTATAGGCCAAGGATGGCGCTAACCGCGATGCCGGGGGAAGGTAGCGCCATGCTCTGCGGCTCGGACTTGCCTGTGATGCAGCTTCAAGACGTTCGAGAGCCGCGCATCAGCTGCTCGCGCGGACATTCATAGCAAGCCAAACGATACGGCTCGGCAGGTGGCGGCGTCACGATGAGGGGTGCGGGAGCTCTCTATCGGCGCTACGGGTCGAGGAGGGCCACGACGTGGTCGGGTACGTATGTGTAGGTGTCGCGGCTCGGGCGGACGTAGCCTTCGTCGGACTGGCGCGGGGGCAGCGTCACGGGGATCTGCAGGACGTCCTTGTAAGGCACCTTCGACAGCAGATGGGCGAAGCAGTTCAGGCGAGCCCGCTGCTTGTCGTCGGCTTCTACCACGAACCACGGCGACTCGGGGGTGTCCGTGTGGACGAACATGATGTCTTTGGCGCGCGAGTACTCCACCCATCGTAGTCGGGACTGCAGGTCGATCTCGCTCAGCTTCCATTGCTTCAGTGGGTCAAGCAGGCGTAGCTGGAAGCGCCGTTCCTGCTCTTGATCGCTCACCGAGAACCAGTACTTGATGAGGATCAGTCCGGACTCGACCAGCAGCTGCTCGAAAATCGGGCATTGGCGCAGGAACAACCGGTGCTCGTCGTGGGTGCAGTACCCCATCACGTACTCGACGCCGCCACGGTTGTACCAGGATCGGTCGAAAAGGACGATCTCGCCGGCCGACGGCAGGTGCTCGATGTAGCGCTGGAAGTACCACTGGGAACGTTCGCGATCCGACGGCGACGGCAGGGCGGCCACCTTCACCACGCGGGGGTTCAGGTACTGCGTGATGCGGCTGATGGTGCCACCCTTGCCCGCACCGTCGCGCCCTTCGAAGACCACCGCCACCCGGGCGCCGCTGTCACGCACCCATTCCTGAAGCCTAACCAGCTCCACCTGCAAACGCAGCATCTCCTTCTTGTAGGCCTTGGTAGTCAGGTTCCTGGCGTTCTTGCGTTTGGACGATGCCGTCTTACCCATAGCATCCATTGTGACGCCCCGTAGCCCTTCCTCCTCGAGCCCGGCGCCATCAAGATATCCGAGTAGAGGGCGCAGTATCTGGTTGACGCCGGATAGGTCAGTGAACTGCTTGGGAGCTCACGTCGTGCTTCGCGCCCTGCCCGCATCCTCCACGGTAGGTTCGACGAACTCGACAGGCGGCAGGGACTCAATCTAGAGAGGGGGAGAGTCGCAAGAGCTTCGACAAAGATCTCGCGGGCCCGCGCGAGACGCTCCTTGACGATCTCTCCAACCGCAATAACAGAGTCTCTAACGGCTCGGGCACGTTCGGCGCCACAGCAATGACTCCTCGCGCAGACACGTTAGGCGAAGCAAACGTCCTGCGGTCAGGAGATCGATGGACAACCACAGAGCCTAAGAATTGCTGATATGGATTCTCGTCATGGGCCACGTGCTTATTCGCTGAGCAGCAAGCAAGATGCGAAAGAGCTTAGCTGGTAAGGGATATTTGGCGCGAAGTGTGCGCCGACATGTGCGCGCTGATCCCACGGACATTGGGCGCGCAGCGTCCGCCAACATCAGTTCGCAGACAGCGAACGCCCAACGCGCGGTGCCCGACACGACCAACTCCGCAGAAACACCGCGGCAAACCCCGCAGCCCACCCCGGCGTGCGGCAGGGCCGCCTACACCCCCCCAACATCGTCGCCGTCGTCGTCGTCGTCGTCGAACGGGTCGGGGGCCATGGGCGTGCGCGGGCGATGGTGCACATAACTCACGTCGAAGAGCCGCTCGCCAGCCGTCTCGCCGCTGGAGCTGCGCCTGCTGACCACGATGTACGCAAGGGCGATGGCCAGCACGATCACGCCGACGTCGTAGCGTCCCTCGGGGAGGATCTGGTACTTGAAGTGCAGCAGCGCCCGGGTGATGCGGTCGAACCCCGCGACGACGGTGGCGATGATCCCCGCGTCGACCGCGGATGCCAGCCAATAGCGGTCGCGGGTCGCGAGGCCATGGAAGGGGCCGGATGCCGGCTCGACTCGCGGGTCGGGGGCGCGCCGCGCCGCCCGGTAGGCGATCAGCCCCAGGGCCACGAGCAACCCGCCGCTGAGGGCGAAGTTGAAGAGCTGGGCCTCGACGGCGGTGAGGAAGTGCTCCGCCGGCACACCGACGACGAACCCGATCCCCGTCATCGCGGCGACCCAGCCGAGGATCGCCGGCACGTTGGCCTCCCAGAAGGTGCGAACCGGCACCTGCGCCGCGCCGGCGCAGAGGGTGGCGTATACCCGGATCCCCGGGATCACACGGCTCAGCGCGATGTGGCGAGCGTCCGCGTTGGCCATCCGGCGGGTCGCCCTGTCGTAGGGCTTGGTCGCGCGCAGCATGGTCGCCACCCGGCGCAGCTGCCGGGGACCCACCCGCTTCGCCCAGCTGTACCCGGTGAACGAACCGCCGTAGAGGGCCACGCACGCGATGGGATAGAAGATGAACGGGTTCAGGCTTCCCGCCGCGATGAGCAGGCCGGCCACGATGAGCAGGACCTCGTTGGGAATGAACGGCAGAGGCACGCCCGCCTCGTCGACGAAGAGGAGGACGCAGATCAGCACCGTCGCGACGGCGCCATGCAGGCCGGTGAGAAAGTCCACGGGGAGCGCAGATTACAGGGGCGGCGATCGATGTCTGCGCCGCGCGGCCGCCCCGGTCATCGACCCTCCCGCCTGAGTGATACCGTACGTCCGTTCGTCAGCGCGCGAGGAGAGCATGGCCAGCACACCGACGACTGGTGCAGATGACGCGGGGACCGAGCCCTTCGTACATCTGCACACGCACACCGAGTACTCGCTGCTCGACGGCGCGTCGCGCATCGCCGACCTCGTTGGCACGGCCAAGCGCCTTGGCCAGCCGGCCCTGGCGATCACGGACCACGGCGCGCTCTACGGGGCGGTCAAGTTCTACACGTCGGCAAAGGCTGCGGGCATCAAACCGATCATCGGTTGCGAGATGTACATGGCGCCGCGGTCGCGCCACGACAAGGAGGGAAGGACCGACCGTGATCCCAACCACCTCATCCTCCTGGCGCGCAACGAGACGGGCTACCGCAACCTCATCCAGCTGGTCAGCAAGTCGCACCTCGAGGGCTACTACTACAAGCCGCGCATCGACAAGGAGTTGATGGCGGAGCACGCCGACGGGCTCATCTGCCTCTCCGCGTGCATCGGCGGCGAGCTGCCCCAGGCAATCCTCGCCGGTGACATGGACGCCGCCGAGGGAGTCGCCCGCCAGCACATGGAGATCTTCGGCCCCGACGGGTATTTCCTCGAGATCATGGACCACGGCATCGCCGAGGAGGAGGCGATCCGCGGCGGCCTGCTGGAGATCGCCCGGCGCACCGGCCTGCCGCTGGTGGCCACCAACGACGCCCACTACATCGGCGTCGACGACGCCGAGGCGCATGACATCCTCCTCTGCATCCAGACGCAGGCGCGGCGCGACGATGAACGCCGCTTCCGTTTCGCCGGGCCCCACTTCTCCGTGACCAGTGGTGCTGAGATGCGCGATCGCTTCGCCGCGTACGGCGACGCGGTGCGCAACACCCTTGCCGTCGCCGACCTGTGCGACCTCGAGCTCAAGCTGGGTGGCAACCTCCTGCCGACCTACTCGCCGATCCCGCCGGGGGAGACGCCGGCGAGCTACCTGCGCGAGCTGTGCGAGGTGGGCCTGCGCGAGCGCTACGGCGACGGCATCACGACGGAGGCGAGGGAGCGCCTCGCGATGGAGCTCGACGTCATCGAGACGACCGGCTTCGCACCCTACTTCCTGATCGTCTGGGACCTGATCCGGGCGGCGCGCGCGGACGGCGTCGTGGTCGGCCCTGGACGGGGCAGCTCGGCCGGCTCGCTGGTGGCGTACGTGTTGCGCATCACCAACATCTGCCCGCTTCGCTATGGGCTCATCTTCGAGCGCTTCCTCAACCGCGAACGCGTCGAGATGCCCGACATCGACATCGACTTCGACGACCGCCGTCGCGACCGTGTCCTGCAGTACGTGCAGAAGAAGTACGGCGAGGATCACGTCGCGCAGATCATCACCTTCGGGACGATGGCCGCCCGCGCCGCCATCCGCGATGTCGGCCGCGTCCTCAACGTGCCACTTCCCGACGTCGATCGTCTCGCCAAGCTGGTGCCGCTGAGCGTGAAGATCACGCTGGACAAGGCGCTCACGGACAGCAGGGAACTGCGCGGCCTCTACGAGAGTGAGGGCTGGGCGCGCCAGGTCATCGACAACGCTCGCCGGCTCGAGGGGATCTGCCGCAACGCGTCGACGCACGCGGCGGGAGTGGTCATCGGCGCCGAGCCGCTCACCAACATCGTGCCATTGCAGCGCTCCACCACGGGTGACCGCAGCACCGCCGTGACCATGTTCGACATGGACGGGGTCTCCAGGGTTGGCCTGCTCAAGATCGACCTCCTCGGGCTCACCAACCTCACGGTGATCGAGGAGGCGTTGCAGACGATCGAGCAGTCCACAGGGACGCGCATCGACATCGACGAGATCCCCCTCGACGACCCGGCGACGTACGCGCTGCTCTGCAAGGCCGACACGCACGGCGTGTTCCAGCTCGAGGCCACCTTCGCCAAGCGCATCCTCATCGACATGCAGCCGCATTCGCTGGAGGACGTCGGCCTGGCGGGCGCCCTCAACCGTCCGGGACCGATCGAGGGTGGCGCCACCGACATGTACACCAAGCGCAAGCGCGGCGAGCTGCAGGTGGAATACCCGGCGGGGCTCCAGGAGCTTCTCGAGCCGGTTCTCGCGGAGACGCTCGGCACCATCGTCTACCAGGACCAGGTGATGAAGATCGCGCAGGCGGTCGCGGACTTCACCCTCGGCGAGGCGGACGTGCTGCGTGGAGCCATGGGCAAGAAGGACAAGGCGAAGATGGCCAAGCAGCGCGAGAAGTTCCTCGCCGGCGCGGCGGTCCACGGCATCGACGCCGCCCGCGGCGCGGAGCTGTTCGAGCTCATGGCGCACTTCGCCGGCTACGGGTTCAACAAGGCGCACAGCGTCGCCTATGCGCTGATCTCGTATCAGACCGCATACCTCAAGGCGAACCACCCGCTCGAATACATGGCGGCACTGCTCAACAGCCGCGGCGGGGACTTCGACAAGTTGAAACAGACCATCCTCGACGCCCACGCCCATGGACTCGTCGTCCACAAGCCCGACATCAACCGCAGTGGCGCCGGGTTCGGGGTCGGCAACGTCGCCGAGGCAGAGATCCTCTTCGGGCTCCAACACATCAAGAACGTCGGCGTCGGCGTCATCGATTCGGTCATTGCCGCCCGCGACAGGGACGGCCCCTTCACCAGCCTCCTCGACCTGTGCATGCGGGTGGAGAGCCGCGACCTCAACCGGCGCGTGCTTGAATCACTGATCCAGTGCGGAGCACTCGACCCGCTCGGCGACCGCCACCGGCTGCTCCGTCAGCTCGACTCGGTCATGGACCACGCCGCGGCGGTGCGCCGCGAGCGGGACCTCGGCCAGACGGCCCTCTTCGGTGACTCCGTCGACATCATGGGCACGCTCATCCCGCACACAACCGCGGCCGCCGACGCCGGGCCCAACGGAGGCGACGAGTCCTGGCTGGCATGGGAGCGTGACCTGCTCGGCATGTACCTCAGCGACCACCCCCTGCGACGCATCGCCGCGACCCTCCAGGAGCGCGTCGACACCTCCATCAACGAGATGGGAGCGCACCTCGACGGTCTTGTCGTCCAGGTCGGCGGGTGCATCCGCGACGTTCGCGCCTTCGTCCCCCGCAAGAGCACGACGGGGCAGCGAATGGCCTTCCTTCAGATCGAGGACCTGACCGGTTCGTGTGAGGTCGTGGTGTTCAACCGCGTCTTCGAGGAGGTGGCGGAGCTGCTTCGCCCCGACGCGGTGGTGATCATTCGCGGAAAGGTCGAGATCGGCCGCCCCACACCGAGTGGAGCGGACGACGAGGAGCGCGACAACGAGCCCGCCAAGATCCGCGCCGACGCCATCTTCGCCATCGACGATCCCCGCCTCGTCGCCTGGCGGCGCAACAGCGTGGTGCACGTCCGCCTCGGCCCCGACCAGCACGACCTGGTGGGGCCGTTGCACAGGGCGATCGCCGAGCACACCGGCGAGGCGCCCGTGGTCATCCACGTGGAGAGCGCCGAGTCGATCGACGACATCGCCCTCGACGATGACTTCACCGTCGAGCCGGGGCCGGCGATGGAACGGGCCGTGGAGTTGCTGCTCGGTGCCGGCGCGTACCGGCTCGAGACCCTCCGCGTGCGCGCGCCGGAACGAGAGGCGTGGGGAGCCGGACGGCGCGGGTAAGGCGCCGACCGACGCTCAGAACGTGCCGACGGCGTCGAACAACGCGCGTCCGACAAAGAACAGCACAAGGAACACCAGGAAGGCGATCGCGGCACCGCCGTCCATTGCAGCGCCGCGCGGGACCAGGCCCGCGAAGGGGCGCACCAGCGGGTCCGTGAAGCGTCGCACCATCACCACGATGGGGTGCCAGGGATCGGCGTGGAACAGCGAGAACAGCAGCCGGGCGAAGAGGACGATGCAGAAGAACACGATGATCCCGAGCACGACCTGGCGCACCACCTCGAGCACGGCAAGCCCGGGTGACACAGTGCCGACGGTCAGCAGCGAATGGGCCACCTGCTGAAGCACGTAGAGCACCGCCAGCGCGAGCAACGGAGAGAAATCGACGCCGCTGAAGGCCGGGAGCACGCGCCGGAAGGGGCGCAGGATGGGGTCGGCGATGCGCACCAGCCATCGCGCGATCGGGTTCCACGGGCTGATCGGCAGCCACGACAGCATCACTCGGGCGAACACGAGAAGCTCGAGGATGGTGAAGAGCAGGTCGACCACGGACGCCAGGGTGTCGTTGCCGATCACGCCGGGGCCGCCACGGTGTCGAGATGGCGGCGCCAGGCGAAGAACACCAGCGGGGCCACCACGAGAAGGATCACCAGCGCCGTCCACTGCGCCTGGTGCAGGCCGAGGCCGAGAACGGGCTCGCTGGCACGGAACTGGAAGAGGATGAGCTGGCTGACCGCATAGAGGGGAATGTAGGCCACGGCGAGTGCGCCGTTGCGCACTCCGCGGCGGCGCAGCGCGAAGAGGATCACCCCGATGAGGATGGTGCCGATGGCCTCGTACACCGCCGCGGGCTGGTACGCGGTGCAGCTGGACGTCGTGCAGAGCTGAAACCCGGTCTGCAGGACCGCGTGGGGGTTGACGTACGCGGTGGCCCAGGGCAGCGTGCTCGCCGCCCCGAGGATGTCGCCGTTGATGACGTTGCCGATGCGGCCGATCGGCTGACCGACGACCGCAAAGATCACCGCCGCGTCCCACATCAGCCATGTGGACAAACGGTTGCGCCACGCGAACACAGTGACCGTGGCGAGCCCCGCGATGATGGCGCCGAAGAAGGCCATGCCCCCCTCCCAGACGGCGATGATGCGTACCGGGTCGTGGAGGTAGTCACCGAGGTTCGGTTGCTGGACCACGTAGTACAGACGCGCTCCCAGCAGCCCGAAGATGATCGTCCAGATCAGGCCGCGCTCCGCCGTGCCGCGGTCCACACCGCGCGGCACCAGGTGGGGCAGCACCCCGTAGCGGAAGGCCACCAGGAAGGCCAGGGCGTACATGACGCCGTACCAGTGCACCGACAGGCTGCCCAGGTGGATCACCGGGTCGATGTCGATGCGGATGATCCCGAGGGCGGCATCGGACACAGGCATGACCATTCAGCGATCATCCCCCACCACCGGGCGGGGGCGCACGGACAGGATCCGGTAGCCGTCGTGAGAGGCGACCCGCTCCACCCCGAAGCCCTGGGCGGCCAGCCACCGCGCCAGCGAATCCGACCCGAGGTGGCGATGCACCACCAGGTGCGCGACCGCGCCCGGATGGAGCCGGTCGAGCCATGCCGTGAGCAGCGGATGAAGCAGGGCAAGGCCGATGCGCACCGGCGGGTTGGAGTAGATGGCGGCGAAGCGCACGCTGCCCGGAACCTCATCGGGCGTCGACGCGACCACGTTGTCCACCCCGGCTCGCGCCGCATTGCGCGCGGTCAGCTCGAGGGCGCGGCGATTGATGTCGACGGCCCACACCCGGGCCTTTGGGGACCGCAGCCCGAGCGTGACCGCGATCGCGCCGTACCCCGTTCCCAGGTCGAGGATGTCGCCGTCGAGGGGAGGCGAGGGCGCGCGCCGCAAGAGGAACATGGTTCCGCTGTCCACGGCGCCGCGTCCGAAGACCCCTGCGTCACTGTGCAGTCGCACCGTGGTCTCGGGCAGCCTCAGCACCACCTCGCGCGGATGCGAGGGCGCCAGCGGGTCGGTGTCGAAGTAGTGAGGCACCGGGATGATTGTCTCCCCGCAGGTGTGGCCGCGGACCACCGGCCTGCGTCGACGTCCGCAATCGACGGCGGTGGCGGAACGGAAACAGCCGGCATTCACTGTGGAACACCGTCGTCATACTCGGCCTGTGACCCAGGCACTCGCGGTACTGCAATGGGCGGTGTCAGCCGGGCTCGCGATGCTTGGTCTGCTCACCCTCGTCTCCTGGTTGCGGCACCGCGGACGCAGCCGCCTGTACCTGGCGCTCGCGGTCGGACTCTTCGGGCTCCTCGCGGTTCTCGGGCAGGTCACCAAGGCCGCGGGCACCGCGTGGATGCCGGTCACGGTGATCAGCCTCGCGCTGCTCATGGGGTCGGCGTACGCGTTTCTCCTCTTCCGTCACAGCCTGATCACGGTCGGGCGCCGCGCCCTTGGACTGTGGACAGGCGCCGTGATCCTGGCCACGGCCGCCGCCATCGTCGCCAACCTCGGCGAAGCGACGTCGCGCCCGGTTCACCTCGCCCTCACCGCCGACCTCATCCTCGTCCTGGCGTGGTGCGCCGTGGTGGGCGAGTCGATCGTGAAGCTGTGGCGGGTGTCGGGCGCGTTGCCCTCCGTGCAGCGCGCCCGGCTTCGCGCGCTGAACGCGGGGTTCACCGGGATCGTGCTGGCCCTCCTCGGTGCCGGCGTGGCCGCCGTGGCTGCGTCCGGCACAGCGGCTGACCTCGCCATCGACAGCGTCGTCCTGGTGAGCATTCCCCTGCTGGGGATTGCTCTTTCGCCGCCGGTCTGGCTGCGTCGCATCTGGCGCGAACGCGAGGAGGTGCAGCTGCGTCTGGCCATCAGCCAGCTGCTGCTGTACTCCCCTGATGAAGCGACTCTCGCCGAGCGCGCGTCGGAGTGGGCGGCCCGCCTTCTCGGCGGCGCGGGGGCGCTGATCGCGCTCGACGGTCGGGTTCTCGCGGCGTCGGGCATCGCAGCCGCTGCCGTCGGTCAACTCCACATCGACATCGACGGCATCACCGAGTCGCCGGGCCTTGCGTTCAACACTTCGCTGGGGACGATCGCCGTGGCGCCGATCCATTCCGAGGCCGGCACCGGGTACCTGGCCGTGCTCGGCGGTCCGTTCACCCCGCTGTTCGGGGATGAGGAGCTGGCCAGGCTCAGCCAGTACGCGGCGTCGATCACGGTCGCACTGGACCGCGTCCACCTGGTGGGTGGGGTGCGCCGCAACGCCGAGCTGCTCGACCTCGCCCACGACGCCATCTTCAGCTGGGACTTCGCCTCTCGCCAAAACCAGTACTGGAACAAGGCCGCGTCCGAGCTCTACGGATTCAGCGCGGCCGAAGCCCTCGGGTCCGACGCGCAGGACCTGCTCCACACGCAATATCCCGTCCCGGTCGACCTGATCCTGACCGACCTCCTGAGGAACGACCACTGGGAGGGCAAGCTGGTCCAGCGGACCAAGGACGGGCGCACGCTCCCCATCAGCGCCCGCTGGGCCCTGCGCCGGGATGCGAACGGGGCGCCCGTCACGGTGCTGGAGATCAACCGCGACATCAGCGACGAGAACCGCGTGGCCGACGAGCTTCGCCGCGCTCGAGACGCCGCGGAGCTGGCCAGCAATGCCAAGAGCCAGTACCTGTCTCGGATGAGCCATGAGCTGCGCACTCCGCTGGCGGCGATGCTCGGCTTCAGCGACCTGCTCGAGATGCGCGCTCCGCGTGAGGACCAGATGGTGGCCATCGACGCCATCCAGCGCGCCGGCGCACACCTCCTGGGAATGGTCAACGACGTCCTGGACATCGCCCGCATCGATGCCGGCCGGGAGTCGCTCTCTCTGCAGCCGGTCGACGTCAGCTCCGTCCTCGAGGAGTGCGTCGGCCTGGTCGGGCACGCGGCCGCCGCCCGCCGCGTGACAATCACCACCCGCCTCGACGGCTCCGGCGACATCTACGTGCGCGCCGACCGCCAGCGCCTCGTCCAGGTGCTCCTGAACCTGCTCAGCAACGCCATCAAGTACGGCGCGGAGGGCGGGCACGTCATCGTCGGCGCCGCTGCCCGGGATGGCTTCGTCGACATCGACGTCATCGACGACGGCCCCGGCCTCGAGGAGGGTTACGCCGCGCGTCTCTTCCAGCCGTTCGAGCGGCTCGGCGCGGAGCGCGGCCACGTCCCGGGAACAGGCCTCGGGCTGGCGCTGTCGCGGCAGCTCGCCGTGGGCATGGGCGGCAGCCTCGAGGCCCGCAGCGTGCGCGGCGAGGGGGCCGCGTTCACGGTGCGCCTTCAGCAGGCGACGGGCACCGACAGGCCCCTGGTCGTCCCGGCCAGGGCGCCCTCGGTGCTGGCGGACGCCGTCGCCGAGCACACCGTCCTGGTCGTCGAGGACAACCTCGCCACGATCGCACTCGTGGAGTCCGTGTTCGCTCTGCGCCCGACCATCCGCCTTCTCACCGCCATGCAGGGCAGCATTGCCGTGGAGCTGGCGCGCGAGCATCTCCCGGAGCTCATCGTTCTCGACCTCCACCTCCCCGACCTCGACGGCGCCGAGGTGATCGGTCGCCTGCGCGCCGATCCGCGCACGGCCGCCATACCGGTCGTCATGTACAGCGCCGACGCCACCGAACGCGAGGTCCAGCGCCTGCTCGCCGCGGGCGCGGTCGCCTACCTCACCAAACCCGCCAAGGTCACCGAGTTCCTGGCCATGGTCGACGGCATCCTCGGCAAGGCCGCCACGACCCCGACGAGAAGCTGAACCGGCTCCGACCTCAGCGGTGAGGCTCAGCCTCCTCGGCGAGACGAAGTGCCGCGGTCGGGCACGCGGCCACGGCACGCCGCGCCAGTGCGACCAGCTCGGGGCTGAGCGGCCGTCCGTCCACGATGGGGTAGCCCCAGTCATCGAGGGTGAGCCGTTCCGGGAGCAGCTCGGCGCACATGCCGAAACCGTCGCAACGGATGGGGTTGACCCGCAGGCGGATCATCCGCGCCTCCCCGTCCAATCCGGCGCGGGCAGCAGCAGCGCGGGGTCGCGGTCGCAGCGGCCCCGACGAAGGTGGGTCGACACGTCGCCGGCAAAGACGCGCAGCCCGCTGGCGAGGAGCGCGAGGGCGCCGTCGGGGTGGTGGCAGGCGCCGCGCCCGGCGATCTGTTCGATCCAGCGGTTGAGGCGGTCGGCGTCGCGCGGCTTCGCCCTCCCGGCCGCCAGCTCAGCGGTGGTCCCCGCGAGGGCGGCCAGTCCATGCTCGCACGGTCCGCACTGGCGGGCGCTCTCCCGTGCCAGGAAACCCATCAGTGCAGCCGTCTGGGTGACCCCGCAGCGGCCGTGTGGAAACACCGCGATGACCCCGGCTCCGAGGGGCACGTCGATGCCCAGACGCAGGTCCCAGGCGTCCTCAGCGGCGACCCATCGACCGAAGTAGCCGCCGACCAGCACCGCAGCCACCGAGGCGGTGGCCCCGCCGGCGGCGCCGATCGCCTGGGCCACGGTGGAGCCCCCGGGCAGCTCGTGGACACCGGGGCTGTGGACGGCCGACGCCATCGTGACCAGCACCGTGCCGGTGGCCCCATCGGCTCCCAGGCGCTGATACATCTCGGGACCGTGGCGGGCGATGAGTGCCGCGTGGGCGAGCGTCTCGACGTTGTTGACGACGGTCGGCCTCCCGTCCACCCCTCGTTCGAACGGACGCGGCGGCACCATGGTCGGCCGCGCCGCGCCCCCGTTGAGGTGGGCGATCGCCGCCGACTCCTCACCGGCGACATAGCGGTGCGGGGCTCGTGCCAGCGTGATCGGCACAGGGAGGTCCCTGGCCGCGCGGCGCTCGTCGATGGCCGCGGTCACGGCCGCCGCCGCGTCGTCGTGCGCCCTGGAGATGTAGACGACGGCGCGCTTGGCGGCCACGGCCTCGGCGGCGAGGAGCAGGCCGTCGAGGACCAGGTGTGGGCGGGTGGTCATGAGCGCCCGGTCCTTGGCACTCATCGGCTCGGTCTCGGCTCCGTTGGCGACCACGATGGCGTTGCCACGCGACCGGTCGCGCGTCGCCGCCCACTTGGTCGCGGTGGGGAAGCCGGCGCCGCCCCGCCCCCGCAGTCCGGCCCGGTCGACGATATCGATGAACGCGCCGCCGCTGTGGGATGGTCGCGGGCCGAGGCGGGCGAGGTGCGACTGCAGGGACTCGGCGCCGTCTGCCGGCAGCGGGCCGTCGAGGAGGCGCAGCGTCTCCGCCGGGGCGATCACGGAGCGGCCACGCCGGTCACGAGCTGACCCGTGATCGAGCCGTCAGGCTGCTGGCCCAGGCTGATGTCGACAGAGGTGCGCCCGCATGTGGCCACGACGTCCTGCACGACCGACGCCGTCGTGTCACAGACGGTGACCCCGCCCTCGGTGATGACCAGGCGGCCGCTGGTCGCCTCGCCGCGGACGGCGACGGCCATCTTCAGCGTGGCGTTGGCTGTATCGCTGAGGTCGACCTGGACGGTGCGACCGTTCTGCACGACGGTGCCCGTCAAGGGATCGCGGAGGTTGGTCGCCAGCGCGGGTACCGGGGCGGGTGTCGGCGTTGCCGCCGGTGAGGCGGAGCCGTTGGCGACCAGCAGCCGGCCGGGCGTGCCCGCCGACTTGGCCCAGCCAGTGTGGAGCGGCCCGGCGGCCGCGAAGCCGGCAAGGGCGACGGTGGTCACGGCGGTGGCCACCAGGGCGAGCCCGCGGACCGCCAGCGGCATGGCAGCGCGGTCGCTGGTCAGCCGCCACACGAGCGTGAACACCACAGCGCCGACGCAACCGAGGGTCAAGACGAGCGCCCATGCCGAACGGACATCGCTGCCCGTGCCGAGGGTGTGCACCAGGGCCAGGGGCCAGGCCGCGTACGCGGCCCAGTGGATGACCCGCCACAGCCGGAAACCGATGCGGTGACGCAGGAGGCTGGTGACCGTCAAGGCCACCATCAGTTCCACCGAGAGCACGCCAAGCCCCAGCCAGATGGGTCGGTACGAGCCGGTGAACGGGACCACCGTGTTGAGCGCCGCGATCCCCGCGAAGGGGTCGATGATCGAGGTGAGGATGTGGATGGCCAGGAAGACGAGCACCAGCAGGGACAGGTTGCGGTGCACCGCCTGGCTCAGGAAGCGCGGCCACTCCCGGCTGTCCACGCGCATGGCGGTGATGATTCCCAGGACCAGGATGGCGGTGAGCAGCAGCAGGCTCACGTACCCGGTGCTGCGCGCCGTGTACCAGAGTGCGGTGGGCCCGGAGGCCGCGATCACGCCGCCAGCTCCGCCGCGACCGGCCAGCGGTTGAGGTGCACGACCACGCCATCGTGGGTCACCAGCCGCGAGGGCAGGCCGGTTGACTCCAACCAGTCGGCGCCGCTCCGGCCGCGCACGATCGCCGCGGTGCTCGCCGTGTTGGCGTCGACACAGCTGGCGGCGGCGACGCTGATGGTGCGGTAGGGCGAGTCTGCGGGCGCGCCCGTGCGGGGATCGACGATGTGGTGCACGGGCAGGCCACCCCGCTGCCAGCGACGCAGCGTGGTTGTGGAGGTCGCCAGGCCTCCGCTGTGCACTGTGATCGACTGGCCCGGCGCCTCGAGATGGGCGGCGTGGTCATCGGTGACCCGGACGGGCCAGCCGCCCACAGGTGGCCGTCCCGCTGTCGCGATGTCGCCCCCCAGGCTGACGAGCACGCCGGTGGCGGTGGCGGCATGAGCGGCGCGGGCGGCGCGGTCGGCCCCGAGGGCCTTGGCGGTGGCGCCGAGGTCGAGGACGGTCCCCGCAGGCAGGGTGACCACGGCAGGCAGGTCGGTGATCACGACGTTGGTCCACCCCGGGGCTGCCCGGTGCTTGAGGGCGAAGTCCGCGCGGTCCGGCTCGATGGCCGAGAAGTCGACGTCGTAGCCGATCGCCTCCAGGGCCCCGCCGACCGTGGGATCGACGTCGCCGTCAGTGAGCCGGGCGGCGCGCAGCGCCACGCGGATCGCCTCTGCGAGGAGCGGGCTCACGACCACGGGGAGCCCGCCGGCTTCGTTGAGGCGGGTCAGGTCGGAGTCGTCGCGGAAGCGGCTGCAGGCCCGGTCCAGGGCGTCGACCTCGACGGCAACCGCGTCACGTGCCGCCTCGAGGGCGTCGGCGTCGGTCACCGCGACCACGACCGTGGTTCCCAGGGCGCGCCACCCTGTGCTGAACACGGGTTACGACCCCCCGGAGACGACAGGAGGGCCGGCCGACACGTTGCCGCCGCCGCCGCCGCCACCACCAAAGCCGGACCCGTCACCGGGCGCCTGCAGCGGTGGGAGAAGACCGGTGTTGGGGTCCGGCGTTGGCGACGTTTGGATCGATTGATTGACGCCGACGGTTCGCCCCGCGAAGGTCCCGGCGGTCACGGCGGCACCGACAAGCGTCAGCGCCCCGGCGGCCACGGCGGACCTCACCGTTATCGAACGGACACGCCGTTGGGCGCGGTCACGGTCGGCCGACGATGACTGCCGCATGGCTGAGAGCGTAGCCGTGATCGCCTTACGGACTCCTGACGCGAAGCTGTGAGTCTGCTTGGAAACCCGGGATCGGCCGCGACGGACGCATGCGCTGGATCAGGCCGCGGCGGCGCCCTCGATGATCTCAGCCAGGCAGTCCAGCGCCGTCGCCAGGGTGACCTCATCGATGACCAACGGGGGCAGGAGCCTGATCACGGTGCGCCCTGCCCCGAGCACCAGGACGCCGCGCCTCTGCGCCTCCGCGATGAGCGGGGCGGCCGGCGCGCGCAGGTCGATGCCGATCATCAGACCCCTCCCGCGCACCTCGCGGACGATCGCCCCGGGCAGCACGGCGAGGCGTTCCATCGCCACAGCCCCGCTGGCGCGGACGCGGGCGCTCAGGGCCGGGTCGGCGAGCAGGCCCACCGTGGCCGCCCCGGCGGCACAGACCAGCGGACTGCCGGCGAAGGTGCTGCCGTGCCCGCCCCGCGGCATGCTCGCCCCGACCGCCTCGGTGCAGACCGTGACCGCCATCGGCAGTCCGTTGGCGATGCCCTTGCCCAGGCAGAGGATGTCGGGCACCACGCCGTCCTGGTCGGCGGCCAGGAACGCCCCGGTGCGGAAGCCCGTCTGCACCTCGTCGGTGACGAGGAGCGCGCCGGCCGCGCTGCAGAGCTCGCGCACGCCGCGCAGGTACCCGTGGTGAGGGACGCGCACCCCGGCCTCGCCCTGGATGGGCTCCACCACGACGGCGGCGACGCGCCCCTCGAGGGCCTCTTCCAGCGCAGTGAGGTCGTCGTACGGGACGTGGACGACGCCGGGGAGCAGCGGGGTGAACGGGTCACGGTACGCGGCCGCCGATGTGAGGCTCAGGGCGCCGAGGGTGCGGCCGTGGTAGCCGCGGTGCATGGCGATGATCCGCGTGCGCCCGGTGGCCACACGGGCCAGCTTGATGGCCACCTCGAGAGCCTCGCTGCCCGAGTTGACGAAGCACACCTGGGTCAGCTTTCGCGGCAGC
Organism: Candidatus Dormiibacterota bacterium; assembly: GCA_036828955.1. Taxonomy (GTDB): domain Bacteria; phylum Chloroflexota; class Dormibacteria; order Aeolococcales; family Aeolococcaceae; genus Aeolococcus. The sequence goes on along the minus strand of DAISRJ010000006.1, from coordinate 44,954 downwards.
ATGGCGCCGAGCGCCGCGACGAACGCATCGCGCACCGGGCTCCCGAACGACTGATGCGCGCTCGGCAGCAGTGCCGCCTGTTCGGTGATCGCCGCCGTGACCGCGGAGTGAGCGTGGCCGAGCACGTTGACGCCGTAGTTGCTGACCAGGTCGATGTACTCGCGCCCGGTCGCGTCGACCAGGGTCGAGCCGTGGCCGCTCACCAGGCTGATGCCGCGGCCGGCATGCAGCGACATCGGACGCAGCGCACCGCCGCCGACGGTGGGGACGGTGGATGCCGCCATCACACGGCCACCACGGCCGACCGCGTGAACCAGCTGCCCGCACCGGCGAGAGCCGCCTGGAGTGGGTGGGCGCCGCGACCGTCGCAGAGCCCCACCGAGCCCACCCCGCCGGACAGCGCCCGCCCCACGGCGGTGAGCTTGACGCGGGCGCGGCCCTGCGCCGACCCGGCCAGCCCGGCCAGGTCGTCCGCGCAGGCACGGTCCACGGTGCTCGACGGGTCGGCCGCGTCGGCGAGAAAGCCGGCGGTGTCGGAGGCGATGACCAGCCGCTCGGCGCCCATCGCAATGGCCACCTCGGCGGCGAGACGGTCGCCGTCGACGTTGATCGGGGTGCCATCGTGACCGAGCGCCGGCGGGCACAGCACGGGCAGCAAGCCGCCCTGCAGCAGTGTGTGCAGCAGCGTGGTGTCGACCTGCTCGATGCTGCCGGTGTGGTCGCCGTGGAGCACCAGCGTCCGGCCATCCTCGCGGACGCGGAGGTCGGCGCGACGCCGGCCGCGCACCATGCCGCCGTCCATCGCCGCCAGTCCCACGGGCGCCACGCCGCGCCAGAGCAGCTGCTCGACGAGGCGCTTGTTGGCCTGGCCGCAATAGGCCATCAGGAACTGGTCCATGGCGGCGTCGTCGGTGTACCTGCTGGTCGCGCCCGCGACCGAGGTGACGAAACGGGGAGGAGTGCCGAGCCGCACCGCCAGGTCGTCGAGGATGCGGTGGGCGCCGTGGACGACGATCAGTGGCGCGCCGAAGGCGGCGATGTCGTCGAGAAGACCGGAGGGATCCGTGAGGCTGCCGCCGATCTTGACCACCAGGGGAGCGCGGGTCATGTGGGGTACAGCCCCGCAAAGTCCAGCCCCGCGCATTCGTCGAGGCCGGCGCGGACGTTGAGCGCGTGCACCGCCTGCGCCGCGCTGCCCTTGCCGAGGTTGTCGATCGCCGCCATGACCACCACGCGCGCGCCGTGGGGATCGCGCTCAAAGCCGACATCGCAGAAGTTGGTGCCGGCGAGGAGCTTGGGCTCGGGGTAGCGATGGATCCCGCGTGTCTCGGTGATGACCCGCACGAAGGGCTCGGCGAGGTAGCGGTCGCGGAAGATGGCGCGCAGCGCGCGGTCGTCGACGCCGGCGTCGGCGAGCGGGACATGCGCGGTCACGAGCACACCGCGTACGGCCTCGACCGCGGTCACCGAGAGGGCCACGTTGTCGAGCCCCGTCTCCTGGACGATCTCCGCTGTGTGGCGATGACCGGTGGGCGCGAACGAACGCATTGCGCCGCTGCGGTGGGGATGATGCGACGAGCTGCTCGGCTGCGCGCCCGCCGCCGAGGACCCCACCTTGGCGTCGACGATCAGCGGCCGGCTCGTGTCGACCACCCCGGCGGCCGCCAGCGGCAGCAGGGCGAGGATCGCGGCGGTGGCGACGCATCCACCGGTGGCAAGCAGGTCGGCGTTGCGGATGCGCGGCCTGTCGATCTCGGGGAGCGCGTACACAGCGGTGTCGAGAAGCTCGGGTCGGGCGTGCTGTCTTCCATACCAGCGCTGGTAATCGCCGCGGTCGCGCAGCCGGAAGTCGGCGGAGAGGTCCACCACCACCGGGGCGTGGCCGCGGAGCTCGTCGATGATCGCCTCCGAGTCGCCGTGGGGGAGCGCCGCGAAGACCGCGTCGCACCCCGGCAGGGCGCTCCGGGTTGTGAAACGCAGTGACGAGCGCCCGCGAAGCACCGGGTGCGTGTGGTGCACGTAGTGGCCGGCGAGACGCTCGCTCGTCGCCGCGACCACGTCGACGCCGCGGTGTGCGACGAGCAGGCGGAGCAGCTCACCCCCCGTGTACCCGGCGGCGCCCACGACAGCGACCCGGAGGCGACTCGGTGCGGCGTTGATCATCACAGCGCTCGCAGCGCGGCCTCGAGCACGTCCGTGCCCGTCCGCAGCTCGGCGATGTCGATGGATTCGCGGGGGGTGTGGTCGAGGGCGCAGTCGCCCGGCCCGTACACCGCGGCCGGGCACTGCCAAGCCGGGAGCACGACGTTGAGGTCGGACGTTCCCGTCTTGGTCGTGTAGCGCGGGCGCCCGCCGGACGCGCTGATGGCACGGGCCAGGGCGCGCACCGCGGGGTTGCTCCGCGACACCGCGACCGCCTCGCATGAGCTGTGGACCGCGATGGTGGCGTCTCCCAGCAGCGCCGCGGCGCTGCCCAGGACGTCGTCGACGGCGGCGCCGAGGGGGATGCGTAGCTCGATGCCCGCGGTGGCGCTCTCGACGCCGCCCGCGCCTTCCACGGTGAGCGCGTTGACGCGCACCTGGACACGGTCGACGGCGCGCCCCGCCGTGCCGGCGAGGTCGCTGCGCAGCGCGGCCAGCGCGTCCACCAGGCGGTCGGCGGCACCGGCCTCGGGACCGGCGTGGTGGGCCGCGCCACGGGTCACGGTCGCCGACAGCCTGACGCAGCCGCGGTAGCCGGTGGTGATCGTGTCCCAGCCGCTCGGCTCGAGCACGATCAGAGCTGCGGGTGGGACGCCGTTGCGGAGGTGGCGAGCGCCGAGCGACGCCCCCTCCTCATCGCAGGCGGCGATGACCACCACGGGCCGATCGGCTCGCCGCTCCAATCGCGACGTGGCGGCGAGGGCGGCTGCGAGCGGCCCCTTGGCGTCCACCGCGCCGCGGCCGTGGAGGCGTCCCTCCGCAAGGCGCACCGGGATGTCTCCCGGCACCGTGTCGAGGTGGCCGAGCAGCACGACCGCGCCGGCCGGGTCGCCGCCGCCCCAGGTCATCCGGACGTTGCCGGCGGCGTCGCGCGCGACATCGAATCCCGCATCGCCCGCCAGGGCGGCGACGCGGGCGGCGGCGGCGTCGACCGCGCCCGTCGGCGAGGGGATGCGGAGCAGGTCGTCGAGGAGGGCCGCGGGGTCGAGCGCGGTGCCGACGGCGAGGCTCACGCTCACGCGTTCACCGCCAGGGCCATCGGCGCTGGAGGGGCGCCCAGCCGAGCGGCGGCCACGAAGTGGTCGACGATGCGCCCGGCGATGTCGACACCCGTGACATCGACCGAGTTGCGGAATTCCATGGTGTGGTTGACCTCGCTGACCAGCAGGCGCTCCCCGTCCTCGAGGAGGTCGACGGCGAGCACACCGCCGCCGACGGCCACAGCCGCGCGCAACGACAGCTCGGCGATCTCGGCGCTGACCGGCCGGTTGCGAGTGCTCGCGCCTCGCGCGGTGTTGGTCACCCAGTGCTCTGACACCCGCTCGATGGCGCAGAGCACCTCGCTGCCGGCGACGAACACACGGATGTCGCGACCCGGCTTGGCGATGTGCTCCTGGACGTAGAAGACGTGGTGAGCCACCGAACCGAGGGTCGCCTTGTGCTCGAGGAGCGCCTCGGCGGCGTCGCGGTCGTTGACACGGGCGACGAGCCGGCCCCACGAACCCACCGGCGGCTTGATCACGGCGGGGTAGCCCACGGCTTCGATCGCCTCCAGGGCGCCGGCCACGGAGAAGGCGACGATGGTGCGCGGCACCGGGACACAGGCGGCGCTGAGCAGCGACGTGGTCACCACCTTGTCGGAGCAGTTGACGACGACCTCGTGCGCGTTGACGGCGACCACGCCGCGGTCCTCGAGCAGGCGCAGGGCGGCGAGCGCGTGGGACAGCTGCAGGGAGCGATCGAGGACCGCGTCCCAGGCGGGCACGGCGCGGTGGGTGTCGACCAGGAGGCGACGCACGTCGACCAGCTCCACGTCGACGTGGCGGCGTGCGAACGCATCGAGAAGCATCTTCTCCTCGACGCGCACCCGCGAGGCGAGCATGGCGAGGCGCGGCTCACTCACCCCAGTCCTCCTCCTCGGGAGGCGCGAGCACGAGCACGGGCGGTCGCAGCGCACTCACCTCGAGGTCGGCGCCGCAGTCCGGGCAGGGCACCACCTCGCCGACGACGGTGTCGTCGTCGCATGGGACGGTGGCCTCGCATTCCGGGCACTGGGCGCTCATCACACCGGCGCCTCTTCGAGGGTGGCCCAGCCGGCGCCGCGGACCAGCTCGACGAGGCCACCCGCCTCGGCGATGCGCATCGCCAGCGCGCTGGGCGGCTCGCCTGCGAAGGTGCGGCCGGCGCTGCTCACAGTGCCGGTGCGGGTGTCGACCTCGACCTCGTCGCCGTCGGCGATGGCCGCCACGGCCTCGCCGCAGCGGATCACCGGGAGGCCGATGTTGACGGCGTTGCGCGCGAAGATCCGGGCGAAGCCCACCGCCACGACGGCCACGACGCCGTTGGCGCGGATTGACACCGGGGCGTGCTCGCGCGAGGAGCCGCAGCCGAAGTTGCGCCCCGCCACGATGACGTCACCTGGCCGAACGTTCTCCGCGAACTCGGGGCGCGCCTCGCACAGGCAGGCCCTGGCCAGCGCGTCCGGGTCGGTTGTCAGGTTGAAGCGCCCCGGCATGATGGCATCCGTCGAGATGCCGTCGCCGAGCACCCATGCGCGTCCCATCAGTGGTGCCTCCGAGGGTCGGTGATGCGCCCCGCCACGGCGGTTGCGGCCGCCACGGCAGGACTGGTCAGGTAGATCTCCGCGTCGGGGCTGCCCATGCGCCCGGGGTAGTTGCGGTTGCTGGTGGAGACGACGCGCTCGCCCGCGGCGACGACGCCGTGCTGGCGTCCCAGGCAGGGCCCGCAGCCGGGGTTCATGACCAGCGCGCCGGCCTCGATGATGGTCTCGATCCAACCGCGGCGCAGCGCCTCGGTGTAGATGCGCCGCGATGCCGGCACCACGACCGTTCGCGTGTTGGGGTGGACGGTGCGCCCGGCGAGGTAGCCGGCCACCACCTCCATGTCCTCGAGGCGACCGTTGGTGCAGCTGCCGATGTACACCTCGTCGATCGGGGTGCCCTCCACGTCGCCGATGTCGTGGACGTTGTCCGCGGCCGGGGGCATGGCCACCTGCGGCTGCAGGTTGCTCACATCGACATGGAGGACATCGGCGTAGTGCGGTGAGCGCGGGCGTGGGATGGGCACCCCATCGACCGGGCTGCTGCCGGCGAGGGTGGTGTCGTCGACCTCGCACAGCCCGGCCTTGCCGCCCATGTCCGCGCTGAGGTTGGCAAGGGTCAGGCGCTGGTCGAGCGTCATCCGTTCCACGGTCTCGCCACCCCACTCGACGGCCATGTAGTCGGCGCCGTCCCCGCCGATGCGACCGAGCACGTGGAGCGCGACATCCTTGGCGGTGAGTGGCGCTGCCAGCTCACCGGCGACCTCGATGCGCAACGTCTCCGGGACCCGGAACCAGGTGCGCCCGGTGGCCAGGATCACGCCGACATCGGTGCTGCCCATGCCGGTGGAGAAGCAGCCCAATGCCCCGTACGTGGTGCTGTGCGAGTCGGCGCCCACCACGATCCCGCCGGGGCGGGCGTAGCCGCGCTCCACCATGATGATGTGGCAGATGCCCTCCGCGAAGAGGTTGCGGACGGCATGGTCGGCCGCGAAACGGCGGATGCGCACGTGCAGCTCGGCGGCGGCGACGGTGGCTGCCGGCATGACGTGGTCGAAGACGAGCACGACCCGTCCGGGATCGTGGAGCGGCATGCCCATGCGTTCGAAGGCCTCGATGGCGAGCGGCGCGGTGACGTCGTGGGCGAATGCGCAGTCGACGGGGGCGACGACGGTGTCACCCGCGACGACCTGGCGGCCGAGGCGGTTGGAGATGATCTCCTCGACGAGCGTTCCCATGTCGTCAGGCCCCCGCCGACGCGCGCAGCATCTCGTCGACCTCGTCGTCGTAGAGGAGGCGTTCACCGGCGTGGCGCTTGACCTCGGCGGTCACGCGCAGCAGCCAGCCCTCATCGCCGTCGATGCCCAGGGAGGTGGCACGCTCGCGCAGGGCGTGGCGTCCCACCAACTGGTGGGCGACGAGCACGCGGCGCTCGATGCCGAACTGCTCAGGCGGGAACGGCTCATACGTGCGTGGATCTCGAAGCACCGCGTTGGTGTGGATCCCCGCCTTGTGGTGGAAGGCGAATGGCGCTGTGATCGGCGACGTGAAGGGAATCTCCAGCCCGATGATGCCCGCCACCATCTGGTCGATGGCGGTGAGCTGGTCGAGGCGGTAGCCGGCGACCAGGCCGGGTTGCACGGTGAGCAGACGCGCCACCAGCCCGGACAGCGACACGATGCCGTTGCGCTCGCCGATGCCGAGCACCGTCGTGTCGATGTGCGTGGCGCCGGCCTCGAGCGCGGCCAGGGCGTTGGCGACGGCACAGCCGGTGTCATTGTGGGCGTGGAACTCGATGTCGCAGTCGACGGCGGCGCGGACCTCGGCGACGAGGGCCGCGACCTGCGATGGCGTGGCCACCCCCACGGTGTCGGCGAGGCCGACGCGGTCGACGCCCAGAGCCGCGACGGCGCGATGGATGCGCAGCAGGTCGGCCGGGTCGGTGCGGAATGCGTCCTCGCAGCTGAAGCGCACCTCGACACCGGCCTCCCGGGTGAGCTCGATGCACACCGCGGCCGCCTCGACGATCTCGTCGACGCTGAGCCCGTGGGAATGCGTGCGCAGCCATGACGAGGTTCCGAAGAGCAGGTCGACACCGCCGACTCCGCAATCGATGGCGAGGCGAACGTCGTCGGGGACGCAGCGGGTGTGGGTGAGCACCGTCGCGCTGAGGGGCAGCGCGGCAATCTCGCGGCAGGACTGCGCAGCCTGCGGCGAGGCCACCGGGCTGGTGACCTCGATGTACTCGACGCCGAAATCGTCGACGGCGTGCGCGATCTGGCGGCGCTGGTCGGGTGTGAAGTTGGCGGCGGCGAACTGTTCTCCCTCGCGGAGGGTGGATTCGATGATGGCCAGCCGGGGAATGGGCATTTGAAATCAGTCCGATGTGGGGAAGTGGATGGGCAAAAAGAAAAGAGGACCCCCGCGGGGATCCTCTTTGTGCTCGGTGTTGCTTGCTGAGCTTGCGGTCAGCGTGCGACGTCGCGCGGCACGTCAGGTTTCCCGGCGGGGAACGACGGTGCCATCGCTTTCTGGGCGACAGGGGACATCTGCATTGCGCTGCGCAGCGTAACCGCCGACTGCGGATTTCGTCAACCAGGAGCGCGCCCGAACCCTGCGCTGGGTCACGCCGGCAGGGCCGCGACCACCGCAGTCGTGACCTCGGCGGTCGCCGCCGTGCCTCCGAGGTCGCGGGTCAGGACCGCGTCGGCGATGACGCGGTCGACGGCGGCGCGGACACGGGCGGCGGCATCGGAGTGGTGCAGGGAGTGCTCGAGGAGCAGGGCCACGCTGAGGATCGCGCCGATGGGATTGGCGATGCCGCGGCCGGCGATGTCGGGGGCGCTGCCGTGCACCGGTTCGTACATGGCGGGCCCAGGCTGTGCGGCGGCGGGCAGGCTCGCCGACGGCAGGACGCCGATGGAGCCGCTGAGGGCGGCGGCGAGGTCGCTGAGGATGTCGCCGAAGAGGTTCTCGGCGAGCACCACGTCGAGGTCGCGGGGTCGCTGGACGAGGCGCAGGGCGAAGCTGTCGACCAGCGCGTGCTCGAGGGCGACGTCGGGATGGGCGCGACCGACATCGGTGACAACCTCCCGCCAGAGCCGGCTGCTGGTGAGCACGTTGGCCTTGTCGACGGAGACCACCCGGGTGCGCCGGGTGCGCGCCAGGTCGAATGCGGCTGAGGCGACGCGCTCGATCTCCGCGCGTGAGTACGTCATGGTGTCGAAGGCACGTTCCTCGGGCCCCTCGCCGGCGCGACCCCTCTCGCCGTAGTAGATGCCGCCGGCCAGCTCACGGACGACGACCAGGTCGCACCCGCGCACCACGTCGGCACGGAGGCTGCTGCGTTCCTCGAGGCCGGGGTGGACGCGGACGGGGCGGAGGTTCACGCACAGCCCGAGCGAGCGTCGCAGGCGGATCAGCGCCGAGCCCGGCCGGGCGTCACCGGTGAGGTGATCCCAGCGCGGGGCGCCGCTGGCGCCGAAGAGGATCGCGGTGCTCTGCCGGCACCGCTCGAATGTCTCCGGTGAGATCGCCGCGCCCTCCGCCTCAAAGGCGGCGCCGCCGACGAGGCGTTGCTCAACCGCGATCGAAATGCCGCCGGCGTGGCAGGCCGCGTCGAGCACCTCCAGAGCGGCGGATGTGACCTCCGGTCCCACCCCGTCGCCGGGCAGGACGACGATGCGGGCCGCCTCGGCTGCGCTCACCGGGCGGGCGATGCCGTCATGGCACCGGCCGCAGCGTGAGAGGCGCCGCGTCCGCGGCGTCCGCGGCCGTCTCGCTGAGAACGCCGGTGGCCGCCAGGCGGCTGAGGACATAGTCCTGGCGCTGCTTGGCCATGGTGGGGTTTCGGAACGGGTCGAGCAGGCTCGGGGCCTGGGGCAGACCGGCAAGCATGGCGGCCTGTGCCCAGGTCAGCCGGTCCACCGGCACTCCGAAGTAGCCCATGCTGGCGGCCGCGATCCCGTAGTAGCCGTGGCCGTAGTACACAACGTCGACATACATGCTCAGGATGGCCGCCTTGGTGTAGTGGCCCTCCAGCTTGAGGGCGAGCGCGGCGTCGATGACGCTGCTGCTGAAGCCGGAATCATTGACGGTGTAGAGGTTCTTGGCGAGTTGCTGGTCGAGGGTGCTGCCGCCGAGGTCGACGCCGGTGATGCGCCCCCACAGGCCCCGCAGCGCTCCCAGCGTGTCGATGCCGTGGTGGCTGTAGAAACGCTCGTCCTCGGCGGCGACCGTCGCCAGCGCGATCCTGTCCGTGGCCACGACGCTCACCGGGTGGGTGTGATGCGAGGCGTCCAAGGCGGCGACGCGAGCCGAGGCGTCCACGACAGAGGGTGTGAGCAGCTCGGTCAGCGCCAGGCCGCCACAGGCCACGACGAGGACTCCGAGCAGCGCTCGGATGAGCCGCCTCGGCCAGCGCCGGCGCCGAGCCGCCGGTCGTATCGATGGTGGCTGAGGCGGCGCCGGCGCCGGGGTCGCACTGCTCTCATCACGCAGCGTCAACGGCTCTTTCACGTGGACCACGGGATGAGGGTATCCCGGGGCGCCCAACACCGGCCCGCGCCGAGTGTCAACGCCGGCGGCCCGGCCGGTTGGTGAGAATGGCCCGGTGAATGCGCCGGCCCGGCCGCCGCTTGCCCGCGCGGTCGCCGCGCTGATGATCTCCGCGGCGCTGGCCGGCTGCACCACCGGTGTCTCCTCCCGTCCGACGGCCGTCCCCACGGTGCCACCGCGGGCAACCGCGATCGCGGCCATCCCACCGCCAACGCCGTCTCCAACCCCCGCGGTGACCCTGGCCAGCTGCGCGGCCGCGGTCGACCGCGGAGCCCTCCACGTGGTGCACCGCTTCGCCACGTCACCTGACGATGTCGCTGTCGACGTCGCCAACCGGATCTGGGTCACGGCCAGGGAGGCCAACCTGCTGACCACCCTCAACCCGGACGGAAGCCCGGTCAGCACGCAGACGGTCGCCGGTGGACCCGAGGGCATCGCCGTCGACGCCTCCGGCGTGTACGTGGCCCAGCAGAACGTCAACGCCATCGCCGTGGTGACGCCGGCCACGCGCACGCTGGTGACCTTCCCCAACCGAACCGGCAACGCCGGCATCGACGGTATCGCCGTCGGGTCGGGCGGACAGTTGCTGTTGCCGGACAGCCCGACCGGCCAGCTGTTCAGCGTGCCCCTGCAGCAAGCTGCTGCGCCGCACCTTGTGGCGACAGGGTTGGGCCGGCCGGTGGATGCGACCACCGACCCCGCCGGCGACATCGTCGTCGCGAGTGAATCCACCCCCGCCCTGGTGGTGCTCTCCGCGAGCGGGGGACGGCGGACGCTGGGGCACTTCGCCGACCTCGATGAGGTGGTGGAGCACGCCGGCCTTCTCTATGTCACCGAGCTGGATCGCCACGATGTCGTCGCCGTCGACCCGGTCTCTGGGGCGTCGACGCCCATCGCGGTCAACCTGCCCGCTCCCCAGGGCCTGGCGGTCACAGCCGCAGGGACGTTGGAGATCGTCGATGCCACCACCCACGCTCTGTACTCGTTGCCGGCCTGCGGGGTGACCGGGTGATCCGGCGATCACGGCGCGCGGTGCTCAGCGCGTTGGGTCTGGCCTGGCTGCTCACCTCGTGCTCATCACTCCCGCAGCCGGTGGCGCAGCACGTCGCGCCAAGCCAGCCGGGCCTGCAGCGCCCGCCGGCCTCGCCATCGGCACCGCTCGGCCAGGCAGGGTTCCTGCTGCCCGGCGCCGGGGCAGGCCTGCCCGCACTCGCGCCGGGGGTGCCGTTCATCGGCCACCTGCTCATCGCAGAGAGCAGCAGCCACAGCCGCATCCTCGAGATCGACCCCAGCGGCGCTGTGACGTGGGCACTCACAACCACCGCGCCGCCCCTTGGGCGTCCGCTCGGACCGCCCGACGATGCCTTCTACACCGTCGACGGCTCGGCCATCGTCGCCAACTCGGAGGAGGGGCAGGAGGCGATGGCCGTGAACCGGCTGACCGGTGCGGTGATCTGGCAGGCGGGCTCTCTCTTCCGCCGTGGTGGCGACCTCACCCAGTTCAACAACCCCGACGACGCCGTGCCCGCGGCCGATGGGTCGGTATGGCTGGCCGACATTCGCAACTGCCGGATCCTCCACCTCGACGGCTCCACGGGGGCGGTGATGACCGTGCTCGGCGGCCACGGGTGCGCTCACAATCCGCCACGTCAGTTCTCCGAGCCGAACGGCGCCTTCCCCACCGCCGGCGGGTCACTGGTGGTCACCGAGATCAGCGGCAGCCGGGTCACCTGGTTGAACGCGGACGGCACGGTGCGCTGGAGCCACCGGGTGCCGGTCGGCTACCCGTCGGATGCCATGGCGTACCCCGACGGCTCCGTGCTTCTCACCGACTACTCCAGCGTCGGCTCCGTCCTTCGCGTGGGCGCCGATGGGACCGTGCTGTGGCGGTACTCGCCGCGAGGAGCGGCCCAGCTCGACCACCCGTCGATCGCCATCCCCCTGGCCAGCAACCGGGTCGCCATCTGCGACGACTACGACAACCGCATCGTCATCGTCGACCCCACCACCTCGACGGTTGTCTGGCAATGGACAGGGGACGCGACGCATCGCCTGCTCCGTCCCGACGGGCTCGATTACCGGCCCTCCTGAGGCGCGGGCGTGGCCTTGCGCTCGTGGCACGGCCCTCGCCACACTGCGAGCGATGACGGTCGCCGGGAGGTCCGCCTCCGAGCTCTACCAGCGCTACCTCAACCTCAGCCCCGTCGCCGGGGTCGAGCCCATCACCGTGGAGCGCGGCCGGGGCGCGGAGCTCTGGGACGTCGACGGCCGCCGCTACCTTGACTGCTTCGCGGGCATCTCGGTGGTGAGCACCGGGCACTCCCACCCACGGGTGGTGGAGGCGGCTCGCGAGCAGATGGAGCGGTTCATCCACTGCGGCAGCCTCCTCTACGAGGTGCCGGTGGTGGGGGAGCTGGCCGCGCGGCTTGCCCAGGTGTCGCCGGGAGCGCTGCAGAAGACCTTCTTCTCCAACAGCGGCGCCGAGGCGGTTGAGGGAGCGATGAGACTGGCTCGGGCCTTCACCGGGCGGACCGAATTCATCGCCCTGGAGACGGGCTTCCACGGGCGCACCAACGCGACCCTGGCGGTCACCGGCAACCGCAAGCGCAAGCAGCACGGCGGCCCGTACCTGGGCGGCGTCGCTTTCGCGCCCGCCCCGCACCTCACCCGCTGCCGCGTCTGCGGTGGGGCGTGCACGCTGCGCTGCGCTGATGCGGTCGAGGACGTCATCAACTACCACACCTCAGGCAACGTGGCGGCGTTCATCGCCGAGCCTGTGCTCGGCGAGGCGGGCATCGTCGTGCCCCACCCCGACTACTTCCGGCGCGTCAAGGAGATCCTCGACCGCCACGGCATCCTGCTCATCGTCGACGAGGTGCAGACCGGCTTCGGGCGAACCGGGCGCATGTTCGGCATCGAGCATTTCGGCGTGGAGCCCGACATCATGGCCATGGCCAAGGGAATCGCCAGCGGCTTCCCGCTCGGAGGCTTCATCGCCCGCCCGGAGATCGCCGACGCCTTCCAGCCGGGCGAGCACCTCTCCACGTTCGGCGGCAACCCAGTGTCCTGCGCCGCGGCGGTGGCGACGCTCGACGTCATCGAGGACGAGCGCCTGTGCGAGAACAGCGCGCGCCTCGGCCAGTGGCTGCTCGCCAAGCTCGAGACGGTGGCGGCGCGTCAGCCGGCGATCGCCGAGGTGCGCGGCAAGGGCCTGATGGTGGGCATCGAGCTCGCCGACCGTGGCGGCGCCACGACGGCCGCGCAGCAGGCGGTGCAGATGCGCGCCGCCTGCCGAGAGCGGGGGCTGATCATCGGCATCGGCGGTTTCTTCGGCAACGTGCTGCGCATCCAGCCGCCGCTGGTGATCACCGAGGAGCAGCTGGGGTCGGCTGTGGCCACGCTCGACGAGGCGCTCACCGCGACTGCATGAAGCAGATCACCCACTGGATCGACGACGGCCGCGTGGCCGGGACCTCGGGAAGACAGGGGCCGGTGTTCAACCCGGCGACCGGCGCGCAGACCGCTGTCGTCGACCTGGCTTCGGCGGCCGAGCTGGACGCGGCCGCGGAGAGTGCTGCCGGCGCGTTCCCGGCGTGGCGCGCGACCTCACTGTCGGCGCGTTCCGAGATCCTCTTCCGCTTTCGCGACCTGGTCGACTCGCACCGCCAGGACATTGCCCGGTTGATCACGGCAGAGCACGGCAAGGTGCTCTCCGACGCACTCGGCGAGGTGGCGCGCGGGCTGGAGAACGTCGAGTTCGCCTGCGGCGTGCCCCACCTCCTCAAGGGAGGGTTCTCCGAGCAGGTGTCGCGCGAGGTCGACGTGTACTCGATCCGCCAGCCGCTCGGGGTCGTGGCCGGGATCACGCCGTTCAACTTCCCCGCCATGGTGCCGATGTGGATGTTCAGCAACGCCATCGCCTGCGGCGACTGCTTCATCCTCAAGCCGAGCGAGAAGGACCCCTCTCCGTCTCTCCTCTTCGCCGAGCTATGGCACGAGGCCGGCCTGCCCGCCGGTGTGTTCTCCGTGGTCAACGGCGATCGCGAGGCGGTGAACCGCATCCTCGAGCACCCCGGCATCGCCGCGGTGTCGTTCGTGGGCTCGACCCCGATCGCGCGCCACGTGTACGAGACGGGCACGCGCAACGGCAAGCGCGTCCAGGCGCTCGGCGGCGCCAAGAACCACATGGTGGTGCTCCCCGACGCGGACGTCGACATGGCCGCGGACGCCGCGGTGTCGGCAGGCTACGGCTCGGCGGGGGAGCGCTGCATGGCGGTGTCGGCTGTGGTCGCCGTCGGGGACGTCGCCGACCGGCTGGTGGACGCCATCGCTCGGCGAATCCCGTCGGTCACGATCGGCCCGGGCGATGACCCCGATTCGCAGATGGGCCCCCTGGTGACCCGCGAGCACCGCGACCGGGTGGCGTCGTACCTCGACGACGCCGCGCTCGGCGGAGCCCGGGTGGTGGTGGACGGTCGCTCCCAGAGCTTCGAGGGCGACGGATTCTTCCTCGGCGCCTCCCTTGTCGACGCGGTCACCCCGGGCACGCGCGTCTACGACGACGAGATCTTCGGGCCGGTGCTCTCCGTGGTCCGCGTGGCGACGTACGAGGATGCGGTGCGCCTGGTCAACGACAGCCCCTACGGCAACGGGGTTGCCATCTTCACCCGCGACGGTGGGGCGGCGCGCAGGTTCCAGTTCGAGGTGCAGGCGGGGATGGTGGGCGTCAACGTGGCCATCCCGGTGCCCGTCGCCTACTACAGCTTCGGTGGCTGGAAGGCGTCGCTCTTCGGCGATACGCACATGTACGGGCCGGACGGCATCCACTTCTACACGCGGACCAAGGTGGTCACGTCACGCTGGCCCGATCCCAGCACCAGCCGGGTCGACCTGGGCTTCCCTCAGAACAGCTGAGGGCGTCAGCCCGCCGGCGCCGGCTCTGCGGCGGCCGGCTCAGCCACGGGGGCGCGGAGGATGCTGTCGAGCAGGCCGGGGCAGGCTGCCTCCAGCTCCGCACGGCGAAGGCTGGTGAGCTTGCGGGTGCCGTCGACGCGCATCTCGATGATCCCGGCCTCGCGGAGCACGCGCATGTGGTGGCTCAGTGTCGACTTGGTCACCGAGGTGACCAGGCTGCCGCACGGACGCGGGCCCGGGGAATTGGCGAGGTCACGGACCACGTCGAGACGGACGGGGTCGGCGAGCGCCTGGAGCAGTTCGGTGATGCCCGCCACGGGACGTGGGGCCAGCTGGCTGCTGTCGTAGGAGACCCCCTCCGGGATCTCCGTCACCCATGGCATTGTTTGACACCCATCGAACTAATAAGGTACGATCCCGATCGAACAATACCACAACGGAGGACCTGACATGAGTGAAACCGCCACCCAGCAGGCAGCCGCGCCTGTGGCGCCGGACGACAGCGAGAGCATGTCCACAGCCCAGGTCACGACCTTCCACCACCTTCATTTCGATCCCCGGGCGCGCACCTGGCGCGGCCCGACCGAGGTCGTTCTCGGCCCGGTGGGCATCGAGCAGGACGAGGCCGCGACCGACCCGAGGGCCGCATGAGGGTACGCCTGGGCGTTCCCGCCGGCTGACGTCACAGACCGTGGCGTGTGCCGGTGGGGTCGGGGTGCTCGAGGAAGGTGAAGAGCCGAACGCCGCGGAGGTAGGGCTGCGGAGGTGCCGTCAACCGGTGCACCCCGACGCCGAACTGGCGCCCGTCCAGGCCCGTCTCCAGTGAGACGAGCTCGAAGCCGGCGTCGCGGAACCAGCCGTCAACCGCAGGCAGCAGGTCGGGGTCGCGCGGGTAGCGCGTCCAGATCACCGTCGCCCCAGGGGCGCACAGGCTGGACAGCGCGCCCACCGTGCCGTGGATATCGGCGTCGGTGATGTTGCCGAAGACACCGCACACAAGAAGGAGGTCGGCCGGCACCAGCCGCTCGTAGGCGCTGGTGGAGGAGGCGTCGGCCCGGACCACCTCGACGCCCGTCAACCCCGCGACATCCGCTGTCGTACGGGCCCGGTCGACATTGCGTTCGTCCAGCTCGACAAGATGGGCGGTGACGTCCACCCGTCGCGGATGGTCGACGAGCACCTCGAGCAGGTCGCGGCCCTGGCCGGCACATATGCTGACCACCCGGATCGGTCCGGGCGGCCACGCAGCCAGGGCGCGGCGGATGTCCGCTTGGACAGCGGCGAGGCGCAGCTGCAGCGGTGAACCGGCTTCGTCATAGGGGCGATGCCACGCCAGCCAGTCCTTGGACATGACCGCAGCCTACGGCTGCGGCGCGCCACCCCGTGGGATTGGCCGCGTCCCCTATATCGGCTGTCCGACAGTGCGGGCAGCGTTCCGGGTGTTACCGAGCCAGAGAACCGCCGCACACACCAGCGCCATCAGCACAAGCACGGCGAAGGAGTACGCGGCGACGCTTGCGTAGCCTCCGTTGACGGGGTTCAGAAACGGATACGGGTACAGTCCGCTGATCGAGCCGCGGATGAGCGTGTAGACGATCCAGGCGAGCGGGAAACTCAGCCAGAGGAGCCCGTGGTGAACGCTCAGCCGCTCCACGGGTGCGCCCAGCAGCCAGTCGGGAAGGAGCACCAACGGCATCAGTTCGTGGACAACGGTGTTGACCCACGGTATGGCGGTGTCGACGTCGGTGCCGCTGAGCAGAAGCGTGAACACAATCCCCGTGACGGCCATGTAGACGACGGCGGCACCACGCAGGACATCGAGCCTCAACGGATGGTTCGCACGCGAGGGTGCGGCGCAGACCAGGAGCAGCACTGCGCTGCGGCCGCCACAATCTCGACGTGCTGCGACGAATCGAAGCTGGTTGCGACGAGAGCCTGCCGTCTCAAGGCAGCTCGGCCATGACGCCACCACGTAAGGGCGGCCGTGGCGGACACGCCGGCGAGGCACACGGCGGCGGGGGAGGTGACGACGCTCGCCAGCGCGCAGCGAATGCGGGCAGCGACACGAGCCCCGCCGCTGATGCATTCCTCGCGCACACGGGCCGCAGGCCCGAGGGCGTCTGGTCCGCTCCTGGCCGGGTCAACCTCATCGGCGAACACACCGACTACAACGAGGGCTTTGTGCTGCCCTTCGCGTTGCACTTGCGCACCGCGGTCGCGGCCGCCCGACGTGACGACCACATGCTCTGCGTCCGCTCCCGACAGCGCCCGGACGAGCGCATGTCGATCCCCCTCGATGCGCTGGCGCCCGGGGCGGTCGAGGGCTGGGCCGCTTACGTCGCGGGTGTCGTGTGGTCGCTGCATGAGGCGGACCACGGCGTCGAGGGTGTCGACCTCGTCGTCGACGGCGCTGTGCCGGCGGGCGCCGGGCTGGCGTCGTCCGCAGCCATCGAGTGTGCTGTGGCTCTCGCGCTGGCCGACCTCTACGACGTCGCGGTCGCGCCGGCGTCGCTGGCTCGCGTCGCGCAGCGTGCCGAGAACGACTTCGTCGGCGTCCCCTGCGGTCTGATGGACCAGATGGTGTCCATGCTCGCCACCGCCGGCCACGCCCTGTTCTTCGACACACGCAGCGGTGCCACCGAGCAGATCGGCTTCGATCCGGCCGCCGCCGGCCTGACCCTGCTGGTCCTCAACACGCACGCCAAGCACAGCCACGCCCGAGGCGCGTACGCGGATCTGCGGCAGGCGTGCGCGACCGCCGCCGCACGGCTCGGCGTGGCGGCCCTGCGCGATGTCTCCACCGAACGGCTCGACGAGGCGCTCGCTGCGCTGGCAGGTGCGCCCGTGCTTGCTCGCAAGGTGCGCCATGTGGTCACCGAGAACGCCCGAACCGTGCGCACGGCGGAGCTGCTGCGGCAGGGGCGGCTCGCCGAGATCGGGCCGCTGCTGACCAGCTCGCACGCGTCGTTGCGCGACGACCTCGAGGTGAGTACGCCCGCCCTTGACATGGTGGTGGACGCGGCCACGCGGGCGGGCGCGCTCGGGGCGCGCATGACGGGTGGGGGCTTCGGTGGTTGCGCCATCGCGCTGGTCGCGGATGGCCTGGCGCCGGCGATGGTCGAGGAGGTGAGCAGGGAGGCGCTGGCGCGCGGCTTTTCAGCACCGACGGCGATGCCGGCAGTACCGTCCGCCGGGGCGCGGAGGGATGCATGACGTGGTGGCCAGGGTCGACCCCCGGGGTGCCCTCGATCGCTTCCGCGGTCGGTGGGAAATGCCCATCGCGGTCGCATAGAGTGAACTGATGAGTGCTGGTGGCATGTTGCTCACGGCTCGCCAGACCGTGAAGGAGCGCCGCGATGGTCGGTGCACGCAACCCTTCGGTGACACGCCTGTCGCCGCGTGCACCGCCTACCTGGAGGCCAGCCGAGCCGTCGACGAGGCTCTGGAGAGACGTGAGGAGGTCCAGCGCCGGCGCCAGACGACGCTCGAGGATGACGAGCAGGTGGAGCGCCTCGCGGGAGATGCCTGGGAGGCGCTCTTCCTGGCCGCAATTGAGCTGGACGCAGCCCTGCCCGATCCCGAGCACTCTGCCGCTGAGGCGGTGCGCCTGATGGCCACGCTGCACAACCCGCCATGTGGATGGACTCCGTACCGGGCCGCCGACGGCAGGCGCTACTACGACGACGGCCGAGGACGCACCATTGCTGTGCTCACCTCGGCTGGCGAGGTGGTGCCCGGCCCATGGTTCAAGCAGGGCCAGGCGCTCCCACAGCCCCCGCCGCGATAGGACTGATCTGGGCTGGTGGCCGGCGGGCCACACCTGGGGCTGTCACCTGGCAGTCACACCGGACCTCGCGAACTCTGGCGAGCGGCTACTGAGGCGAGATCGCTTATCTGCATCAACGTGCCGGGAGAGGGAGTCGAACCCTCACGGAGTTGCCTCCGGCGGTTTTTGAGACCGCTGCGTCTACCGTTCCGCCACCCCGGCGATGACAGTCGCCAACTGTGCCATGTCAGCGGGCGAGGCGGCGGCCCTTGGCCCGGACCAGATAATATGTGCACCCTACTATCAGCTTGCCTTCCAACGGCGGGCTCAGGGGAGGGGCGAGGTTCTTTGATTGCCGTATGACCGCACCCCGGCTCGGAGCGCTGCCCCGCTTGGATCGCTCTCCTTGGTCGCGGCCGCCTCGCTCGCTGCGCTGTTGCTCGCCGGCTGTGCCGGCGCGCCGGGCGTGAGCGCGACTCGGTCCGCAGGCGCCCATCCGGCGAGCGCGACGCCCCCGGCGCGCGATCTCTCGATCCTCGCGCAGGCGTGGGCCGGCTACAGGTCTGTCTTCATCGCCTCGGACGGTCGGGTCGCCGATCCCAAGCGCGGCGGCGTCACCACCTCCGAAGGACAGAGCTACGCGCTCCTGCGCGCCGCGTGGATGGGCGATCAGCCGACATTCGACACGGTGTGGGGCTGGACCGCGGCCCACCTCCAGGTCCGCGGCGATGGCCTCTTCGCCTCCCTCTGGAACGGCGGAAAGGTGCAGGACAACAACAGCGCCAGCGACGCCGACTCCGACATCGCCCTGGCGCTGCTCTTCGGCGCACGCCGCTTCGGGGACGGGGCGTACCACACAGCGGCGCTGACCGTGCTGTCCGGCATGTGGCAGCACGATGTCGTGTCCATCGATGGGATGAACGTGCTCACGGCGGGCAACTGGGCGGCCGTGCAACAGGTTCCGGGGCCGGTGATCAACCCGTCGTACTTCGCGCCGTACGCCTACAGGATCTTCGCGCGTGAGGACGCCACCCACCCGTGGGCCGGCCTCGTCGACAGTTCGTACACCCTTCTCGACCGCTGCTCCGCAGCCACGCTCGACGGAAAGCACGGTGCCGGCCTGCCACCCAACTGGTGCGCGATCGCGCGTGGCAACGGCAGCATCGTGTCCTTCCCCCAGATCGCCGGCGCAGACGACTACGGCTACGACGCGTTCCGAGTGATGTGGCGGGTTGCGCTCGACGCCGTCTGGAACAACGAGCAGCGCGCTCGCGACTACCTGACCCGCAACGACTTCCTGCGCACCCGCTGGAACACCGCACAGCGTCTCGACCCGGTGTACGGGCACGATGGCACCGTGGTCAGCGGCTACGACGACCCCACTGTCTACGGCGGTGACATCGGCGCCTTCGTCGTTGCCGACCCCACCGCGGCGACACAGATCGAGCAGCACCTTCTGTCCAGCTTTCATCCCGGTCCCCCCGCGTTCTTCGGCGACGCGTCCAATTACTTCGAGCAGAACTGGGTGTGGTTCGGGCTCGCCCTGGTGGCGGGTGCGCTCCCCAACCTCGATGGAGGCTGACCGGTGATTCTCGAGATCGTCATCTTCTTCGCGCTGCTGCTGGTCAGCACCATGATCCTGGCCCTGCTCCCGGCCACGATCAGGGCACCGTTCTGGATCGGTGTGCCTGTCTGCGCTCTCGCCGTGGCCGTGACTGCTGCGGCGTTCCTCGGCATCGAGAGGGACGGACCGGCGATGAGCGTGCTGGTCATCGGCACCGTGGCGCTGGTGCTGCTCATGCGCGCGCTGCAACCGCGCTGGAGCTTCATGGGCGCGCAACTGTTCGTGGCGGTGACGGTGGCGTCGATCGCCTACCTTGTGTATGCGGCGTTCCAGACCTTCCTCGCCGGCCTCTCCGTGGTCGCGGTGATCGCCTCGGTGATCCTGCTGGTGCTGGAGGTGCTCGCGCTGCTCCTCTCCATCTCGTTCACCTTCGAGATCTGCGACGTGCTCTCGCGCCGCGAGATCGCGCGCGTCGTCCCCCCACTCACACGCGTGCCGTGGGTGGCGCTCCAGGTGCCCTCCTACAACGAGCCTGTGGACGTGGTGCGCCCGACGCTCCTCTCGCTGGCCAAGGTCGACTACCCCAACCTGCTTGTCCAGGTGGTCGACAACAACACCAGCGACCCGGCGGTGTGGAAACCTCTCGAAGAGCTCTGCAAGGAGCTGGGCGAGCGGTTCTCCTTCGTGCATCTGGAGGACTGGCCCGGCTTCAAGGCAGGGGCGCTCAACGAGTCCACCAAGTACCTGCCCGAGCAGGTGGAGATCCTCGGCATCGTCGACGCCGACTACCGCGTCCGCCCTCCGTGGCTGCAGGAGACGATCGGCCACTTCGACGACCCCTCGGTGGCCTTTGTGCAGACCTCACAGCACTACAGGAACTGGGAGGACAACAAATATCTGCGCGGCCTCTTCTACAGCTTCCGCTACTTCTTCGACCTCAGCATGCCGGCGCGCAACCACCGCAACGCGATCATCTTCTGCGGCACCATGGGGCTGATCCGCCGCTCCACGTTCAATGAGATCGGCGGCTGGAACCAGGACTGCATCACCGAGGACGCTGAGGCGTCCCTGCGCATGCTCGGCGCCGGCTACCGCGGCGTCTACGACCCCACCGCGTTCGGCGAGGGACTGATGCCCCTGGATTTCGACGGCCTCAAGAAGCAGCGATTCCGCTGGGCGCTTGGCGGCATCCAGATCCTCAAGATCCACTGGCGCGAGCTCGTCCCCATGGCGCGGCACCGCCTCCGTCTGACCGTCGCGCAGCGTGTCCACTACCTGCTCGGCAGTGTGCAGTGGTTCGCCGAGGTGCTCACCGCCATCTTCACCGTCCTGCTCCTCGCCACCGCTCTGGCGACAGCGGTGCACCAACGGCTGCCGGTGCGTCAGCTGACGGGTGCGGTGCTGGCCATTCCCCTGGCATTCGCCGCCACCGGGGTGGTGCGCGCGATGTGGGCGATGCGACGAGCATGCCGCTGCACACGCACCGACGCCTTCTACGCGCTGCGCGTCTGGTTCGCGCTGTCGTGGGTGGTGACCCTGGCCTGCATGCGGGGCCTGGTCCAGAGGCGCGCGGAGTTCCTGCGCACCCCCAAGAGCAAGGAGGGCGGCTCCCTCCTCTCCGCGTTGCGAGCCTCCCGATCCGAGACCGTGCTCACCTGCGCGGCGGCCATCGGCGGCGCGGTCATGCTGCTGCGCTCCCCGGCGCTGGCCACCGTGGTGCTGGGGTTGCTGCTGTTCTTCGAAGGCTTCGTCTACTCCAACGCGCCGTGGGCCAGCATGGCTGCCGAGGGCATCATCCTCACCCCGGAGCGGGCGGCCTACGCCCGCTCGCCACAGAACACGGGCGATCGCCCCACCTGGCGGAAGACAGCGCTCGTCGCCCCGGTGACCCTGACGGCGATGGTCGCGGCGGCGGCAGTGGCGGCGCTGGTGGCCGCGTCACCGAGCGATCGAGCCCCATTCTCCAGCGGGCAGCAGGACCTGCTCCGGATCGGTGTCCTCGCACCCAACTTCGGCGTGGGACCGACCCCGATCGCGACGGCTGCAGCGTCACCCTCACCGTCGGCGAGTCCGAGGGCTTCACCGACCGCCAGCCCGAGCAGCGCTGCCAGCCCGACGCCGTCCGCGCGGGCGACGCCGACCCCGACAGCGAGGGCGACGCCGACCCCGACAGCCACGCCAACGCCGGTACCCACCGCCATCCCAGCCCCGGTGGCCACGCCGTTGCCGACCTGATCAAACGGGGCGCCGTGCGGGGCAGCCGAACAATGCGGCGTTGCCGCCGTCCTCCGCCCGGGAGCCGCGACGCTCAGCTCTGGGAGAGAGGGCTCTCGCCGCCGAGGTCGGGGAGGTTGAGCTCGTTGACCCAGTCGCGGATCTTGGAGAGCCGCTCGGTGGTCTCCTCGTCCGTCTCGCCCAGCGCGCCGTCGTGGTCGAGCTCGGGCAGAACCCCGGCCCGGTCGAGCACGTCGGTGGCCACGAAGATGCCCGCCCCCACCCGTACCGCGACGGCGATGGCGTCGGAGGGGCGCGAGTCGATCTCCAGGCGGCGCCCGTCGAGGTGGGCGAGGATGCGCGCGTAGAACACCTCGTTGGCCAATGACGTCACCACGATGCGGTCGACGTCGACATCGATCGCACCGAGGATGTTGGCGAGGAGGTCATGGGTGATCGGTCGTTCCGGCGTCATCCCGGTGATCTTCAGCGCGATCGCGTTGGCCTCGTTGATGCCGATCCAGATGGGGAGGTACCGCTCGGCGCTCTTCTCCTTGAGGATCACCACGTGTTGGCCCGTGGGCATGTGCACCCGGATGCTGTCAACGGTCATCTCGATGAGGTCGGCCATGCGCCGATGATAGCGCCGGTCCCCGAGCCGCCCCCGGCCCAGGGGTGGTCACTCGGAGACGCTGGCGCCCTGCCCGGGGGTTTCCTCCACCAGGAGGGTGAGCC
The DNA here is from genome assembly GCA_036828955.1 of Candidatus Dormiibacterota bacterium. Taxonomy (GTDB): domain Bacteria; phylum Chloroflexota; class Dormibacteria; order Aeolococcales; family Aeolococcaceae; genus Aeolococcus. The sequence continues at coordinate 22,442 of DAISRJ010000006.1, read as the reverse complement.
GGAACTCGCCGGGCCCGAGGCGCTGGCGGACCTCACCGAGGAGATGGGCCGCCAGGCACTCGCAGGTGGTGCTGACGATGGGCAGGAGGACGACATCGCCCCGGGGCAGGACGAAGTGGCGCGAGCCCTCGCGGAGCGTGACCGTCTCCAGCGTCTCCTCCACCGCGATGTGCGGCGACAGCGTGGGCACCAGCATGCGTTCGTCGAGATCGGCGCAGAGGGCGCGGAGAACAGTCTTCAGAGCCGCGAAATCCATCACGGTGCCCTCGGCGCCGACGGCTCCGCGCACCCACAGTCGCACCAGATAGTTGTGCCCGTGGAGGCGTTCGCTGCGGCCGTCGTGGATGGAGAAATGGGCCGCGCTGAAGCCGATGTCGCCACGGACGAGCTCGAGGCCGGCCTCCATGGCTGCGTACCATAGCCTGACGTGGAACGCGACACCCTCCTGCTCATCGACGGCCACTCGCTGGTCTACCGCGCCTTCTTCGCGATGCCCGCGCTGACCAACAGCCGCGGCGAGGTCACCAACGCGGCGTACGGCTTCACCTCGATGCTGCTGAAGGCCCTCGGCGACCATCGGCCCACGCACGCCGTGGCGGCCTTCGATCCCCCCGGGCGCACCTTCCGACACGAGCAGGACTCCACGTATAAGGCGGGCCGCCGGCCCACGCCCGACGACCTCATCCCTCAGTTCCCCTGGTGCCGTGAGGTGGTCCAGGCGCTGAGCATCCCCATCATCGAGGTGCCCACCTTCGAGGCCGACGACGTCATCGGCACGCTCAGCGTGCAGGGAGAGAAGGCAGGCCTCGACGTGATCATCGTCACCGGCGACCTCGACGCCCTGCAACTGGTCACCGAGCACGTGCGCGTCTTTGCCAACCGCCGTGGCATCTCGGACACGATCGTCTACGACATCGACCGCGTCTTCGAGCGCTACGGCTTCGCACCGCCGCTTGTTGTCGACTTCAAATCGTTGCGCGGTGACGTCTCCGACAACATCCCCGGTGTCCCCGGCATCGGCGACAAGACGGCGATGAGCCTGGTGCAGCAGTACGGAACGCTCGAGGCGATCCTGGAAGCCGTTCCCACCATGAAGGAGGGCAAGGTCCGGCGCCTGCTCACCGAGCACGCGGACGAGGCGCGCCTCAGCAAGCAGCTGGCCACCATCCAGCTCGACATGGACATCTCGCTCGACCTCGAGGCCTCGCGCCTCGGGCCGCACGACGATGCGGCCATCCACGCCGTGTTCGACCGCCTCGAGTTCCGTTCCCTGCTGAGCCGCATCCCCACCTACGACACCGAGCCGGCGGCGGCCACAGCGGCGGCGGCTCCACCCGGTGGCCAGGGGCTGTTCGATCTCGACACAGCCCCTGGCGCCGGAGGCGTGGAGGTGGTGGTCATCGAGGACGCGTCCATGGCCGACGACATGGCATCGCGGCTGCGTGAGAGTGGTGACATCGCGCTGCGCAGCGTCATCGACGGCAGCGCGCGCCGCGGCGAGGTGGCGGGCGTGGCGCTGTGCTCGATGGCCTCCCCGGACCCGGCCTACTACATCCCCGTGGCGCACGCCGGGGAGAACGCGCCCGGCAGCGCCCTCGACGTGCTCACCGCCCTGCTCGCCGACACATCCGTCACCGTGCACGGGTACGACCTCAAGCAGGAGCTGCTCGCCTGGAACGCGCGTGGCGCGACCGTGGCGCGCCTCGGCTTCGACTGCATGCTGGCCGCCTACCTGTGCATCACCACCCGCACGCGCGTGCCCTCGCTGACCGTTCTCGCCCACGACCTCTGCGGCACGACCGAGCAACCAGAGGACACACTGCTCGGCAGCGGGCGCAGCCGGCGCAGCGTCGCCGACGTACCCGTGGAGGAGGCGGCCGCGTACTACGGCAACTGGGTCGCCATGGTGCCACCGGTGCGCGCGGCCCTGGAGAAGCAGCTCGCCGAGGGAACACTGCGGGCGCTGTTCGACACGCTGGAGATGCCACTTGTGCCCATCCTGGCGGCGATGGAACGGGTCGGCATCCGTGTCGACTGCGACGAGCTTGGCCGCCTCTCCGCGGAGCTGCACCAGCGCATCGGCGAGCTGGAGGGCATCGTCGCCGAGACCGCCGGATACACCTTCAACCCCGGCTCCACCCAGCAACTCGCCGCCTTCCTCTACGACAACCTCGGCCTCGCCTCGGGGAGGCGCACCAAGACCGGGCGCAGCACCGACGCCGACAGCCTCGAGTCACTGCGTGGCGAACACGCGGTGGTGGACGTCGTCCTGGAGTGGCGCCAGCTCACCAAGTTGAAGAGCACCTACGTCGACGCGCTCCCCCTGCTGTGCGCGGCAGACGGCCGTGTGCACACCTCGTTCAACCAGGCGGTCGCGGCCACAGGCCGGCTCAGCTCCGCCGACCCCAACCTGCAGAACGTGCCGGTGCGCACCGCCTGGGGTCAGCGCATCCGCCACGCGTTCGTCGCGGACGACGGCCAGCGCCTGGTGAGCGCCGACTACTCGCAGATCGAGCTGCGCGTGCTCGCCCACGTCAGCGGGGAGCCCGACCTGATCGCCGCCTTCGAGCGCGGCGAGGACATCCATCGCCGCACCGCGGCCGAGGTGTACGACGTAGCCCCCGACGCGGTCACGCCCGACCAGCGGCGCATCGCCAAGGTTGTCAACTTCGGGGTGGTGTATGGCCTGTCCGACTTTGGTTTGGCGCGTGACACGGGCATGGAGCAGGAGTCGGCCCGCGTCTTCATCGAGAAGTACTTCGCGAGCTTCCCGGCGATCACGCAGTACCTCGAACGCACCCGCATGCACGCCCGCGAGTGGGGATGGGTTGAGACCTTCATGGGCCGCCGCCGCCACCTCTCCGACATCCGCGCCGCCAACCGCCAGCTGCGCGGCGCCGCCGAGCGGATGGCGGTCAACATGCCCATCCAGGGGGCGGCCGCCGACATCATGAAGCTGGCCATGATCCGCTGCGACGCCGCCCTGCGCGAGGCGGGGGTGCGCTCGCGCCTGCTTCTCCAGGTGCACGACGAACTGCTCCTCGAGTGCCCGGACGACGAGGTCGACAGCGCGGTCGCGCTCGTCCGCGACGCCATGGGCGGCGCCGCGGAGCTGGTGGTGCCGCTGGTCGTCGACGTCAAGGTCGGTGTCAACTGGCAGGCGATGACACCGCTCCGCGAGACGGCGAGTGCCGGAGCTTCCTGAGGTCGAGACGGTGGCGCGCGACCTGCGCGCCGCGGTGGTGGGACGGCAGGTGATGGCGGTGACGCTGGGGCACCCCAAGGTGCTGCGCTTTCCCGTCCCCGAGGTGTTCGCGGCGCTGCTGCCGGGGCGACGGTTCGAGGCGGTCACCCGGCGCGGAAAGTTCATCTTCTGCGCGCTCGACGGCGGCGAGGACCTGGTCTTCCACCTCGGCATGACCGGCCACGTGCTGGTGTGCGAGGCGCACACCGAGCCGGCGCGGCACACCCACCTGCGCGCCCTTCTCGACGACGGCCGTGAGCTGCGCTACGACGACGCGCGCCGCTTCGGCCGGATCCTGCTCGGGCCACGGAGCACACTCGAGGAGTCCCGCGCGCTTCCCGCGCTGGGTGTCGAACCGTTGTCCGAGGACTTCACGGCGCAGCGCTTCGACGCCGTTCTGCGCACGACGACGCGCACCATCAAGGCGGCGCTGCTCGATCAACGCGGGGTGGCCGGGCTCGGCAACATCTACGTCGACGAGGCCTGCCACCTGGCGGGCATTCGACCGCAGCGCCGCTGCCACACGCTGACTCGCACACAGCGCGCCGCCCTCCACGCTGCCATCCCGGTGGTGCTCGTGTCGGCGATCAGCAACCGCGGCAGCAGCATCGACGACTACCGCGACGTGTGGAACGCCAAGGGGGGCAACCAGGAACGCCTCCAGGTCTACGGGCGCGCCGGCAGGCCGTGCCTGCGTTGCGGCACCACCCTGAAGCACGCGACGGTGGCCGGGCGCACCACCGTCTGGTGCCCGTCATGCCAGCGATGACGCGGGTCACGTTGGTCAGCTACGACGACGATCCTCCTCTCGGCGGCCAGGGCGTCGAGCTGCGCGGCATGCGTTCGGCTCTCTCCGCTCGCGGTCACGAGGTGACCACGATCGCGGGGCATGGGAACCACGCGCAGCGCTTTGCGCGCGTCACCGGGCGCGCGCCCCTCGACTTCTCCCTCCACGTCAACCGCCACATCCGCCTGATCACCGCCACCAGGCCCGACGTGGTGCATGCGCTCGGCGGCCCCGGCGGGGTGCTGCTCCTGCGCGGACTCGACGTCCCGCTCGTCTACACCGCCAATCACACGTATCGGATGGCTCACGGCCGTGCCTCACTGCGGCGACTCCTCTCGCCACTGGAAGCGCGTGCGTACCGCCGCGCGGCGCGGGTCCTCGCCATCTCGGCGTCGACGGCGGCGGCGGTGCGCGGGTTGGGAGTGCCGCCCGGCCGCATCGAGGTGCTGCCGCCGGGCGTCGACGTGCCCGATGCCCCGCCGTCGCCGCGCGACAGCGTCCGGCTTCTTTTCGTGGGACGAATGGAGCCTCAGAAGGGAGCGCCGGCAGCCCTGGGGGTGATGCGCGACGTGATCCGCCAGCGCCCGGGCTCAACCGGTCTCGTCGTCGGTGGCGGCAGCCTCGAGGCACACGTTCGCGGGTTCGCCGCGGGCATCCCCGGGGTCGAGGTCACCGGCCGCCTCACCGAGCAACGACTGCTTGCGGAGTACGCGCGAGCATCGATCGTGCTCGTGCCGTCGCACTACGAGGGTCTCGGGCTGGTGGCTCTCGAAGCGCAGGCGCAGGGAGCGGTCGCGGTCGGCTACGACGTCGACGGCCTTCGCGATGCCATCGCCGAGCCGAGCCTCCTCGTCCCGGCCGACGACGAGGACGCCATGACCCGGGTCTGCCTCGAGCTCATCGACGACCCACGCCGACGTGACCAGCTGGCCCATGCGGGCCGGGAGCGCGTGCGCGCGACGCATTCCTGGGATCGGATCGGCCGCCGCCTCGAGGAGGTGTACGACGAGGTGCTCGCCACCTGATGGGCGCCGCGCCCCGCCACGCGGACGCCCTCAGGCCTGCCGGTAGACTGGACCGCGTGCCTGCCCTCGAATTGGTCTCGTCGTTTGCCCCCGCCGGTGATCAACCGGCGGCCATCAACAGCCTCACCGGCGGCGTGGCTGAGGGCCTGCGCGAGCAGACGCTGATGGGCGTGACCGGGTCGGGCAAGACCTTCACGGTGGCCCACCTCGCCCAGCGCATCCAGCGCCCCATGCTGGTGCTCTCACCCAACAAGACGCTGGCCGCCCAGCTCTGGGCGGAGTTCCGGGAGTTCTTCCCCAACAACGCCGTCGAATACTTCGTGTCCTACTACGACTTCTATCAGCCCGAGGCGTATATCGCGCGCACCGACACCTACATCGAGAAGGATTCGTCGCGCAACGACGAGATCGACCGCCTGCGCAACAGCGCCACCCGGGCGCTGCTCACCCGCCGCGACGTCATCGTGGTTGCCTCGATCTCGTGCATCTACGGGATCGGCTCCCCGGAGAACTACCTCGGCGAGTCACTCAAGGTGGAGCGGGGCTCGACATGGCGACGGGACATCCTGCTGCGCAAGCTCGCCGACCTCCAGTACTCGCGCAACGACATGGACTTCGGGCGCTCCCGCTTCCGCGTGCGCGGCGATGTGCTCGACGTCCAACCTGCGTACGAGGAGGTGGCCACTCGCGTCGAGTTCTTCGGCGACGAGATCGAATCCATCAAGGAGTTCGACCCCCTGACGGGAGAGATCCTCGCCCACCGCGAGGAGTTCACCATCTTCCCGGCGTCGCACTACGTCACCCCCCAGGAGCAGATGAAGGGCGCCCTGGAGCGCATCCGCGACGAGCTCACCGAGCGCGTCGCCGAGCTGGAGTCGCGGGGACGGCTGCTCGAGGCGCAGCGCCTGCTGCAGCGCACCAACTTCGACATGGAGATGATGCAGGAGACGGGCACGTGCGCCGGCATCGAGAACTACTCGCGCCACCTCAGCGGCCGCGCGGAGGGGGAGAGACCGTTCTGCCTGCTCGACTTCCTGCCCGACGACACGCTCGTGGTGGTCGACGAGTCGCACGTGGCCGTGCCCCAGATCGGCGGCATGTACGGTGGCGACCGGTCGCGCAAGATCCCGCTCGTGGAGTACGGCTTCCGGCTGCCCTCGGCTCTCGACAACAGGCCGCTGACCTTCGCGGAATGGGACTCGATGGTGAGCCAGGTGATCTACGTGACCGCCACACCCGGCCCGTACGAGGAGGCGCACTCGCAGCGGATGGTCGAGCAGATCATCCGCCCCACGGGGCTTGTCGACCCCACCCTCGAGGTGAAGCCCTCCGAGGGCCAGATCGACGACCTGCTCGCCCAGATCGCCCGCCGCGTCGAGGTCAAGGAGCGCTGCCTGATCACCACGTTGACCAAGAAGATGGCGGAGGACCTCACCGACTACCTTCGCGAGGCGGGGGTGCGGGTGCGCTACCTGCACAGCGACATCGACACCCTGGAACGCGTCGAGATCATCAGAGACCTGCGCCTCGGCGTCTTCGATGTCCTGGTCGGCATCAACCTCCTCCGGGAGGGGCTCGACCTGCCCGAGGTGTCGTTCATCGGCATCCTCGACGCCGACAAGGAGGGTTTCCTGCGTGGCTACCGCTCCCTGATCCAGACCATCGGCCGAGCGGCACGAAACATCAACGGCCACGTGGTCATGTACGCCGACTCCCGCTCGGAGGCGATGGAGAACGCCATCGCCGAGACCGACCGCCGCCGCGCCGTGCAGACAGCACACAACCTCGAGCACGGGGTCACCCCGCTGTCGATCGTCAAAGCCGTGTACCAGATGGAGACGCACAGAGACGACGTCAGCGCCCACGCCGCCGACTTCCAGGAGTCGGCAGGGCTGCCACCGGATGAGCTGCTCCGCCTCGCCAAGGAGGTGGAGCGGGAGATGAAGCGCGCCGCGCGCGACCTCGAGTTCGAGCGCGCCGCGGAGTTGCGCGATCGCCTCACCGGGTTGCGCCGGCGCATCGAAGACCCGGAGGCCGAGGCGGCGGCCGCGACGGAGCAGCAGCGCCCCCAGCGGCGGCAGAGAGGCTACGCCCGCCGCCGCTGACGCAGACGAATCTGACGGCGCGTGTCAGTAGATGAGGCGCGTGAGCGGTCTGTTCTGATGTGGACACCGCCCAGGAGACATTCATGGCGCCAGGCACTGTGCGCACCGCCGACGCGGAGGCGGGCTTCGACGCCCTCCTGAACGCCCAGCGGCAACGCCTCTACGGGGTCGCCTACTCGATCCTTCGCGACCACGCCGAGGCCGAGGACGCCCTCCAGGACGCCCTCCTCAAGGCCTGGAGGAGCTGGGACAGCCTTCGCGACGAGGGCGCGCGCACCACCTGGCTGGTGCGGATCTGCGTCAACCACTGCATCAACCGGCGCAAGGGGCTGCGCCTGCGCGGGTTCACCACCGCCCCGCGCAGCGACGACGCCGCCGTCGCCGACCCTCGCTTCGAGGGCCGCCTCGTCGACCTCGACCGCAGCTACCGAAAGCTCTCGCCCAGGCAGCGGGCGGCCGTCTTCCTCCACTACCACCACGGCTACTCGATCGACGAATGCGCCGACCTGATGAGCTGCGGCGCCGGCTCCGTCCGAACCCACCTGGCCCGCGCGATGGCGTCCATGCGCAAGGAGATGGCCCATGCATGAGGACCCCACGTTGTCGGCGCCGGACCTCGCCGACGACCTGCGCCGCTACTTCGCGCTGACCACGGCGGTGGCGTTGCCCGCCGCCGTCCGCCGCGTCGACGCGCGGATGCTCGCGGGGCGGCGCCGCACCCTGACCGTCGGGGGCCGGCCCATGGGCGCGCTCCTCGGCGGCCTGGGAGCTGTTGCTGCGGCCACCGCGGCGATCGTGATTCTCATCGCCGGTCACCCCTTCGGCACACCCGGGACAGCCGCGTCCTCGTTCGCGGCCAATCCAGCTGAAGGCGCCCTCGCCGTCCCGGCAGCCGTCAGCTACCCCGGTGTTGACGTCGCCGCGCTGGCACGGTCGGGCACCACCGTCTCGTCCCCGGCGGGACACGGTGCTTCCCAGGTCACACCGGCACAGGCACAGGTGGCGGCGGTGACAGCGCAGGTCAACGCGGAGACACCCGGGCCGGCGGTGCTGGTCTGGGCTCAGCTGGCGGCGCCGGCGCCGGGCAGTACCTGCCTCTGCTGGATCGTCGACGTGCCCATCCAGGGCGGCGTTGTCAACGACTCCAAGGCCTTTGCCCGGCCAGGCATCCCACCCGCGCAGACAGTCCTGGTGTTCGTGGACGCCGCCACCGGCCGCGTCGTCGACACCCTCTCAGCCCCCGGCATCCCGTAGGAGACCCCGTCATGTCACATCGTCAGGTCATCGCAGCCCTTTTCGCGACGGCGGCGCTCGCCGGCTGCGCCTCTGCTGCAACCTCCGCCGGCGAGGCGGCCGGTGGGGCGGGCAACCAGCCCGCCCGTGGCGCGCCCGCAGCGGCCGTGGCCAAGGGCACGACCGGTTTCGCCGCGGCGCAGCCGGGCAGCGGCTCGCCGAGCGGCGGCCTGGCCAGCACCATCATCGTGGGCACGCCGCCGAGTTCCGACATCGAGCGGTCGGTGGCGGCGGCGTACACCGTGCCCCAGGGCAGCTTCCTGACCTCCTTCGAGGGCGTGATCGCCCGCGCCGTCGGACTTGGGGGGTACGTTGCCAGCTCGACCACGCAGCCCGACAGCCACGGCCGCATCGTGAGCGGAGCGGTCACGTTGAAGATCCCGGCAGCGAGCATCGCCGCCTTCCTCAACGGCATGCCCAGTACCTTCACGGCGTCGTCGATCAACTTCTCGGCGATCGACCACACCGCGCAGTTCGTCGACGTCAACGCGCGCCTGGCCTCCGCCCACGCCCACCTGGCCGCCCTCAACGCCCTTCTCGCCAAGGCGACCTCGATCGGCGACATCAGCAATCTCGAGCAGGAGATCGAGGCGGTGCAGACCGAGGTCAACACCGACCAGGGCCAGCTCAACGTGCTCACCGCCTCGGTCGAGCTGGCCACCGCCTCGATCCAGCTGACCGAGCGCGGCATCTCCCTGGTCGTCGTGGCGCCGCCCAACCCGGTCGCGGGCGGTTTCAGCGGCGGATGGAAGAACGCTGTCCAGGTCACCGGAGCAGCCCTCGAGGGAGTGGTCAGCGCGCTGCCCTTGCTGGTCCTCGCCGTGATCGGGCTGCTCGTCTGGCGGCGCCAATCCCGCGGTCCGATCGCCCGGCGCACTCCCGGCGCAAGCGAGTAGGGCTCTCGTCCTGGCAACGGGACCAGCCGCGCCGGCCCGCGGGAATCCATCGGGTGGGGGATCGGGTATGCTGCGGCGAACAGATGTTCGCATCCCCTCCGCACCCACGATGACCCAGGCGGCGCGCGCCGCCAGAGTGCAGTACGTCTGCTCCGGCTGCGGCGTCACCGCGCCACGGTGGCAGGGCCGTTGCGACGGGTGCGGAGCGTGGAACACGCTGGGGGAAGGGGTCGCCGTGTCGAGCGCGGCGCGGCGGCCCAGCGCTGCCCTCGCCGTCGTCGCCCAGCCGCTCGACCAGGTCGGGGATGGCAGCGCTCAACGCACCCCCACCGGCATCGCGGAACTCGACCGCGTCCTCGGCGGCGGCGTGGTCGCAGGATCGCTGATCCTGCTCGGGGGCGACCCCGGCATCGGCAAGTCCACCCTGGCCCTGCAGCTTGCGGCACGGGTGGGCACCGCCGGCCTCCCCGCCCTGTACTGCGCGGGCGAGGAGTCGGCGGTGCAGGTGGCCATGCGCGCCGAGCGGCTCGGCTGCCGTCTTCCGTCGGTCGCCGTGCTTGCGGAGACCGACCTCGACGCCGTGGCGCAGGCGATCGAGATGGCCCGCCCGCCACTGGCGGTGGTCGACTCGGTGCAGACGCTCAGCGCGCCGGATGCCGCGGGCGCACCGGGGAGCCCGGCCCATGTGCGCGAAGGGGTGGCCCGCCTGCTCACCGTCGCCAAGCAGACCGGTGTGCCCATCGTCCTGGTCGGCCACGTCACCAAGGAGGGCGCCATCGCCGGGCCGCGCACCCTGGAGCACATGGTCGACGTGGTGCTCTACCTCGAGGGCGAGCGCCATGGCGAGCACCGGCTCCTGCGCGGCGTGAAGAACCGCTTCGGCAGCACCGGCGAGCTGGGGCTGTTCACGATGGAGGGAGGTGGCCTGCGTCAACTCGATGCACCCGGGCGCGCCTTCCTCGACGAGAACAGCCTCTCGGTGCCAGGCAACGTCCTCACCGTCACCTGCGAGGGCACCCGTCCTCTCGTCGTCGAGATCCAGGCCCTGGTCGCCCCCACCTCCTTCGGCCTGCCCCGGCGCACCAGTTCGGGGTTCGACCTGGGCCGGCTCCACCTCATCCTTGCCGTGCTCGAGCGCCGTGCCGGGGTCCCTCTCGGCCAGGCGGACGTCTTCCTCAACGTCGTCGGCGGGGTGCGCCTCGCCGACCCGGCCGTCGACCTCGGCGTCGCCATGGCCCTGGCCGGGGCGGCGCGCGACCGTGTGGTCCCCCGCGACACCGTGGTTCTCGGCGAGGTCGGGCTCGGCGGGGAGGTCAGGCGTGCCTCGAGGCTCGACGCGCGCCTCGGCGAAGCGGCGGCTCTCGGACAGGTCGCCGCGGTGGTGCCCGACGGTGGCCGCGCCCCGGCAGGTGCGGGGCTCCGTGTCCACCGGGTTTCGAGCGTCTCGGCGGCGCTGGCGGTTCTGCAGAGCAGCTGAGCGGGCCGGCGCGCACCTTTCCGCTGCGGTTGCGAAGGGGTGACATCGGCAGCACCGCAACACCGCCTGTGCTTAGATCGAGCGGAAATGCCTCGACACTCCGCACACAGCCTGCGCCGGGCGCGTGGGGCCGCCCGCGCGGTCGGCGCCGTCCTCGGGGTTGTCGTCGGGATCTACTACGCCGGTTTTGTCGTCACCAACTCACCCGGGGTGTTCTCCCACGACCGTGTGATGACCGGCATCGTCCTGGCGGGGACGGCCATCGTGGGCGCCGCGGCCCTGGCGCTGGCCGGCCCTCTGCTGACCGTCGAGCCCTACCTCTGGCTCGAGCAGATGCTCGACGAAGCTCCTCCCAGCCAGATCCTCGGTGGCCTCCTCGGCGTCATCGCCGGCCTCCTCATTGCTGCCCTCGTGGCCGTTCTCCTCGGACCCCTTCCACTGCACGTGGGCACGGGTCTGTCGCTGCTGCTGGCCATCGCCCTGGTGAGCGTGGGGGCGCGCACCGGCACGCGCCGCCGCCAGGCGTTCGCATCGATGCTGCGCAGCGAGGACGTGGGTGGGGCTCGCGGCGGCGCGCCCGCCGGGGCTACCCGGGCGCCCATCGACGGGCCTCCGGTGGTGGTCGACACGTCGGCGCTGATCGACGGTCGCATCGTGGAGGTGGCCAAGGCCGGCTTCGTGCCCGGTCGCTTGCTCATCGCGGGGTTTGTCCTCGAGGAGCTGCAGCGGGTGGCCGATTCCGGCGATCCGATGCGCCGCGCCCGCGGCCGCCGCGGGTTGACTGTCCTCGAGGAGTTGCAGCGCCGCGAGGACGTCGTCTGCGAGATCATCGACCTCGACTTCCCGGAGGCGGCCGAGGTCGACGCCCGCCTCATCAAGCTGGCCGTGGCGCAGTCGGCACTGCTGCTCACCACCGACCACAACCTCAACCGGATCGCCCAGATCGCCGGCCTGCGGGTGCTCAACCTCAACGACCTCGCCAACGCCATGAAGCCGATCCTCAGCGCCGGCGAGGAGATCTCCATCGCCGTCGTGCGTGAGGGCAAGGAGTTGCACCAGGGTGTCGGCTACCTCGACGACGGCACCATGGTGGTCGTGGAGAATGCCAAGGCACGCCTCGGCGACACCGTTCGCGCCACCGTGACGTCGGTTCTGCAGACGTCGGCCGGGCGCATGATCTTCGCCACCACCGACGGCCCGGACACCTCGCGCAAGACGGTGCGACCGGTGCGCAGCAGGGTGGGACGGAACTGACCGCGACCCTCATCATCCCCGCCTCGGGACGGGCACAACGGATGGGGGAGGACAAGCTCTTCGCCGATGTCGGCGGCCGGCCGCTGATCGCCTACACGCTCGCCGCCGCGGCCGCCTCCGGGGCTTTCGGGCAGGTCGTGATCGCGGCGCCGGCGGAGCGCCACGCGCTCCTGGCGGCGCTCGCGGCCGCGGCGGGGCTGGACGACGTGGTGCTCACCACGGGTGGCGACCGACGCCAGGACAGCGTGGGCCGGGCGCTCGACAGAGTGGGTGAGGTGGACGTCGTGGCGGTGCACGACGCGGCACGGCCGCTCTGCGCGCCGCAGTTGTTCATCGACTGCGTCGAGGCGGCCCGGTTGCACGGCGCTGCCACCGTGGCGGTGCCGATGGTCGACAGCATCAAGCGGGGAGCGGGCGGGATGATCGTGCAGTCGCTCGACCGCCATGACCTCTACGCCATCCAGACCCCGCAGGCATTCCGTCGCGAGCTGCTCGTGGCCGGCCACCTCCATGCCCGCGTCAACGCGCTCATCGTCGACGACGACGCCGCCCTCGTGGAGGCGCTGGGGACCCCCGTCCACATCGTTGCGGGCAGCCCTGACAATTTCAAGGTGACCCATCCCCGCGACCTGGTGGTGCTCCGCGCCCTGCTGGCCGCGCGCCCGTGAGCTTGCGCATCGGCCACGGCATCGACGTGCACCGCCTGGTCGCGGGCCGCCCCCTGCTGCTCGGCTGCGTTCACGTCCCCTACGAACGGGGCCTCGCGGGACACTCGGATGGTGACGCGGTGGTCCACGCGCTCTGTGACGCGCTGCTCGGTGCCGCTGGCCTGGGAGACATGGGCGATCACTTCCCGTCGAGCGCGGAGCGCTGGCGCGACACGCCGGGGAGCGAGTTCCTGGGCGCGGTGGCGGCGATGCTTCGCGAGCACGACCTCCGCGTCGTCTCGGCCCAGGTCGTGGCCATCGCCGAGCAGCCGCGCCTGAGCGGCCACCTCGACGCCATGGCGGTCGCCTGCGCCGGCGCCCTCGGCGTCGACCGGTCCGTGCTCCAGGTCACCGCCACGACCAGCGACGGGATGGGATTCGCGGGCCGGTCCGAGGGCATCGCCGCGTCTGCCGTGGCGCTCCTCGACAGCGCGACCTGAGCCGCGCCCGGCCCGACCCGGCTGAGCATCTGCTACGCTACTCACAGCGAAATGAATTACGCTGACAGCGAAGAACTCCTCGACAACCGCACCCGGGCCGGGCGTCTGCGCCGCGTCCAGGGTGCCGTGCTGCGCACCCACCGGGAGATGGCCGGGCGATCCCTGACAGACGTCGCCGCCGCGGCGCACTGCTCGCCGGCCCACCTCTCCGAGGTGGAGCGCGGGCGCAAGGACGTGAGCGCCGAGAGGCTGGTGGCCATGGCCGCGGCGCTCGACGTGCCCCTCCACGTCCTCTACGCCGACATCGCCGATCGCCTCACCCCGCAGACCATCAGCGACGCCCGGGCGGTCGCCCACAACCCCCAGGAGCAGCTCCGCCTGGCGACGGCGGCGCTGAGCCCCGACGCGCTCCGGACGGTGGCCCAGTTCAGCAGCTACCTGGCCAGCCCGGCAGCCTCCCCGGCGCGGCGTCGCATCGGCTTCGCCATCCCGGGCTGGGAGGATGGACGCTGATGCTGATCCCGACCGTCGTCGAGTCCACCAGCCGGGGCGAGCGCGCCTACGACATCTACTCGCGCCTGCTGCGCGACCGCATCATCTTCCTCGGCAACGAGATCACCGACGACCTCGCCAATGCGGTCACAGCCCAACTGCTCTTCCTCGAGAGCGAGGATCCGGGCAAGCCGATCAGCCTCTACATCAACTCGCCGGGCGGCAGTGTCACCGCGGCGCTGTCGATGTACGACGCCATGCAGTGGGTCAGCTCACCGGTGGCGACGATCTGCCTCGGCATGGCCGCCAGCGGGGGCTCACTGCTCCTCGCCGCAGGCGCCCGCGGCACGCGCCTGGCGCTGCCCAACTCCCTGATCCTGGTCCACCAGCCATGGGCGTCCGGGCTGCAGGGCAAGGCCAGCGACCTCGAGGTCCACACCCGCGAGATCCTGCGCCAGCGCGACCTGCTCGTCGGGATCTACGCAAGGCACTGCGGGCGCACCCTGGACGAGGTCGCCCACGACATCGAGCGCGACAACTACATGACCGCGGAGCAGGCGTTGGCGTGGGGTCTCATCGACCAGGTCATCAGCCGCCGTGAGCAGGCAGTGTCCGCCGCCGCCTGAGCTGAGCAGCCCATCGCTGCCGGGGTGGCGAGCGCTCGTCGATAAACTTCGGGTCATGCCGATGCGCCTCCACGACACCCTCACGCGCAGGCTGCGCATCGTGGCCCCGCTCGAGGAGGGCCACGTGCGCCTCTACACGTGCGGTCCCACCGTCTATGCGCGGGCGCACGTCGGCAACTTCCGCACGTTTCTGTTCGAGGACATCCTGCACCGCTGGCTGGAGCGACGCTTCGCCCGTGTCACCCACGTCATGAACCTCACCGATGTCGAGGACAAGATCATCCGCAATGCCGCGGCCGCAGGTCATGGGTTGGACGCTGAGACGGCACCGTTCATCGACGAGTTCTATGAAGACCTGCGCACCCTCAACATCCGTCCCGCCCAGCACTTCCCACGTGCCACGGAATACATCGAGGAGATGGTTGCGCTCATCGAGAGGCTGGAGGCGGCGGGCGTCGCGTACCGGAGCGCGGGCAGCGTCTACTACCGGGTCGCCGGCTTCCCTCACTACGGACGCCTCTCCGGCGCCCGCGCCGAAGGGCTGGTGGCCGGCGCGAGCGGGCGCGTCGATGCCGACGAGTACGACAAGGAGGACGTCCGCGACTTTGCCCTGTGGAAGGCCGTCGGCGCCGACGAGATCGGCTGGGACACGCGGCTCGGTCGCGGCCGTCCCGGCTGGCACATCGAATGCTCGGCGATGAGCATGGCGCTGCTCGGCGAGTCGTTCGACCTGCACTGCGGAGGCGTCGACAACATCTTTCCGCACCACGAGAACGAGATCGCCCAGAGCGAGGCCGCCACCGGGCGGCAGTTCGTGCAAATCTGGTGCCACTCGGCGCACCTGCGCATCGGGGGCGAGAAGATGGCCAAGTCGATGGACAACTTCGCCACCGTGCCCGACCTGGTGGCCTCGGGCGCGCGGCCCTCCGCGCTCCGCTACATGCTGGCCGCGGCAGCGCATTACCGCAAGCCGGTCAACTACAGCGACGAGTCGCTGCACGCCGCCACGGAGTCGGTGGACCGCCTCGCCGACTTCGACGCGCGGGTGCGCGGCCGCCCGCCCCGCGCGGGCGAGAACGAAGCCCGCGTGGAGCGCATCGCCGAGGCGCGCTCCGAGTTCGGCGCCGCCATGGACGACGACCTCAACCTGCCCGGGGCGATGGGCACAGTCTTCAGCCTGATCCGCGTCCTCAACAGGGAGCTCGACGAAGGGGAGCTGGACAGTGCCTCGTACAGCGCGCTGGTCGGGTTCCTCGACGAGGTCGACGACGTCCTCGGGGTCCTCGAGCTTGTCGCCGGCGAGAGGGCCGGGAATTCTCTCAGCGAGGAGGACCGAGCTCTGCTCGACCTGCGCCGGGTGGCGCGAGAGCAACGCGAGTGGTCGGAATCGGATCGCCTCCGCGAGGTTCTCGCCGGCCGCGGCATCGTGGTGGAGGACACCGGCGAGGGACAGCGCTGGCGCCGCCTCTGACCGAGCGGTCAGCGGTCATTCGCATGTAAGGTTGAAACGCCACAATCGGTTCATACGGTCAGGTCGATCCATGCGCCCGCCCGGGACCGGCGTGACCAGAGAGGAGGCACCGCAGATGGGACCAGGCAGCCGAGGGTTCGGAGGATTCTCCGCGTTGAGCGGAAATGCCCCACTCGTGGGCCGGGGCGGATATGACACCGGCGTGTCTGTGCTCGCCATCTGCCTGCGTTTTGTGATCTGGGTGCTCGTCATCGTCGCCATCGTGTGGCTGGTGCGTGCGCTCATCGGTGCCCTGCACGGCCGGCGCGCGCTGGCGCCGCCGCTGCCCAACCCCGCCGTCGCGGAGCTGGAGATGATGTACGCGCGCGGCGAGGTCACCCGTATCGACTACCTCACCCGCCGTGCCGACCTCAGTGGCGTTCCGCCCCCGATCATCCCGGCAAGCTAAGGCGCCCTCCCGTCGGTCGCGTGTTCGGCTCGCCCTTCCGGCCCCTATACTGCGCTCGCCGGATGCCCGGCAATCGCCATGTAGAGGAGGGTCCACGTTGCCTGCAGTCGCCGGACGTCATTACAGCAATGGTGACACCGCCATCGGCATCGGCCTGGTTGTCGCTTTCATTGCGACCTTTCTCCCCTGGTACAGCGCCAGTTTCAGCTGCGGTGGGAGCGCTCTCTGCAACGGCTTGAACACATCGTTCTCAGTCAGCGCCCTCAATGACTGGCCGGGCTGGTTGTTCTTCCTGGCAGTGCTCGTCGGCCTGGCGCTGTTCATCCTGCGCACGTTTGTGCCGACCTTCACCATCCCCCAACTGCCCCAGACCGACGCGATGATCTACATGATCATCGGCGTCTTCGCCGCTGTCATGGCTCTGCTCTGGCTGGTCACACACACCAGCGGAGGAGGCGGCGCCGGCTACAGCTACGGTCCCAGTTTCGGGCTCTTCATCGGCATCATCGCGGGGATCGTCGTCGCCGTTGGTGGCTACCTGAAGCGCACCGATCCGCAGCCGGCCGTGAGCGCATACGGCACCACGTCGGGCAATTCCTTCGGCGGCGGCAGCCCCCCGCCCCCGCCCCCGCTCTAGGCCGCACCGCACGCGGCGCTCCGCATTCCCCTGATGGGGCGGCGGAGCGCCGCGGCGCCCATCTACCCGTGGCGCCGCACTTGGCGTCTTGGTCACGGAAAGGCCGCTGATCGATGACGGCGCGAGCGTGCCGCGCTCCCGGCGACACAATCGCGAAATGCCCGAGAACGTGTGCTGCCCGAACTGCTGGTCCTGGACGGAGCTCGGCAAGCGAACCACCTGCCAGCGCTGCGGTACGGCACTGATCCTCCCGGACGGCCGCAACCTCGTTGCGGCTCGCTCGAACCCGCCACCGCCGCCTCCGCCGCCACCGGGCTTCGCGAACATCGGCGCGGCACCAGTCCGCTCCGGCGGGTTCGCCGCACTCCAGCAGAGCATCACCGCGTCGGGCACCAACTGGATCAGCGTCTGCCGCTGGATCACCATCGGATACGGGGTGCTGACGGCCCTCATCCTGATCGGCGTCGGCCTCCTGGTGCAGCACATCAACGTGCCCATCTTTGATGCCAACACGGGGATCACCACGGTGCAGTCCTTCAACATCGGCGCCGCCTTCGCGGTCGCGGCGGTCGCGGCGGCTCTGGTCACCGCTCTCTTCGTGTGGCTGACGCAGTTCACCGCGGCGCGCGTTGTCTTCCTGCTGCTCGACGTGCTCGCCATCCTCGACGGCCTCGCCGGCCTCGGCGGCACCGCCCGGGCGGGAACGGTCGGGCTCCTGGGCGTCCTGAGCCTCGTTCTCGACCTCGTCTACGGCGGGGCGCTGACCATGTCCCTGCTCCGGCCGAGGCCCCAGCCCGCGTACATCTGAGCCGGCTGGGCGAGGATCTCGACCCTCTGCTATAGTGCACTCTGCACTATGGCAGAGGTACCACGTTCGCGGCTGGACCTTGTCGCGCTTGGAGCGCTTGCCGTCCTTGCCGAGGGCCCGTCGCACCCCTACGAGATCCAGCGCCTCTTCCGCGAGCGCCACAAGGACTTCGCGATCGGGCCGCCGCGTGCGCTGTACCACGCCATCGCGCGCCTCGAGCAGCGCGGACTGGTCACCGCAGTCGAGACCAGCCGCGAGGGGCGGCGCCCGGAGCGCACCGTCTACGGCATCACCGACGACGGGCGCGACGAGATCGCCGCCTGGGTCTGTGAGCTGATCGAATCGCCCGTCGCAGGCCACCCCGTGTTCACCGCCGCGATGTCGCTGGTGGGGGTGTTGCCCATGAGCCGCGTCTCCCAGGCCCTGGGCGCGCGGGTCGTGCGCCTCGAGGGCATCATCGCCGGCGGCCACGCGGCCGAGCGGATGCTGATCGACGAGGTGGGCCTGCCGCGCGTCTTCCTCCTCGAGGCTGAGCTCGGTCTGCGCCTCCATGAGGCGGAGCTGGCCTGGTGCCGCGCCGTGATGGACGACATCAGCGCCGGCCGCCTCCACTGGGAGACACACCTGCCCGACACCGAGATCGCCAAGACCTCACGAGGACTGCATTCATGACCACGGCCATCGCCCCCGCAGACGACGCCGCCCAGGCCCCCGACGGGGACGTCGCCATCCGCACGCGCCGGCTTCGGCGCACGTTCACGACCCGCGGACGGGGCACCGTCGAGGCCGTCCGTGGCGTCGACCTCGAGGTGCGCAACGGCGAGATCTTCGGCTTCCTCGGCCCCAACGGGGCGGGCAAGACCACGACGCTGCGCATGCTCGCGACCCTGCTCACCCCGACGAGCGGAGAGGCCGTGGTGGCAGGCGCCGACCTGCTCACCCAGGGAGGCCTGGTGCGCCGCCGCATCGGCTACGTCGGCCAGACGGGCGGCAGCGACATCATCGAGACGGGGCGCGGCGAGCTTGTGTTCCAGGGGCGCCTCCACGGGATGAGCAAGAGCCAGGCAGAGGTTCGCGCGGCTGAGTTGCTCGAGACCCTCGAGATCGAGAGCTGCGCGGACCGCAAGACGCAGACGTACTCGGGCGGCCAGCGGCGCCGGCTCGACATCGCCATCGGCCTGATGCACCGGCCCCGCCTTGTCTTCCTCGACGAGCCCACCACCGGACTCGATCCCCAGGCGCGGGCGCACCTGTGGACGGAGGTCCGCAAGCTGCGCGACAGGGGGACCACGGTGTTCCTGACGACCCACTACCTGGAGGAGGCCGACGCGCTCTGCGACCGCGTGGCCATCATCGACCACGGCAGCATCGTCATCGAGGGTTCGCCGGACGCGCTCAAGCGTCAGGTCGCTGGCGACGCCATCACCCTGTCCCTGCAGGGTGAGCACGAGAACGCCTTCGCGCAGCTGCAGGCGCTGCCGTTCGTGCGCGAGGCCAGCGCTGAGAGTGGCCTGATCCGCCTCTACGTCGACCGCGGCGAGACGGCGATGCCAGCCCTGATGCGCGCACTCGACGCGGCCAACCTCGAGATGGCGACGCTGACGGTGGCGCGGCCCAGCCTCGACGACGTGTTCCTTGCCAAGACCGGTCGCTCGCTCCGCGACGACAACCCCAACTGACAGGAGGAGGGCAGCCATGAACCCGCTTCGCGACACCGCGCTCGTCTTCCGCCGCTACATCCTGCAGACGCTGCGCAACCCCGTCTGGATGTTCTTCGGCATCGTCCAGCCGATCATGTACCTGGTGCTGTTCGCGCCTCTGCTGGTCAAGGTGGCGTCATCGGCGCCGGGGTTCCCCAAGGGCGGGGCCTACAACGTCTTCATCCCCGGCCTGCTCGTGCAGCTGGGCCTGTTCGGCGCCTCTGGCGTGGGCTTCGGGCTCATCTCGGAACTGCGCATGGGGGTCATCGAGCGCTTCAGGGTGACGCCGATCAGCCGCATCTCCCTACTGCTCGGCCGGGCGCTGCGCGACGTGGTGATCATCACGGCGCAGTCGCTGCTGCTGGTCATCTGCGCGATCCCCTTCGGCCTGACCATCAACGCCGGCGGGATCCTGCTGGCGCTGTTGCTGATTGCCCTGATCGGGCTGCTGACGGCGTCGCTGTCCTACACGATCGCGCTGGCTGTGAAGAGCGAGGATGCGTTCGCACCCATCGTGTTCGGTGCCACGCTTCCCCTGCTGCTCCTCTCTGGCGTGCTCCTGCCCCTGCAGCTGGCGCCGGGCTGGCTGCGCACCGTGGCGGCGTTCAACCCGCTCAAGTACGCGGTGGACGCGGCCCGGGCGGCGTTCAACAGCCACCTCACGGATATCGCGGTGGCGCAGGGATTCGCCGTGATACTTGGACTGGGGATCGTCGCGGTGGTGCTGGCGGCGCGTGCCTTCGGTCGTGCCGTGGCGTGATCAGCGGTGCTGGCGGCGCTGCGCCCGACGGGAGCTGGACGGCAGGCTGACCGGCTGGGGCGCCGGGCGTCGGCGATACTCGGCCGGTGGACATCCTGTACGGGCGCAACCCGGTGCTCGAGGCACTCCGTGCCGGCAGGGCGGCGCGCAAGCTGGTCATCGCCACCGGGACCGCCGCTGACCTCCGCATCGACGAGATCCGCGCCCTGGCGGAGGAGCGCGGCATCCCGGTGGAGGAGAGCCCGCGCCGCCGCCTCGACGACATCTCCCATACCGAGCACCACCAGGGGATTGCCGGGTACTTCCACGGCCGCGCCCCGCTGACACTGGACGACCTCATGGCGCAGGCCCGCCTCCCGCAACTGGTGGTCGTGCTCGACGGCATCCAGGATCCGCAAAACCTCGGGGCGATCATCCGCACCGCAGACGCGGTGGGCGCCGACGGCATCGTGCTGCCGCGGCATCGCGCCGCCGGGGTCACCGGCGCGGCGGCCAAGGCATCGGCCGGCGCCACCGAGCATGTTCCTGTCGCCGTTGTCACCAACCTGGTGCAAGCGCTCGAGCAGATGCAGGCGGCGGGCATCTGGGTGGTGGGACTGGCCGCGGATGGCCCGACGCGGTACGACGGCTTTGACTTCACCATCCCGGTGGCGCTGGTGGTCGGCGCCGAGGGCGAGGGCATGCGTTCGCTGACGCGGCGCCACTGCGACGCCGTGGTGTCGCTGCCACTTGCGGGCCGGGTGTCGTCGCTCAATGCCGGGGCGGCGGCGGCAGTGTTGCTCTACGAGGTGGCGCGCCAGCGCGGCTTTGCGACGCGTGAGGCTCGTGATGCGTGAGCTGATCGTCGACGGCTACAACATCATCCACGCGTGGCCCGAGCTGTCCCCCCTGATCAAGGGCGGTAGGGGAGAGGAGGCGCGCCGCCGCCTTGTCGCCATGCTCGGCGAGTACGCGGCCGCCACCGGTGAACACGTCACCGTCGTCTTCGACGCCCACGGCCGTGAGCGCGACCGCGGTGCCGGCGAGAAGATCGACGGCATCACGGTGATCTATGGGAGTCGCGCGCAGAGCGCCGACCACGTCATCGAGCGGCGCGTCTCGATGGCCTCGCACCATGGGGACGCCGGGTTGGTGACGGTGGCCACCAGTGACCGCTTGCAACGGGACATGGTCATGGCGATGGGAGCGGCGGTGGTGGGGGCAACCGCGTTGCATGCGCAGGTGCGGGGCGTCCGGGACGGTGTCGACGAGCACGCCGCGCGGAGGCGACGTGACGCTGGTTTCGCCAACCGCCTCGGGGACCGGCTCGATCCTGAGGTGCGCGCTCAGCTCGAGCGACTTGCTCGCCCGCCGGCCATCGATGAGGAGCCGCCGGGGGCGGAGTGAGGCTCATCCCGCCGCGGGGTCGGTGCGTCGCAACGTTCCAGCCAGGTGGTCGCTGAGCGGCTCGCCATTCATGCCAAGGAGCAGCCGATAGTTGAGCACGTCGTGCTCGACCCAGATGTGTCGGTTCACGTCGGTGACCCGTTTGGCTGTCGGCGTGACTCCCACGAGCACCGCCTCGAGCTCAAGAGTCCATCCCTTGATCCGCCCCTCATGGATCTCGGCAACCCCGGTCGGCTGCACCAGCAGCAGTTCGACACGCGACCCGCCGACCGGACGAAAATAACCGACCTCGCTGTGCATGGGCCGGCCGTCGTCTTCCGCCCATGTTCGCTGGGCGTAGCGGAGGAATGGCTTGCCTGCGTGGTCGATGACAACCTCCTCGCGATATCTGAACGGCGTCTCCGCAGTCCACAGACCCCGCCCCGTACCCTCCCATCGTCCCAAGAGAAAGGCCAGTGCTGCGCAGTCGGGATGCAAGGCTGGGTTCTCCATCGCGGCAGTGTCGCGCACCAGGGGGCCTCCACACGCAGACCTGCACGGACTATGCAGCCCGCCCCCGGCGTTGGCCGTGACCATCGCGGCTACTCCGCTTGGGACGGAGCCACACGGTCAGCATGCCGCGGTTGCCGGTGGCAGGGCCCGTCAAGACCTGTTGTTTCGATAGGTTCCCGCTGGATTCCCACCGCGCTCCCGGTCAGCTCCCGCCTGCCTGCGGCTGAGTTCACGACTGGGCGGGTAGACTGACCGAGCGCTGGCCGGCGTAGCTCAGTGGTAGAGCAGCTGTTTTGTAAGCACGGAGCGGGCGGGCGAGTACGACTTGATCGTGCTGCGCCGTCGGCGTATCGTGCGAACCCTGCTGTT
The DNA here is from genome assembly GCA_036828955.1 of Candidatus Dormiibacterota bacterium. Lineage (GTDB taxonomy): Bacteria > Chloroflexota > Dormibacteria > Aeolococcales > Aeolococcaceae > Aeolococcus. The sequence goes on along the minus strand of DAISRJ010000006.1, from coordinate 25 downwards.
TCACTGTTGAGCGAGGGTCAGGGCG
>DAISRJ010000005.1:54776-76891 GCA_036828955.1 Candidatus Dormiibacterota bacterium | reverse complement strand
CAGTCTTGCCATCGGCATCAGAAGATGAGAGGCACCCGCGGCGAGGAAGAACGCCGCGAGCAGCCCCTGCAGAACCCAGAGCACGATATTCACGTCACGCACCCCCGCGCTGACAGTCTTCCCAGCTTGGGATGGCGGCACTCATCGGACCGTGATGGCGAGCTTGCCGCGCTTGCCGGCGGTGAAGTCCTGAAGGGCCTGACCCGCGTCCTGTAGTTCGTAGGTGCGATCGATCGGGACGGTGAGATCACCCTTGACCACGGCGGCGGCGAGCCGATCGAGGATGTCGGTCGTCGGCATGCCCATGACGGTGGTGACCTGCACTCCGGCGCGATCGACCTGGTCGGCGGGGAGACCGATCGTCGGCGATGCGCCCACCCGGCTTGAGCAGGGTGGCGAGCTGCGCGCCGTCGCCGGCGGCGTGAACGATCGCGTCGATGCCGTCAGGGTGCTGGGCTCGTACAGCGGCGCTCAGGTCGGCGGCGTAGTCGACGGTCTCGTCGGCACCGAGGCTGGTCGCGTAGTCGGCGTCCTCGGGCCTGGCGGTGGCAAGGACCGTGGCGCCGCGTTCCTTGGCGAGCTGCACGGCGAACGAGCCGACACCACCGGTGGCCCCGGAGATCAACACGATCTCGCCTGGCTTGGGGTCGATGGCGTCAATCGCGGTGAGCGCGGTGGCACCGGCGAGGGCGAGTGCGGCCGCGCTTTCAACCGCAAGTCCGTTGGGGATCTTGGCCGCGAACATTGCCGGCGCAGCGACCAGCTCGGAGAAGGTGCCGAAGCCGCCGAGCGTCATCTTCATGAACACCCCGAACACCGGGTCGCCCACCTCGAACCCGGTCACGCCGGGGCCAATGGCTTCGACCGTGCCGCCGTAATCGCGTCCCAGCACGATCGGAAGCTCGTACTCCATCCTGCCTTTGACCATGCCGCTGGCGACGGCGAGGTCCATGCCGTTCACCGAGCTGGCCTCCACGCGTACGAGCACCTCCCCGCCCCCGGTGTGGGGTTGGGCAGGTCGTGCATGGTGGGGTCGGCGGCGAAGTCGTCGATCGCGATGGCCTTCATAACGGTCTCCTGGTCTTTCCGGGTTGCCGAGGGTCGCGACCTCGTATAGTTACTAGTGTAACAATCACGTACACGACTATCTACCAGTGGGCTAAATCTCCTGTACGATGGACCCAATGGCCGAAGTCCTTCCGACCGCCGGCTCGGCGTTCACGCTTCCCAACCAGGACCTCGTCGCAGAAGCCGTCCGCTTCGCGAAGTCCTTCCAGCGGCTGCTCGCGCGCAGTCCTGACAGCTCGCTGAGCTACGACCGCGCCCGGGTTCTCGAGATGTTGCACTGCAATGGGCCGCAGCGGATGCGCGATATCGCCGATCAGGTCGACCTGCCCGCCCGCAACCTCACGGCCGTCGCGGACACCCTGGAGGCCGAACACCTCGTCCGTCGGACCCCTCACCCGACCGATCGCCGAGCCACCCTGCTCGAGGTGACTGACGCGGGGCGGTCCGCGATTGAAAGCACCCTCGGGCCACGCCTGTTGGAGATCGACGCGCTATTCGACGTGCTTTCCACCACACAGAAAGCCCGGCTACTCAGCGGCCTGAAGCTACTTGTCGATGCGATGGACGAGGTCGCGGCCGAGCAGACCTGAGCGGCGCTTCAGATTTCGGTGGGGAGCGGCGCATTCTCGTCGCGGGCGGTCTCAGCGGAATGTGACGACCCGCGGCACAGTGCGTGGCCCGCGTCGACCGGGAACGTCGCGCTCGGCGTCGTCTGCACAGCCTCAACAGTTTCCCGGCCGGTCGTACACACAAACGCAGGGCGGCCACGTCGGGCCGCCCTGGGCTGTCGCTCCGCCTAGCGCAGGCTGCCAACCCGAGCAGGAGCGGGTAGAACAGTCAGTTGATCGACGACCCGCTCGATGCCGGGAGCTGCCGATGCCGCCCACCACACCGCACGATCCTCGGCCAGTGAGGAAACCGCCCCGGTCAGGGTCGCCACGTTGCCCTGGACAGAAACGTGGACACCGTTCGCGTCGAGGTTGGCGCGCCGGTGAAGGGCGGCGCGGATGTCCTTCTCAACATCGTGGGCCGATGTGGCGGCCTTGATGGTGATCCGGTTGCTGATCTGTGTGATTCCCGCAGCATGACGGGCGATGCGCTCGGCCGCTTCCCGCTGGGATGACCATGTGACCGTTCCCTCGAGGGTCACGGATCCCTTCCTGACAGTCGCCTTGACTGACCCCACCGGCAGGGAGATCGAGTGCGCCAGAGTGTGCGAGAGTTCTTCTGCGATGTCGGTGTCGTCGCGGCGGGAGGACGCCGGGAGATGAACGTCGAGTTCGCTGGCCACGGCGACCACTCCGCGGACGCGCTTGGCGGCCTGCTCGGCGGCGACGAACTGCCAGTAGTTGGCGACGTGGCCGGACAGGGTGATGGCGCCGTCGTGTGCAGTGACACCAATGTTCGCAGCATCAATGCTCGGGTCCCAGCGCAACTCGGCCGTGACCAGATCCTGCAGTGTCGCGTTTGCGGTCTTCATGGTGCCGCCTCCGGTAGAGCCGATTGATGACACCACGACAATAGGCAAGGCTTGGCGGCGTCTGGAACGGCCGTTGGTCACCTCCTCATGTGCCACGTGTCACCAACGCTCACGGCACGAGAACCAGCTGACCGCGACGAGGCGCACCTACCGCAGGCAGTCAATCGCGGAGCGCTGCGGAAAGCGGCCGGGGCACGATGAGAGACGGCCCCTGGTGCTCGTGGAGCAGGCCGGTCGAGACCCGCTTCTCCCACGCCTCGACGCGCCCGGGCCATCGATGGCCAACGACGACGAGCGTGTCCCTCTCGGCGACCGCCTCAAGAATGCGATCCACAGGATCACCGTCAGGCGTGAGCACGTCCGGTGCGTCGCCCGCCATCTCGGCGATGGTGCGAGCGTGCCGGGCGATGACCGAAGTCGACAATGGAGGGTTGTTGCCACCGCGAACGGCGACGAGGCGGACCGGCACGCCCAGAAGACCGGCGAACCAGCCGCCCGCGACCACCACCCGGTCAGAGTCCGGGGAGGCGTTGTCGCCGATGACGACGTGACGGGGCGGCCACGCCGGCGGCCCGGAGCGAATGACCAGGACGGGAAATCCGGACCCACGGATGACGGCCTCCGAGACGCTGTCATGGAGGAAGCGAAAGAAGGCCCCGCCGCCATGTGCGCCCGTGACGATAAGGCGGGCACGGAGCTCGCCCGCGACCGCGAGAATCTGCTTGGCCCGAAAGCCCCGCCGAAGATGGCTGCCGCTCACCGTGCCGCCAATGTCGACAACTGCCCGCACCTCGTCCTCGAGTTTGGCGGCGGCTGCGCCGCCGAGCACGGCAACAGGCAGGCTGCCGGGCGCCGTCGACGCTTGCCAGACAAGCACGAGGTGCAGCGGAGCGCTGCTTCGACCCGCCACATCAACAGCGGCGACCCGTGCGGCGGCGACGTCGTCGTCATCTCCCGACGTCGCCAGGAGAACGGGGCGCAGCGCCTCAGTCGCGTCATTCACCGTCGCGCACCCGGCACGCTTGGCCCTCATCGGTGGCCACCTTGACCCTCCCAAACGCCGCCGCCACACCGGTCCGGGTGGCCCAGCGCAATCCCACGGACCCAACTCTGGGGAGCGCATGCGCGTCCATGGCGGCATGATGTCTCGCTGCTGGCGATGCGGCCACCCCCAAAGGACATCGAACACAAGGTCCTTCGGCCCCAACGGGAGAATCGTCAGCGGCGCACCTGGCGGGGTGGGCCTCTGGAGGTCACGGCGCTCCGTCGCAGGGACGACCGGCCCTTGCCCAGCGACCACAGATGCCGCATCGTGCAGTGATGAAGCAGCGCGCACCCGACGACTCAGGACCGACCGACGGCACGACGCACCGGCCATCGATGCGGGCCATGGTGCTCAAGGCCCCGCGCACTGCGCTCCTGGAGAGCAAGGTTCCGGTCCCGGAGCCTGGCGCCGGCGAAGTGCTCGTCAAGGTGCGCGCCTGCGGCCTCTGCCGCACCGACCTCCACGTCGTCGACGGCGAGCTGGAGCGTCCCAAGCTCCCACTGATCCCTGGACATCAGATCGTGGGCGAGGTGGTGACCGCCAGTCCCGATGTCAGCGACCCCCGCGTTGGTCAGCGCGTTGGAATCCCGTGGTTGGGTTGGACGTGTGGCTCGTGCGAGCACTGCCAGGCCGGACGGGAGAATCTCTGCACCAACGCGCGCTTTACTGGCTACGACATCGACGGCGGGTACGCCGAGTACGCAGTGGCGCATGCTGCCTTCTGTTTCCCGATTCCCGAGGACCTGTCCGATATTCAGGCGGCGCCGCTGCTCTGCGCTGGCCTCATCGGTTACCGGTCGCTGGTGGCTGCCGGCGACGCGCGGCGCCTCGGTCTCTACGGATTTGGGGCGGCGGCCCACATCGTTGCCCAGATCGCCCGCCACCAGGGGCGACGCGTGTTTGCGATCACCCGCCCGGGCGACATCGCCAGCCAGGACTTTGCCCGACGGCTCGGAGCCGAGTGGGCGGGCGATACCACTGCGCCACTGCCTGTCCAACTTGACGCAGCGATCATCTTTGCTCCCGCCGGCGAGCTCGTCCCACAGGCGCTGGCGGCGACCCGATCCGGCGGGACGGTAGTGTGCGCCGGCATCCACATGAGTGACATTCCGACGTTTCCGTACGCATTGCTCTGGCACGAGCGCACCCTGCGTTCGGTGGCCAACCTGACCCGGCGCGACGGTGCAGAGTTCTTCGCCCTCGTGTCACACATCTCGATACACAGCAGCGTCACACAGGTCCCACTCGAGCGTGCCAATGAGGCATTGGCGCAGCTGAAGGCGGGAAACGTCCAAGGGGCCGTTGTGCTGCGAGTAGGGCTGAGCACAGGGGCCGGAACTGCATCGTGACTGGCAAGTCGTGATCTCAGCGCCCGAGAACGCGCGAGGGTGGCCGTCAAGCGGCGGGCTGTCCGTCCGTTCGGGCGGTCACTACCAGCACAGGGAGTTGACTGCTATGTAAGACGCGGTGGCTAACGCTTCCCAGGAACATCGACCCGACATCGCCGCGGCCTCGTGAGCCCACGACGATCAGGTCGTAGCCACCCAGACGGGCCTCGCCCAGGATGGCCTCGGTGGCCGGAGCGTCAACCAGCCTTGTGGCCGCCGTCATCCCCTCGGGAAGCAGCTCGACAGCCTCGTCGATGGACGCCTGTCCTTCGGCTCGCGCCGCCTCCATCAGCTCGTCGTAGATGGATTGGGTGAGGCCACCGAGGCCCAGCTCCGGCCACGCCGACAACGTCGACGAGCATGTCAGCACGGTGAGCTTGGCGCCCTGGGTACGGGCGATGTCGGCGGCGTGCCCGAGAGCGGCCCGCGCGTGGGGGGAACGGTCGTACGCGACCAGGATCTTGGTGAACATCTCTCTCGTTTTGCCTTGCTCAGGACTCAGTCGATGCGCAGTTCGCGGGACAAGGCGACATCTCGATCATTCAAGCGGTATGTGACCGCGCTGTCGACTTCGACCACCCCATCCAAGCCGCGGACAAGGTGCGCCAGGATGTCCGCGTCGCTGCGGAGATCCACGGTACCCTCGATCCGCACCACGCCGCCGTGGACCTCGACCGTGAGGCCGGCTGGGTCGATCATGAGCCATCTCGGGATCACGCCCTCGATGACGTCGGATCGGATCTCGGCGTCGCTCCTGTTGAAACCCGCCAGCAGGTCGCGTCGGGAGACGATGCCCACCATCTGATCGTCCCCATCGAGCACCACGACGCGCTTGATGCGGTGGTGTTCAAGGAGGCGCGCAGCCGCAGCGAGCGATGTACGGGGGCCGATCGAGATCGCCGGTGCCGACAACACGTCCGCGGCGACCAACCCGCCGGCTTTCCGACGCCGCGCTCCCGCTTGGCTGCCCTCAGGCACCCACCGGCGGCGCGGCGGCGGGGGGTTCTTCTTGGCAAGGAGGTCGGCCTCGGAGACGATGCCGAGGAGGGTGCCATTGTCATCGACGACAGGGAGGGCACTCACCTCATGCCGGCGCATGAGGCCGATCATCTGGTGAAACGTGGCGGTCGGGGCGACCGTGACTACGTCGCGGCTCATGACATCCTCGACCAACAGGCGGCGTGGGCGGGGTGGCGAGGCCGGGGTGATATCCGAGTCCCGGTGGCTCTGATCTCCGCGGGCGGCCACTGCAGCGGCGGCATCGGAACGGGCGGTCATCGGGTACCTCCGGGGTGGGGGCCAACGCCATCATCCTCACCGCGACCCCCGCGCCCAGACAGAGCCAAACCGCCCGAACCACGAGGGCCGAAGGACCTCAGGGTCGCCGTCGCTGACGCGGCGGGACGATGGTTCAGGCAACACCTCGCCGCTGCGCTCGACTCCCCCACCGCGCACATCGATCACGAGGTCGCGGTTGATTCACGTCTCTGATGTGCCGGGAGCCGCAATGACGCGGGACCATCGGCACTGGTCACGCATCACGGCTGCGGTGAGACTGTGGCGCATGAGCTCGCCCAGCATGAAGACCGGCCCGATAGCCCACCACCGGCCGCAGCCGACCGAGAGATTCAGGCCCGCTGCCGATGACGACGTGCGGGAGACCACGATCTCGACCGTGATCCTCTCGGGAGATCGAGCCTGGAAATTCCGCAAGCCGGTCGCCTATCCGTTCCTCGACCAGCGCAGCGTCGGCGAGCAGCGGCGGTTGTGTGAGCGGGAGGTCGAGCTGAATTCTCGGCTGGCGCCGGATGTCTATCTCGGCGTCGTCGATGTCGACGATCCCGCAACGGGCGAGCGCCGACCCGCGACGCTGATGCGCCGCATGCCGGAAACCCGAAGCTTGTCGGCCCTGATGGCGGCGGGCCACGACCTTCGCCATGAGCTGCGTGAGATCGCCCGCGTCATGGCGACGTTTCACCTCAGCGCTGACTGCGGCCCTCGAATCGCCGTTGCGGCTGAACCCAAGGCGATCGCTGAGCGTTGGCACGGCGCGCTGACCACCCTGGCACGCTTCACCGGTACAATCCTTGATGGCGCTGCGTTGAACACCATCAGCTGCCTCGCGGATGAGTACATTGCAGGACGCTCCGCCCTGCTCGAGCGGCGGATCGCCACCGACAAGGTGGTCGACGGCCACGGCGACCTTCTCGCCGACGACATCTTCTGCCTCAGCGGTGGTCCGGCCATCCTCGATTGCCTGGAGTTCAGCGATGAGTTGCGCTACTGCGACGTCCTATCCGACGTGGCGTCCCTGGCAATGGACTGCGAACGACTCGGTCATGGCGAGCTCGGCGAGTACTTCCTCCGCCAGTACGCCATGTACACGGCCGATTCATTTCCGGCGAGCCTCGCGCACCACTACATCGCCTATCGGGCGGTGGTGCGCTGTGAAGTTGCCTGTCTTCGTCACGAGCAGGGTGCGGCTGACTCCGCCGAACAGGCCCAGACGCTGCTCCGCATCGCCCACCGCCATCTCGTCTCGGGGCGCGTGACATGGGTGCTTATCGGCGGACCTCCCGGCGTGGGCAAGTCGACCCTCGCCGGTGGGCTTGCCGACGCACTCGGGTGGACTGTGCTGCGCAGCGACGAGGTGCGCCGCGAAGTGACCGACGGGCGGGTTGGGCAGGGCACATCCGAGTGGCTATCCGATCTTTTCTCCACCAGCACGACCATCAGCACCTACGCCGAGTTGATCAGGCGGGCGCAGCTGCTGGCCGAGATGGGCGAGTCGGTGATCATCGACGCGACGTGGGCGTCTGCGGCCCTGCGTGAGACCTCTCTCCGAGCGGCTACCAACGCCGGGTGCGCACATTCTGCGCTGCGCTGCGATGCGCCAGCGCATGTGGCCGAGAACCGGGTCGCGCGCCGTATCGCCGCCGGCACGGACATTTCGATGGCCACCGTCGCCATCGCGCGTCGGATTCGTGAGGCTTTTGATGCATGGCCGGACGCCGTGGTCATCAGCACCGGCGAGTCGGTCGCCGCGGCGCTTGAGGAAGCCATCAGATCGATCCGCCCTGGCACGGAGCAGTGACGCCCCAGAGTCCTCTACAACGCGGCACGCCCTCACGATCATCTGGTGAGGCTCCTCATCAGGCCCACAGTGCCGAGATTGAGCCGCAACAGCTGTGGCGAATCCCAACCGGACCGGCTGGCAAGCTCCAGTAGCTGCTCCCCCGTCAGGTAGGCGTCCACCGTGTCACCGAGGTATCGATAGGCCTCGCGGTCGCCGGCGACCCAGCCACCGAGCCAAGGTAGGGCATGACGGAGGTAGAACGCATAACCTGCGCCCCAGGGTCCTCGCGGAGGTCGCAGAAACTCCAGCACCACCAGGCTTCCTTGGGGCCGCACCACCCGCCGCATCTCGGCCAGGGCCTTCTGCGGATCGGCCAGGTTGCGCAGACCGAAAGCGGTTGTGGCAGCGTCGAAGCTCGAGTCATCGAACGGCAGGGTGGTGGCGTCACCCCGAACCCACTCGATCGATGGGTTGGCACCGCGGGCGACAGCCAACATGCGGTCGCTGAAGTCGAGCCCCACCACCCGTCCGCGGGGACCAACGCGATCGCGCAGCTCGAGGGTCAGCTGCCCGGTTCCGCAGGCAATGTCAAGCGCGGACCCGCCCGCCGCCAACGCCGCGGCCCCGGCCGCGCGGCGCCGCCACGCACGGTCGCGGCCAAACGAGAGTACGGTGTTCGCGCGGTCGTACCCGGGTGCGATCCGGTCGAACATCGCGCGGACCTTGCCCGCATCGCTGGCTTCGCTCGTCCGGGTGCGGCTCATCCCACCCCCACCATAATCCTCGGAATGGCGGAGTTGAATCGGCCGATCGGCTTGGGGCTGGCCGCCCGAGGGGACGTTCGGGAGGCAGTCAACTGGGCGATCCGAGCCGAGCGAGCGGGGTTGGAGTCTGTCTGGATGCACGACAGCTACTTCGAGCGCGACCCGGTCAGCTTCCTGGCCCCGATGGCGCAGGCCACCCGGCGCATCCGTCTGGGAGCGGGTGCCCTGAACCCGTACACGCGCGATCCATTTGTCGTCGCCTCGACGATGGCGACTCTCGACAATCTGGCCGAAGGGCGTGTGTCGCTGGCCTTGGGAAGCGGCCTGCCATTGCGGCTTGCGCAGATGAACATCAGCTACGAGAACGCGCCGGTCCGGGTTGGGGAATCCATCGACCAGATCCGCGCTCTATGGAGGGGAGAACGGCTGGTGCTCAACGACGCGGTACCGCCGTTGGTACCGATGTTCCCGCCCCCACGGCGGATCCCGGTCTACGTCGCTGCGTACACCAAGCCCTACCTCGAGCTGGCCGGAGAGAAGGCAGACGGCTACCTTGCTCGCCCGATGGAGTCCGTCGCCGCCTTCAGCCTGATGCGCGAGCGGGTGCTCGACTCCGCCGAGCGTCACGGTCGCGACGCCTCGGCCATTGACTTTCGCGGCTACCTGCTCAGCTACATCAGCGACTCGCGGGGCGACGCGCTGAACAGGGCGAAGAGAGAGCCGTTCGTCATCTACATGATTTCCATCCTGTCCGACACCTCGATGTCGCGGGCAGGATTTCCCAAGGAGCTCCGCGACAATGTCAACACGCTCTGGCGGGCGGAGGACTATCACGGCGCGGCCCAGGCAATCCCCGACGAGCTCCTCGCGGCCTTCGTGCTCGTCGGCACCAGGCAGGACGTTGTTGCGCGCGCCCGTGAGTACCACCGCGCCGGCATGACAGTGCCATTGCTGCAGCCGGTCGTCCAGGACGAGGCGCAGGTCCTCGCGACAATCGACGCCGCGGTCCTCTACGGCTCGGCCGTTGGCGACGCCGCCTCGGACGGCGGTGCGGCCATCGCGGTCCGCGGCTCGAGAGTGTCCGAAGCGCCCGGCCTGCGTCACCGTCTGCAGGGCGTATACGAGATCACCCGGCCGTTCAGCTTCACGGCGTCTCTGGTGCCGGTCGCGCTCGGCGGCGCCTTCGCGTGGACGCAGGGATCGGTCGCCCTCGCGCCATTCCTCGCCGCATTGTTCGCCGGTCTCAGCCTCCACGCCGGGACCAACGTGATCAATGAGATCTACGACGTCCGGCACGGCATCGACTCGATCGCCTCGCCTCGGGCCAGCCACGCCATCGTCAAAGGGCGGGTAACCGAGCGGCAAGCCTTCGCCTTGGCAGCGGTCTGCTTCGCCATCACCATCCTGCTGGGGCTGTATCTCGTGTCCGTGCGCGGACTTCTGATGCTGGCCCTCGGGGCGCTGGGCGTGCTCGGCGGCTACTTCTACACCGCTCCCCCGTTCCAGTACAAGTACCGTGCGATGGGCGTGCCACTGGTTTTCCTGCAGATGGGCGTCTTGATGACCGTGGGCGGGTATTTCGCGGCAAGCGGACGCTTCGATTGGCGCGTGGTGGTTCTCTCCGCTCCGGCTGGCCTTCTGGTGGCCGCGATCCTCCACGGCAACGAATGGCGAGACATCAGTGAGGACGTGCGGCTGGGTTTCACGACGCTCTCTGGAGAACTGGGCAAGCGCGCTGCGTACGGCACCTATGTCGGGCTCGTTCTCGGTGCGTACGTGGTGCTTGCACTCGCCGTGATGCTGCACATCGCCCCGACGTCGACACTGCTGGCGATGCTCAGCCTGCCGGCGGCGTGGTGGTTGCTTCGGGCCGCTGAGCGGGGCTACTCGGGCAGCTCCGGCGACATCAACACCATCGACCTGATGACCGCGCGGGTCCACACCGTCTTCAGCGCGCTGTTCCTGTTTGGCATCGCCATCAGCTCGGTGGTGAAATGAGCGAGGAGCAGATTGGCCGCATTTCCGGGCGCAAGGTCCTCGTCGGAATGGCCGGCGCCGGTGCGGTCTGGGCCGCAGCATTCAGGGGGACGAGAGGTTTCTGGCCCAAAATGGCTGCCGGCGTTGGGTCACTGGGCGCTTACGCGCTGTACGCCAACCCGGACCTGCGCAAGACGCGGGTCCGACCCGTCGACGTGCCGCGCGGGATCATCTCGGCGGGGCTTCTGTACGGCATCTTCCAGGTGGGCGATCGATTGGCGCGCAAGGTGATGCCTGACGGTGCTGCCGAAATCGACGACATCTACCACAAGCGCGGGTTGGCCCCAGACCCCTTCATCGCCGCCGCCCTCGCATTGCTCATCGCGCCCGGCGAGGAATTGTTCTGGCGAGGCCTCGTCAATCGCTACCTCGTCCAGCAGCTCGGACCAGTGGCCGGCAACGCCAGCGGCGCAACCATCTACGGCGCGATCCACCTCGTCTCTGGCAACCTCACCCTGACCGGTGCCGCCGGGGTTGCCGGTGCCTTCTGGAGTCTCGAGCACCTCGCGCAGGGACGCCTGGGACCACTCATCGTCAGCCATGTCGCGTGGGACGTCTGGATCTTTCTGATCCGTCCAACCACCTGAGCGGCTCACGGGGGTAGCGCGCGCGGCGGCTGTCATCCGCGCTCGATCGGCGGGCGGCCTCAGACTGACCGGCCGTCACAATCGTCAGATGCCCGAACCACCCAACCGTGGAGGTCGACCCCGATGGCTGCGTGTGTCTGCGGGCACTCGTCTCATGCCCATCGCCCCGTTCCTGGATTTGACGTGCATCTCCGTCTTCGTCCTCCTCGGCCGCGAGAGTCACGGCGTCAACGGGGGCGCCTCTTGGTTCTTGGTCGTGGTGTGGCCCTTCGTCGTCGGCTGGTTGGTCGCGGCGCTTGCCGTGCGCTTGTACACGTCTCGGTCACACAACGTGTTGCGGCTGGGTGCGACGGCGACCATCGGGATCGCCGTCGGCCTGATTTTGCGTGCGCTGCTCACCCATCGTGACGACCCCGCCGCGTTCATCATCGTCGCGTACCTGTTCATCGTGCTGAGCACCGTTGGATGGCGCGTCGTCCCCTCGACGCTCTCAAGGATGGCGCGCCACCTGACGTGACCTGCGGCTAGGTCCTTGGCATGACAAATAACTCCCCGATCTTGTCGGGACACTGAGGAGAGGACATGACATGCTCGGCACCTCGATGATCGTTGCCACGATCCCGGTCACCGATGGGGTGGGTCGTCGCCCACCTCGAGGCCGTCGCTGCTGTCAGCCGGGAGCGGGAGCTCCCTCGCCGTCGTCGCCGAAGATGCCAGTCTGAGTCTGACCACGCAGCACGCGGCCGCCGACCATGCAGCGATTCACCAGCTGCGGGCGGGTGCATTTGTCGTGTCCTGGTGGATGAGGATCACGCTCGCCCTGGGGATCGTCTTCCTCATGACGACCAAACCGGACCTCCTTGGGGCGTCGCTGAGCGTCGTGATCGCGGCTGCAATCGGACTGGCAGCGGGGACGTTGAGCGTCACCACCTCGCCCAGACCCGCGCTGTCGCGGTGACTACGCCGGGGTAGCTGGAGGCACCCCGATCGACGTGTCAGGTTGATTCCTGAGGGGCACGCGATCATCGCAACTCCGCCACGGCCTGATGACGCGTGCAGCGCCGACCACGATCCACCTGACGATGGGGCGCGGAAGTGGCTGTTCAATCCCCGGCTCTGTCCGAAGCGCCTCCCTCCCCTGCCCCTGAACCACGTTGGCCGTCCGGGCGTGGCGAGGTTGTTCTGTTCGGCGCTGTGGTCCTGTGCAGCGCGATGCTGCTCTTCGCCGTCGAGCCACTCTTCGCCAAGCTTGTGCTGCCCCGCCTCGGCAGCACCCCAGCGGTGTGGAACACAGCCATCGTGTTCTATCAGGCCGTTCTGCTCGGCGGCTACGCGTACGCGCATCTCACCACTCACCGCCTGTCGCGCCGAATGCAGGTCGGCCTCCATCTTGCGGTTGCACTCGTGCCGTTCCTTCTCCTGCCGATTGCCATCCGCATCGGCAATCCACCCGGCGGCGACGCCGACCCCATCCCCTGGCTGATTGCAGCGCTGGCTCTCGGCGTGGGACTGCCATTCTTTGTCCTGTCGACGACGGGGCCGCTGCTCCAGCGCTGGTTTTCCAGCATCGGTCACCCTCGCTCCGCCGACCCCTACTTTCTGTACCGGGCCAGCAACATCGGCAGCGCCATCGGTCTGCTCTGCTATCCGCTGCTTGCCGAACCGCTCCTGACACTGCACCAGCAGGCGATCTGGTGGACGGCTGCCTACGCCGTGTTTGTCGCGCTCCTCATCGCTGCGATGTTTGTTGTGTGGCGATCAGGAGGGCGTGCGTCGGCCCACGCGCGCCCGGAACCGATCACCGTGGATCACGCTTCTCAGCTGACGTGGCGCCGGCGCGTGCGATGGGTCGTGCTCGCCGCCATTCCGTCCACATGGATGCTCGGCATCACCCTCTATCTGACCACCGAGCTCGCACCCAGCCCCGTCCTCTGGGTGATCCCGCTGAGCCTCTACCTGGTGTCATTGAACCTCGCCTTCGGTCGGCGCTCCATCCTGACCCGCGAGCGCTGTGCGTTCGTGCTGCCGTTCCTGATCATCGCCACGGTTGGAACCCTGGAACTGCACGCCAGTGGACCGCTCTGGTTCGTCGGCCCACTCCACCTTGTGACGTTCTTCGTCGGCGCGCTGGTCTGCCATGGCGAGATCGCGCGTGACCGGCCGCCGGTGCAGCATCTGACGTCCTTCTATCTCTGGATTGCCGTCGGTGGCGTGCTCGGCGGTGCCCTGAGCGGCCTGATCGCTCCAACCATCTTTCCGGGATTCGTCGAGTATCCGCTGGCGATCGTCGCTGGGGCGGCGCTGTTGCCTCGCCACCCTGACGGTCCAACGTCGCGCCTTTGGGCGGACGTCGCGTTCGCGGTTGCCGTCGGTGCCGTCGTCGTTGGCGCACTCGCCGGGGCCACTGCATTGAGTGTGCCGGATGTCGTTGCCCATGGCATTGCCTTCGGCCCGGCGGCGTTGCTGTGTTACAGCGCAGTGCGGCGGCGACTGCGATTCAGCCTCGCGATGGCGGGAGTGCTCCTCGCCGGTGTTCTTCCCATCGGCCTCAGTGAGCAACCGCTGTTCGCCGGCCGAGACTTCTTTGGGACCAGCCGGGTGACGTCGGTGAACGCCACGGGCATGCACGTCCTGTACAGCGGCAGCATCGTCCACAACGAACAGATGGTCAGCGGGCCGAATCGCGACGACCCGCTCACCTACTACACCAAGCAGGGACCACTCGGCGACGTCTTCCGCAGCATCGCCACGCGGTCGGCGCGGTGGAACATCGGCGTCATCGGTCTCGGCGCCGGTGCGATGGCGTGCTACGCGACGCCGAACCAACACTGGACGTTCTACGAGATCGATCCCCTCGTCACGCGGCTGGCAGAGGATCCATCGATGTTCACCTACTACTCCGACTGCCTCAGAGGCAACGGCCGGGTGATCCTCGGGGATGGCCGGATCTCGATGGCGGCGGCGCCCGATCACAGTGACAACGTCATCGTGATCGACGCCTTCGGGTCAGATGTCGTCCCCGTCCATCTCCTGACCAAGGAGGCCATGGATCTCTACCGACGCAAGCTCGCTCCAGGTGGCGAGATCGTGCTCAACGTCTCCAATCAGTACGTGGATCTGACCGGGGTCGTTGCCACGGTCGCGCACGCCGAGGGAATGACATGCCTGACCCGGAACGATTCCAATATTCTGCCTGGAAGCGCCGCGGCGGGGCGCTTTGCATCGCAGTGGATGGTTCTCGGCGGACCAGACGCCGACCTGTCCGACCTGAGGACAACCCCGGGTTGGGTGCCGGCCGCTCCGACCCCCGGGGCACAGCCCTGGACCGATGACTTCAGCGATCTCATCAGCATCATTCGCTGGCGGTAGCGCCGCCGCGGTGCTTTCTACGGCGCCACGGCTCCCTGTGCGGAACTGTCACTCGCCGCAGGAGGCGCGACGTCGTCGTAGATGCGTGCGAACGCCAGCCTCCCGCTGTCACCGCGCTGGTAGACGGCTATGCCGGCCTGCGCCGGCATCGCGACGGCACCCCACCGGACCGCGTTGTATTCGACGGCGCACGCGCGGCCGTCATCGGTGAGCGTGCAGTGTTCCAGGGGAATGCCCAACCCGTCAGCGAACTGCAACGAGTAGATGCGCCGGAGAGCGTCCTTTCCCGTGTAGGTGTACTCGCCGCCTGCCGGTTCACGCACGACGGCGCCGTCCTCGTACGAGGCAAGGATGCCATCCAGGTTGCCGGCGGCAAGGGCGCGCTGGTAACCGCCAACGACGTCCGGCATGGTCAGAGTTGGATCGCGCGCAAGGAGTGGGTGTCGAACCTCATGACCACCGGTGAGCGGCCAGAGGCTGTGATACACCCTCACCGCCGTCAGACGTCCGTCGCCGCGGCGCTCGGCGACCACAGCCACAGGCAACTCGCGTCCTACCCCGTCAAGCGTCAGGTCCAACGCGACCTCTTCAACCGTCCGCGAAGCGGTGACGATGAGATGCACCGGCCGCACCACAGCCCCGGCGCCGATGAGCCACTCCCGCGTTTGATTCACCCAGGTGGTGAACGCGCCGACGCCGACAACATGCCCGCTGCGGGGGTCATCAACATCCGGCGCCCCGGCCCACGAGCCGAGCAGGGCATCGGGCTTGACGCCCAGGATTCCGTCGTAGAACGGGATGGGACCTGTGGCGTTCCTGTTGGGTTGCAGACCGTATGACAGCTCAGGGGGCCAAGGCACAGCCGAGCACTCCTCAGCCCTGAGCGTCCGCGGACCGGAACGCGGCCTGCGCGATGGCGAACGCGCGGTTGGCCCTGGGCACGCCCGCGTACACGGCGACATGGAGGAGCACCTCGGTGATCTCCTCGCGTGTGACACCGTTCCGCACCGCCCCGCCGAGGTGCATCTCGAACTCCTCCTCTGAGCCGAGGCTTGAGAGAAGTGCCAGGGTCACGCAGCTGCGCGTGCGCCGGTCGAGACCCGGCCGCGCCCAGACGTCTCCCCACGCATAGCGGGTGATCAGCGCCTGGAAGTCGGCGGTGAAGGGATCCGTCGCAGCGATGGCGCGATCCACGTGGTCGTCGCCGAGCACCTCGCGGCGCACTCTCATCCCCCGGTCATCGCTGTCGGTATCCATCGAACCTCCTTTATGAGGATGGGTGGTCGTCGGCGCCGTGGATGACCAGCGTGGGACAGCGGATGTACGACAGCGACTGGGGCAGGTCCATGGCGGCGATCGCCTCGCAGCACCGCGCATACCCCTCGACATTGGTAGCCTCGATGTTGCCCAGCTGCGCGGCGATGCTGTCCTCGACGTTCGGCATGGGAGGAGCCTCCTACATGACCGGGCGTCATGGCAAGCAGCGCCCGTCCGGCGCCATGGCCGAGCCCGGCGTCTCGCCCTCCGCAGGGCCCTGCTACAGCGGTCCGTGGTTGCGCCCGCCTGATCGTCCGTCTGTGACTGGCACGTGGCGGAAGACCCTCCACAGCGTCAGGTCGTAGACCACCTTGACCGCACCTGCGATCACAAAGGGCAGGCCAGCGGTCAGCAGCGCTCCCTGGAGGAGCGCACCCGATATGACGGGACCGGCAGCCGAGCCGGCGCTGCGCGCCAGCGACGTGACACTTGCCGCGGCGGTTCGCTCCTCAGGTGCGACGAGCGCCATGGTGTACGCCTGCCGGGTTGGCACATCCATCTGCGAGAGCAGCTGACGCAGGAGGAGCACCGCGGCAGCCAGGGGAAACGTGGGCATGAAGGCCACCAGCGCGAGCAGGGCGTTCGAGGGAAGGTGAGTGAACACCATTGTATTCAGGAGGCCAATGCGGCGGGCCAGTGGGACAGCCGCCAGGAATGACAGGGCGGCCAGGGTGTTGGCGGCGAAGAAGAGCAACCCCAACGGACCCAGTGGTACGCCAAAGCGCAGGTGAAAGTACAGCGCCGCGAGACTCTGCGCGACCAGTCCACCGGCCAGGGCATCGACGCTGAAGACGGCGGCAAGGCGCAGAACAATGGAGCGCGAAGGGCCCATTGCCGGCACGAGCTGGGGCCGCCGCCTGCGGGGCGTTGCGCCCACCGTGGCCTGAGAGATGTCGTGAGGTGCCGTCTCGACCGCCGCTGACAACCGCATCGCGAGCAGGGCAGCCACGAGAGCGGCCAGCACGTACATGCCGAACATGACACGAATGCCCGTTATCAGGCCGACGCCTGCATGCGTCAGGAGGTCGGGAAGGCCCGCCGCCAGCGCACCCAGGGCGCCGGCGAATGACGCGATCAGGTTGTACTGGGCGAAGATCGCGGTCCGGCGCTCCACCGGAACAATCTGCGGCACGATTGACTGCTCGATGGGAAGAAAGGGAGCGGTTTCGGAGCCCGATGTCCCCAGCGTGCCGAAGAAGGCGGCGATCAGCAGGATCGGGTAGAAGGAGAGCAGGCCGAAGATGGCACCGGTCAGCGCCATCAGGCCGGCCAGGACGACCAGGGTCCGCCGCTTTCCCCAGCGATCGGCACGCAGACCGATGAGGTACGTGCCGAAGAAGTCACCCACGAGAGAGACGGTGATGATGGCTCCGATCGCCACCGGCGAAAGCCCACGCTGGGTCAACGCCACCCCGAGCAAGACGCCCAGGATCCCGTACGCGAACGCGCGCACGCCTCGCGCGGCGAGCAGAAGCCGTGTATCCGCGGCGTGGGAGGAGTGTCCAACGCCCGTCGTGGAAAACCCCATCGTGGAGTAGGTTGCGCTCTCGGCAAACGTCTCCGGGGCGAGGTGCGCGAGACCCGGAACGCCGGCATCGGGGCGGACTCAGATGTTGCGGGGGTCCCTGACGTGGACGGCGGCGTCCTCGGCGGCCTCAGCCGCGGCGCCGCCGGGCTCCCCACGGTCCGGTTCCGCGCGCACTGAGAAAAGGTGCTCACCACCTGGCTCGGGCGATTGGAGATCCCCCGCCTCGGCGTTCTGCGAAGCATCGAGCACGTCGGGCCGCTCCTCCGCGAGGCGCTCGTCGAGCGTGTCCCGATGGTACGCGTCGGGCTCGCGGACGCCGGCGTGGGACACGTCGACCTCCTCGCCCTCGTCGCCCACCACCTCGGCGGGGTCGGGCTCGTCCATGCCGAACAGCAGGGCGCTGTCGGCCGGGGAGTCGCTGGAGGGAAGGTCCTCGGCGTGGGCGGTCTCGGGGCCGCGATCAGCCATTGCGGTGACTCTCAGGCCACGTCGAGGTGCTGGAGCAGCTCGACGAGCGAGCGCCCCACGCGGGCGGCACGTGCGTCATCGACCGGACCGAGGTCGGGAACGAACCTGGCCACGCCCGCAGGGTCCTCGTCGGTGAGCCAGCGGATCAGCGCGTGTCCCACCTCCGCCGCGGTGGTGTCGTCGAACTCGTCAGCCATGGGCGCCCTCGAATGCATGCGAACGATCGTCACAAGCCTACGCCCTGGGGGTGGAGGCGCCGATCCCGCCGACTCCTCGCCGCCCCCGCGGAAGCGCTTCGGAACCGCAGCCCTGGGGTACAAGACTGTGGAGAACCACACGCGCTCGCCTCGATTGGGGCGTGCTCGAACGAGAATGAGACATGACTGAACTGACCACAGAACTCCTCCCGATCCTTCAGCTCGACGACGCCGTGGTGCTCCCCGGCATGACGGTTCCGCTCGCCATCGAGGGCGACAACCAGCAGGCCGCCGTGACCGCCGCCCAGAACGGCAACCGGCGGCTGCTGCTCGTGCCCCGGGTTGGCGGCACGTTCTCCGCGATCGGGACCGTGGCGCAGCTGGTCGAGACCGGCAAGCTGCCGACCGGCGCTGACGTCTCCATTCTCCAGGGCCTCCACCGTGCGCGCATCGGCAGCGGTCAGTCCGACATCGGCGGCGCCCTCTGGGTGCAGGTCGAACCCCTGCCCGACGGCGACCCGACCGATTCGGCGCGTGAACTTGCCCGTGAATACCGCGCGCTCATCGAGAGCCTCCTCGAGTCGCGCGGCGCAGGCCGCGTCATCGAGGCAGTTCGCTCGGTTCGTCATCCCGGACAGCTCGCGGACCTCTCGGGCTACTCGCCTGATCTCTCCGTCGAGCAGCGGCTCACGGTGCTCGAGACCCTCGACATCGAGGACCGCCTCACCCAGCTGATCGCCTGGACCAAGGACATCCTCGCCGATGTCTCGGTGCGAGAAAAGATCCGCACCGAGGTCAACGAGGGGATGGAGAAGACTCAGCGCGACTACCTCCTGCGCCAGCAGATGGAGGCGATCAAGAAGCAGCTCGGCGAGGGCGGCGACAACCTCGCCGCCGGCTACCGCGCGCGTCTCGAGGAGGCGGGCATGCCGGACCTGGTGCGCAAGGAGGTCGAGCGTGAGATCGATCGCTTCGAAGCGACCAGCGAGCAGAATCCCGAGCACGGCTGGATCCGCACATACCTCGACTGGATCTTCGAGATCCCCTGGAACGTGCGCTCCGAGGACAACTTCGACCTCGCCGAGGCGCGCCGCGTCCTCGACGCGGACCACACCGGCCTCGAGGACGTCAAGGACCGCATCCTTGAGTTCCTGGCGGTGCGCAAGCTGCGCCACGAGCGTGGGCTGACCGTCAGCGGTGGCCGCGGTTCCGGCGCGATCATCACCCTGGTCGGGCCGCCCGGGGTGGGCAAGACGTCGCTCGGCGAGTCCGTCGCCCACGCCCTGGGACGCAAGTTCGCCCGCGTCTCGCTGGGCGGCATCCACGACGAGGCCGAGATCCGCGGTCATCGGCGCACCTACGTGGGAGCGCTGCCCGGACGAATCGTGCGCGCGCTCAAGGAGGCCGGCACCAAGAACCCGGTGATCATGCTGGACGAGATCGACAAGGTCGGCAACGACTGGCGCGGCGATCCGTCGTCGGCCCTCCTCGAGGTGCTCGACCCCGCCCAGAACAACACGTTCCGGGACCACTACCTCGAGGTCGACCTCGATCTGTCCGAGGTCCTGTTCATCCCCACCGCAAACGTGTGGGAAACGATCCCGGCGCCGCTGCTCGACCGCATGGAGCTGATCCGGCTGGACGGCTACACCGAGAACGAGAAGGTCGCCATCGCGCGCGACCACCTTCTTCGGCGCCAGGTCGAACAGGCCGGGCTTGGCACTGACGAGGTCAGTGTCACCGAGGCCGCGATCCTCGCGGTGATCACAGACCACACCCGCGAGGCGGGCGTGCGCAACCTCGAGCGAGAGCTGGGCAAGATGACGCGCAAGGTGGCCACACGCATCGCCACCGGTGCGCTTGTCCCACCCCTTGAGATCACGCCGGTGCAGGTGCGTGAACTGCTCGGCAAGCCGAAGTTCGACAACGAGGTGGCCGAGCGCACCGCTGTCGCCGGCGTTGCCACCGGGCTGGCCGTGACCGGCACCGGAGGCGATGTCCTCTTCATCGAGGCCGCCAACGCACCCGGTGACGGGACCCTGACACTGACCGGGCAGCTCGGCGACGTGATGAAGGAATCGGCGCAGATCGCGCTCTCGTACATCCGTGCCCACGCGGCCGACCTGGGCGTTGACCAGGCAGCGGCCGAGAAGAGCTTCCACGTGCACGTGCCCGCCGGCGCTGTCCCCAAGGACGGCCCGTCCGCCGGAATCGCCATGACGACGGCGATGGTGAGCCTGCTCACCGGCCGGCCGATGCGCAGCACGGTAGCCATGACCGGCGAGGTGACCCTGCAGGGGTTGGTCCTGCCGATCGGCGGTGTCAAGCAGAAGGTGCTCGCCGCCCACCGCATGGGACTGACCGAGGTGATCCTTCCCAAGCGCAACGAGAAGGACATCGACGATGTGCCGGAGAGCGTGCGCAATGAGATGACGATTCACTTCGTGAGCCGCGTCGAGCAGGCTGTCAACGTGGCGCTCGAGGCCCGGAGTGGCGCTCTCGCGGCGGCGTAAGCGGGAACACCCCCCACGCCGACACGGTTGGTGACGGCGTGGGGGCGGTCAGCCACGCTCCGGAACACCGGCATCGATGAGCTGGTGGTGCGCTGACCCGACCGCCGCGGACGCGCAGCGGAGACGGTTCCTTTTGTGTCTGTAACGAGTCGCCATCGGCCACTTCGGTGCGCCACACTCAGCCGATGAGAGGGCGGTTGCCGTTGCTGGTGGCCGTGCTTCTCATCGCGGGCTCGGGCGCCGTGCCATCCGCCGTCGCGGCGGGCGCGTACGAGGCTGCGAGCGCCTCGACCACGGTGACCTATTGCAGTGATGGCGGACAGGCGCAGACGCTCGACATGTACGAGCCACTCGGAGGCGCGGCACTTCACCCGCTGCTCCTCGTCGTCCATGGCGGCTATTGGTCGGTTGGGGACTCCGCCGTGTCGCAGCAGAGCCAGTTCACCCAGGCCGTGATGAGCGGCGCCGTCGCAGCCGGCTTTGCCGTCGCGTCGATCAACTACCGGCTCGCACCGGCCAACCGCTGGCCCGCCCAGATCATCGACACCAGGTGCGCTGTCCGCTACCTGCGCGCCACGGCGACACGGTGGCACATCGATCCGCACGAGTTCGCCGCTCTCGGCGACAGTGCCGGTGGGCAGCTGGTCAGCCTCGACGCGCTCTCGGCCCAGCGGGAGCAGCAGTGGGACAGCGCCCAGTACGCGGGACAGTCCACCGCCCTGCAGGCGGTCGTCGACTGCTGGGGGATCGTCGACCTGACCGCCCCCGGCTGGAGCCGGCTCGGCCGGGGCCTCAGCACGAATGCGTTCCGTGTGCCGCTCGGCTCGCCGTCCGCGGTGCTCCGCTCGGCATCGCCGGTCAGCCACGTCGGCCCGGGAGCGCCGCCGTTCCTGATCATCCACGGGCTCAGCGACACGCTGGTGCCACCGCGACAGTCCACCGAGCTGCGCACTCTGCTCCGCGCAGCGGGGGACGCGGCCACGCTCGTCGAGGTCGCGAATGCAGGGCACGGACTGGCGACAACCGCTGTCCCGATGGTCCCCGCGCTGAGCGACCTGGCGGGGCAGACCGTCTCCTGGCTCCTCGCCACGCTGCGTTAAGGACGTCGCTCCACATCGGCCGGGTGGAATGATCGGACGATGCGCTTCCTGTTCAGCCCCCCGGACGAGACGGCCGTGGGCTTGCTGACGCTTCCCTGGGCGGCGCCATTGCAGTCCTGGACGGACAGCCGCCTCGTGGAGGTGCGCCAGCGCGGCATCTCACGCCACGTGGTCCGCT
>DAISRJ010000005.1:0-54676 GCA_036828955.1 Candidatus Dormiibacterota bacterium | reverse complement strand
TCCTGCACCGCTGGTACCTGTCGGAGACGGCCGGCCACGATGTCGGCGCCAGCGCGGCAGCGCAGTCCTATTACCGCAGCGTTCTTCCAGACGTGCCGGAGCAGTTCACGTCCGGCGACGTGGCGTCCGCCACCGAGCGTCGCATTGCGGAGACGTCCGACGCCCGCGACAGCGGCGACGTGGTGTGACGACGCACGCTATCGATGCAGCAGAGCGCTGGACACGTACGTGGCAGGACGCGTGGCCACTTCATGACATCGAGGCGATCGCTGCTCTGTACGCGCCTGAGGCCGCGTATCGTTCAGTCGCCTTTCGAGCACCCCACACGCGCATCGACGGTGTGCGTCGCTACCTGCGGGAGACGTTCGACTCCGAGAGTGGCGTGCTGTGTCGGTTCGGCGAGCCGGTGGTCGGCGGCGGTCGCGCCGCCGTGGAGTGGTGGGCATCATGGATCGAGAATGGGCATCCGCAGACGCTTGCAGGGACAACGATGCTTGCCTTCAACGACCATGGCCTGGTCGTGGATCACCGCGACTACTGGAACGAGGAAGGGGAGCGCGTCGCGCACTATCCGAGCTGGTGAGTCCTCACCGCACCCTGCACGCCAGCCGCGTGGACCAGCGACCAATGGACGCACTCATCGAGGGCATCCGTGCTTCAGGCGCGGACCCGGTCGAAGTTCCCACGGCGCTGCTTCCCGTCTCCGGAAGCATCGGCGACAGCGGTGCGGGTCAGCGCGGCAGGACAGCAACCGCTCCGAGGCGCGATCAGCGCTCGATTGTCCCGGCCTTCCTGTCGCGACGCTTCGTGCGAATGCCCAACACCAGCGAGAGGAGCCCCAGGGTCACGAGCGATCCGCTACCCAATGCGTTCGTTCGCAGGTGGGCTCCCGTGTCCGGCGGGGACGTTGGGTCGCCGTTCCAGGTGTTGGCGGCCGCCAACACCTGGAACGCAACGGTTGCCGGCGCCGAGGTGAGCCCGGATGCGTCGGTCACCGAGTACAGGAAGTCGACCGCGCCGCCTGACCATGCCGCCAACGTGAACGTGAGGCTACAGGCGCCCGGATTCAACGTCGCTGTGCCCTCGGAAGGCTGAGGGTTGTTCACGAGGGCGCAGGTGAACGGACCTGTCCCGGCCGGTGCGGGTAGCGCGATGGTCACCGGGCCCGAGCCATCCTTCATCGTCATCGACACCGGCCTCGCCACCGGGTGGACCCGTACCGTGGCCGTCGCCGGCGCACTGGCCGTGCCGCGGTGATCGGTGGCGACGAACGTGTACGTCACCCGGCCGGAAACTCCCGCGGCCGGAGTGAAGACCATCACGCCGGTGGTCGGGTCAATCGTCGCGGTTCCCGTGGCCGGCGCTGCTCCCAGTGACCATGTGAAGGGCCCCGAACCCGACGGCGAACCCGGGACCAGGCTCACAGCGGTGTTTAGTTGTGTGGTCGCGCTGACGCCGCCCAGCGTGGGCGGACCCGTCCGAACCACGGTGATGCTCTCCGTGGCCAGGTTGCTGTCAAGTGAGCTGCCGTCCCGGGTCCTGAACGTGAAGCTGTCCGGTCCGCTGAAGCCAAGCGCCGGTGTGTAGCTGAAGCTGCCGTTGGCATTGAGTGTCAGCGATCCGCTGCCGGTGGTGGAGACCACACTGTCGACAAATGGTCCGGTTCCCACCGGCGGCGGCACATTCGCCGCAAGGGTGGCTGGATACACAGCCGGCCCCGCGGTGCCATTGGGCTGGCTGGGCGTCACGGCGACGACGACCGGCGCCGGCGCCGACGTCTGCCCGTACGCGTCGGTCGCGGTGTACTGCAGGCTGTCGTACCCCGACACGTTGGCGTTGGGCGTGTAGGTGATGACTCCCGCCGGCGACATCGTCGCGACGCCCCGAGCCGCGGGAGTGGAGATCTGGTACGCCAGCGGCACTGTGCCCGTCGCTGCAGCCGGAGTGATGCTGACCGCCGTGTTGGCCGGGGTGGTGCCCGACGCGGGCGCGACGCCCGGGCCGGTCGGCTTGTTCACAGTGAAGTCGATGGTGCCCGCCGCACTGGTCAGACCATTGGTGTCGGTCACGGTGTACAGGAAGGTCACGGCCCCGCTGAATCCGACCACCGGTGTGAACGCGACCTGGCCGGTGGTGCTGTCTTCGGCGGTGCTTCCCTGTCCAGCGGGCGGTAGGCTCCCGGGCACCAGGTTGTAGGTGAAAGGACCGCTTCCGGTCGGCGTCCCCGGTGTGGCGAGAACCGCGTTCGGCCCCGTCGAGGAACCGGTGACGGGGCTGGCCGCGATCGGGTGCACCGCGATCGTCACTGTCGCCGGCGCGCTGGTCGTGCCGTAGCTGTCTGTCGTCGTGTACGTGAAGGCGTCAGGACCGGAATATGGCGCCGTGCTCGTGTAGTGCAGGACGTTTCCCCCGCTGAGCGACGTCGTGCCATGGCTCGCCAACCCGACGATCGCGTACGCGAAGGGCCCGACCCCAGAACTTGCCAACGCGGTCATCGAGGTTGAACCCCCTGTCACCGTGCTGGTGGCGAGCGCGCTGGCCACAGGTGCTGTTGGGGGGGTGACCGTCACCTGGACCTGGGCCGGCAGGCTGGTGGTCGGGCCGGCTCCCGTCGCGGTGTACGAAAACTGCGCCAGCCCGGTGAACCCCAGCGTGGGGGTGAACGTGATCGCCCCGTCCACGGGGTTCACGGTAGCCGAGCCCTGAGCCATCGGCGGCTGCGTGAGGGTGTCCGTGAACGGCCCGGTGCCGTCCACGACGCCCGCGACGAGCGTCACCGGCTGCGGACCCACAGTGGAGCCCGAACGATCAGGCGCCACCGGGCGGAAGTTCAGGGTCACGGTCGCTGGCGAGCTGCTCGACCCGTACGGATCGGTCACGCGGTAGGTGAAGGTGACAATCCCGCTGGTACCGGAAGCGGGGGTGAAAGCCAGGTGCCCGCCCGGCTGGAGGGCCAGGAATCCAGACGGCGGCGGCGATCCCACCGCGTAGGTGAAGGACCCGGTACCCGAGGTCGGGGCAGGCAGTTGAGCGCTGACGGTGGTGTCGGCATCCTGGGTACTGCCGAAAGTCACGGCCACGGGTGCTGGAGGGGCTGTGACGGTGACCGTGACCGACTTGGCCGTCGAGCTCGTCCCCGCAACGCCGTCAGAGACGGTGTACGCGAAGCTGAACGTTCCCGAGTAGCCTGCGTTCGCAGTGAACGTCACCTGGCCGGTGGCGATGTCCATCGACAGCGAGCCGTTGGTCTGCGGTGGCGAAGCGATCCAGGTGAAGGGCCCGGTGCCGGCCGGATTCGGTGCGGTCAGGGTCAGCGTGGACACTCCCACTGTCGTTCCCGAGAAGTTCGCGGCAACGGGCCGCACCGTCACGCGGATCTGGGCGGGCGCGGAGGCCTGGCCGTATTGGTCGAGGGTCTGGTAGGTCGACGTGTAGATGCCGCTGGTGTTGGCGGGCGGCGTGAAGTTCACCTCCCCGGCATTTGAGATGGTCTCGGTTCCGGCCGACGGTGACGTCGCGATGCTGTATGTGAAGGGCGCTGCACCGGTGGGAGCAGGCACCCCCTGTGTGAACGAGGTGTTGGCGTCGATGGTCCCTGACACGGGCGCAACGGTGGGGTTCTCCGGTTTGTTCACCGTGAGATCGATGGTGGCCGTCGCCGACTGCGCCGATCCTGCATCGGTCACGTGGTAGGTGAATGTCGGTACTGCTCCACTAAACCCCGATGCGGGCATGAACTTCACCTGCTCGGGCGACCCTGCAACGAACTGCACCGTCCCCTCGGTGGCGGCGTTGGGCGTCGACGCGAAGGTGTACGTGAAAGGTCCGGTTCCCACGGGCGCGGCGACGGTCGCGTAGACCGGTGCTGGTCCTGTCCCCGATCCCACAACGGGTGAGATGGTCGGCCTCACCGTCACCGGCACCTGGACTGTCGCCGACACCGTTCCGCTGGCGTCATCGATCCACAATGGGATGGTCGTGGTCCCCGACGCCCCAACGACCGGGGTGACCGTGATGTTCCCCAAGGTATCCATGGCGGCTGACGTCACCAGCGCGGGATTCGCAACCGCGCCGACGTGCCAGGTGAACGGCGCGGTGCCGTTTGCACCTTGCGCCACTGTTGCCGGCACGTTGACGGTGGTGGTGATCGCATTCGGGACCGCCTGCGGGGTGACCTGCAAGGTCTGGTTCGTCGTGGGTGATCCGCCATCCGCCGAGCTCACCGCCGCGGTCAGTAGCACGTTCTGCTGTGAATACGTGGCAATCGGGGAGAACCGCAGATGTGCGGTCACAGACTGGCCGGGCGCGAATCCATACCCTGTCGGCGAGTAGATGCACGAGAGGTTCGTCGCCGTGGTTGCCGCGCAACTCATGTTGGGGTCGGAGACGCTGGTGCTGGTGTAGCCCAGCCCGGCCGGCACCGGGACGGTGAGTGTGAACGGCTGTGCTTCGAAGTTGGCAGTGGCGCTGTTGGTGATCGTGTAGGCGGCGTCCCCGGAGGCGCCTCCGCCTGACGGGAAGGTGCCACCGTTGTTCACTGTGTTCGACAACGAGAGCACCGGGTAGACCGGGTTGATTGTGGCCGCCGTGACGTTCCCGATCTCGTGAATGTCGGTGCTGCCCCCGGTGGAGGCGGTCCACCCGAACTTCACCGTTGGGCTCATGGCCGGTTCGGTTGCCTGCAACACCTGCGTCCCGTCAATGCTGACCGTCACCTTGGGAGCCAGGTCGGTCGAGGGGTCGACCACGATGTGCACCCGGCGGGACACGTTGTTGAGGCCCCCGTTGGTGCGGGCGGTGGCGCTGTCCACGTGCAGCGGCCTCGGCGCCACCGCCCCGGCCAGGTAACAGTAGTTGACCTTGTCGGCGTTCCCCGGACCGCGCAGGACCACCGCATTCGGCACGAATGTCGGCGTCCGTTCGGGACAGTTGCCGCCGCCGTTCAAGGGGCTGTTCTCGAAGTTGGAGAAGTTGCCGTAGGCGTCCAGGCCCACCCCGAAGAGCGCGTGCGCCACCCCGATCCCGTTGCCGATCCCATGGTTGCCGCCCGCGTACCCGAGGTAGCCCCCCGAAACTCCCGGGGCGAGGAGTTGGTACTGGCCGTCCGTCAGGAAGAACGCGATCCCGTCGGCACCGGTGCCGTTGTACTGATAAGAGTCGAAGCTGATGTCCAACCCCGCGTTGTTCGGCAGAGGTGAGTTGTAGAAGACGTATCCGCTCTGCGAACCCCCGTTGCCTGTGATACGCAGCGCTCCACCGCCGGCGGCGTCCGTCGTCCCCGAGCAGCTCTTGATCGGCGCGAGGGTGGTGTTCCCGCTCGCAGTCAAGCATGGCGTGAAGCCGCTGCCGCCAAGTATCCAATGGGAGTCCGGCACAGAATTGTTGGAGAAGGACTCGATGAAGATGGGCGTGCCCACCGCCTGGGCGCGGGTGCCACCGAACGCGGCCACGCCCATGATCGACACGCTCACTCCGAGCAGGAGGGTCACCGCACGGTGACCCGGACGTGCAAACACGACGACTCCGAATGAAACGGTCTGATCGCTACTGGCCCGCGGCGGCCCAGGTCCCTCCGGCGACGGCGGCGCCTCATTCGAGGCCCCGCAATAATCGCCTGCCGCCGGCCGGAATGGGTCTCGCGACTGCATCGCAGCCGTTACAAAGTGAGCAAAGGGATCGCAGCCGTCACGATCGGTGTGCCGACGTCCACGTCGTGCGGTCGTCGCTCGGTCCACGATCGTCGGAAGATGCGCGGTGCTCGGTTGCCAGCGATCCTCAGTCGCGGCGCACTACCATGACGCCGTACTTGACAGCACTCAACGGGGGCGGCGGTCTCGCCGGCCGGGCATGAGCGACGACACCGCCGATGTCGTGGTCATCGGTGCCGGCCACAACAGCCTCATCGGCGCCGCATACCTGGCCGCTGCGGGCCTCGACGTCGTCGTGCTCGAGGAGCAGGCGCAGGTCGGGGGCAACACCATCACCGAGGAGTTGACGCTGCCGGGTTTCCGGCACGACTCGTGCTCCAGCGCGCACGTCCTCATCCAGAGCAACCCGTTGGTGAAGGACGACGAGCTGGGCCTTGCGGCACTGGGGCTGCGCTACGTCCACACCGACCCGGCCGTGGTATTGCCACTGCCCGGCGGCGATGCGACGGTCATGTCCCGCGACCGTGAGGCCACAGCAGCGGAGTTGGGCCGCTGGTCGAAGGAAGACGGCGCGGCCTACCTCCGCGTCCTCGCCGAGTGGGAGGGCGGCCTCGCGGCCTCACACGGCGCCTGGAACGCGGGCCGCCTCGACCCGGCGACCTCCCCCGCCGATGCGGAGTACGCGGTTCTGCGGCGGCGAAGCGCGACCGATGTCATCGCGGAGCGGTTCACGCACCGGCGCTCACGCGACCTGATGACCTGGCTGTCGTTCGCCACCATCACCGACCCGCGCACGCCGGGCACCGGCATCCTCCCCTTCTCCATCACTGCCGGCCGCGCTCAGTTCGGCTGGGCGACGCCCATGGGTGGCTCCGGCGCCCTCCCCGACGCGCTCGTGGCGTCGATCACCTCGCACGGCGGTCGGGTCCTCACCGGACGAGCAGTCGAGCGGATCATCGTCGAGAACGGCCGCGCCGCCGCGGTCGTCACCGACGACGGCGAGCGCTGGCCGGCGTCGCGGGCGGTGCTGTCATCGGCACACATCACCCACGTCGCGGGCATGCTCGAGGGGGTGGAGATTCCAG
This sequence comes from Candidatus Dormiibacterota bacterium, assembly GCA_036828955.1. Taxonomy (GTDB): domain Bacteria; phylum Chloroflexota; class Dormibacteria; order Aeolococcales; family Aeolococcaceae; genus Aeolococcus. The sequence continues at coordinate 47,943 of DAISRJ010000005.1, read as the reverse complement.
TGGACCTTCGCAGCGCCGCGAGCAGCTGGCGGCCCGGGCTGACTCTCTTCGCCGTGCACCTCGCCACGGACGCGAGCCTCGCCTACGACACGGCCAACGGCCCACTCGCGTCGGTTGCCGGCGGCATCGGATCCGCCCAGGGCCTGGCCGCCCAACTCGACGCCCTGGCGCGAGGCGAGACCGACGCGCGCGACCCGTGGGTACTCATCGTCTGCTCCACCATCGTTGATCCCGACCGCGCGCCCGATGGGATGGGCGTCGTGAAGCTGCTCACCATTGCCCCCCGCCACCTTGCCCGCGGCGGCGATTGGGAAGCGGAGCGCGACCGCTACGCCGCGCAGCTGGTCGATCGCACTGCGGAGGTGGTGCCCGGGCTGGGCGGCTCGCACGTGCTGGCGGTGCGCGGCGAGGCGCCACCCGACCTCGAGGCGCGCAATCGCCACAACGTGGGCGGCTCCTGCCATGGCGGTGAGTTCGTCACCGCCGCGGGCGAGGTGTTGGTCGGCTGGCCGGCGTACCGGCTGCTTGACGGGCTGTACCAGACAGGCGCGACCGCCCATCCCGGTGGGTCAGTCTCCGGCCGTAGCGGGCGCAACGCCGCACGCGCTGTGCTCACCGACCTCGGCATCGACCCCGCCACCGTGATGGGACCGGCCGGTTAGCGGGCTGGCGCGACGCCCTCTGGGAGCCGCTGCCACACGTCAACGATCTCGACGTCGCGGCGCGGCGGCTCGTTCTGGGGCACACCACCGTGCGCCGCGAAGGCCCTCTGAAGCACCGGGTGGACGCGCTCCTCGAGGAAGCGATCACAGAGTTCGCGCGATTCCCAGACGTCCGTGTAGCGCAGACCATCGTCGTGCCTGGTCACAACGTGGACGATCAAGCCCTCCGGCGGCTCCGTCCCGAGGCCCTCGCGGATTCGCGCGTAGATCTCCGGGGTGATCGGAAGGTCCTGGATGAATCCGTGCATGGCCTGCTCCTCAAATCTGCCCGAGTGGTACTTTAGTGAATAGGGCGATGATAGGATGAAACTATGTCGTCGGTCAAGCCGCGCCGCGCCTACACCTCGGCGCTGAGACAGGAGCAGGCTCGTCAGACGCGGCTGCGCATCCTCGAAGCAGCCGAGCAGTGCTTTGGGAGCCGCGGCTACGCCAGGGCCACGATGGAGATCATCGCCGCGGAGGCAAACGTGGCGGTGGACACAGTGTTCGCGGCGTTTGGGAACAAGCGTGGCGTTCTCCAGGCGCTGATGGACGTGCGCGCAGGCGGAGATCAGCAGCCCGTCGACATGCTCTCCCGGCCAGGTCCGCAAGCAGTCCGGCGTGAGTCGGATCAACGCGCGCAGATTGCCATGTTCGCTGCGGGCATCAGCGCCAGTATCGAGCGCACCCGTCCGGCGGCCGACATCATGAGCAGCGCGGCGGCCGTCGACTCAACCATCGCCCACCTGCGAGGACGGTTCCAGGAGCAGCGCTATCGAAACCAGCAGGTGGTGGCCGGCTGGGTGGCAGCCAATGGCCCTCTTCACGACGGCGTCACCCTCGACGAAGCCGCGGCGATCATCTGGACGTTGACTAGCCCAGACGTCCATCGCCTGCTCCGGACGGAGCGCCACTGGTCACCCGAGCGCTTCACGCAGTGGCTGGCGGACACCCTCACCCTGACACTGCTCCCCTGAGGCCGTTGGAGCCCGCATCGCGGCTCCCGGCAAAGGGAAACGGGCCGTCGGCTTGCGCCGACGGCCCGCCGCTCCGGGCGATTCGTGGTTGCCCACGAAGGGCGGAGCTCTACGCGGCGCGTGGCTGCCCGACCCGTGCGCCCGTCGGGGCATTGGTCACGGTCGTCGAGTAGGACTTGCGCCAGGCGGCGATCTCGTACATGAAGGTGAGCAGCACGATCACGGCGGCAACGGTGAGCCCGACAGCGGCGTAGCCCGCGTAGGTGCCGACCTGCGTCCAGCCGTAACTGTTGAGCAGAAGGCCACGGAGCGTCTCGCCACGGAACAGCGTCTGCACCTGGCCGGCGAGCTTGGTGTTTGTCGGCGCGGCCTGGGCGGCTGCGCTGACCTGCGAATAGGTCTGGCCACCCGCGATCTCGTTGAGGTGAACCTTGATGAAGTGGTCGGCGTAGGTCTCGGCCTGCGCGCCGGTGGTCATCTGCTGACCCGCGTACACGCTCATCGCGGCAGCGTCAGCCGCGGGAAGAGCGGTGATCGCCGGGCTGTTGGCGGCAGGGAAGTAGATCTGCTGCGCGGCGAGGTTGTCGTGCACCTGGCCTGTGGAAAAGCTGCTGCCCCAGAAGGCGAAGCCGGCTGCGAAGCTCAAGATGGCCATCAGGCCCACCTGAAGAACGACGACGCGCCAGCGCAATCCCTTGGTCATGTCTGTCTCCTACGTTATTGGTGACGGTTGTCCGTCTTGATTGCATCGTGGCGGCGGCCCTTCGGCGCTGCTAGAGCCGGACGGCCCTGACTGCACGGGACGTTCGGGATCTTGGTCGCCCTGTTCCGCGCCGACCTGCCCGGGCGTGGCGATGCGGTTCGTCCTCACGGTCCCGCGAGACCTGGGACCTACGCCTCTGCCTCGTGGTAGTCACAGGCCCTCAGGCTTGGCGAGTGTTCAAAGGCGCATCCAGGAGGCTCCCGTGAGAATGCCGGCCGCTGACCTCGACGCCGCCGGGACCAACCCGGGCAGAGTGACCATGAGGTGCGTGGTCCACGCCCAGATCGAATTGAGCGACGGACGCGGTCGTCAGCGCTGCAACGGTCCGGTTTTCGACTCGCTCTGCCCTCGAGCGGCGTCAGACGGTCACGTGCCCTGCGCAGGTGGGCGGATCCTGCTCCTGCGCGGCACTTGGGCCGACGGTGCGTGGCTGCGAGTGGAGGACCACGCCGGACCGGAGTGTCCGATGGCCGGCCTGGTCACGGTGGTGCCGCAACCCTGGCACTGACGTCCGGGGCGCGGAAGTCGGCCCCGCGCTCCCTCGACGCATCCGCCAGTGCCCGGCGCACTCCCTCCGCGTCGTGGTCCGTGGCATACACCGGCGTGCCCGGCTGCTGCCGCCACGATTCGTCCAGGTTTCCAGCGTCCACGCCGTCGAAGCCCAGCTCGTCGACGAGCCGTATCACCACCGCCTTGGCGGCGTCGTCATCACCCGCGACGGGCAGCGCGATGCGCCCGGGGCTGCCCGCGGCCTGGCCGCGTTCGAGCAGGTGCGCGGCGTAGACGTTGTTGAAGGCCTTCACAACCGGCCGGCCGAGTTGATCTGCCACCCAGCGACTCTCCGTGGTGCCCTGTTCGATCTCCTCGATCCGGCCATCGCGCTGGTGGTAGTAGTTGCCGGTGTCCACGACCACGACGTCGCCACCCACATCATCAAAGAGGTCCGCGGGCAGGCTGGGGATGGCCTTCTCCGGGATGGTCACGACCACGACCCCCACCTCGCGGACGGCCTCGGGGACGGGGACGGCGGTCGCGCCAGTCTCCACCGCGACCTCGGTGAGGGTCTCCGGGCCGCGTGAATTGGCGATCTTCACCTCGTGGCCGAGTTCGACAAAGCGCCGGGCGAGGTTGCCCCCGATGTGCCCCGCGCCGATGATGCCAATCTTGATGTCCGCTCCTTGTGCCTCGCGTGCCGTCAACGGTAATGCCACTGCACTTCCGGTCGGCCCGGCGGGATGAACAGACAGAGCACGAGGGTGAGCTCGAAGTTCGTCAAGGTCGTCGCCGCCGGTCCCCGCACGTCGGAGCGGAGACGACCATGCGGAGATGCAGCGACAGCCCGACGAACAGCAGTCCGACCAGGCTTGCCGCCACCATGCCCGTGGTCGAAGAGACGTCGGGCCGGTCAGTCGATGACGGTGATGTACGAGCCGACGAGCGTCGCCGTCTGCTGGTCGACGCCTCCGTCGCGGCGGTCGCCGTGGTTCTCCTGGAAGTGAGCGAACGCCTTGGTCGAGGAGATCGGGTTCACCTCGTCGTCGCCATGGTCATGGAAAGACACGTGGACAAAGGAGTTGTCCGCCAGTCGAAGCACGATGTAGCTGACGTTGCCTGGCTTGGTGGTGGCGAGCTCCGCGAACACGCCCTCGACGCGTCGCTGGTTCTCGTCCGCCGCCTCGGCGGATGTGGTTGCGTAGCGGGTGACGAGACGCTTCTGCATTGATGCACTCCTTCTTCGAATCGATTTCGGTCGGCTGACGTGTACCCCCGGTTACGGCGTGGCGCCGGCCCTGGACTCCGCTTCGTGCTTGAGTCCCTGCGCAAACTGCGTGAACGACGGCCCGAGGTCAGGTATGGATTTCCAGATCACACCCAGCATCGGCCCGCTGTACACCTCACGCATCGTGAACCTCGTGGTCGCCGTGCCCACCGGGTCAAGCGTGTACGTGCGGACGCCCTTGAACAGCCCGAGAGGCATGCCGCCCGACCACACCATCCGGCGACCCGGCTCGAAGTCGGTGACCTTCACTGGGAACGCCCGACCGGGGTTGGCCTTGACGTGCACCTTGATCTTCGCGCCGGGCGCGATCGTGCCTTCGACGCGGTCGACGCCCGAGTCCCATCCGATCATGCCAGGCGCGTCGGTGAGCACTGCCCAGATCGCCTCGGGGGGCGCCTGGATGTCAGCAGTGGCCTCGTAGAACTTCACGTTCTCTCCCCATCTGTCGCGTGTGTGAACGAGCCTGGCAGTCCACGAGCCGGGTCCAACGGCAAGGTGGCGCGCTGAAGATCGGTAACCAGTAGGTTACCGTAACGGGCATGTTACGATCAAGCCCAAGATGGCGAGCTCCCTTCCCGGCGGGGATCCCTTCGGGGCCCTGGGCAACCCCCAGCGACGCGCCATCGTGGAGTTGCTTGCATCGCGGCCGCGCTCCGTCCAGGAACTCGCCGACGGGCTCCCAATCAGCCGGCCGGCCGTGTCGCGTCACCTGCGCTTGCTGAGCACGGCCGGCCTGGTCCGCGACGAACAGGTCGGCACCCGCCGTCTCTATCGCCTGCACGAGAGCGGCATCGCCGCTCTGCGCGGCTACCTCGAGGACGTCTGGGGGGTGGCGGCGATCCGCTTCCGACTGTTCGCGGAGAACACAGTGGAGCCGCCGGATCGATGATCGAGCCCCTGCGACTCTCCTTCGAGGTCGCGTGCGATCCACAGCACGCCTTCTCGGTCTGGACGGAGCACATCTCGTCGTGGTGGCCGCCCGACCACACGGTGTCAGGCGAGCCCGGCACCCACGTGGTGCTCGAGCCACGACTGGGCGGCAGAATCTACGAACGATCGCCGTCCGGACACGAGAGCGAGTGGGGCGAGGTCACGGCCTGGGAACCCCCGGGCCGCCTCGCTTACCTCTGGCACATCGGCGCCGACCGCGCTGACGCCACGGACGTCGAGATCGCCTTCGTCCAGGTTGCCACATCCGTGACCCGCGTCGAGGTGGAGCACCGCGGCTGGGAGCGTCTCGGCACGGAACGCGGCCAGCAGCGGCGGGACGCCAACCACAGCGGCTGGGATCGCATCATCCCGGGATTCCGCGAGCGCTGCGCCATCCAACCGGCCCCTGACGTGCAGCGCGAATCCCGGGCGTCATAGCCGGCGCGGCGACCGCGCCGACGCGTGATGCGCGCGACCGTCGAGGAGACGGTCGAGCAGGTCAGAGTCAGCCCGTGCACGACATCACCAGCGCTTCGACCCGCGACTGCTTCGCCGCCGCCACAGCCTGCTTCGTTGAGCTCGTCGCCCGCGTTCCCGACAGCGGCTGGGATGACCCGGCGCTGGGCGTGTGGAACGTCCGTGACCTGGTCGGACATACCGGTCGCGCGCTCTCAACGATTGAGGCGTACCTGGAGAAGGAGCCGACCGGCGATCCCCTGGATGGCCCGGTCGGGTACTTCCTGGCGACCCGTGCCCTCCTCGGCGACCCCGACGCCGTCGCGCGTCGCGGTCGGGAAGCCGGCGCCGCGCTGGGTGAAGACCCAGTCGGAGCGATCGCCGACCTCGCGCGCCGCGTGACAGGGCTGGTCGACGTCAGCGCCGACGGCGCGCTCGTGGCCAGCCCAGTGGGCGCCATCACACTCGTCGACTACCTCCCCACCCGCACCTTCGAGCTGACCGTTCACGGTCTCGACCTCGCCCGCGCACTCGGCGTCGATCCGCCCCCATCCCTCCAGCCTGCCGTGAGCGCCAGCCTCGAATTGGCGGGCCGCCTCGCCGGGACGCTCGGCCAGGCGCCCGAGCTGCTCCTGCTCATCACCGGTCGAACCGGTCTCCGCGAGGGCATCAGCATCGTCTGAGCCGCGGTCCGGGGTCAGTGAGGGAAGCGTGGCGAGGGAGGGACCGTCATGAGGCGGTCCCTCCCTCTGTGTCTGAGATCAGCGCGGGCAGGGGTTGGGAATGATGCTCTGGTAGTCGTTGAAGGACGTCGTGGTCGCACCGTTGAGCGTCAGGTAGGTGACGTTGAGCAGCGAGCCGTACTGGCTGTGACCGCCGTAGGTGTTGGTGCTGAAGCCCGGGTAGGCCTGTCCGACCGTCCACGCGCAGCCTCCCAGCGCGGTGCCGGTCGAGTAGAACGGGTAGAACCGCGCGAGCTTGCCGTCGTCGGTGGGCGGAATGATCGTGCAGCCGGCACCCGTCGCCCCGCTGCACGTACCCAGGTCCTGCTCAATCCTCGGCAGGTCGGTGTTGAACCCGACCGATGAGTAATTGATGTCGTAGTTCGGCCCGGTCTTCGGGCTTGTGAAGATGGTGGGAGTTGGCCGCGAGCTTGTGCCGTTGGGCCAGTCGTTCAGGTACGACGTGCCGTCATATCCGGTATTTGAACCCAGGCAACCGCCGATCTTGACGAGACTCGAGGCCGAAGCGGGGAAGCAACTCTGGTCGTCGGTGTCAGCCCTCTCCTTGCTCGCTCGCAGACCTTCCTTTCCGACGCACGAGAACGTGGCGGTGTCCACGTTGTTGCAGTAGTCGAAGTGGCCGATCTCCGTGTCAAACGCGACGTTGTACGTGGCCGCTGCCCAGGGCACGGTGGTCTGAGTGCTGGATGTCGAGTACATCGGATGGAAGTCGTAGGGGATGTTCTGGCACGTGGTGGACGGGCTGGGCGCGAACTTCACCTGGCCGAACCCGTTGGCCCCGCTCGCGGTCATCGAGCCGGACTGGCCGGTCGTGGCGTCGTTGACTGTCGTCTGCAGGCCGTGCGCCGTGTCGTGCAGCGAGACGCTGAACGAGTCGCCCTGGTTCAGGAACAGGTCCTCGCTGTGGTTGGGAGTGCCTGAGGCCAGTGGGTCGAAGCTGATCGGGTTTGGTGGGCCCTGTGGCTTGCCGCTCTTGGTCAGGTACGCGAAGTTGACGTACTCGACACCTGTCGTGGCCGCGCACGTGGAGTTCAGCAGCTGCCCGGTGACCGGGTTCTCGGACAGGCTGTCGATGTTGAGGGACACGCACCACTGCGTGGCGGAGCAGGTGAAGCCGTTCCATTGATTGACATATCCAGGTGCGTAGAACTGCAGCTCCAGGTATGCCGTGCCGGGGTGGTTGCGGCTCTTGGTCGGGTCGACGATGTTGCTGTTGCTGTCCGGGGCGCACGTGCTGACCTGCTCGGGGTAGGACTGCGTGTCGCACATGGCCATGCCGAACCAGAAGGCTGCGTAGTACTGGAAGTCGTAGTTCTTCTTGCCGGGGATGTTGCTCACCGCGGGCTCCGTCGGCAGCGTGCCGCGGTACTGCATCTGGTTCCCCGAACCGGGCGTGTTCGAGTAGAAGAGCGTGCTCGGCTCATCGTGGCCGACGTAATGGTTCTGACCGAAGATGGTCTCCGAGTCGAAGACCTCCGTACACAGAGAGCGGTTGCCATTGCTGCAGTCGATGTGCGAGGCGGTCGGGGGTGTGGTCTTCGCCGGTGACGCACTGGCGGGAGCGACGTTTCCACCGGCCAGGGCAGCGGAGACAGCCAAGGCGAACACGAAGAACAGGACGGCGGTGCGCCGCCGCGAACGAGACATCACGGCATCCCCCAATGAGATGGTGATGTGGGGGAGCCTGTGCAGCGAGTCCCCCGCGCGGAGCGTCCACCTCCTGCCGCTCACGGCCTCGCCACCCTACCAGCCGGGCACGCGAAGAGCAACCCGGTGCGCCTGCCCCTCAATCTCGTCGCGGGCCGGAGGCGTGCTAACGTCGGCCGGCGCCGCGGCGCGGCGCACGATTGAGGAGGCTTCACGGCATGGCGGACGTGATCCGGGCCGTCGGTCTGCGCAAGACCTACGGCGACATCCACGCGCTCGACGGGCTCGACCTCGCGGTTCCCGAGGGCACGATCACGGCGCTGCTCGGACCCAATGGTGCGGGTAAGACCACCGCGGTCCGGATCCTTGCGACAGTCCTCGACGCTGATGAAGGGTTCGCCGAAGTGGCCGGCATCGACGTGCGCAAGGACCCCAACGGTGTCCGCTCACGGATCGGCCTCTCAGGCCAGTTCGCCGCCGTCGACGAGTACCTCACCGGCTACGAGAACCTCGAGATGGTGGGCCAGCTCTACGGCCTGGGCCGCAAGCGCTCGCGTGACCGCGCCCGCGAGCTACTGGAGATGTTCGGCCTCGCCGACTCCGCCGACAGGCCGGTGAAGACGTACTCGGGGGGCATGCGCCGCCGCCTCGACGTGGCCGGCGCGCTGGTCGCGCGGCCGCCTGTCCTGTTCCTCGATGAGCCCACCACCGGGCTCGACCCGCGCAGCCGCACCGACCTCTGGGAAATGATCGTCGGGCTCGTCAAAGAGGGGGCCACCCTGCTCCTGACCACGCAGTACCTCGAGGAGGCCGACCGCCTCGCCAACGACATCGTGGTGATCGATCACGGCCGCGCCATCGCACAGGGCACGGCTGACCAGCTCAAGGCCCGGGTGGGCGGGGAGCGTGTGGAGATCGCCGTCGGGGCCGGCGCCGACCTGCCCGCTGCCCGCGCTCTGCTGCAGCAGTTGGGCAGCGGCGACGTCGTCGTCGATGAGCACACTCGGCGGCTCACCGCGCCGGTGACCGGGGGAGCCGGCGTTCTCATGGAGGCGCTGCGCGGGCTCGACGCGCTGCACATCGCAGTGGTCGACATCGCGCTTCGCCGCCCCACCCTCGAGGACGTCTTCCTGACCCTCACCGGGCACTCGACCGCCGAGGACGCGGCCGTCGACGGCGCGGGGACGCAGGCCAGGCGATGAGCATCGCCAAGACCTTCCGCGACGGCGCCATCGTCGCCAAGCGCAACCTGATCAAGATCAAGCGCGTTCCGGAACTGCTCGTGTTCACGACGCTCTCGCCGATCATGTTCATCCTGCTTTTTGCGTACGTCTTCGGCAGCGCGATCAACGTGCCGGGCGTCGGCTACCGGGAGTTCCTGATCCCCGGCATCTTCGCCCAGACGGTGATCTTCGGAGCCACCATCACCGGCGCCGGTCTCGCCGATGACATGCAGAAGGGCATCATCGAGCGATTCCGCTCGCTGCCGATGTCGCGCTCCGCGGTTCTCGTCGGACGCACCGGCAGCGACGTGCTCAACAACGTGATCGTGATCGTGGTCATGTCTCTGACCGGCCTCGTCGTGGGCTGGCGCATCCACACGTCGATACCCGAGGCAGTCGGCGGCTTCCTGCTGCTGTTGCTGTTCGCCTATGCCGTGTCGTGGATCATGGCCTGGGTCGGCCTGCTCGTTCCCAGCCCGGAGGTCGTGCAGCAGGCATCGTTCATCGTCATCTTCCCGTTGACCTTCGTCGCCAATACCTTCGTGCCCACCAACGGATTCCCCGGTCCGCTGCGCGCAATTGCCAACTGGAACCCGGTGTCCGCGGTGACCCAGGCCGCTCGCCAGCTCTTCGGGAACACCAGCGCCCGGCTGCCCGTGCCGGCGGACTGGTCCTTGCAACACCCCGTCGTGTACACGCTCATCTGGATCGCGATTCTCCTGGCCGTCTTCATCCCACTCGCCGGCTACCAGTACCGGCGCGCTTCGAGCCGCTGACGGGCGATCAATCCGCGACCCCCGTAGAGTGGGGCTGTGACCGTTGCCCTCCTCACCGGCGCCACGCGTGGCATCGGCCGCGCCGCCGCCATCGAGATGGCGCGTCGGGGCGTCGAGCTGGGGATCGTCGGCAGGGACGCGGAGCGCGTCAAGGCGGTGGCCCACGACGCCATGGAAACCGGGGGTGGCGCGCCCATCCACGAGTACGTGGCGGACCTCACCCTGATGGCCGAGGTGCGGCGGCTGGCGGGCGAGGTACGCAGCCGCCACCAACAGATCGATGTTCTGGCCAACAACGCCGGGGCCGTGTTCAGCACGCGCCGCGAGACGTCCGAGGGTTTCGAGGAGACCTTCGCGCTCAACCACCTGGCGCCGTTCCTGCTCACCGAGCTTCTGCGGGATCGCCTTGTGGGGGGTCGTGTGGTCACCACGTCGTCCGATGCTCACAAGGGCGGCCTGCTCGATCTCGATGACCTGCAGTCGACCAGGTCCTTCTCGGGGATGCGTGTCTACGGAAGCTCCAAGCTCTGCAACATCCTCTTCACGCGCGAGTTGGCCAGGCGCGCCCCTGAACTGCGTGCCAACTGCTTCCACCCGGGGGTCGTACGCTCAGGGTGGGGCAAGAACGACGGTCACGTTCTCAAGGCTGCGCTGACCATTGTCGGGCCATTGCTGCGCACGCCCGAGCGAGGCGCCCGCTCCCTGGTGTGGCTGGCGCTCTCGGACGCCGCTGCAGGCATCACCGGCGAGTACGTCGTCGACGAGACGGTGCGCCAGCCCAGCGCCCAGGCGCAGGATGAGGCTCTCGCCCGGGGGCTGTGGGAGCGCAGCGCCGCCCTTGCCGGTATCGCCACAACGTCGGGCGCGGCCTGACCGCATCCGCGTCCATCTCGGCATCCGGGCAGACCGGTTTCGCCGTCAGTCGAGGTCGAGGGCGTAGGCGGCGAGGGACCTGTTGTACCGGGTCAGGTGCGGAGCCAGCGCCGTCAGTGCCACCGAGACGGCCTCGCGCTCGCGTCCAACGCCGGTGAGCGCCAGCGCCAGGAACGCCCGGACGGCATCGTCGAGGTCGTCAGAGCCTGCGTCCAGCTCGGCGGTGAGGAGGGCGACGCTCTCCTCCGCCCGACCGAGATTGCGCAGAGAGCTGGCCAGCTGGATCACCGCCCGGCGGCGGCGACGCCCACTGAGGCCTCCCGCGAGAGCCTGCTGGTAACGATCGGCCGCCATGTCGGGGTGACCGGTCGAGTCGAGCGCTGCAGCGTATTCGAAAAGCCCGATCGGGTCTTCGTCGGGCAGCTCGGCGACGAGGTCGCGCGTCGTCTCGAGGAAATCGGCCACAGGGACGTCGTCGATCGACGCCCAGAGGAGCGTCAGCCGCCTCTCCCAGTCCGCGTCACCCACCGCCGCACAATGGCACAGCCGCGCCGACGGCGCGCTCAGTCTCCGGTGGACGGCATGCCGCGCACGTGGACCATGGTCACGCCCGGCACCGGGTGCTCGTCGAAGTCCGCCAGCGCCGCCGGCGCCGCGGCGAGATCGATGCGACGCCGCACCAGCCGCTGGGGTGCCAGTGACCCGGCGGCGATCTCGGCCAGCACCTGAGGGTAGGCATGAGCGGCCATGCCGTGGCTGCCGATGACCTCGAGCTCACCGGCGATCACGGCGCCCATGGGGATCGGTGTCATCCCGTTCTCCCCAACCATGAGGCCCACCTGCACATGGCGTCCCCGCGTGCCCAGGCAGCGAATCGAGTCCTGGCAGGTGATTGCGCTGCCGAGGGCGTCGATCGAAACCCGCGCACCGCCGCCGCTGGCGTCGCGGACAGCCGCCACGACCTCACTCTCCATAGCGTTGACGGTCGCGGCCGCGCCCACCTCCCTGGCGATGCGCAGCGCCGCTGCCGACACGTCGACGGCGATCACCTGGGCCCCATGCGCCGCCGCGATCATCACCGCTGACAGGCCGACACCGCCGCACCCGTGAACCGCCACCCAGTCGCCCGGCCGCGGGCGCCCGAGGTGCACGACCGCACGGTACGCGGTCGCGAACCGGCAGCCCAGGCTCGCCGCCGTCTCAACGTCAACGCCCTCCGGGATGCGCACCAGGTTCACGTCAGCGCGATCGATGGCGACAAGGTCGGCGAACGATCCCCAACCGGTGAAACCCGGCTGGAACTGGCGCTCGCAGACCTGATGGTCGCCGCGCCGGCAGGTGTCGCACTCCCCGCATGCGCAGACGAAAGGCACCGTGACCAGGTCCCCGGCGGACCAGTCGCGCACCAGGGGGCCCACCTCAGCGACCCGGCCCGCGAACTCGTGACCGGGCACGTGGGGGAGGCGAATGTCCGGGTCGTGTCCCATCCAGCCGTGCCAGTCGCTCCGGCACACGCCGGTGGCGACCACCTCGACGATCGCGCCGGCCGCGGGGCACGCCGGGTCCGCCGCCGTGATCAGCCGAGGCAGCTGCTGGAAATGGTCGTAGAGCACGGCGCGCATGGCGCCGCCGATGCTGCCACACAGCAGCGACAGGGTCACGAGACGCCGTGACACAGTTCGGGTCGTCGATGAGGGACGGCAGCAAGGAGGAGCCATCGTGGAATGGAAACTGGAGCTCGTGGTGGTCCCGGTCTCCGACGTGGACCGGGCCAAGGCTTTCTACATCGAGAATGCGGGCTTCAACCTCGACGTCGACCACCGCGCCGGGGAGGACTTCCGGGTCGTGCAGCTGACCCCGCCGGGTTCGGCGTGCTCGATCGCGGTCATGCGCAACACCGAGGCACCGGGCTCGCTCCAGGGATTGCAACTGGTGGTCACCGACATTGACGCCGCCCGCGCTCAGCTCGCCCAGCGCGGTGTGGCGGTCAGCGATGTCTTCCACTTCGACGCCGGCGGCCAGGTGCCGGGACCCGACCCCGAGCGCCGCAGCTACGGTTCCTTCCTCGCCTTCAGCGATCCTGACGGCAACGGCTGGCTGGTCCAGGAGGTGAAGCGGGCCGACCCTGAAACCACGGCGTGACGGTCGCTCGACCCAGACGGCCATCGCACTCCGGGCACGACCTAGGCGCGCGCTCGGTGCGATGACGCGAGGATCGAGTCCCGGGCCTTGATCCCCGTCGCCAGGAGGTACGCGTGGTGATAGCGATAGCCGTCCTCGCCAAGCGCGGACATCACCGCCTCGATGCGTGCCTCGAACTGGCCACGCTTGGTGCCGGCCAGGGCCCCGATGACAATGCGCGCGGCCGGCCAGCAGCGCATCATCTCGCGGTTCCAGGCGGCCACGTCCTCGGCACGCCCCCCGGTCACGACGTCGCCAAAGTTGACCTCGACAAACCCCGCCGCCCTCAGCGCCGCATCCACCTCGCGCCGGTCGGCCAACCCGGGGTAGCCGAGGAACTGCTCGGGGACTGTCACCGGCTGCTCACCCACGAAGCGCGCCAGTTCGTCGAGGAACGCCTCTTCCGCCGCCGTGGCCAGCCCCCGGCGCCTGCAGAACAGGGCCAGCCGGCCACCCACCTTGAGGGTGCGGTTGGCCTCGGCGATGATCGTGTGCGCGTCCGATTCGTAGGCGATCGACCGGGACAGAACGACGACGTCGAAGGTGTGGTCGCGGAAGATGACGTCATCGCCGCTCATCTGGATGAGGTGTGTGTTGCGGGCCGCGCGTGAGCGCGCCACCTCCATGGACCGTTCAGGGATGTCGATGCTGACGACGGAGCCGCTGGGGCCGACCGCGTCGCTCAGCGCTGTGGTCACGATGCCCGCGTCGCCCCCGATGTCCAGGCATGCGTCGCCGGCCTGGGGACGGGCGAACCCGGCGAGGCGGGTGGCCACCTCATCGTGCAGGCCGCCGGCCCACTGCTCATCGTGGTCGGCGAAGGTGCCCAGGAACTCGGTCAGCGCGCGGTCGTAGCCGGAGGTCTTGCGCCAACCCGACATGCCCATTGTCTGACTCCGGTCGTACCTCCCTGAACGCTATAATCCTAGCCGTTGGCAGGGGCACCCCTCACTCGAGTCGTGTTTCACGCTGGGAGTGGCAAGGATGACGATCGAACCCGCGACCGGACGCTCCGCACGCCAGCGCAACGCCGGCGGCGGTGCTGGCGCAGGTTCGATCGTGCTCGGCCCCAACGACTCTCTCCACGGATCGCTGCGCACCGACAGTGGAGTGACCGTCCTCGGATCGGTCGAGGGCGAGATCTTCGCCGGCGGTGACGTCGTCGTCGAGGCATCCGCGACCGTGATCGCTTCGATAGAAGGCCGGAACATCGACATCCGCGGAACCGTCAAAGGCAACGTGACCAGCGCCAAGCGTTTGTCGCTCGGCGGTTCAGGGACGCTCCAGGGCGACGCGTCCGCCGCGCGCCTTGTCGTCGAGGGCGGCGCCACCCTCAACGGGAGCATCTCCATGAGCGGAGCCAAGGACGTCGATCTCAGCGACGACCTGGGCCACGCTGACTTCGAGGGCGAGACCGAGGTCAACGGCGAGCTCGTGGCCGTCAGCGACCACAGCGACTGAACGACCCAACGAGCGGGGCGGTGCTGCCCTGAACGGTCGCGAGAACCCGGTCAGCCGTCGCCCGCTGCCGCCTCGAGGCCGTCGGCGACGACGCGATCATCGGGCTCCAGGGTGAAGTTGGCGCCACGCGCCGCCAACTCGAGAAGAGTCGCGAAATCCTGGTCTCCGAAGCCCTGGCCGATGAGTTCGAGGACGATCTGATGGGTGAGCGCGGTCAGCGGGAGCGGCACGTCGAGCTGGCGCGCCGCCTCGAGGCCGAGCTCGAAATCCTTGCGCAGGAGATGGCCCGTGAAGGTCGGCGTGTAGTCGAGATTGACGTACGCCGGCGTCTTGTAACGGCTGAAGGTGGACCCCATGACGCTGTCGTTGATGAACGCCAGGTAGTCGGCACGTGAGATGCCGCCGCGCTCGGCGAGGACGGTTGTCTCGGCGAGAACCTGGGCGACGACGCCGAGGATGAGGTTGTGACAGATCTTGACCAGCCGGGCGGCCTCACCCTCGCCGACGTAGGACACGGTTCTTCCCAGCATCTGCAGGTATGGCAGTGCTCGCTCGTAGGCGTCGCGTGGGCCTGAGACGGCGACGCTCAGCCTGCCGGCTCGCGCCACCTTGGGGTTTCCGCTCACCGGCGCCGCCAGGAGAGCCACACCGCGGTCCGCGGCTCGCGCCCGGATCTCGCTGGACACATCCATCGACACCGTGGATGCGTCGATGACCAGGGAGGGGACGTTCTCGCTGTCGGCGAGCAGCCCCTGCGGACCGGTCATGACCTCCTCGAAGTCCGCCGACCCGGCGACCATGGTGATGACGATGTCCCGGTCGGCGAGGTCGGCGGGGCTGCTGACGACCCGCGCCCCGAGAGCGCTCAGCGGCTCCGCCTTGGCGCTGGTGCGGTTGTAGACCGTGAGGTCGCAGCCCTGCTCGAGCAGGCGCGTGGCCAGCACCGCGCCCATACGGCCGACGCCGATCCAGCCGAGGGTCTGGCCATCAGGCGCTGGGGTGGTCATGTGCTGCCTCGTGGGTGACTCGGTGGATGGTGGTCGCCGCCCGGCGGTTCGGTTGCCGCAAACGATTGTTGAGCATAGCCACCCAATTTCCGCACTGTCAACGCGAACCGTACGGACCTCACCCTTGACATTGGTTTCGACCCCGGCCTAGCATCCGCGCAATCGTTTGTTCAGCAGATCAGGGCTCGCAGCGGCGAGATTGGAGAGGACAATGCGAAGGCCTGTATTGACGACCGTGACCTCGATTCTCACCGTGTCCGCGCTTGGCCTGACCGCTTGCGGCAGCAGCAGCGGCGGCACCGGCGGGACAGCTCAGGCGGGCACGCCGATCACGATCGGTGTCTCCGTCTCGCTCACCGGCGACTTCTCCGGCGACGGCAAGGCTCTCGTCCAGGGCTACGACCTGTGGGCCCAGGATGAGAATGCCAAAGGCGGCCTGCTCGGCCACAAGGTGACCATGAAGTACGTGGACGACGCCAGCAGCGCTCAGCAGGTGGTCACCAACTACCAGAACCTGATCACCCAGGACAAGGTGGCGCTGGTCTTCGGCCCCTTCAGCAGCCTGCTGACCATCCCCGCCTCCACGGTCACGAACCGTTTCGGGTACGCGTTCCCCGAGCCGGCCGGCGGCGGCCCCAGCGTCTTCACGCGCGGCATCGGCTCGCTCTTCTTCGTCCAGCCCGCGGCGGTTGAGGACAATCTTGTCAGCTTCACGCAGTGGGTGCTCTCGCTGCCGGCGAGCCAGCGCCCGGCCACGGCCGCGTATGCAACCGAGGACGACCCGTTCACCCAGCCCCAGGTGGACAGGGCCCGGGCGCTCCTCGAGGCGGGCGGCGTGAAGACGCTCTCCTACAAGGTGTACCCGGCAGAGGCGACCGACTGGACGCCGCTCGCGCAGCAGGTGATCGCCGCCAACGCCGACGTCGTCATCCTCGGCACCCAGGAGCCGGACGGCGTGGCCTTCATCAAGGCGTTCCAGCAGCAGCACTACAACCCCAAGGCGCTGATCGAGACGGCCGGACCCGACCAGGGCGCGGACTTCTCGGGCAAGGTCGGGGTGGCCAACACCGCGGGCGTGATGGTCCCGGCCGGTTGGTACGCCAGCGCCCTCACCACGGACAACGACAAGTTCGTCAGTGAGTTCACCGCCAAGTACGGCGGCGCACCTGGTGACATCTCCGGCGACGCCGCGGAGGCGTACAGCGTCGGCCAGGTCGTCGACCAGGCGGCGGCCAAGGCCAAGAGCATCGCCAACTCAGCCCTGATCACCGCGCTCCACAACGGCACGTATCAGACCGTCCAGGGTCCGATGGCCTTCGATGCCACCGGCAAGCCGAATGGCGCGACGTTCCTCGTGCAATGGCAGAACGGCACTCCGGTTCCCGTGTACCCGCCGGCCGCCGCCATCGCGAAGCCCCTCTACCCGAAGCCCAATTTCGGCTCGTGACCAAGGGGCCCTTGTGACCCTCGTCCCACAAGCGATCATCCTCGGCATCCTGACCGGGGGGGTGTACGCGCTGATGGCGTCGGGCCTCACGCTGATCTTCGGCGTGATGCGGATCATCAACGTCGGGCATGGGGCCCTGGTGATCCTCGGCGCCTATCTCAGCTTCGCACTCCTCCGGTCGCTGCACATCGATCCCTTCCTGAGCCTGGTGGTCACGATGCCGGCGATGTTCGTCCTCGGCGTGGTCATGCAGGTGGTGTTCGTGCGACCCCTCAAGGCTGACCGCGAGGCGCTGTCGGTGCTGGTCACCTATGCCCTCGCCCTGGGAATCGAGGGCCTTCTCGGCTTCTTCTTCACCAACAACTACCAGCAGCTCAATGCCTGGTACGAGACCGCGTCGATCCCGCTGTTCAACTTTCGCATCGCGTACGTCTACGTCTTCGGGTTCGCCCTCTGTCTGGCCATCCTCGGCGGCATCTTCTGGATGCTCTACCGAACCACCTTCGGCAGGGCAATACGCGCCACCATGCTCAACCGCACCGCCGCGCAGCTGGTGGGCGTTGACGTCGACCGCGTGTCAGCACTGGCGTTCGGCGTCGGCGTGGCCACCGCCGCCGCCGGCGGTGTGGTCTTCGGCATCACCAACGTGTTCAACCCGGGCAGCCACTACGACCTGATCTCCCGGCTGCTCACGATCATCGTCCTCGGTGGGCTGGGCAGCCTTCGTGGGGCGATCGTCGGGGCGATGGTGATGCTGATCAGCACCGACGTGACCGCGGTGGTGATCTCGCCGGTCTGGGCCAGCTTCGTCTTCTTCGTGATCCTGATCGGCGTGCTCGTGGTGCGACCACAGGGGCTGTACGGCATCACCGTGCGAGACCGCGCATGACCCCGGCGCGCCGGACCTCCGCGCTCAAGGGCGGCGCGCTCCTCGTCGTTGTGGTGCTCGCGCTCCTTGTGCCGGTGTTCGCCGCCGACCCGGCCACCACCAACATCGCCGTCTTCACCACCATGTACGTCGGGCTGGCGACCGCGTGGAACATCATGGGCGGCTACACCGGGTACATCTCGCTCGGCCACGCCGCCTTCTTCGGCTTCGGTTCCTATGCGCTCGGACTTCTCCTGGCCCACCTTGGCATCGCCGCCGGGTATACGCCGTTCCTGTTTGTGCCGGTCGCCGGCATCCTCACCGTGGTCATGGCGCTGGCGATCGGGTGGATCGCACTGCGAACCCGCGCGGCCACGTTTGTGATCGTGACCATCTCCTGCATGTTCATTCTCCAGCTGCTTGCGGAAAACCTGGTCGGGCTCACCGGCGGGGGTTCCGGGCTGAGTTTTCCGGTGCCTACCTGGAGCGGCGACTTCTTCAACACCCCGTACTACTACGCAATGCTCGTGCTGGCGCTGGTCGGTCTGGCCGTGTCGGCGGGGATCCGCCGCTCCAAGTTCGGCCTCGGGCTGCTGGCCATCCGCGACGACGAGGACAAGGCGCTGGCGGTGGGCGTGCCGGCGCGTGGATTCAAGCTCACCGCCTTCGTCATCAGTGCAGCACTGGTCGGCATGATCGGCGCCGTCTACGGCTACTACGTGACCTACATCTACCCGCAATTCGTCATCGATCCCCTGGTGGGACTCTCGATGGTGTTGATGGTGTTCCTCGGCGGACTCGGAACGCTGTGGGGACCGGTCGTCGGAGCTCTCATCCTGGAGCCCGCGCAGTTGTGGCTCTCCTACAACTTCGGTGCCAGTCGCCTCTACCTGGTCTTCTACGCGGCCGTCTTCCTGGTTGTCATCCTGCTGCTGCCGCGCGGCATCGTGCCCTCGGTCACGGACCTCGTCGTGCGCTGGCGTCACGGCAGCGCCGCCGGGCCGGCCGGCGGATCGTCGGAGACGCGAGAAGCCCTCGCGGCCCCCGGGGTTCGATCGCCGTGAGCCTTCTCGAGGTCGACAACCTCTCCAAGAAGTTCGGCGGTGTGACCGCCCTCGACGGCTGCACGCTCTCAGTGGAGCCGGGCAACATCACGGCGCTCATCGGACCCAACGGGTCGGGCAAGACCACGGTGTTCAACCTGATCACCGGCTTCGCCTCGCGCGACTCCGGCGACGTCCGTTTCCAGGCTCGGTCGATCGCCGGTTTGTCGCCCGACCGGATCTACGGGCTTGGCATCGCACGCACCTTCCAGTTGGCACGCATCTTCCCGCGTCTCACCGCCCTCGAGAACATGCTGGTCCCGGTGCGCAGGGCCGGATTGCGCGGCCTGTTCTCACGCGGCCAGTGGCACGAGGAGAAGTCCCGCGCGATGGAGATGCTGACCTTCATGGACATCAGCCACGTGGCCGCCTCGCTGGGTGGCTCGCTGTCCTACGGCCAGCGCAAGTTGCTCGAGCTTGCCGCGGTGATGATGGCCCGGCCGCAACTGGTGCTCCTCGACGAGCCGGCAGGCGGCGTCAACCCAGCCCTGCTCGAACGCATCGGCGAGCACATCCGTGAGCTCAACCAGCAGGGAGTGGCCTTCCTCCTCGTCGAGCACAACATGCCGTTCGTGATGGGCCTCTGCCACGATGTCGTGGTTCTTCACCGCGGCACGGTGATCGCGAGGGGAACCCCGTCCGCTGTGCGCGAGAACCCGGTGGTGCTCGACGCCTACCTGGGCGCCTGAATGACAGCGCTTCTTGAACTGCAGGGGGTCACCGTCGGATACGGCGGAGGCGACGTCCTCCACGATCTGAGCCTGGTGGTCGAGGAGGGTGGCATCACCTGTATCGTGGGCCCCAACGGCGCGGGCAAGTCGACGGTGCTCCGCCTCGTGAGCGGGCTGCTGCGTCCCCGCCTCGGCGGCGTGCGGTTCTCCGGCGAGTCCATCGTCGGCCTCAGCCCTCGGGTCATCCTCCGCCGCGGCATCGTCCAGGTGCCGCAGGAGCGAAGCCTCTTCCCCACCATGACCGTCTGGGAGAACGTGCGCATGGGGGCATACACCATCGCGGACCGTGCCCTCATCGATCGGCGCATGAGCGAGGTGTCCGAGCGGTTCCCGATCGTGCATGAGCGCCGCGACGAGCGTGCCGCCGCCCTGTCGGGAGGTCAACAGAAGATCGTGGAGTTCGCGCGGGCGCTGATGCTCGACCCCGCCCTGCTGATTCTCGACGAGCCGTCCATGGGACTCGACCCGAAGACGCACGCCACGGTGTTCGACCTGATTCGCGATATGAACGCGGCAGGCCGGACCATCCTGTTGGTCGAGCAGAACGCGCGCTCCGGCCTCGGCCTCGCCACCCACGGGGTGGTGCTGGAAAGCGGCCGTGTCCGCCTCGAGGGAAGCGGCTCCGAGGTGTTGAACAACAGTGAGATCGGCCGTCTTTTCCTCGGTGCGCCGGCGTGATGAGCCGGCGCCACCGGCGCCACCAACGTGACCTCCAGGAGATCTGAGATGACCGTGGACACACCGAACCGCGTGCAGATGGCGGCGGGGCACTGGCGCCCACGGTTCGTCGCCAACGGCATCGACGTCAACGACTTCGAGACCGTCCTGGCCAAAACCACCGAGTGGGCCGACTGGGGGCCGAATTGGCGCGATGCCGGGGCCGTGCACGAACAACTCGGACGCGAGGCCGAGGAGCGTGGCCACACCGTGTCGGCCACCGCGGCGTACCAGCGCGCCGCCTGGTGCTACCACCTTGGCAAATTCCTCTGGTTCGAGGATCCCCAGGTGCACGCGCACCTGCGCAACCGCGCCGTGGCCGTGTACCGGAAGGCTCTCGCCCACCTCGAGCCGCCTGCTGAGCGCCTCGAGATCCCCTTCGAGGACCACATCATCCCCGGCCACCTGCGCCGCCCTTCCGGCGTCGAACGCCCACCGCTCGTTCTGATCGTGCCCGGGCTCGACTCGTCGAAGGAGGAGATGTTCACGATCGAGGACGAATTCCTGCGGCGCGGCTTGGCCACGCTGTCCATCGACGGCCCCGGACAGTCCGAGAACTCCGTGCACTTCGCCATCCGGCCCAATTGGGAGACGGTGATCACCCCGCTCCTCGACCACCTCGAGTCGCTCGGGCTCGACGGCGAGTTCGGTCGGGTGGGGCTGATGGGCATCAGCATGGGCGCGATCTACGGCCCGCGGGCGGCCGCCAACGAGCCGCGACTGGCCGCCGTGGTGGGCTTGGCCGGGCCGTACAACCTCGGCGACTGCTGGGATGCCCTCAACCCGCTGACGCGCGGCGGCTACATCTTCTACACGAAGTCGGCGGACGAAGCGGAAGCACGCCAGAAGGCATACACCCTCAACCTCGAGGGAATCCTCGACAGGGTGACCCAGCCGCTGCTGGTGATCCACGGCGCCCGCGACCGGCTGTTCCCCCCCGACCAGGCGGAGCGCATCGCACGCGAGGCGCCCAATTCAACGCTCGTGATGTACCCGGACGGCAACCACGTGTGCAACAACATCGCCTACAAGTACCGTCCGTTGATGGCCGACTGGATGAGCGAGAACCTGCGCTAGCCTGGCGCTCACGCCATTGCCGGCTCGGGGTTGACGACACCGAGCGCGGCCCCTCCGGCGAGCATCGCGGCGAATGCCTCCGGCTCGACGGCACGACTGAAGAGCTGGCCCTGGGCGCGATCGCAGCCATGCTGGCGGAGGAAGTCAGCTTGCGATGCTGTCTCGACCCCCGCAGCGACCACGTTCAGTTGGAGCGCGCGAGCGATGCCGAGGATGTGCTCCGCGAGTGTGGATCCCGGCGTGGCAGCGCCCAATTCGTCGATGAAGACCTTGTGGACCTTGAGAATGTCGACAGGTAGCGCGCGCAGCCGCGACAACGCCGAGTTCCCCGCGCCGAAATCATTCACGGCCAGCTGAACGCCCAGGGCCTTGAGCTTGTCCAGGGTGACCACCACCGCGTTGGAGTCTCCGATCAACGCGCCCTCGCTGAGGTCCAACTCGAGGCTGCTGGCCGGAAAGCCGGTGTCCTGCAGTGTGCTGGCCACCATGAGAACGAAGTCGGGCCTGGCGAGGTTGCTGCTCGACAGGTTGACGGTGATGCGGACGAGAGGCAGGCCGGCCCCGGCCCACGCGCGGGCCTGGAGGCACGCCTGGTGCAGGACGAAGGCATCGATGCGCTCGGCAAGATGAAGCTCCTCCGCAAGGGCCATGAACACCGCCGGCGCCACCCACCCTCGCAGCGGGTGCGGCCATCGGGCGAGCGCTTCGGCGCCGACGATGGCGCCAGTCTGCATGTCGACGACCGGCTGGTAGTGGACCTCGATGGTGCCGCCCTCGATCGCGGCTCGGAGCTCGTCGCCGAGCTGCAGCCGATCAAGCAGATCGACGCGCATCGCCTGCGTGAAGACCCGGTGCTGGCCCTTCCCGCTCCGCTTGGCGAAGTACATGGCGAGGTCGGCATCGCCAAGTAGGGTCTCGGCGTTGACCCGAGCGCGGGTCGAAGAGGCGATGCCGACGCTGGCGCCGGGCGCGACGCCCTTGCCGTCGAGAAAGTACGGCTCCTGCAGCGCGCTGAGCAGGCGCTTGGTAACCGCCGCCGCCGCCTGGCTGGTTGCTCCCTCGAGGAGCACGGCGAACTCGTCGCCACCCATGCGCGCCACGGTGTCCTGCGGGCGCACTGCGGCGACCAGTCTCTGCGCCATCGCCACCAGGAACTGGTCACCGCCCGGGTGACCGAAGGTGTCGTTGATCCTCTTGAAGTCGTCGAGGTCGATGTACAACACGCTGTCGACGTGCGAGCCCTGGCCGGCCGCTGCCGCGGACCGTTCCATGCGCTGCCTCAGCAACTCGCGATTGGGAAGCCCCGTCAGTGGGTCGTGCAGGGCTTGGAACGTGAGTTGCTTCTCGTGCTCGTGGCGTTCACTGATGTCGCTGATGTTGAGAACCATTCCAGCCACGGCGGGGTCGTCGAAGCGATTGGTCAACCTGGCCCACACGTGGCGCCAGCTGCCGTCGCGGTGCTTGAGCCTGGCCTCGACCTCGAGTGTCGACCCGGCAGGCTCGGCCATGCCACGGTTCCACGCCGCATTGAATCGTCCGACGTCATCCGGGTGCACGATGTCGGTCAGGCGAGGGACGGCATCGCCTGCGCTGTCCATGAATTCGCGGAACAGGGGCGTGGCGAAACCGATGGCACCGTCGGTGCCGACCACCAGGATCGCGTCGCTTGCGTTCTCGACCAGCGCCGCGAGTCGCCGTTCGCGCGCCCGAACGGCGTCGTGCTCCTGCTCCAGTTGGTCGGCCATCTTGTCAAACGCCTGGCCGAGATCGCCGATCTCATCGGAACGTCCACCCGCGATGCGGTGGCGCAGATCCCCGGCCGCGAGGCGGGCTGTGGCCCGGTTGAGCGCGCCGAGAGGTCGAAGAACAGAACGGGCCAGCCTGCTCGTCGACCAGATCGCGATGGCCAGGCCGGCCGCCAGGGCGATCGCCACAGCGATGGCAGACGACCGTATCGCGGCATTTCGGGACTGCTGCAGGTCGAGCACAGTGGCAGCCTCAGACGTCTCCAGGGTGGTCAGCCGATCGATGACTGAGGAGAGGTCGGAGTCGAGGTACGAGGCGAGCGCGTTCGCGCGAGTCGGGTCGACGCTGCCCGACTGTCGCAGTCGTCGGATCGCATCCCGGTACGCGCTTGTCTTCTTCCACTCGGCGTCGGCGGCTGAGAGGGCGTTCACCTGGTTGGCGGTGAGACCGGTCTGCGCCGCCAGAGTGCGGAAATCGGCATCTACGTCGTTCTCCGAAGCCGACATCATGGTCAGGTCGGCGGAGCCATGTCCGACCAGGACGTTGAGGGTATTGAAGCCGAAGGACTGGGCATTTGCCTCAAGCTCGGCCACCTGGCTGGTCAGCCGTTGCGCTCTGTCCAGCGCGACGGAGGTGTTGCTGGTGACCACCAGGCCGGCTCCGGAGACAGCGGCCAAACCTGCGAGCGGCAACATCATCGCCAGACCCGCCCGGCGGAAGCGCGGTTTCAGCCGTCGCCCTGTCAACAGGCTGAACCAGGTGCGCATCTCCTCGATCTCCAATCGCAGGACGGGACGGCTGCCGTGGGCAGGAGCCCGTTGCACAAGGCGCGACGATGTCGCGTGCACTGCGATTGTCGACGCCCGGAATCACATCCCGGAGCGCCGCGACCACTCCGTTGGATGATGGTGCACGGCCGTGCCGGTTGCCGCCTGCCGCTCCCAGCGCGCAACGAGTTGCGCGCGCCACCT
The DNA here is from genome assembly GCA_036828955.1 of Candidatus Dormiibacterota bacterium. Classification (GTDB taxonomy): domain Bacteria; phylum Chloroflexota; class Dormibacteria; order Aeolococcales; family Aeolococcaceae; genus Aeolococcus. The sequence goes on along the minus strand of DAISRJ010000005.1, from coordinate 23,765 downwards.
CAGCTCAGGTGGTTCGGGAGGGCTCGTGCCGCTGGGTGGTGCCACGCACCATCAACTCCACCGGGAGCAGGGTGCTCCGCCGAGCCCGAACGGACGGCTGACCGCGCAAAAGGGCGAGCAGCTCGTTGGCAGCCGTCCGCCCCATCTCCTCGAGCGGCAACCTGACCGTGGTCAGCGGAGGGGTCAGCCGATCGACAAAGGGCATGTCGTTGAACCCGGTGAGGGACACGTCCTCCGGGCAGCGCACGCCGGCGGCGCGAAGAGCATCCAGCGCACCCAGCGCAATCAGGTCATTGCCTGCGACCACTCCGCTGAATCGATCCGGTCCGGCGAGGACGGCCGTCATCCCGTCGAACCCGGCAGCCTCGGTGAACGCGCCGGTGACCCGAACATGGGCGTCGCCGCCCGGCAGCGAGTCCGCCCGCAACGCGGACTCGAAGGCCTCAGCTCGGTCGCGGCCGGTCGAGAGATGCTGCGGGCCCGCAAGGTGCAACAGGCGCCGGTGACCGAGGCCGCGGAGGTGCTGTACTGCCATGGCGATCCCCGCACGCTCATCACCCCCGACGTACGGCCAGCGACCGCGCCGGGTGTTGCGGTTGGCGAGGACGGCGGCGACACCGCGGTCGTCGAGGTCTTCGAGGAGCGGGTCGTCCCACTCGGCGGTGGCGATGATGAAGCCGTCGGCCCCTCGCGCCAACAGGGACTCGACCTGACTGCGTGGGCCTCGGATGTCGTTGTTGGTATCGCTGAGCACCACGGTGTACCCGGCAGTCGTCAGGACCTGCTCGGCGCCACGCAGAATCAACGAGAAGAGCGGATTGGTGATGTCGGGCACCACCACCCCCACAAGGTACGAGCGGGCGGTGCGCAGGCCACGGGCGTGAGCGTTGGGCACATAGCCGAGCCGCTCGGCCGCCCGCGCCACTCGACGCACGGTGTCACGGCTCACGTGCCGCTGCGTGTTCGGGTTCAGTGCCCTGCTGGCCGTCCCCGCGTGGACACCCGCTGCCCTGGCCACATCCGCGAGCTTGACCCGTTCCACGCGAGAAGGATAGGCAACCGAACGGGTTTCGACAATCGATTGCTGCACCAGCCTCGCGGACCCGCGGCGAGGTCGGGTCCCGTACAATTTGGCCAATCGATTGCGGTAAGGAGTAACCACCCGCGCCGGCCTGCCGACCACCATCCGCGCCGGCCTCGATCCCGGCACGCGAGGAGACATGCGATGAGCCCTCTGACCGGCGTCGTTCCCCCCAGCCCGGGGCGCATGAACGTCGATTTCGAGGAGCGCGTCGACTTCACGCGCCTGCGCTCCTACAGGCTGGCGCGTGCCCGCGCCGCGCTCGACGCGTCGGACCTCGGCGCCGTGCTCCTGTTCGACGTCAACAACATCCGCTACGTGTCGGCGACGATGATCGGCGAGTGGGCCCGCGACAAGGTGGCCCGCTATGTGCTGCTGACCCGCGGCGGCGAGCCCATCGTGTGGGACTTCGGGTCGGCTGCCAAGCACCATCGGTTGTTCGCGCCGTGGATCCGCCCCGAGAACAGCCGCGCCGGCATGCTCGGCCTGCGTGGGGCGGTGGCGCCGGACGCCGGGCTGATGGTGAGGGCTGTCGCCGAGATCAAGGCCGAGCTGACCGCGGCGGGCGCTGCCGGGATGCCGCTCGGCGTCGACATCGCCGAGACGCCGATGCTCCTCGAGCTGCAACGCGTGGGCATCGAAGTTCGCGATGGGCAGCAGGTGATGCTCGACGCCCGCCTGATCAAGTCCGCCGACGAGATCACCCTGCTCTCCACAGCCGCCGCGATGGTCGACGGCGTGTACCAGGACATCGCCGAGGCGCTCAAGCCGGGCGTGCGCGAGAACGAGATCGTGGCCCTGGCCAACAAGCGCCTCTACGAGATGGGGTCCGACGATGTCGAGGCGATCAACGCCGTCTCCGGAGAGCGCTGCAACCCGCATCCCCACAACTTCTCCGACCGCCTCATCCGTCCCGGTGACCAGGCGTACTTCGACATCATCCAGTCGTTCAACGGCTACCGCACCTGTTACTACCGTACCTTCGCGGTGGGCCGGTCGAGCCAGTCGCAACGAGACGCCTACGCGCAGGCTCGGGAGTGGATCGACGCCGCCATCGAGATGGTCAGGCCGGGCACCACGACAGACCAGATCGCGACGCTGTGGCCGAAGGCGACCGACTTCGGTTTCGCCAGCGAGATGGACGCGTTCGGGCTCCAGTTCGGCCACGGCCTGGGGCTGGGGCTCCACGAGCGGCCCATCATCTCGCGGCTCAACTCGCTGGAGAACCCCATCGAACTGCAGGAGGGCATGGTCTTCGCCCTGGAGACGTACTGCCCCGCCAGCGACGGCCAATCCGCGGCGCGCATCGAGGAGGAGGTGGTGGTCACAGCCGACGGCTGCGCCCTGCTCACCCTCTTCCCCGCCGAGGAGCTGTTCGTCACCAACAGGTATTAGCCGGCCGCCGCGCGCCACCAGAGGAAGCATCCACATGTCCGCACCGACCGACGACATCACCGTGGCGACAGGACCGCCGGGGGTCGACCCGGCCATCCTGCACCGTCCTGGCGGCAGTGTCGACGCCCCCACGCAACTTGCCCTGTACCGCCAGATGGTTCGCATGCGCAAGTTCGAGAAGCGCGCCTACGACCTGTTCCTGCAGAACCTCGTCAAGGGCACGAGCCATCTGTCGCTCGGGCAGGAGGCGATCGCCGCGGCCTTCGGTGTGGCCATGGACGAGAAGGACTACACATTCGCGACCTATCGCGGTCATGCGCACACCCTCGCCCGGGGCACGTCGATGACCGGGGTGATGGGCGAGCTCCTGGGACGCAGCTGCGGCGTCCTCTCGGGCAAGGGCGGATCCATGCACCTCACCGACGTCAAGCGTGGCGTGATGGGCTCCTACGCGATCGTCGGCGCCCACCTGACGATCGCGGTGGGAGCCGCGTGGTCGGCCAAGCATCGTGGCGACCCGCGCGTTGCGGTGGCCTTCTTCGGTGACGGCACAACCAACATCGGCGCCTTCCACGAGTCCCTCAACCTCGCCGCTGTGTGGAAGCTGCCCGTCGTGTTCGTGTGTGAGAACAACCTCTACATGGAGTACACACCGATCCGCACCGTCACCGCGGTCGACAACCCCGCCGCCGATCGCGCCTCAGCGTACGGCCTCGACAGCATCGTCGTCGACGGCAACGACGCCGACGCCATGTACCTCACCGCCCGCGAGTGCCTGGAGCGCGCCCGGAGTGGCGGCGGTCCCTCGCTGATCGAGGCGCGCACCTATCGCACCAGCGGTCACTCGCGGGCCGATCCCGGCAAGTACAAGCCCGAGGAGGAGGTGGCCGCGTGGGCCGCGTACGACCCGATCGACCTGTACCGCGCGCGCCTCGTCGCCGATGGGGTCGGCGAGGCGGACCTCGACGCCATCGAGGAGACCGCTGACAGCGACGTCCAGACCGCCACCGTCGAAGCCCAGGCCTCTCCGCCGCCGGGGCTGGACCTGCTCATGAACAACGTCTGGTCGGATGGAGGCTCGTCATGGCGGAACTGACCTATCGCGACGCCGTGTCGCGAGCGATCGCGCAGGAGATGGACCGCGACCCGACCGTCGTGTTCCTCGGCGAGGACATCGGCGCTGCGGGGGGCGTCTTCAAGGCCACCGTGGGGTTGCTCGAGCGCTTCGGCCCCGAGCGGGTCCGTGACACCCCGATCTCCGAGCAGGCCATCCTCGGCGCCGCCATGGGAGCGGCCATGACCGGCCTTCGACCGATCGCGGAGATCATGTTCGCGGACTTCTTCGCCGTCTGCTGGGACATCGTCGCCAATCAGATCGCCAAGAGCTCCTACATGACCGCGGGACAGGTGAGCTTCCCGCTGGTGATCAGGTCGGGCAATGGCGGGGGGCTGCGCTTCGGGGCCCAGCACTCCCAGGCGGTCGAGAACTGGGCGATGGCCATCCCCGGGCTCAAGGTGGTGGCACCGTCCAACCCGGCCGACGTCATCGGCCTGTTCGCGGCGGCGGTGCGCGACCCGGACCCGGTGATGTTCTTCGAGGCCAAGGGCCTCTACGCCACCAAGGGTGAGGTGCCCGACGGCGAGCTGGTCGACAGCCTGGGCACGGCCAAGGTGCTGCGCTCCGGCACGGACGCCACCATCGTCGCCCTCGCAGCGATGGTGCCCCGCGCCCTTGCCGCCGCCGAGATGCTGGCCGCGCGGGGGATCGACTCCACAGTCGTTGACGTGCGCAGCCTGGTGCCGCTCGACACGCAGACCATCCTCCGCGAGGTTTCCGCCACCGGGAGGATGTTCACCGTCGAGGAGAATCCGCGCCTGTGCGGCTGGGGGGCCGAGCTGGTGTCGATCGTCGCCGAGGAGTGCTTCGACGACCTCGACGGACCGCCGCTGCGCATCACGACGCCGCACATCCCGCTACCTTCCGCTGATGCGCTCGAGGACTTGGCGATCCCGTCCGTCGAGCGGATCATCAGCACCATTGAGAGGGCGATGCAGTCATGAGCACCACACTGCAACCTGAGGCCGTGAGCGCGCCGACCCAGCTGCTGGTCGGCGGCCTGTGGATGGACTCCTCGGACGGGAGGACCTTCGAGGTCGAGGACCCCGCCACGGGTGAGGTGATCGCCGTCGTCGCCGACGGCTCGGTGGAGGACGGGCTCGCGGCTGTGAGCGCCGCCTACGAGGCGCTCCCAGGATGGTCGGCGACACCGCCGCGGCAACGCGCCGAGGTGCTTCGGCGCATGTTCGACCTCATGACCGAGCGCACCGAGGAGCTGGCGCGACTCATCGTCAGGGAGAACGGCAAGGCCCTCCCCGACGCACGTGGCGAGGTCACCTACGCAGCCGAGTTCTTCCGCTGGTTCGCCGAGGAGGCCGTGCGCGGCGGCGGTGACCTGCACACGGCTCCCTCGGGTGCCAACCGGATCCTGGTGTTGCGCCAGCCGATCGGGGTGAGCGTGCTGGTGACACCGTGGAACTTCCCTGCGGCGATGGCCACCCGCAAGATCGGCCCGGCGCTGGCGGCGGGGTGCACCGTGGTGCTCAAGCCGGCATCGGACACGCCGCTGACGGCGCTCGCGCTTGGAGCCCTGCTCAGCGACGCCGGCGTTCCCGCCGGGGTGGTCAACGTGCTGCCCTCGCGGCGCTCAGGGCCTGTGGTGGGAGCCATGCTCCACGACCCCCGGGTGCGCAAGCTCTCCTTCACGGGGTCCACCGAGGTGGGCCGCGGCCTGCTTCACCAGGCGGCCGACTGCGTGGTCAGCTGCTCCATGGAGCTGGGCGGCAACGCCCCGTTCATCGTCTTCGATGACGCCGACATCGAAGCCGCCGTCGCCGGCGCGATGATCGCCAAGATGCGCAACGGCGGCGAGGCCTGCACCGCCGCAAATCGTTTCCTGGTGCAGAGGGGCATCGCGGCCGACTTCGGGGGACGGCTTGCCGAGGCGATGAGTGCGTTGCGCATGGGCCCAGGTCTCGACGAGGGCGTGCAACTGGGCCCACTGGTCAACGCCGCCGGCCGCGACAAGGTCGCCGAATTGGTCGACGGCGCCGTTCGCGACGGCGCGCGTATTGTCGTCGGCGCCGGCGCCCCCGCAGGGCCGGGCTACTTCTACTCGCCCACCGTGCTCGTCGACGTGCCGTCGAGCGCGGCAATCCTCCGCGAGGAGATCTTCGGGCCCGTCGCGCCGCTGGTCGCGTTTGACACTGAGCAGGAGGCGGTCGAGCTCGCCAACGACACCGAGTACGGCCTGGTCGCGTATGTGTACACGAGTGACCTGCGCCGGGGTCTCCGTGTCAGCGAGGCGCTGGAATCGGGAATGGTGGGCCTCAACCGAGCGCTCGTCTCCGACCCCGCCGCCCCCTTCGGCGGGGTGAAGCAGAGCGGTCTTGGGCGCGAGGGCGGCCATGACGGACTCCTCGAGTTCATGGAGAGCAAGTACGTCGCGGTGACCTGGTGAGGGTCCCCGTGGTCATGCCCCAGCTTGGCGAGACGGTGAGCGAGGGAACGATCACGCGATGGCTGCGCAGCCAGGGCGACACGGTGGCGGCCGACGAGCCCCTCGTTGAGATCGCCACCGACAAGGTGTCGATGGAGGTGCCCACGCTGCAAGCCGGCGTGTTGCTCGAGGTCCTCGTCAAGGAGGGCGAGACTGTGCCGGTCGGCGCTGCCCTCGCGTGGCTGGAGGTGGAGGGCGAGGACGCTGGGGCCGAGCCGGTGGCGGCCCAGCCGGTCGTGGCCGAACCAGTGGCCGCCGAGCCGGTGGCGGCCGAGCCGGTGGCCGCCGCAGCCCCCGCGGCGGCCGCCTCGGTGGACGCGACCGCCGGCGTGCCGGCTGAGGCGGGCGAACGCCGTCCGTCGCCGCTGATCAGGCGCCTGCTCGAGGAGGCCGGCCTGACCGCCGCCGATGTGACACCGAGCGGACCGAGCGACCGCATCACCCGCGAGGACGTGAGCGCCGCGGTGGCCGCCCGGTCGGCGGCTGCGAGCACGCCGGAGCCCGCGCCGGCGCCGAAGAGGGATGCCGAGGGCGATCACACCCAGCCGCTCAGCCGCGTGCGCGCGGTGATCGCCGAGCGCATGGTGACGTCCCTGCACACCTCGGCTCAGCTCACCAGCGTCGTCGAGGTGGACGTCACCCGCATCGCCCAGCTGCGCGCGCGCGCCGGGTCGGCTGCGCGCGGCGTCAAGCTCTCGTACCTGCCGTTCTTCGCACGGGCAGCCGTGGAGGCCCTGGAAGCACAACCGGACCTCAACGCCTCCGTCGACACCGCGGCCGGCACGGTCACCCACCACAGCGCCATCCACCTCGCCGTCGCCGTCGACACCGAGCGCGGCCTGCTCGCCCCGGTCATCCGCGACGCCGGCCGGCTCTCGCTCGTTGGCATTGCGGCCGCCATCGCCGACGTGGCGGCGCGCACACGAGACGGCACGATCACCGCCGACGAGCTGTCGGGGGGCACCTTCACGATCACCAACACCGGCAGCCGCGGCGCCCTCTTCGATACCCCGATCATCAACCAGCCCCAGGTGGCCATCCTCGGCACCGGCGCGGTGGTTCGACGGCCGGTGGTGGTCACAGACCCCGGCAACGGCGCGGAGGCCATCGCGATCCGCTCGATGGCGTTCCTGGCCCTCACCTACGACCATCGACTCATCGACGGCGCCGCCGCCGCGAAGTTCCTGGTCGCGGTCAGGAAGCGCCTCGAGGAGGGGCGGTTCGCGCCCGACCTGGGTCTGTCCGAATCCTGACCGAGCCCTCACGACGGCGGGCGACGGATCGTCAGCCGGCGGGAGCCGGCGCCCCGCCGAAGCCGCCGAAGCCGCCCCCACCACCGAAGCCGCCGGCTCGAGTGAATGTGCATGCCCCGGTGGAATCGGTCGGCTGGATGGTCAGGGCGGTGGCCTGGACCGCGCCGCCGGCGTTCTTGGGGCCGACGGCCCGGACGCAGCTGTCAACGGTGAGGGCCGCCGCCGTCGTCGGCGAAGACTCGGTCACCGACAGGGTGGTCGGCACCGTCGCGGATTGTGTAGCGCCGGCCGTGCTGGTCACCGTGATGGTGGTCCCGGCCACGGCGCTGACCAGCCCAGCCACCACGGCGGTGTTGGGATTCGGCGTGGGCACCCCGGACCTCGACGGGCGTGGAACGTTGCTGGGGAACGCTCCCGGCGACGCGCCGGCGCCTCCGCCGGGGCGCAGGCCGGCAGCACAGCTGCCGTTGACCGCCTGGCTGAGGCGCACCGAGCTCGCGGTGACCGCCCCCGCGGCATCCTTCTGGCCGACGATGACCACGCAGGCGCCAACCACGATGTCCCCCGGAGACCCGGTGCTGGTCGAGGTGATCGTGGTGCTGGAGCCGTAGTCGACAGTCGCGTCCCCGGCCGTCGTGCTCAGGGTGAGCGTGTTGCCGTTCACCTGGACGAGCTGTCCGGCGGTGCCCGCGCCGAGCCCGCGCCCCGCGCGAGCCGGGGTGGGCGTGGTCGCCGCACCGGCGGCGGCGCTGGCGCTGCCGCACCCCGCCACGGCGATCGCGGACACGCAGAGAAGGAGCTTGGTGGGGGTGTTCATCGGTCTTCTCCAAAGAGGTGGTGTGGCGCGATCACTGCGATCGCAGCGCCACGATGGGAGCTAGTCGCGAAGCCCGCGCGGCGGGGTAGACGCCGAAGATGAGGCCGACAGCGGCGGCCACGCCGACCGCCACCACCACGGGCAGTGGTGTGATGGCGATGCCGATCGTCGTGAAGTGGGGCAGCAGAACCCCGACTGCCAGGGCCGTTGCGACGCCGAGGATGCCCCCCACCACGCTGAGGGTGGCCGCCTCGATGAGGAACTGGCGGAGGACGTCGGCAGGCGTGGCACCGAGGGCCTTGCGCAGCCCGATCTCCGTGGTGCGCTCGGTGACGGTCACCAACATGATGTTCATCACCCCGATCCCGCCGACGAGCAGCGAGATGGCGGCGATGCTGGCGAGGAGGAGGGTCAACGTCGTTGTCACGGACTGGGCGGTGCTCAGAAACGAGCTCTGGTTGACGATGCTGAAGTCGGCGGCGGTGGAGTTGGTGATGTGGTGGGTTTGGAGCAGCAGTTGGTTGGCCTCGGCGTAGGCGGAGCCGACCGTCGCCGCGCTGCCAGAAGCGATGACGATGCGCTGCACGTGTCCCTGCCCGACAAGCAGGTCCTGGTCGGTCGTGATCGGGATCACGACGACGTCGTCAGGGTTGGTGAAGCCCGCCCCGCCTGAGGACTGCAGGACCCCGACCACTGTGAATGGTGTCGACGCGATCGTGACCTGGGACCCCACCCCCGCTCCGAGGTTGGAGGCTGTGGTGGAGCCGAGCACCGCGTCGAGGGCGTGGTTGGCGACGTTGGTCGTGGTGAAGAACGAGCCGCCGGCGAGGCTGCGCGAGTTTGCCGTGAGCCACTGCGCGCTGCTCCCCTCCACGGTAGTGGTCGAGTTGACGGAACCGTTGATCACCGTCGTCGACGTCTGGTTCTCGGGCGCGACAGCGACGATGTCGGGCGCATTGGAAGAGTCGGAGAGCCCGGTGACGTCCGCCAAGGTCAGGGTCTGCGCGCTGCCCGCCCCACCGCGCACGCCGCCACTCACCGATGAGCCACCGGTGATGGTCAGCTCGTTGGTGCCCAATGAGGCGATCCGGCTGTTGACCGCGTTCGACGAGGCCTGGCCGATGCCGACTGTGGAGATGACGGCGGCGACACCGAACAGGATGCCGAGGGTCGTGAGGATCGAGCGCAGACGGTGAGCGGCGATGCCGCGCAGCCCGGTCTCAAAGGTGCGCAGCAGGCTCATGCCGCGACCGCTTCCTGGAGCCGGCCGTCCCTCATCAGGAAGCGGCGCGACGCCACCGACGCGACGTGCTCGTCGTGGGTGATCAGGACGATCGTACGACCGGCCGCGTGGAGCCTCTTCAGCATGTCGAGGATCTCGCCGCTCGAGGTGCTGTCGAGGTTGCCGGTGGGCTCGTCGGCGAGGATGAGGTCGGGGTTGGTGACCAGGGCGCGCGCGATGGCGACACGTTGCTGCTGGCCGCCCGACAGCTCCGTGGGCCGGTGGTCGACGCGGTCAGCGAGGCCCACGCTCGCCAGCGCAGCCACCGCGAGGCGGCGGCGGTCGGTGGCGGCGCGGTACAGCAACGGCAGTTCGACATTGCGCCACGCGCTGAGGGCGGAGAGGAGCTGGAACTGCTGGAACACGAACCCGATGCGCCGGTTGCGCACGGCGGCAAGCTCGCGCTCGTTCATCGACTCCACCGCCTCGCCCCCGAAGCGGTACTGGCCCTCGCTGGGGTTGTCGAGGCAGCCCACGATATTCATCAACGTCGACTTGCCGGACCCGGACGCGCCCATGACGGCCACGAACTCCCCGGGCTGGACGCGAAGGCTGACGTCGTCCACCGCACGGAAGGCCACGTCGCCGCGACCGTAGACCTTCGACACCCTACGGATGTCGATGAGCGGGGCACTCACCCGGTCAGCCGCCCGCCGGGGCGCCGCCGACGATGCCCGCCCCTCCCCCGCCTCCGAAACCACCTGCGGCGCCGCGCCGAGTGGTGCCGGCGCCGGCGGCCCCGGTGGTCGGGATGGTGCTGGTCACGGTGGCGATCACCACGGTCTGGCCCACGGACAGCCCCGAGGTGATCTGCGTGCGCAGCGAATCCGCCGAGCCGACCGTGACCGTGACCGGGGTCAGCTTGCCCGCCTGGAGCACGTTCACGAACGAGGCGGTGCCGGTGGTGTGTACGGCACTGGTGGGCACGGACAGCACACCGACGACCTGGTTGACGACCACCACGACCGTTGCCGACATGCCGTCGCGCAGCGAGGGATGCGAGCCCGTGATCTGCACGGTCACCGGGAACGTGGCCACCCCGGAGCTGACCGTGGCGATGACGCCGACAGAGATCACCGTCGCCGGCAGACCGTTGGTGGAGCCGGCTGCGGTGACCACGGCGTTCTGCCCGACTGTGACCTCACTGACGACGCTGTCGCTGACCGTGCTGGTCACCTCGAATGAGCCAGGCGTCAGCAGGATGAACTGGGCGGCGGATGCCGATGCCGATGCGGCCGCGGCCGACGATGACGAACCGCTGGTCGTGCTCCCCACGGAGAGGTTGACCTGGGCCACCTCCCCGGCGGTGGGCGCGGTCAGGGTGGCCTCCGCGACCGCGTCCTGCGCGGTGGTGACAGCCTGCTGCGCCTGGGCGAGGCCGGCGTTGTCCTGGGCGACGGCCGATGCCTGCGAAGCGCCGGCCGTCGTGCTCTCCGCGTTGCTGAGGGCGGTGCGGTCGGACGCAACCTTGGCGGACGCCTGGTCCGCCGACTGCTGAGCGCGCACCGTGTCGGTGGGCAGGGCCTGTTGGGCGCTGGCCAGCGTCGACGTGTCCTTGGCCTGCTGCGACTTTGCCGTGCTCAGGTTCTGTGTGTCTGTCGTGCAGGCTGGCGGCGGAGTGCTGCCGGAGCAACCGTCGTTGTTGTATGTGGTCTGCGCCGCCGCCACCGCCGCGCCGTCACTGCTGACTGCGGCCTGCGCCGAGGCAATCGCCGCCTGGTCGTTTCTGGTGGTCTGGTTGTTGAGCGCGATCGTGTCGTTGTATGCGGTCTGGTCGTTGGCCAGCGTGGTCTTCGCGCTGGCGATCTGCTGTGCGGTATTGGTGCTCGCGGTCGAGCCCGAGCTCTCGTCCGCCGTCAGCTTGGCCTGCGCGGCGGTGAGGTTGGCCTGGTCCTGGGTGAGCGTCGTCTGCAGTGCGCTGGGGTCAACTGTGGCCAGAACCTGTCCGGCTGTGACCGCCTGGCCCGCGGAGACATCGATCGCGGTGACCGTGCCGCTCACCTGGAAGTTCAGGTTCGACTGCGCCACCGGGGCGAGGTTGCCGGTGAGCGAGAGGGTCTGACGGATGGTGCCCAGCGCGGCGGCGGCAGTGCGGTACTGGGGGGCCGCGGTGCTGCCGCGTGTGTACATGAAGCCGCCGACAGCAGCGACGGCCACCACCAGTGCGGTGATGACGGCGATCATGCGACGGCGTGTCCCGAGCAGGCTGGCACGGACGTTCATTGGTCACGTGAACCTATCGCGGGCACCTTGCGCGTTGATGACGAGGCAGGTTGGCTACGCGGTTGGGGTGTCCTCGATCAGCTCGTCGATCGCCAGGGCAAGCTCGACGTCGCGACGGCTGATGCCGCCGGTGAGGTGCGAGTACACCTCGAAGTCGACGAAGCACCACTCGTGCAGGCGGATGTTGGGATGGTGGCGCATCGCCTCGGCGATGGCGGCCACACGCGTGATCAGAGCGATCGCCTCCATGAACGAGCGCAGACGGATGTCGCGATGAAGGCGGTCACGTTCGACGATCCAGGCGGGGTGACCTGCAAGCGATCGGTACGCATCCTCCGGACTGATCGCGGCGTACGCCGCGGCCCGGGGCGGCGGGTCAGAAGCTGCCATATGCGGGGATGATCGCGCCGGTGATGGCGGCCGCCTGCTCGCTGCAGAGGAAGGCGATCACAGCGGCGATCGCTGCCGGGGGCACCGCGCGCCCAAGATCACGCTCCGTCATCCACGATCGATTCGCCGGGGTGTCGATGACCGCGGGCAGTACGGCGTTGACCCGCACCCCGTCCTTCTTCACCTCGGCGGCGAGCACCTCGGTGAGCTTGACAACACCCGCCTTGGCGACCGCATAGGCGGCGGAACCTTGTCCACCCTCCATCGCTGACCGCGAGCCGACGTTGACGATGCTGCCCCTCCCCCGCTTGCTCATGCGCAACGACGACGCGCGGCACGACCACCAGGTCGCCTCGAGGTTGAGCTGGAGCATGAAGCGCACGTCGGCTGCGGTCGACTGAGCCACCGTGCCCGCGCGGAAGCCTCCGGTGACGTTGACGACGGCATCGACCGACCCCGGGAGCTGGTCGAGCCGTTCCCACAGCGCATCCACCGCGTCGGGATCGGTGAGGTCGGCCTGCTCCCACTCTGTCGTCGGTGAGACCGCCTCGAGCTGCTCCCGTGTCTGTCGCGGCGAGGCGACGCCGATCACCCTCGGGTGGCTCTCGGACAGGGCGCTGAGGACCGCGGGGCCCAGGCCCCCGCTGGCGCCGCAGACCACGGCGATGTCAGCCATGGCTCATCGTCTCCCCTGGCGCGCCCGCTGCCGGCGCGACCACCGCTCAGTCGCGGAGGATCCCCTGCAGCTTCATGGCGAGGCCCATGTCGCCCTTGATCTTGAGCTTGCCGGACATGAAGGCGGCTGTCGCGTCGAGCTTTTCATTGACCAGGTCGACGAAATCGGTGTCCTTCATGGAGATGGTCACGTTGGGGCTCTCTGGCGCCCCCGGGCCGGCGTGACCCGTGCCGTCGTGGAGGTTGATGTGGAAGAGGCCGCCCTCGTCGCCCCCGATGTCGAAAGCGAACCCGGCGTTCAGGTTGGCGATCTTCGCCGGGTTGGCGCCAAGCCGGCTGTCGAGCTGGGCGAAGATCTCGGTGGGACTGGGCAACGGAAGAACCTCCAGAATCAGCTCGGTCGATCGGGCCAGTCTACGGTGATGGCGATCGACCTGCGCTGGCGATCTGCGCGTACAGGGCCTCGTGGGCGGTCACCGTGTCGCCGAGGTTCAGCGAATCCACGGCGTGGCGGCGGCAGTCGCCGCGGCTCAACTCGTTGACGCGACGGAGCGCTGCCGCCGCGGCGATGATGTCACCGGCGGTGACGACGTAGCCGGTGACCCCGTCGAGCACGACCTCAGCAAGTGCGCCCCGCCGCGAGGCCACGACAGGTGTGCCGGACGCCGCCGCCTCGGCGGCCACCATCCCGAACGGCTCCTCCCATCGCGACAGGCAGACCACGGCGCGCGCCGCACCCATGGCGGCCCACAGGTCCTCCCGGGCGGCGGGGGCGAGGAACCGCACCTCCGGGTCGTCTCGCCAGCGCTCGGTCACGGCACGCTCGTGCCCGGCGTCATACGGTGTGCCGTAGACGTCGACCGCCAGGTCAGCCAGCCGAGCCGCGGCGATGCCGTCGTCGATTCCCTTCTCCGGGCTGAACCGCGCCGCGATCACCGCCGCGCTGCCGCCGACCGGCTCGAAGGGGATGTCCTCCACCGGGACCCCGTTGCTGAGCACCGCATCGATCGCGATGAGCATCCGCCAGGTCGCGGCCTGGGCGTGGGAAACAGCGGCGATCCAGGCGCCGGTGGGTCCGCGCCGGACGTCGGTGATCGCGGCGGCGACGGAACGGCTCGCCGGCATGTGCAGCGTGTGCAGGACGGGCAGTCCCATGGCAGCGGCAACACTGATGGCGGGTACGTCGAAACCGTGGCTGTGGACAACGTCGAAGCGCGCTGCGAGCACGTGGCGGTACACCGCCGCGTACGCGGCCGTCATGGGCGCGGACGGGGTCTGCTCCCCCTCGTCGCGGACGAGGTCGCCGCGCAGCGGGGTGGGATCGATATCGAGCGACGCAATGGCGATTCCCTCGATGGCGGATCCCCGAGCGGCGTACACGACGATCTCGTGCCCACGGCGGGCCAGCTCGCGCGCAATGTCGGCGACGACGGCCTGCGCGCCGCCGAGCTGAGCGTCGCGGATCGGGCTGACCAGCGGCGCGATCAGTGCGACGCGCACACCCGCCCTGTCCCCTCAGTCACACCGCTTCCAGCACAGATCGCGTGGCGCGTTGAGGCCCAGGTCCGTGTAGTCGACGAATCGAGACCCCCGGGCGGCGATGGTGGCGACCGCGTGTGGGTAGAAGATCCGCGCCAGCGCGAGGGCGCTGTCCAAGGACTCGTACTCGACGACCATCGGGCCCTCGAACACGACGTGCTCGAAGCCCCGCGAGCACAACCAGGGCGCGTCCCACGGCCAGACGATGACCAGCAGCCCGCCGGGGGCGCACCGGCTCTCCATCATGTCGAGACAGGCGTCAGGGTCGTCCAGGGTGTGCTGCGCAAATGCCGAGCAACTGATGACCAGGTCGTGGGCTCGCTGCGGGTCCGGAAGCTCGTCGAAGAAGCCGCGAACGACCTGCACGCGGTCGGCGCCGGCGCGGTGCAGACGGTCGCGGAGCAGGTCGTGCATGGGGAGAGCCGGCTCAACGGCGGTGACGGACGCCGATCGCCGGGCCAGTTCCACGGTGAGGCGCCCGGTTCCCGCACCGATCTCGAGGACGTGGTCGCACTCTGAGGGCAGCCACCGCAGGATGCCGTCATGGAGGCGCTCGCCGGCAACAAGCTCGGCGTAGAGCTCGGGCTCGATGCGGTAGAGGAGTTCCCACGCCAGTTGGCGCTCGTCGCGGGCAGTGCCGGCCGCGTCGAACAGTCGCCTCCGCTCGGCGGCGTCGAGGATGCCGACGGCATCCTCCGAGTACCGCTCCAACAGGGGCGCTTGCGGACCGGCCACCAGGGTGCCCACGGAGATGGACTCTAGGGGCGACCCGCGGCCGGTGCTGGGCAGCTCTACCCTGGGCAAAGAAAAGGGGGCCCGGTGCCATCGCACCGGCCCCCTTCCCGGAACTACGTGGGTGTCAGGTGCTGCGGCGTCGGCGAGGCTGGATGGCGCCCGCCAGGACTGTGCCGACGCCACCGAGGATGAGAAGGGCGCCGAGGCTGATGTCCGCCACGATCCCACTCGCACCGGTGCTCGGTGTCGTGATCGCCTGCACCCCACCACCGGGAGGACCCGTGGTGATGCCCTGGACGCTGCCGGGATCGGCGGTGCTGGTCACCGGCTCGTCGCCGCATGTGCTCGAGACGGCGGCGTTGTTGGTGTCACCGCTGTAGGTGGCCTTCCATTGGTCGGTGCCTGCTGTGGCGAGGCTGAACGATCCGCTCGTGGCCGCTCCGGCCGAGAGTGTTTCTGCGGGCGAGGTGTAGAGGGCGCCCGTCCCGGCGCTGCACGACGCGGTGTCCGGGTAGAGCGCGAACACGACGGTGCCCGAAGGGTTGGCGCCGCCCGCCAGCGTCGCGGTGTCGTGCACGGAGACCGGTGCGACCCCGCCCGCCGAGGCCGTTGTGGTGATCGCGGGCGCGGCCTGCCCGATGGAATCAGGCTCGTCGCCACACGCGCTGCTTGTGCCCTGGTTGTGGGCATCGCCGCTGTAGGTGGCGCGCCATTGGAACGTGCCGAGACCGGCCGGGGTGTACGCGCCACTGGTCGCCGTGAACGGCGCCGTGGTCGACAGTGGCTCCGCCGGCGAGGTGTACAGGGCGTTGCCGTCCGTGCAGGATGCCGTGCCCGCGAAGAGCGTGAAGGTGACCGTGCCGGTCGGGCTGTCGCCACCGGTCACGGTGGCACTGTCATGGATCGCCGTGCCGAGAGGTCCGCCCGCGGAGGCGTGGGTGCTGATCGACGGCGTCGCCTTGCTGACTGACACGGGCTCCGAGCCGCAGACGCTGCTGACCGTGTGGTTTGCCTGGTCGCCGCTGTAGCTGGCGAGCCACTGGAATGTGCCCACGCCCGCGGTGACGAAGTCCTTGCTGGTGGCGAGGATGGGTGCCGTCGCGCTGAGGGCTTCTGTCGACGTGGACAGAGCCCCGGTCCCCGCGGTGCAATCCGCAGTGTTGGCGAAGAGCCTGAAGGTGACCGTGCCGGTCGGGCCGTTGCCGCCGGTGATCGTCGCGGTGTCATGGATGACGGTGCCGACGGGGCCGCCCGGCGACGCGGTCGTATCGATGGTCGGCGACGCGACGCAGCCGTGCGCCGGGACGATGGACGCGGTCGCGGTGAACTCCCGAGCCCCCGGGACGCCGTTCTTGCCGGAGTAGATGTTCAGCGTCACGGTGCCCGTCGACGGCGCCGCACCGGCGGCGTTCCAGATCAACCCCTTGCTGGAGTCGTAGTGGCCGCCGCTGATGCCGGAGGTGCCGGGGATCGTGGTCACGACGTCCACGAACCTGTCAATGGTGACGTTGTGAGCCAGCGTGACCGAGGCCGACCAGGATGAGCAGGTCTCCGAGGCACCGACGCTTCCGCTGTGCGCGTAGGCGGTTGCGATGGAAACCGTGCCCGCGAAGCCGATGGCGACGAGGCCGGCTGCGCCACCACTCAGGAGCCTCCGGCCGAAACCGCGCCCGGTGCCCCTCGAACGATGTGACGTGTCGCTACCTGTCTCCATGGATTGTGCCCCCTCAGCCTGCGAAACGCTTCAATCGCTCCGTTCTTATCAAACTGTAACAGAAGGCACACGATGTGGCGACCTCGCAGTTTGCCGACGCACTCGACGCGTTCAGGAGGGCGCGGTTCTACCGTTCGGGATCGGTCGGTGGGCCGGCACTGGGCCCAGGGGCGGCTGGAAGGTCCCGCCGCCGCTCAGAGGGTCGGGGACCGGAGGCGCGATGCCCCCGGTCCCGTCCGCTACTTTCGGTCAGGCGCCTGCGGCGCGAACGCGGCTGGCGCGCGGGCCCTTGTCGCTCTTCTCGACCTCGAAGGTGACGGCTTCGCCGCCGGCAAGGCTGTCGAAGTTCAACGACGGGTCAAGACCACTGCGATGGAAGAAGTACTCCTCTCCATCCTCGGCGGCAATGAAGCCGAATCCACGGTCGCTCTGGACCTTTTTGACTGTCCCATTGGTGGACATATCCTGTCTCCTGCCCTCTCGAACCTTCTACACGGCGCGCGGTCCGTTCGAGAAGGCGAGGACGAGCACGAGCGACTGCCGACCAAGTTGGGTCAGCACTGCTCAGTGTACTCGCCCTGCACGTCCGGCGAGCATGTCGGAACGGGAGTCCCGTCAATGGCGCCGCTCCGCGAGGTAGACGAGGGTCGCCTTGACGCGGCGATGGGTGTCCGGCTCCTCGGACAGGCCGAGCTTGGAAAAGATGGCGTTGATGTGCTTCTCAACCGCCCGGTCGGTGAGCGACAGGACGGCAGCGATCCCAGCGTTGTTGCGGCCCTGGGCGACCTGCGAGAGCACCTCTGTCTCCCGCGGGGTCAGCTCGGCGAGGGGCGACGACTGGCGGGCGGCGGTCCGGGATGCCACCAGCGCCTCGACCACCGCCGGGTCGATCACGGAGCCGCCCGACGCCACCTCACGGATGGCGCGCACAAGCTGATCGATGTCGGAGACCCGTTCCTTGAGCAGGTAGGCCCGACCTGCGGCGCCGTCCTCGAGGAGCGCCAGCGCGTAGTCCGGTTCAGCGAACTGGCTCAGCACCACGACGCCGACCTCGGGACGCTCGGCGCGGAGACGGTGGGCGGCCTGGAGGCCCTCGTCCGTCCCTGTCGGGGGCATGCGGATGTCGGTGATGACGACGTCGGGGTTGGTGTCGGCGATCGCTTGTTCGAGTTCGGAGAGGTCGCCGCACGATGCCACAAGAACGATCTCATCGGACATCGCAAGGAGTTGCGTGAGGCCCTCGCGCAGCAGGTAGTTGTCCTCGGCGAGGACGACACGGATCGGCACGTGGCGAGAATAGGTGAGGCACAGGCCGGTCAGGGGTATCCCCCCTCGCCGAGGGGGGGCTGGCACCATGGGAAAAGTCGCCCGGAGGCACTATCCTCCGACGTGACATGCCGGTGCGAGTGCTCATCGTCGACGACCAGGAGCCGTTTCGGACGGTGGCGCGGACCGTGGTGGAATTCACCGACGGGTTCGAGGTCATCGGCGAGGCCGAGACCGGCGAGGCCTCGGTGGAGAGCGCGCATGAGCTGCGCCCTGACCTGGTGCTCATGGACGTCAACCTGCCCGGGATCAGCGGGCTCGAGGCCACCCGGCAGATCCTGGCCGACCACGTCGGGGGCAGACCGGTGGTGGTTCTGGTGCTGTCGACGTACGAGGCCGCCGAGTACGGACCTCAGGCGGAGGAGGTCGGGGCGGCCTGTTTCATCCCCAAGTCGGAGTTCAGCCCCGAGCGTCTCCTCGAGGCATGGTCGGCGGCAACCACGGGGCCGACGGCCGACTCCACCTCACCCTGACGCGGCCCCAACTGCCGCGGTGCCGGGAGCGATCGGCCGCGACGGTCTGCCGCGCCACGCTCCGGCGTTTTCAGGTGGGGACGCCGACCCGGTAGGCCCCCACCGGCGTCTTCCGTCCCTTGACCAGCTCGGGGGCCAGCCGCTCGGCCGGTGGGGGGTGCGACAGCCCCGCGTGGGTCGGCTCGCTCAGCACTGTCTGGCCGCCCTGCGCCCACTGCTGGAGGCGCTGGGCGAGGTTCACCGCGTCACCGACAACCGAGTACTCCAGCCGCTCCTCAGACCCGAGCAGCGCCGCCGCGACATCGCCTGTGGAGATGCCGATGCCGAGGTGAAAGGCGGGCAGGCCCCGCGCCTCCCACTTGGCGTTGACCGCGGCCTGGCGAGCGTGCATCGCCTCGGCTGCGCGCACAGCGCGGTCGGCCTGGTCCGCCTGCGGGAAGGGAGCGCCAAACACTGCCATGACGGCATCCCCGACGAACTGCATGACCGTGCCGTCCTCGGCCAGAAGGGCGCCGTTCATCTCGGCGCGATGCTCGTGCAGCTGCGCGGCGAGCGCACTGGGGTCGGCGAATTCCGCGATCGTCGAGTACGCGCGGATGTCGGACATGAGCACGGTCACGGTCAGTCGCTCGGTCTCACCGGGCTTGACGCCCTGCTCCCGGAGCTTTTGGGCGATGCCGCCAGGCAGCATCCGGCTGAGACTCTCGCCCTGCTCCTCGCGGTCGACGATCGCCTTGTGAAGCAGGCGGAGGCGCTGGAGCGCGCCCGCCGTGCCCCCACTGGCCTCCTGCGCCAGCTTCAGGAAGAGCTGTTCCACGGCGTCCGACACAGCCTCAGGCGTGGACCTGAGGCCGACCGCGATCGCCTTGATGGGACGGCCCTGCGCGACCATGGCAAGGAGCCTCTCCTCGGCGCTGCTCAGGCCACCCGCCTCGGTGACCGGGCTGGTCAGCGCGTTGACGATCCTCGGGTCGAGCATCGAGCCGCCGGTGCTCACCTCTCGGACGGCGCGGGAGAGCTGGTCGCCCTCGGCAACGCGGTCTTTGAGCAGGTACGCATAGCCCGCCGCCCCCTCGCTCAACAGGGAGATCGCGTACTCCGGGTCGTCGTACTGCGAGAGGATCACGATGCCCGTGCCCGGATGCTGCTTGCGAATCAGGCGGGCGGCGCGGATGCCCTCGTCGGTGAAGTTCGGAGGCATGCGGATGTCGGTGACCACGACCTGCGGGATCATGGCGTCCGCCCCGGCGACAAGCTCGTCGTAGTCACCGGCAACACCGACGACCTCGATGTCGCCGGCGAGGGAGAGAAGTGCTCGCACGCCCTCACGCACAATGAGGTTGTCGTCGGCGAGGACCACCCTGATGCCCGCGTCTGTCGGCATGCGCGCACTGTAAGCGTCGCCGGGTAGGGAGCCAAGGTGGCGGACACCACAGTGCCGCGGGGGCGGGCATCACCTCTGACGCTGCGGCGTGCACCCTCGACACCACGGGGCGCCAGTGCCACTGTAGCCACGGAGGTGCAGAACCACATGCGCATTGAATCGTCGGTGACCTCGATCTCCTGGATCCCCTCGGAAGCCATCGAGGGGATGACCAAGGTGCCCTTCCAGATGGGCGTCGCCCACTACGACGAACCGCCACCCGACGTGATCGACGACCTCGAATCGCTCCGCGATGCCGACCGCTTCCGGTTCGCGAACCGCCTGAGCGCCTGGATCGACGTGGACGATGCCGGCCGGGTCACCGGCCATGGCTACAGCGGCTGCGGCTACATCGGCGCGACCACCATGCGCCTCGGCGGCCGCGTTGCCACGTTCGCCGCCGTTCCGTTCCCCGACCGCCAGCTGGAGGCGGTCGTCTCGGAGGGGTCGGTGCGGTTCGTCCAGACGGCGGGGGGACGCACCGGGGTCCCCGCTCCGCGCCGGGTGCTGCACCCCCCGTTCGTGCAGGTCTCTGCTCCACTGGCCTGGACGACGCTGGCACTGACCGTCTCCGTTGATGGCGGCTCAGCGCACGAGCTGGTCGGCGCCAGCCCCTTTCCACGCCACTGGATCTATGACGACAAGGACACCCTCGTCCTCAAGTCAGGCCTCGTCGATTTCAAGAGCTGGTACCAGCGCGCCTTCGGGGCTCACACCCCGTGGGGTGAGGAGGACTCCCCAGCCCTGGTCAGCGAGGTGGAGAGCGCCCTCGAGCGCGAACTCTCCGGCCACATCATGCGCGGCGGCTCGAAGCCTCGCATCAGCACTCTCGCCGCCGGCCGCGCGCTGGTCACCGAGGGCGACGAGGGCTCGGACGTGTTCCTGGTGCTGGACGGTGTGATGTCGGTCGAGGTCAAGGGGTCGTCAGTCGCCCAGATCGGGCCAGGGGCCGTGCTCGGCGAACGCGCGCTGCTCGAAGGAGGGCGTCGCACGGCCACGATCCGCACGGTGACACCCTGCCGGGTGGCCACCATCAGCGGCGACGAGCTCGACCCGCGGATGCTCTCGGAACTGGCCGAGGCCCATCGCCGCGAGGACGTGTAGCCGCTCCACGACGCCGGCGCAGCTCTCAACCACTCCTTATTTCCGTACGTCCGCCACCGTGCCGACAGCTTGTGGGAGGGGCGGCATGATGTCGCCACAGGGAGGCACAAGCGCCCGCTCGGCGGCCCTCCTCACGAGATTCGGCCCCTCCATCCGGCAGCGCGACGCACGTCGCGCTGCCGTCCCTTTTTAATGCTCGGTTGCGGTGGACGCGATACAGTCGCCACATCGCACATCCCTGCACACTGAGACGATGCGCCTCCGCCACCTGATCCCCGTCTTCGTGATCGCAGGCGTCGTCCTCGGTGGCGGCGTCACCGCCCATGCTGCGAGCGACCGCCAGAAGAGCTTCAGCGACGGCGCCACTCAGTTGCGCGCCCTCTGGACGAGAGACGAGGTGGCTGGCCTTCCGGCGTCGAGCGTTGCTCCCCTGCGCAGCCGCCTGGACGCCCAGCAGCCCACCGCGCCCTGGTGGTCGCCCGGTTGGATCGGCGATGACGGTCAGCTTCTCCTCGCCCAGCTTGGAGAGCAGACGCGGTCGGCGTGGAACAGAGCACTGACCGCGCAGCGAACCCTGGCCGAGGGCGCGATCGCGCAATGGAACGACTTCGCCTCCCAGGAGGCCAAGTGGCTCAGCGCCGATGTCATCTCGTCTGCGGCACAGTGGGCCGCCAATCTCAGCGCCTCGGCCACGCCGGCTGCGATCAGCGCGCTGACGGCGACGTGGCAGACCTACCTGACCGAGCAGCAGAACGTCGTCCTCGCCGCTCAGCAGCAGGCAGCGGTCGTGGTCGCTCAGCAGGCACAGCTCGCTTCCGAGCTGCAGTCGGCGGGCGGCCCGCAGGCGGTGCTCACCACCGCTCACCAACTGGTTAGCGCAGCCGCGTCGGCCAACCTCGATGCCGGCAACGTCGCCGCCCTCGCGTCTCAGCTGACTGCGCAGATCGCCGCCAACTCAGCGGCCGCGCTGCCCACCGGTGAGCAACTTCTCAGTGCCGTTTCCACCTTGCGGGCGCTGATCGCCCTCAACAACCAGGTCGAGGCACAGGTGCGGCCGCTCCTCTACGGCGTCGACCAGGCCGAGGCGGAGCGCACGCCCAACGCGGCCACGCTCGGGGCGCAACAGGCGGCGATCGCCGCACAGTTCCGCACCGCGCGAACGGCCGCCCAGCTCAGCGCCGTCGCGGCCACCGTGACCGGCCTGCAGGGCCAGATCACGGCCGAGCTGGCCGCCAACCAATGCGGTCACGCGGTCGGCAACGGCAAGGTGATCACCATCTCGCTGTCGCTGCAGGAGATGCTCTTCTACCAGGACGGTTGCGTCGCCAAGGCGACCCCCGTCACCACCGGCCGCCCGCAACTGCGCACGCCGACAGGCACGTTCCGCATCTTCTACAAGACCTCGCCGTTCACCTTCATCTCGCCGTGGCCACCCAGCTCGCCCTTCTACTACTTCCCGAGCCCGGTGAGCTGGGTCATGGAGTTCGCAGCCGGCGGCTACTTCATCCACGACGCGCCGTGGGAGGGCAGCGGCTCGTACGGACCTGGCGGCGAGGACAACCTCTCCGCCGCCAGCCATGGCTGCGTCCACACGCCGAGCTCCACCATGCAGTGGGCGTACTCGTGGACGCCGGTGGGCACCCCGGTCGTCATCAGCGCCTGATCGCCGCTCGATGCCGAGCTTCCCGCTCGGTCCCTGAGCACTCTCGGGTGTTTCTCTGAGCAATTTCACAGGATCACCGAGGATCATTCTCGACGTGCACACAGCCCCCGACGCCGTCCGTGTCCTGGTTGTAGACGACGAGAGGGCCATCACCGACCTCGTCGCCATGGCCCTCAAGTACGAGGGATTCGCCGTCGCAACAGCCAGCACCGCCAAGCAGGCACGCGCCGAGGTGATGGACTTCCGGCCGGCGTTGATCGTGCTCGACATCGGGCTCCCCGACGAGGACGGATTCGCCCTGGTGCAGCGCCTCATCGTCGACGGCATCAAGGTGCCGGTCATCTTCCTCACAGCCCGCGACTCCACCGAGGAGAAGGTGCGCGGGCTCACCGTGGGCGGCGACGACTACGTCACCAAGCCCTTCAGCATCGAAGAGCTTGTGGCCCGGGTGAGGGTGGTGCTCCGCCGCCATGCCGGCAACGGCGAGCGTGCCAACACGCGCCTGCAGCTGGCCGACCTGGAGCTTGACGAGGAGACCCACGAGGTGTTCCGGGCCGGCGAGATCGTCGAGCTGACCAACACCGAGTTCCGCCTGCTGCGCTACCTGCTGATGAATGCCGGGCGCGTGCTCTCGCGCAGCCAGATCCTCGACCACGTGTGGAAGTACGACTTCGGTGGCGACGCCAGCGTCCTCGAGACCTACATCAGTTACCTGCGTCGCAAGGTCGACCAGGTGCAGCCCTCGCTGATCCACACGGTGCGCGGCGTCGGCTACGTGTGTCGAGTGCCGCGGGGCACCTGATGTCGCTGCGCCGGCGCCTGGTGCTGACCCTGGCGCCGCTCTTCATCGTCGCGCTGGTCGGCGTCGATGTGGCCACCTACTTCTCGCTGAAATCGTTCCTGGTGAGCCGGGTCGATGAGCAGCTGACGAGCAACGCGCACGTCACCGTCGAGGAGTACCTGGTGAGCGGAGCCTATGGCGACGGGGGCCCCGGTGGAGGCGGACAGGGTGGGAACCCGGCAGCCGGCATCCCCACCGGCACATACGGAGCGATCGTCACCGCCGCCGGGACATTGGTGAAGGGCCACGATTTCGAGCAGGGCGCCACGTCGTC
>DAISRJ010000004.1:2276-80173 GCA_036828955.1 Candidatus Dormiibacterota bacterium | reverse complement strand
AGGCACCGCAACATGGCACAAGGTTACCAACCAACGGCCGCAGCCCCTGCACCGGCGGCGTCGCTGATCGCCGACCCAGCGCCACTCGGATTGGCCGGATTCGGTTTCACCACCCTGCTCTTGTCACTGATCAACGCCAAGATTCTCCCCGCCACGCTCACCGTCCTCGTGATGTCGATGGCGCTCGCCTTCGGCGGCCTTGGCCAGCTCGTGGCCGGGATGTGGGAGTTCAAGCGCGGCAACACCTTCGCCGCCACCGCGTTCACAGCCTACGGCGCGTTCTGGATCAGCTTCTACCTGCTCGTTGTCGTCTTCGCGCCACTTCTCCCGAAAACGGCGGCGGTGGCCGACATCGACAACTTCGTCGGCTGGTACCTGCTCGGGTGGGGCATCTTCACCGCGTACATGTTCCTCGCGTCTCTTGCCGGGGCTCGCGCCGTGACGGTTGTGTTCTTCCTTCTGGCGGTGACGTTTGTCCTGCTCGCGATCGGCAAGTTCGCGACAAGCGACGGGATCACCCAGGTGGGCGGCTTCGTCGGTCTCGCCACGACGGCGGCAGCCGTGTACACCTCCTTCGCCGACGTTGCCAACGCCAACTTCAAGCGCCGCATTCTGCCCACCTGACGGAAGACGATTCACCGACCACCAGCGGCGCGCAAGCACGCGGAGGAGATCCCCATGGCTCAGACGGCTTCGGATTCCACGATCGACGCCCTCCTCAAGGAGGGCCGGACGTTCCCGCCCAGTGAGCAGTTCACGGCACAGGCCAACGTTCGCAGCGATGCCCTCTACCGTGAGGCAGAGGCGGATTCGGAGTCGTTCTGGGCCGGGCAGGCCGAGAAGTACCTGACCTTCTCGCGACCCTGGGACACGGTCCTGGAGTGGAACCTCCCCTTCGCCCGCTGGTTTGTCGGTGGGCAGCTCAACGCCAGCTACCAGTGTCTCGACCGCCACGTCGAGAACGGCAGGGGCGACAAGGTTGCCTACCTCTGGGAGGGCGAACCAGGCGACACCCGCAGCATCACGTACGCGGAACTGCTCGAGCAGGTGTGTCGCTTCGCCAACGCGCTGCGCGGGCTCGGAGTCAAGCGCGGCGACCGGGTTGGGATCTACATGGGCATGATCCCGGAGCTGCCCGTGGCCATGCTGGCCTGCGCTCGCATCGGCGCCGCACACTGCGTGGTGTTCGGCGGCTTTTCCGCGGACGCGGTCGCCGACCGCATGAACGATTCCGGGTCGGTCTGCCTGATCACCCAGGACGAGGCCTGGCGGCGTGGCACCACCGTCCCCCTGAAGCGCAACGTCGACGAGGCGCTGCTCAAGACGGAAACCATCCGCAACGTCGTGGTGGTGCGCCGCACCGGCAACGACGTACCAATGGACCAGGGTCGCGACCACTGGTACCACGACCTCGTGGCCGACCAGCCGGCGACGTGCGAGCCAGAGGCGATGGAGTCTGAGGACCTGCTCTTCACGCTCTACACCTCGGGGACCACGGCCAAGCCCAAGGGGATCAAGCACACCACCGCCGGGTACCTGCTCCAGACCATGTACACGCACGAGCTGGTCTTCGACATCCATCCCGACACCGTGTTCTGGTGCGCCGCCGACATCGGGTGGGTCACCGGCCACAGCTACATCGTCTACGGCCCCCTCGGCAACGGCGGCACCTCGGTGATGTACGAGGGCACCCCGGACTTCCCAGACAAGGACCGCTGGTGGGCCACGATCGAGAAGTACGGCGTGACCGTTCTGTACTGCGCGCCGACTGCCATCCGCACCTTCATGAAGTGGGGGCGCGAGTTCCCGGATCGCCACGAGCTGTCCTCGCTGCGCGTCCTCGGCACAGTCGGCGAGCCGATCAACCCGGAGGCGTGGATCTGGTACCGCGAGGTCATCGGCGGCAGCCGTATCCCGGTCGTCGACACGTGGTGGCAGACCGAGACCGGCGGCATCATGATCGCGCCCCTTCCCGGCGTGACCACGCTGAAGCCAGGGTCGGCGACGCGACCGCTGCCGGGGATCGGCGCCTCCGTGGTCGATGAGCAGGGCAACGATGTCCCTCTCGGAGGCGGCGGCTATGTCGTGCTCACCAAGCCCTGGCCGGGGATGCTCCGAGGCATCTGGGGCGACGACGAGCGCTACAAGGACACGTACTGGACAAAGTACGGCGACCGCTACTTCGCCGGGGACGGCGCCCGCATCGACGAGGACGGCTACTTCTGGTTCATGGGCCGGGTCGATGACGTCATGAACGTCAGCGGCCACCGCATCAGCACGACCGAGGTGGAGTCGGCGCTGGTGGACCACCCCTCCGTCGCCGAAGCCGCGGTCACCGCCAAGGCCGACGAGCAGACGGGCCAGGCGATCTCGGCGTTCGTGACCCTTCGCGGCGGTGTCGAGGAGACCACCGAGCTGGCGTCCGAGCTGCGTGACCATGTCGGCAAGCTGATCGGGGCGATCGCCAAGCCCAAGTGGATCACGTTCACCCCGGAGCTGCCCAAGACGCGCAGCGGCAAGATCATGCGCCGCCTGCTCCGCGACATCTCGGAGAACCGCACGCTGGGCGACACGACCACGCTCGCCGACGTCAACGTGGTCAAGGAGCTGCAGAGCCGCGCCGTCACGGAGGCCGACAAGGAGCAGTAGAAGCGAGGGGGGAACACGTTCCCCCCGCGGGCACCCCCCACCAAGTTGTGTCAGCGCCGGCGAAGTGAATTCGCCTGCGCTGACGCCGCCTACTGGACCTGTTCGATCCTGGCCAGCACCCAGTCGTAGTCCCCGCTCATCACGGGCGCCTTGCAGTACGAGCACACCCCGCTGAGGTCGACGTCGAGCGGCGCCCCGCAGTTGGGACAGTGCTGGGCCATGGTGCCGCCGTCGGGGCGGGTGGTGGCCGTGGAGGAGCGTTCGAACAGCCAGTCCTCGTACCACTCCCGCACCGTGTGGTCGCCGCGCACGACCTTCTTGGTGGCGACGTCGATGTCGTAGTCGGCGCACGCCGCATGGATGCGCAGCTGGATGTGGTCGTGGTGGGCGTTGCTTCCCGCGCTGGTGATGGTGGCCCCAGCCAGGGCGAGGTTGTCGAGCATGTTGCGCTGGCCCTTGGCGACGTACTGCTCGATCTGAGCCCGGTGCTGGTCCCACAGGGTGTCCGACATCACGCGCCGGCTCTCCTCGGGCTTGCCGTCGCTCCAGGCCTTCTCGATGATGAAGAACTCGCGCTGCGCCTGGTTGACGAACTCCGTCTCGTCGAATTGCGGATCGTGGCCGCGGATCGCGGCCAGTCCCGCGGCCACGCTGTCCACCGTCGGCGGGGCCGGCTGGGTGACCCCGTAGCCACTGGGCACCCCGTACCCGGAGCCGTACGAGGGCGCGTAGCCGCCCGAGTACACGCGAGGCCCGCGGCCGGACATGCGCCGCCACGAGCTGAACGCGGAGATGAGCAGGAAGAGGAAGAAGAGGGGGCCTCCGCCGAAGAAAAGCAGGGAGATCAGGCCCAGCGAGCCCAGGCCGCCGCCCCCGTAGTAACCGCCCCCGCCGTAGTAGCCCCCGCCGCCGTAGCCGCCCCCGCCCAAGCCCCCGCCGCTGAATCCCTGGCCACCGCCGGCGCGCAGCAACAGGGCATGGTGCACGAGCAATTGGGCGGCGAGCATCAGGGTCTCCAGGTGTCGCCGGGTGCCGGCGGTGGCAGCGGGTAGCCGTCGACCCGCTCGTCGAGGCGATCCGTGTTGGTGTCGTGCAGGATGCGGGCGAACAACGCCTGCAACAGGATGGGAATCGCGATGGCGACGACGCCGAGGATGAACGTCGAGGAGTTGGGCAGGTCGGCCTCGTTGCTCAGGCCGTTGTAGCAGAACAGGGCTTCCACGAAGGAGATGCCGATGATCAGCGCCAGGCCCACCACCAGCACCACCTCCTGGTTGCGGTCGTGGAGGCTCGCGGAGTTGGGGAATCGCAGCTTGGCGACGCGGTAGATCTTCAGGGCCGTCCAGGAGTTGAGCATCAGGCTGCTCACGAACGCCAGGATGCTGATCCCGAGGCGGAACTGGGCGAGGTGGTTGACGATGAAGGCGGCGATGTTGACCACGATCAGCCCGATCGGCGTCGCGGCGCCGATGGCCGGGATCGTCCAGCGACGGACACCCGCGGCGAACCCTCGTCTGCGGGTCAGATCGAGCTCGTTCTGTCGCGCCCGGGTGGACATGGTCTAAGAGTAGGCCCAGCCGCGCGCCAACGGGCGCGGACGGAGCCTCACGATCCGGCATGCGGCCGCCGTCGCGCCGGGGGTGGCAGCCGAACGCGGGTCGGTCATGGCCGGGGAGGCTGTGGGCTCGCATCACGCGGTACGATGGAGGGCAGCAAGCGCGTGTCCGTGGACACGTGCGCCTCGTGGGGGCGTACGGTTTCGACGGGGTCGTGGTTTGCGTGATGGCGAGTCGAGCCCCGGGCTCGTAAAACCGGGAAAAACATAAGTGCGAATACTGCACAGCCCCTTGCGCTCGCTGCGTAAGTAAGGCAAACGCTCAGGCTACGGCCTGACGTCGACCGGTCAAGCGGCTGTGGTGACCGGACCCGACGCTAATACCAGCAGCCTTGCCCCCCGCTGGCGTCACGGCGGCGGGGGGGACGTACACCGTGACTGGCCGCAGCGGAGCCTGTCCCAGGGCGACGCCTCGGTGAGAACAAAGCCGGGACTACACTCGTAGAGGTTGCGCTTGACACGGCTTCGGACCCGGGTTCGATTCCCGGCGCCTCCACCACCATTTTGAACACGAAAATGGTGGTTTTCACCGGCCCCTGAAGCCAATTTTGAAGCCAACGCGGTGGTGGTCTCGGGTCACCAGCCCATGCCCGGACCGCGGTTGAGCGCCTGGTGGGGTGCGAATTTACACCACCCTACGGGACATCACTTCGATTGGTAGCATCGGACGATGGCAAGAGTCGGGGAGACGATCGAGAACCCGGTCAACGGCGAGAGGATCACCTGGATCGAGACCGCCCAAACCACAGGTGGAGAGCTCCTCTCGTTTGATCTCTCCCTCCGCCCCGGCGCCGCCGTTGCCGCCGCGCACCGTCATGTTCGGCAGGAGGAGCGCTTCCGGGTCCAAGCGGGCACGATCGGACTCGAGGTGGCTGGCAATCGGCGGGAGGTCGGTCTGGAGGAGGAGGTCGCCGTCCCCGCTGGCGTTCCGCACGGTTGGTGGAACCACGGTCAGGAGGAAGCCACGGTGCGCGTTGAGCTTCGACCGGCGCTCGACACCGAGACGTTCTT
The DNA here is from genome assembly GCA_036828955.1 of Candidatus Dormiibacterota bacterium. Classification (GTDB taxonomy): domain Bacteria; phylum Chloroflexota; class Dormibacteria; order Aeolococcales; family Aeolococcaceae; genus Aeolococcus. The sequence continues at coordinate 74,898 of DAISRJ010000004.1, read as the reverse complement.
CGAGGGCTTCTTCGGGCTGGCCCGCGATGGAAAGACGAACAGCAAGGGAATCCCAGGTCTCCTGCAGATCGCTGTGGCCTTTCGGGACCTGGGCGATTCGTGCCCTTCGCTGACCAGGCCGCCGGCGGTCGTGCAGCGCGCCGTGTTCGCAACCTTGGCTCCTGTCGGGAGGGTTCTCGGCCGCCGAGCCGTGTACGCGGAGTACAGCCCTGGACACGAGAGTCTGTCTAGGTAGAGCTGTCCTCTCCGACCTCCGGGGCTGTGGGGTGCGTAAAGCCGATCATGTCTTGAGCCGTCCTCGGTGGCTCGCGGAGACCGAGCTGCGCATCGGGCTCGGTTGCATGCGTCTGTCCACGGACGACGACCGCGACGAGGATCTCGCCATCGCCACGATCGGCGCGGCGGTTGAGGCGGGTGTGACCGTGTTCGACACCGCTCGCGCATACGGTCGCGGCCCCGCGAACCTCGGAGAGAACGAGGCGTTGCTTGCCCGCGCCCTGCGCCGCTGCGGTGCGCGCGGGAGCGCGCGAATCGTCACCAAGGGGGGCATGACGCGGGCAGGCGGCGGCTGGGTCCCGGACGGTCGCGCAGGCGCGATCCGCGGCGACTGTGAGGCGAGCCTGGTCGCCCTTGACGGCCTGCCGATCGACCTCTACCTCCTTCACGCGCCTGATCCGCGCACACCCTGGCGAACGTCGGTACGCGCGCTGGCCCGCCTCCTCGACGAGGGGGTCGTGGCCCACGTCGGTGTTGCCAACGTCAATCGCCGGCAGCTGGATGAAGCACTCGACCTGGCCCCGATCACCGCCGTCCAGGTTGCCATCAGTCCGTACGACGCCACCGCCATTCGAGGCGGCCTCGTCGAGTACTGCGAAGAGAGGGGAATCGCCGTGATCGCCCATTCCCCGCTGGGCGGCCCGCGCCGGGCGAAGGGCCTGGCACGGCAGCGGGTGCTGGCGGGCGTCGCGACGGCACGCGGGGCGAGCCCATCCGAGGTGGCGCTCGCCTGGCTGCTCGACCTCTCGCCCGCCGTTGTGGCGATCCCGGGGGCGCGACGCCCCGAGACGGCGCGCTCAGCCGCAGGGGCGGCCGGGCTGCACCTCCAAGCAGCTGATCGAGCGGTCCTCGCTCAAGCGTTCGGGGGCCCTCGCCCGGCACCCCCGCCCCGACGGCGCGCGCGAACGGACGCGGACGTGGTCCTCCTCATGGGCATCCCGGGCGCCGGCAAGAGCCGTCGCGCAGACGAATTCGTTGCCCGTGGCTATGGTCGGCTCAACCGCGATCAGCGCGGAGGCTCCCTGCGTGACCTTGCCGAGGCCCTCGACCGGGAGCTGGCGAGCGGCACCGCGCGGGTCGTCCTCGACAACACCTGGCTGAGCCGCGCTGCACGAAGCCACGCGGTCGAGGCAGCAACCCGGCATCGCGTGCCGGCACGGTGTGTCTGGCTGGACACGCCGCTCGCCCAGGCCCAGGTCAACCTGGTCGAGCGGCTCCTCGACCGCTTTGGCTCTCTGCCCACGCCCGAGGAGCTGCGCGCGCTGGGGCAGCGTGAGCCGGGGATGCTCCTGCCGACCTCGCAGATGCGCGCCTTGCGAGAGCTCGAGCCGCCGGCCACCGACGAGGGATTCGCCGCCGTGGAGAGAGTGCCGTTTGTGCGCACACCGCCGACCGGGGACGGACGGGCGGTCAGCTTCGTGGCGGCCGCTGCGCTGACGCGGCCGGGCTGGCAGCGCGCCCTGGAGGAGGGTGATCGGACGGCGCCTCACCTGGTCTTCGAGTGGAAGCCGCAGGGCACACCGGCGGAGCTCGACGCCTGCGTTGCCAGCCTTGCGTCGGAGATCTCGGGATCGGTGTCCAGCGCACTGTGCCCTCACGCCGCCGGACCGCCGAGCTGCTGGTGCAGGCCGCCGCTCCCGGGGCTGCCTCTCGCCTTCGCACGGGCGCGCGTCGTCGATCCGGCGCGTTCGGTTCTGATTGGAACGGGGCTCGCACATCGGACACTCGCGAGAACACTTGGGGCCCGGTTCGTTTTGGTGTGACAGCAGTTTGCACCCGCCGCGAGCGATCTGCGCAGTGCCGCAGGGGCCGTCACAGCGTCCGTTCGCGACTGATTGGCACCGGATCGGAGCAGGGTTGGTGACGCTCGCGGACCCCGTCCGGTGTACCCTGTGACTGCTGCCGCCGCATCTCTTCAGGACGTCTCCTCATGCTCACCCTGTCTTCCGCCCGCGTCGAGATCGGTGCGCGCACGCTCCTGAACGAGACCTCGCTGCTCATCAAACAGGGCGAGAAGGTGGCCCTGGTGGGCGCAAACGGAATGGGCAAGACCACGCTGTTGCGTTCCATCGCCGGTGACCACGTCCTCGCCGCAGGCACCGTCAACGTGCCTGCCCGGACGGCATACCTCCGCCAGGAGACACCGCGACTTGATGCCTCCGACGGACGGACGGCGCTCGAATACCTGCTCGAGACCAGTCCGTTGACGCCGGCGCGCCGGGAGATGGACAGGCTCACAGGCCTGATGTCGACGACCACCGGCGACGACCTCGACGGAGCGATCGACAAGTACAGCGAGCTGCACGAGCGCTTTGTGCACTCTGGCGGCTACGAGCTCGACGCCACCGCCGAGCAGATCGCGACCGGGGTCGGCCTCGACGCCGACGCGCTGCTCACACCCGTCGGCGCGCTCTCCGGCGGTCAGCGCCGCAAGCTCGACCTCGCCGGGCTGCTGCTCGCCGGCGGCGATCTCTTCATCCTCGACGAGCCCACCAACCACCTCGACGTCACCGCAAAGAAGTGGGTGATGAACTTCCTCGGCCAGACCGAGGCGACCGTGCTGGTGGTGAGCCACGACGTGAAGCTGATGGACTCGTCGTTCGACCGTGTGCTCGCCTTGGAGAACGCGCAGATCGACAGCTACAAGGGCACCTACAGTGATTTCGTGCGGCAGCGTGCCGAGAACGAGGCCCAGCGCGCCCACCAGGCCAAGAGCATCGGCCGCGAGGCGTCGCGCCTGGAGGAGACCAAGAAGGTGTTCTCCAAGGGCAACGCCACCCACGCCGCCAAACGGCGCGCGCTGCAGCGACGCATCGACACCCTCAACGAGCGCATGAAGGACCACGCGCCCGCGGTGCGGCGCCGCCAGCTGCGCGTGCGCTTCCCTGAGCCCGCGCGCACCGGCGACCGGGTCCTCGACGTCACCGGCCTGTCCAAGGCATACGGCGACCACCGGGTCTTCAGTGACGTCGACTTCAGCATCCGCCGCGGCGACATGCTCCTCCTGGTCGGCGTCAACGGCGCCGGCAAGACCACGCTGCTGCGCTGTCTCTCCGACCGCGAGAAGCCGGACGCCGGCGAGGTGCGGCTCGGCGCCAACGTGAAGGTGGGCTTCTACGCCCAGGAGCACGAGGACATCATTGCCAAGGCGTCGGTGCTCGACAACCTGCGCGGCAGCGTCCCCGACGCCTCGGAGGGAGAGCTGCGCAGTGTGCTCGGCCACTTCGGCCTGGTCGGCGACGTCGCCACCCAGGAGGCGGGGACGCTGTCCGGCGGTGAGAAGACCAAGCTGGCACTGGCCCGATTGATGGTGGCGCGCGCCAACCTGCTGCTCCTCGACGAGCCCACCAACAACCTCGACCCGCAATCCGTCGAAGCCCTGTTGGCGGCGCTGCAGCACTACGAGGGCACCGTCGTCCTGGTCAGCCACGACGCCGATTTCGTGTCGCAGCTCGCTCCCGAGCGGATCCTGCTGCTCCCCGAGAGTCAGCTGACCTACTTCGACGAGCGCATCCTGGGGATGATCCCGCAGCGCTGAGACGGCGTGTTGGCCGGCGGCGCAGGAGCCACCAACACAGGTGACCTCCTACCATCGGCGATGGATGGCCAGAGGAGGAGCGGTGTGACGCGGGCGACGCGCGGGCTGATGTACGGGGTGCTCGCGTACGTGAGTTGGGGACTTCTGCCCCTCTACTGGCCTCTTCTCGAGCCTGCGGACCCGCTGGAGATCCTCGCCTGCCGAATCGTCTTCAGCCTCGTCGCCGTGACCGCCGTGATGGCGGTGCGCCACGAGCTCAGCCTGGTGCGGCGTCTCGACCGCACGACGCGCCTGCGTCTCGGTGTTGCCGGGCTGGTCATCGCCTTCAACTGGGGCGCATACATCTGGGGCGTCAACAACGGTCACGTGCTCGACTCGAGCCTGGGCTACTTCATCTGCCCGCTGCTCGTCACAGCGCTCGGGGTGTTGTTCCTCCACGAGCGCCTCCGTCCCGTGCAGTGGATCGCCGTCGGCCTCGGCGTTGTGGCTGTTGCGATTCTCACCGTCGACTACGCCCGGCCGCCGTGGCTGGCGCTGTTCCTCGCCGTCAGCTTCGCCGGTTATGCGCTCATCAAGAAGAGCATTCGTTCCGGCGCGCCGGAGGGTGTCGTCGTTGAGACAGCGGCGACGGTCGTGCCGGCGTTGGCCTTCCTGGCCGTGCTGGCGGCGGCCGGTGGGGCCACCTGGATCGGCCACGGCGCCACGCCCGGCCACCTGCTCCTTCTCGCCGGGTCAGGGCCGCTCACGGCGATCCCACTCCTCCTGTTCGCGGGCGCTGCCAGGCGGCTCCCTCTGTCGTCAGTGGGGCTGCTTCAGTACATCGCCCCGGCATTGCAGTTCGTCATCGGTGGCGTGATCCGCGGCGAGCCACTGCCGCCGGCGCGTCTCGGCGGCTTCGCGGTGGTGTGGATCGCGCTGATCATCCTCAGCGCCGATGCCGTACGACAGCGGCGCGCGCCGCCGAGCGTGGTGGCCGCTGCGCCGGCCGCCGGCATCGCGGACCCCGCCGAGGCGGCCCTGGCCGCGCGGACCTAGGCGACAGCCGTGCCGGGCTTTGTGCGCCGGCGCACCTCTTCGAGGACGTCGGCCGCGTGCCTGGCGGCGTTGACCCGCGGCCAGACGTGGGCGATGCGTCCGTCCCGGCCGACAAGAAACGAGACGCGCTGGACCACGGGGAGCGCGCCGAGCATCCTGCCGACACCATAGGCCTTCCTGATGGCGTGGTCGCTGTCGGAAGCGAGCGCGAACTCCAGGCCGTGCTTCTCGGCGAAGCGGTGATGGGCGTCCCAGCTGTCCGTGCTCACCCCGATGACGTCAGCCCCGCTCTCGGTGAGCGCTGCCAGGTTGTCATTGAGGCCGCGCGCTTCCGCCGTGCAGCCGGGGGTGTCGTCCTTCGGGTAGAAGTACACGAGCACCTGGCGGCCGCGCAGCGACGAGAGTGTCAACTCGCTGCCGTCGCGGCGCCGCGCGGTGATCTCAGGTGCCTGGTCGCCGATGGCCAGAAGCGTCATGTGGTTCTCCTTCTGGTATCGAGGGTACCCGCATGGATCTCTTCGTCGGCCGCGCCGAAGTGGCCGCGACCCTCAGGCCGTGGTCCGTGGTGGCAGCCGGCTCTCCAGGGCTGTGTCGTCGGCGCTGAAGTCCGGGTCGGCGTCCTCCGGCGGGTGACGAAGGTGCCAGCCCACCGACGAGCGCAGAGCGGACATGGGGTCGCTGTCGGAGTAGCCGAGCACCCTCCTCGCCTTCGCGCTCGACACCAGCACCGGTTGTGTCAGCCGCGCCGCGCTGAGCGCCATGTCGGCGGGGAGGACGTCGTCGGGCACCTCGACGAGGTCGATGTCCGACCCCGCTGCGTCAAGAATTCGTCGCGCCCACAAACGGATCGTCCAGGTGCGCTCCTCGCCGATGTTGAACACCTCGCCGCCGGCATCCCCGTGCTCGACGGCCAGTCGCACGCCGCGGGCGATGTCGCGCACCCAACCCCTCGTCCAGAGGAAGCCGCCCGTGCCGATGGGCACACTTCGCCGCCGGGCGCGAACCCGCCGAAGGATGAACTCCTCGCGGCGCCGATAGTCGTGCTCGCCGTACACCGCGGGGAGACGGAGCACGACGCCGCCGCGCCCCAGGTACTCCTCCTCGACGTCCTGCTTCGAATACCCGCCGGCGTCGCCCTGCCCGCGCCGGGGATGCCGGTCCTCGCTCAGTGGTGACCCCTCGTCGATGGGGACGGCATCGGTGTCGCGGCCGCTGTTGAGGGAGGCGAAGGCCCGGTACACATCCATGCTCGACAGCACCACCAGGCGCGCCGCATTCGGAAAGGCGGCGAGGGCGGCGGCGGCGTCCTCTCGACACATCGCCAGGCAGTCCACGACCGCGTCTGACTCGATCGCTGCCAGCGTCGCACTCCCGGTCGCCCAGGTTTCGCGGGCGAGATGGATGTGCCTGACCGCGGCCATGCCGTCCGGCTCGCGCAGGCCGCGGTGAATCACGGCGACCTCGTGGCCCGCGGTCACCAGGTCGTCGACGATGGCGCGACCGACGAAGTGTGTTCCACCGAGGACGACCACCCGCATCCGGGCATCGTAGGCATGCGTCGGCGGCGGGTGACGCCGCGCATACTCGGACGCTGTGATCGACGCCTCGACGACGCAGACAGGGGAGGGCGCGCACGGGCCGCTGGACACCGCCGACCACAGCCTGCCCCCGGCTCCGTGGGTGCGCCGCTTCCACAACCCCGCCAACGAGTGGCGGCGGCTCTTCTCAGAGATCTTCGGAACCTTCCTGCTGGTGCTCGTCGCGGTCGGCTCCGACGTGGTGGCGTCGGTCAGCGGGGTGCCGATCTCACGAGCGGCGGCGGTGACCGCCCCCGCCCTCATGGTGATGGCGGTGATCCTGTTCATGGGCAAGGTCGGCGGCGCTCACCTCAACCCCGTCGTCAGCATTGCGTTCGCTCTGCGCAAGGAGTTCCCGTGGGGTCGCGTCCCCGGCTACGTGGCCGCCCAGGTCGCCGGCGCCCTGCTCGCCTGCGTCTTCCTGTGGGGTGTGTTGGGCAGGCCTGGTCACTTTGGAGCGACGATCCCCGGCCACGCCGTCAACGACCTGCAGGCGATGCTCCTCGAGGTGGTGCTGACCATGGGCCTGGTGAGCGTCATCCTCGGCACCGCCTCGAGCGCCCAGAACGTCGGTGGCCTCTCCGCCATAGCGGTGGGCAGCTACATCGCCCTGGCGGGGCTGTGGTCGAGCCCGATCAGCGGCGCGTCCATGAACCCGGTGCGTTCGTTCGCGCCCGACCTCGTGCGCGGCGACCTGTCGCACACCTGGCTGTACGTGGTGGGTCCCGTCGCCGGCAGCCTCCTGGCGGTGCTTTTCGCGATCGTGCTGCGCGGCCGCGGGGGCGACCGGGCAGCCATCCTCGCCGCCCAGGGCGACCCACGGTGACCGCCCCGACGCGTTCGCCCCAACCCTCGCACAGGAGGTCGTGACACCGTGGCCATCAAGGAACGTTGGACCCGGTCCCCGGCGGCGCACGACTTCGCCGCCGCCGCCGACTACCTCAGCCTGCTCTTCGACCCGCCCACCGTCGCCGTCGTGGTGCGACGTCTGCGCACGGCGACGATCACCACCAAGAAGGCCAAGGACCTGCTCCGGGCCAGCCGGCTCCCGCTGCTCCCCGTCGACGACAGCGAACTGGTCCGCGACCTCAGGAAGGTGAAGAAGGGCGTGAAGCTGTCGCCGGTTCTGCTGGTCCGTGGGGGTCTCGGTGGGTACCGTCCCCTGACCGTCGCCGACGGCTACCACCGCATCTGCGCCAGCTACCACCTCGACGAGGACGCCGACATCCCCTGCCGGCTCGCCGACCTGCCCCCGCCGAAGGTGCGCTCCACGCCCGAGCCGGCCCCACCAACGGCCCGTGCCCGCGCCTGACTCAGCGCTCGGTGCGGTTCTCCATCTCCCAGGCGTGGTCCAGCACGTGCCAGGCGATGCGGCGCGCCGCGTAGCGAGGTAGCCAGCCGCGGCTGTCCGCCGGGGCGCGGAGGCCGGCGCGCAGCCCGGCGAGGATTGCCTTGCGCTGCGCGCCGATCGCGGCCGCCTCCCCCACGTGCGGTTCGGGCACGCGGACGCCGAGCTTGCGCGCGTACGCGTTCTCGGCCGCCAGGACGTGGCCGGCCATCGCGTCCCGGTCGCGACCACCGCCCCGCGGGCCCTTGCGCAGCGAGGGCGGCGCTGAGGCCACCACCTCGTCGAACGCAGCCCACGCCGCGCTGATCAGCGCCTCGAGGCGGCGCGCCCCAGCCGCGCTGAGAGGCTCGGCCTCGGCCGCCGCCGGCGTCGCGGGGGCGCCGAAATCCGTCGTCGCCGAGCCGGGCAGGCGCTCGATCACCGCGAACTCGCCCACCCCGAAGGCCAGCCCTGCCGCCTGTGCGACCACCGCATACCGCGCAGCGTGGTCGGCCAGCTGGTCGAGGGCGGCGCGCTCATCGCGCGCCCCACGGCACCATCCCGGCCAGTCGAGAGCGCTGGCGAAGGCACGCTTGGGGGTGGCCTCGACGATGACGCGCACCGCTCGTTGGGGGACCCGGGGAGCCGCCATCGCGGCAGCATTGCACAGCCGCGCAATGCCATAGGCTAGTGACGACATGGCACGACAGAGACGCAGCGGCGCAGATCCCGGGGTGGCGGCGACGCTCGACAAGGTCCTCATCGCCGGGGCGTTCCACGGCCAGCGCAGGCGCGAGCAGACCGAGATCGAGCTCGACGAGCTCGAGGAGCTGGCGCGCACGCTGGGGACATCGGTCGTCGAACGCGCCGCCGTCCCGCTGCGTGACATCCACCCGGGGACCTTCTTCGGGTCAGGCACCGTCGAGGCCCTCGGCGCCCGCATCGGGGAGCTCGGCGGCCCCGCGGCGCTGATCAACGACCAGCTCTCGCCGCGCCAGCAGCGCAACCTCGAGGAGAGCTGGGGCGTGCCTGTTCTCGACCGCACCGAGGTGATCCTGGCCATCTTCGCGCGCCGCGCCCGCACCGCGGAGGGACGCGTCCAGGTGGAGATGGCCCAGCTGGAGCACCAGCTCCCGCGCCTCGCCGGTGGGTGGGCGCACCTCGAACGCCAGCGCGGTCGCGTCGGCACCGGCAGCATGCGTGGCGGCATGGGTGAGAAGCAGATCGAGGTCGACCGCCGCCTCATCAACCAGAAGCTGCGCCGCCTGCGCCAGCGCCTCCGAGAGATCGAGAGGCAGCGCACCACGCGACGCACAGCGCGCTCGGCGGTGCCACTGGCCTCCTGCGCGCTGGTGGGCTACACCAACGCCGGCAAGTCCACCCTGCTCAACCGCCTCACCAACTCCACCGTCCTCGCGGACGATCTTCTCTTCGCCACGCTCGACCCCACCTCCAGGCTGCTGGGACTGTCCAGCGGACGGCGGATCATCGTCACCGACACCGTGGGGTTCATCCAGTCGCTGCCGCACGAGCTGGTCGAAGCCTTCGCGGCCACGCTCGAGGAGGTGCGCGAGGCGCACCTGCTGACCATCGTCGTCGACGCCTCGCACCCCGACGCCGAGGCACAGCTCGAGACCGTGCTGGCCACGCTCGATGAGATGGGTTGCGACCAACCCGCGGTGCTGGCCGTCAACAAGGTGGACCGGCTCGGAGCCGCCGCGGCTGACGACATGGCGCTCCGGCTCGGGGCCATCGCCGGCCTGCCCCCGGTGCGCATCTCCGCCGCCAGGGGAACGGGCATGCGCGAGTTGCGCCAGGCCATCGACGCGCTGGCGGCTGAGGCGGTTCCGGACACGCGCGCCAACCGTCCCATCATCGCCGCCGGGTCCTTCGACGGCGACATGGCCGAGGCCATCGACCAGCCCGATCACGGCCGTCGGCGAGCCGCATCCTGAGGGCGCCCGCGATCTCCTGACCGCCAGGACACCGGGCGGCGCCGTCGAACGCGTCGCGCCTCGGTAACGGTCGCGCACACGTGAGACCGGGCCTGTGGGGCACAGGCGACACTGCCGGGTGTGTCGGTGATGACCAGGCGGCGGCCGGCGCCGCGAACGGGCTCCACGCGCGACTGGCGGTCAATCCTGTTCCTGCTGCTCACGGTGGGCAGCATCGCGACCGCCATCGCGGGCGCCTACAACTTCGTGCTCCTGCCCCTGCTCGGCTCCTTCACGGGACCGTTCGAGGACTTCTCGGCGTATTCGCAGGCGGCGCACAGCGTGGCCGGCGGGACCACGCCGTACGCCTTCTTCAACGGCCGCACCATCGTCATGACGGGCTTCGACTACCCGCCGTTCGCGGCCGTGCTGCTGCGCCCGCTGGCATGGCTGCCGGCGCGCTGGCAGGACCTGCTCTGGCTCTGGGCCTCGCTCGCCGCGCTGGTGGGCGGCGCCGTGATCGCCGCCCGTGCGCTGCTGCCGGCAACCTGGCCCCGGGTGCGCATCGCAGTGTTCGTGGCGCTCACCTTCCCGCCCGCGACCTACAACCTCTGGCATGGGCAGATGAACACGATCATCTTCCTGCTGCTCGCGGTTGCCCTCTCCGATTACCTGTCCGGACATCGCAGCCGCTGTGGCGTCGTCCTGGGCATCGCCGCGGGCATCAAGATCGCCCCCATCGTGCTGCTCCTCGTGCTGCTCCGCCGCGGATGGTGGCGTGGTGCACTCGCCGGTGCCGCAACCGGGGCGGCCACCGTGGCGGTCGGCGTGGCGGCGCTCGGATGGTCGGTGACGCACCAGTACCTGGCCTCCGTGCTCCCCGTGCTCAACCGCGACAACGGCTGGATCTACAACCAGACATGGAACGGCGTGGTCAACCGGCTCGCCGGCCACTCCGTGCTCACCGTGGACAGCCCGTCGACGGGGCTGCACACCGTGGGCACCGTGCTCTCCGTGGCAACCGTCGCCATCGTGATGGTCGCCGTGAGCAGCCGTCCGCGAACCCGCGCCGAGCGCGGCGTCGAGTTCGCCTGCGGCGTCACCGCCATGCTGCTGGCCGGGGCGATCGCCTGGTACCCCATCTACGTGCACCTGCTCATCGCGATCGCCGCCGCGGCAGGGCTCGCCCACGAGCGCGGCCGCCTCGGGCAGGCACTGGCCACGTGGAGCGGCGCCGCGCTGCTCGGCATCGGACTGGTGGGCGGCGCCGCCATCGCGGCTCTCACCATCCAGGAGATCGACGCCGTCTCGTCGGGCCCGCTCTGGTGGCTCTTCCTCCAGGCCTGCTCGCTGCCAGCGATCCTCGCGGTCGGGCTCCTCGTCACCATGGTGAGGGCGCTGCGCGACCGCCCCGCGCCGTCCAGCGCGTTCACAGTCGCTGCGCTCGCGCGGTGACACGCTCGACGTCGCGGCGGGCGTCGCGCTCGGCGATGGCCTCGCGCTTGTCCCACAGCTTCTTGCCCTTGCACAGCCCGATCTCGAGCTTGATGCGGTTGTTCTTCAGGTAGATGCGCAGCGGCACCAGGGTGAGGCCCTGTTGGGCGACCTTGGCGCCGAGGTACTCGATCTGGCGCCGATGCAGGAGCAGGCGGCGGCGACGCTGCGGCTCGTGGTTGCGCCGGTGGCCCTGGGTGTACTCGGCGATGTTGACGCCGAGAAGCCACGCCTCTCCACCCTCGACGCGCACGTAGCCCTCACGCAGCTGGGTGCGGCCGTCGCGCAGCGCCTTGACCTCAGTCCCGGCGAGTGCGATCCCCGCCTCGAAGGTCTCCAGGATGAAGTACTCGTGCGACGCCTGGCGGTTGCGCGCCAGCGTGGGGTCTGCTGTCTTCGGCTTGGTCGTCGCGGCCATGCGGTGTTATGTACAGGGTGGGCACCGCGGCGTGCTGGTGAGGTGTCGCGCCGGAAGCGGTTGTCGGGGTGCGGGTCGGCTACGGCGCGGCGCCGACCGGCTGGCGGAGGATTTCGTAGCCGGCCGGCTCGGGATCCGTGTCGGACCCGGACAGCAGCGCGACCCAGATGTCCGGGTCGAGGCGCGGAGGTGTGGAGGGCGGCTCACGGTCGGGGCCGTGGTCGCCGTGGTCGATGTCGGGAGGCACCTCCTCAGGCGCCGCGCAGGCGACCAGCAAGCCGGCGATGACGAGCCCGACGACGAGGCCGGTGGGGATGTACTCGACGGCCCACACTCCGCTCATCACACCGGCGGTGACGAGGATGGCCACCGTCACAACGAAGGCAGCGGCGGGGACGGCCCAGGCCCATTCGCTGCCTCCGTCGCGGTCGATGTGGAGGCGGCGGTCGAGACCCCGGAGCGCGTCAGAGACCCTCGTCGAAACGTTTCCCCCGAGACGCCGCATCGGCCGCCCTCATAAAAGGTCCGCTGGTGCGCCAAGCATGGCACACCGCCCCGGGCGGCATCGCCCGGCGCCGGGCGCTCACGGCCGCTGGCGACGGCCCCGCAGGTAGGCGGCTGCGCTCATCGGCCGGCCGCCCGGTGGCTGGACGGCGGCGATGCGGTACACGCACTGCACGGTGGCCACGGCGACCTCCTCCCTCTCGACCGCAACGACGTCGCCCGGCACAGCGCCGAGCGGTGCCGCCTCGCCGGGGGTGCCCACGAGGACTCGGACACGCTGGCCGCCGAGCGCGACGGTGACGCCGGGCCAAGGCTGCAGCGCTCGGACGCGCCGGTCGACGTCGACGGCGCTCACCGCGCCCCACTCGACAACCCCGTCCTGGCGAGCCAGGCGCGGCGCATGGCTGGCCTGGGTGTTGTCCTGGGCGACGGCCGCAGCGGTGCCGGCGACGAGGCCCTCGAGAACCTGGAGGAGGACGGCGGCGCCGTGCTCGGCAAGACGCTCGGCGAGCATCGGTGTGGTGTCGGTCGGTGCGATGTCGATCGCCCGGGTTGCGTACACGGGCCCTGTGTCCAAGCCCACGTCCATGCGCATGATCGACACCCCGGTGCGCTCGTCGCCGGCGAGGATGGCCGCGGCGACCGGGGACGCCCCTCGCCATCGCGGTAGCAGCGACCCGTGCACGTTGACGCCGCCGAACCGGGGCCCATCCAGCAAGGCCGCGGGGACGATCTGGCCATAGGCGGCCACAACAAGTGCGTCAGGCCGCAGCGCCAGGATGGTCTCGACACTCTCGGGCGCGCGGATGCGCTCGGGGCGGAGCACGCGCAGCCTGCGGCGCTCGGCGGCGCCCCCCACGGGGCGCGCCGCCGGCTGTCCCCGGGAGCCCGGCCGGTCCGGTTGCGTGACCACCGCGAGGACCTCGTGGGCGTCGGCAAGGGCGCGCAGCGAGGGGACGGCGAAGTCGGCTGTGCCGCAGAAGACGATGCGCACTGGCGCGGTGGCGGCAACGCCCGACGGCCGTCAGCCGACGAGCTCGCCCTCGAGGGCCTCGGTCTCCCCCTCAGCGGCGGGGTCCCAGCGCCGCAGGGTTCCCTCGATGACCTTGGTCGTGAAGAGGATGCCGTCGAGGTGGTCGATCTCGTGCTGGATGGCTCGCGCCAGGAGGCCGTCGCCCTTGACGCGGATCTCCTTGCCGTGGCGGTTCTGCCCGCGCGCAACCACTCGCTGGCAGCGCGTGACCTCGCCGATCAGGCCGGGGACGGAGAGGCAGCCTTCGAAACCGGTCTGCTCGCCTTCACAGCGCACCATCTCGGGATTGGCCAGCTGGTAGACCTGGTTGTCCACCTTGAGCACGATGACGCGCAGCGGCAGGCCCACCTGGGGCGCGGCGAGACCGGCGCCGTGGGCGTCGACCATGGTCTCCACCATGTCGTCCATCAGCCTGCGGATGGCGTCGTCGACGCGCGGCACCCGTGTGGCCCGCGACACGAGTACGGGGTCCTCGTCAGCGGCGAGGACGATGGGCAGCACTGCCACGGGTCACCTCACTGTCCGGGGTCGACGTCAATGCTCCAGCCACGCCCGCGCGGCAGGTGCGGAAAGGCCCTCTCGATCGCCTCGCCCCGCACCGTGATCTGCCAACGGTACTCGCCGCGGAGGCGATGAAGGAAGGCGGGGGTCGGCCCGAGGACGTCGAGGCCCGACCCGGCGCCGAGTTTACCAGACACCTCCGCGAGCACCCGGCGTGCCTCGATCTCGGCATGGGCATCGTCGCGGTGCGTGATCGTGCACACGACCATGCGCGTGTAGGGAGGAAAGCGCAGTGCGCGGCGTACGCGGATCTCCTCCCGCGCGAACGAGAGGTAGTCGTGCGTGGTTGCATGCCGCACCGCGTAGTGCTGGGGGCTGTACGTCTGCAGGATGACGCGCGCCGGTTCGTCGCCCCGCCCGGCCCGGCCGGCCACCTGGGTGAGCAGCGAGAACGTCGACTCGCCGCTGCGGTAGTCGGGGAAGTGCAGCGACACGTCGGCGTTGACGATTCCCACCAGACGGACGTTGCCAAGGTCCCATCCCTTGGCCACCATCTGGGTGCCGATCAGGCAGTCGGCCTCGTGGTTGGCGAAGGCGTCGTAGATCGTGAAGTAGGCGTCGCGGGTGACCGTGGTGTCGCGGTCCATGCGCAGCAGGCGGAGGTCGGGGAAGCGATCGTGCACCTCGGCCTCGAGCCGCTCGGTGCCCATGCCCAGCCCGCGGATCGCGGTCGACCCGCAGCTCGGGCAGATGTTGGGCAGGGGCCGCGAGGCGCCGCAGTAGTGGCAGTCGCAGCGCCGCCGCTGCGCGTGGTACACGAGCGACACGCTGCACCTGTCGCAGCTGACCGACTCACCGCAGTTGCGACACACCACCACAGTCGCGGTGCCGCGCCGGTTGAGGAAGAGGATCGACTGACCGCCGCCTGCATGGCATGCGCTGAGCGCGCGGTCGAGCTCAAGCGAGAGCGGGCTGCGGTTCCCGGCGCGCAGCTCCTCGCGGAGGTCGACCACCTCGATGGGGGGCAGCGGCCGGCCGCTGATCCGCTCCGCGAGGGTGACCAACTCGAAACCACCGGTGTGCGCGGCGTAGAACGTCTCCACCCGTGGGGTGGCGCTGCCGAGCACGACGGGGACGTTCACCAGCCGGCCGCGCTCGAGGGCGACGTCGACGGCGTGGTAGCGAGGGATGCGGTCCTGCTTGTAGGCGGCGGCGTCCTCCTCGTCGACCACGATGATGCCGAGACGGGGCAGCGGCGCGAAGACCGCGCTGCGGGAGCCGACCACGACGTCCAGCTCGCCGTCCCTGATCCGTCGCCACTCGCGGGCCCGCTCGGCCTCGGTGAGGCCGGAGTGGAGGACGGCGACCCGACCCGGGAACCGCGCCGCAAAGCGGCGAATCGTCTGTGGGGTGAGGGCGATCTCCGGGACCATGACGATCGCCTGGCGGCCTTCGCCAAGGGCTGCCGCGATGGCGGCGAGGTACACCTCGGTCTTGCCGGCGCCGGTGACACCGTGGAGCAGAACGCGCCTGTGGACGCCGGCGGCGAGGGCCTCGAGCAGCGGGGCGGCCGCGTCGCGCTGCGCGACGGTGAGCTGTGGCGCCGTCTCGGCGGTCGTCCCGGGTGCGCCTGCCGCCGCCGTGACGGCGGCGGAGGTGGTGCGCGGGCCGCGCCTGCGGCCGCCGGGGCGGGCTGCGCGGATGCCCTTGGGGAGCATCGCCTTGATCACCTCGCCGAGCGGGGCGCAGTAGCGCGCGGCGATCCAGCGCGCCAGGTCGAGCGACGCCGTGTCGAGAATGGGCGCCTCGGCGAGCACCGCAGTGATGGGGCGCGGCTCGCCGGTGAGCAGCGCCCGCCCCGAGTCGACGACGTACCCGACCACCTCGCGGCGGCCGAACGGCACCTCCACGCGGGCGCCGCGCACGACCAGCTCAGCGAGGTGGGCGGGGACCTCGTAGGTGTACTGGTCCTGGGGCAGGATCGCGCCCGTGTCGGGGACCACGCCGACGTACCTCGACACCACCTCGCCGCCGCGGCGGTCGATCGCCGCATCGGTCCCTTGCGCTGTCACCCTGCCGAGCCTGGCAGCTGCCCTCGGGGCACCGCGGCGGGCATGCCGTCCAGCACCCCGGCGATCCGTTCCTCCACGATGTCGAGCAGCGCCGCCGCGACCTCGGGCTTGGGACGCCTGCTGAGATGCGCCACGAACCCGGCGGGGCCGTACACGGTGACCTCGTTGTCCTCGCTTCCCATGCCGATCCCGGCTCGTGAGACGTCGTTGAGCACCACCAGGTCAAGCGCCTTGCGCGACAGCTTCTGTCTCGCGTTGGCGTCGATGTTGTCGGTTTCCGCGGCGAACCCGACGACGAACACGCCCTGACGGAGGGGGTCGCCGGCAAGGCTGCCCAGGATGTCGACCGTGGGAACCAGCTCGAGTGTCAGCGACGCCTGCTTCTTGATCTTGTTGGTCGCGACCTCGGCGACGCGGTAGTCGGCGACCGCGGCCACCATCACCAGCAGCACGGCGCCCGGCAACGCGCCGCGCACGGCGGCGTTCATCTCGGCGGCCGTCTCGACGCGGATGACGTCGATGCGCCGGTCAGCGGGCGCGTCGACGGTGGTGACCAGCGTCACCGACGCTCCCCGCTGCGCCGCGGCCAGCGCCACGGCGTTGCCCATTCGGCCGCTGCTGCGGTTGCCCAGGTAGCGGACGGGATCGATGGGCTCGCGCGTACCGCCGGCGGTGACCACGACGCAGCGGCCGAAGAGGGGCGAGACGGGCGGTCCCATGGCCGTGGTCCTCAGGCGTCGCCGAGGCGTGCGAGGGTCTCCTCCACCACCGCGCTCACCTCGGCCATCCGGCCCTCGCCGGTGGCTCCGCTGGCCAGTCGCCCGATCACCGGGCCCACCACGTGGACGCCGCGGGCGCGCAGCGCGTCGACGTTGGCGCGGGTGGCCGGGTGTTCCCACATCGCCGTCTCCATCGCCGGCGCGAGCACCAGCGGCGCGCGGCTGGCCAGCAGCACCGTGGTCACGGCGTCGTCTGCGAAACCATGCGCCAGCCGGGCGATGAGGTTGGCCGACGCTGCAACGGCGACGTGCACCTGCGCCCACGCACCGAGATCGATATGGCCCATGCCGTGTCCTTCGCTGCCCTCGTGCCAGACGTCGGTGAGCACCGGGTGGCCACTCAGGGCCTGCAGGGTCGTGGCCCCAATGAAGCGCTGCGCGTTGGCGGTCATGACCACGCGCACCTCGCATCCGGCCTTGCGGAGGGTGGTGATCACCTCGCAGGCCTTGTACGCGGCCACGCTCCCGCAGACGTGCACGGCGATGCGACGCTCGCCACCCCCGGCGCTCACGACGTCCCCCTGGCGCGCCGGCTTCGCACGATGTCCAGGATCTCGCGCGCCGCGCGGCCCACGTCGTCGTTCACCACCCGGTGATCGTACGCGGCGCCATCGGCGAGCTCGGCGACGGCGTTGCGGAAGCGCAGTTCGCGTGCCGCCTCGTCCTCGGTGTCGCGGCCCACCAGGCGGCGGCGCAGCTCCTCCTCCGAAGGCGGCAGCAGGAAGATGAAGATGGCGCCGTCCACGCGCGGCCGGATCCATGCGGCGCCCTGCACGTCGATCTTGAGCACGATGTCCTCGCCGCGGTCGAGGGCCTCCTTGACGCGCGCCTCGGACGTGCCATAGAGGTGACCGTGCACCTCGGCCCACTCGAGGAACTCTCCACGCTCGGCCATGGCCAGGAACTGGTCCCTGTCGATGAACGAGTAGGCAACCCCGTCGACCTCGCCCGGACGGGGTGCGCGGGTGGTGTAGGACACGCTGTAGCGGAGGCCCGGCTCGAGGGTGCGCAGCTGGTGCAGGACCGTGTCCTTGCCCACCCCGCTCGGACCGGAGAGGACGATCAGCCGGCCGGGCTCGGTGGTGACCCGTGGACCGCGCCGTATCATTCGCCCTCTCGCGCCGCGGCCAGCGCGGCCACGAGGTCAGCGGGCAGCGCTGCCTCGAAGTCGCAGCGACGGCCGTCGTCGGGATGGAGGAAGCTGAGTCGCTGGGCGTGCAGCGCAGGTCGTGCGCTGAGCGTGTCGCCGCGCCGTCCGTAGACCACGTCGCCGACGAGCGGGTGGCCGATCGAGGCAAGGTGGACGCGGATCTGGTGGGTGCGGCCGGTGAGCAGGCGCACCTCGAGACGCGTGTGCCGGCGCAGCCGATCCACCACCGTGAACTCGGTGATCGCCGCGCGCCCCCCATCGACCACGGCCATGCGCTGGCGGTGCCCGGGATCGCGCCCGATCGGCGCCTCGATGCGCCCCGTGGCCTCGCGGAATCTGCCGTGCACCAGCGCCCAGTAGACGCGCCCCAGGGTGCGCCGCTGCAGTTGCAGGGACAGCGATCGATGCGCGGCCTCGGTCTTGGCCACGACCAGCAGGCCGCTGGTGTCGCGATCGAGGCGATGCACGATGCCGGGGCGCTCATCGCCGCCGAGTTGCGACCACGTCGCGCCGCGCTGGCGCAGGCCGTCGGCAAGCGTGCCCGTGGGATGGCCGGGCGCGGGGTGCACCACCAGCCCGGCGGGCTTGTCGATCACGGCGAGGGCGTTGTCCTCGTACACCACCTCGAGGGGCACCGCGGGGCCCGGGCCGTCGACGGCTGCCGCGGGGCGCGGTGGGATGACCACGACGACGTCATCAGCGGGCCTCACGCGCTGCCCCGAGCGTGCTTCACGATTGTTGACCCGGACGTGACCGCCCGAGATGAGTGACTGCGCGGCGCTGCGGCTCACCTCCTCCTGCTGCATCACGCGCAGGTCGAGGCGTAGCCGGGCTGCCTCGCTGCCGGGGGCGGCGCTCATGTCGACGGGTCGCCTTCGCGACTGCCGGGCGCCGGCACCACGCGCAAGGTGAGCACGCCGACCAGGATGCCCAGGACGATGGCCATGTCGGCGACGTTGAACACCGGCCAGCGCTGGAGGTCGATGAAGTCCACGACGTATCCCTGCACGACACGGTCGACCGCGTTGGCCAGGGCGCCGCCGAGCACCATGCCGAGGAGCACCTGGGGGAACAGGCCTGGTCCGAACCGCCGACCGGCGATGAGGATGTAGGCGGCCACGACCAGCGCGACGGCGAGGAAGATGAACTGAGCCTGCGGGAACAGGCCGAACGCCGCGCCGCGGTTCTCGATGTGGTGGATGGTCACCGGCCCGCTGCTCGGGACCTGGTCGCCGAGGGCGATGTTCTGTGTGACCAACCACTTGGTGACGTGGTCGAGGACGAAGATCACCGCCGCGGTGCCGAGGAGTGTGACCAGCTGCCGTCGCCTTCCGGGCAGCGCCGCCTCAGCCACCGCTGCCGCCCGGCACGGCGGCCAGTCGTGATGTGTCCGTCATGAGTGAGCTCAGGATAGCCCGGCTACGGTCATCGGCCCGGCCCGGGCCGGTCGCCGAAGAGCGCCCGGCCGAGGCGGATCACGGTGGCGCCGTGGGCGATGGCGACCTCGTAGTCGTCGCTCATGCCCATGCTCAGCTCCTCCAGGGCGATCCCCTGCGTCTGACGCAATGCCTCGCGGAGCTCGCGCAACCGCTCGAAGCAGAGCTGAGCCGCGTCGGCGGGCCCGGGGGGAGCGACCGTCATGAGGCCCGCGGGTTCAAGGGCAGCGAGCCCGCGCACGACCTCGAGCACAGCCGCCGCGCCGTCCGGGGAGGTCCCGGTGCGCCCGGGGAGGCCGGTCAGCTCCACCTCGATGAGGACGCGCAGCGGCGCCACGTCCGTGCCACGGTGGCGCGCCAGGTCAACGGCCAGGGCGGCGCTGTCCAGCGACTGCACCGTGTCGAACAGCGACGCCGCCAGCCGCGCCTTGTTGCGTTGCAGGTGGCCGATCATGTGCCAGCTGATGCCGCGCCCGGGGCACGCCGCGCGCTTGGCCTGCGCTTCCTGCACGCGACTCTCGCCGATCTCGCGGAGCCCGAGCGACACCGCCGCCTCGACAGCGGAGGCGGGATGGCCCTTGGTCACCGCGAGGAGGTGGATGCCCTGCGGATCGCGTCCGGCGCTCTCGGCGGCTCGGCTGACCCGCTCCCTGATGGAGGCCAGCCGCCCCGCGAGCGCATCGGCCGCAACGCTGCCGGGGGTCAACCGGACGTCGCGCGAATGGCGTGGGAGGAGCTCCTCATTTGCCCATGTCGAGGGGCAGCTCGCGGCCGTCGTCGGCGCGGCGGCGGCGGCGGCGTGGCGCCTCGGGTGGGCGCGTCCCGGGCGGGTTGGCGAGCACGTCCTCGATGGTCGCCCGCATCTGCTGGACATCGCGAAAGGAGCGGTACACCGAGGCGAAGCGCACGTAGGCGATCTCGTCGAGCGTGCGCAGGTGCTGCATCACCATCTCCCCCACCTCGAGGCTGCGCACCTCGGTGACGTTGCGCGCGCGCAGCGCGCTCTCCACCTCGTCAACGATCGCCTCGAGCTGCGCCGAGGCAATGTCGCGTTTGGTCGACGCGTTGACGAGGCCGCCGATCAGCTTGCGTCGGTTGAACTCCTCGCGGCGACCATCCTTCTTGACCACCCACAGCGGCACAGCCTCGACGCGCTCGTAGGTGGTGAAACGCTTGTGGCAGGAAAGGCATTCGCGCCGCCGCCGCACCGCCTCGCCGGTCTCGGAGTCACGCGAGTCGACGACTTTCGACTCAGGCTGTGAACAGTATGGGCACTTCATGGCAGGAACAGGCGCCCCCTCGCGCGGAGGGGGGCGCCTGTGATCAGGTGGTGACGACTAGCGGCGGTCGCGGAGGAAAGCGGGGATGTCGAGGTCATCGGCGTTGGGCGGCGTCGCCGAACGGCCGCCGATGGTGAAGGCCGGGGACGCCGTCACCGAGCGTGCCGCGGGCTCGTACGCAAGGGTGCCCAGCACATCGATGTGGCCGGTGAAGCCGGTGGCGATCACGGTGATCTTCACCTCCCCCTTCATGGCCTCGTCGATGACCGTGCCGAAGATGATCTGGGCGTCTGGATCGGCCGACTCGCTGACCAGCTGGGCCGCCTCGTTGACCTCGTAGAGGGTGAGGTCGGGGCCGCCCGTGACGTTGAGCAGGATCCCCTTGGCCCCCGCGATGGTGGTCTCGAGCAGGGGGCTGGCCACGGCGTCGCGCGCAGCGTCCGCGGCACGGGTGTCCCCGTTGCCGAAGCCGATACCCATGAGGGCGGCTCCCTGGCCCGACATGATCGCCTTCACGTCGGCGAAGTCGAGGTTGATCAGGCCGGGGAAGACGATCAGGTCGCTGATGCCCTGCACACCCTGGCGGAGCACGTCGTCGGCGAGCTTGAACGCCTCAGTGATCGGCGTGCGCTTGTCGACGACCTGCATGAGCCGTTCATTGGGGATGGTGATCAGGGTGTCGACGCGCCCCTGGAGATTGGCGATGCCGTCGTCGGCGGCACGCTGGCGCTTGAGTCCCTCGAATTTGAAGGGCTTGGTGACCACGCCGATCGTCAGCGCGCCCTGCTCGCGCGCGATCTCGGCGACAGTGGGAGCCGCGCCGGTGCCGGTGCCGCCGCCCATGCCGGCGGTGACGAAGACCATGTCGCAATCCTCGAGCAGCTTGGTGAGCTCGGCGCGCGACTCCTCGGCGGCCTCGGCGCCGCGCACCGGGTCGCCCCCCGCCCCCAGCCCGCGCGTCAGCTTGGAGCCGATGCGCACCTTCTTGTGCGCGTTGCTCAACTGCAATGCCTGGTGGTCGGTGTTCACGGCGATGAACTCCACACCCTTGAGGCGGCTCTGGATCATGCGGTTGACAGCGTTGCTGCCCCCCCCGCCAACGCCCACAACCTTGATGCGGGCATTTCCCTCGAGCGTCCGGTCGAGATCGTTCACGGGTGTCTCCTCACGCTTCCTGCTCTTCGGACGCAGCGAAGACTCGCCCGCGCGCGCCGCTTCATCATCAGTGCCACGATCGACGGGCGGCGGCGGCGTGTCGCCGTCATCGTGCCCGTACAGCTTCATTCGTTCAGAAAAGTTCACGCAACCACCGTCCCAGTCCCGACCCGACGTGCTGGCCGTTGCCGTTCTGTGCCTTGCCGGTGAGGGCCACGTGGCGACCCAGGCGACCGCGCGCGCCCCAGCGCAGCAGGCCGACGACGGTGGCGTGATGCGGCCCGCTGATCTCGTCGTTCATGCCGTGCACGCCGTGAGGCGCCGCGACCCGTGCGGGCAGGTCGGTCACCTGCTGGATCACCTCAGCAAAACCGCGCAGCAGTGAGCCTCCGCCGGTGAGCACGATCCCGCCCGGGAAGCTGCTCGGCTGCCCTGCCTTCTCCACCTGCTCGGCGATCAGTTGGGCCATCTCCCGCGCGCGCGGCCCGATGATCTCGGCCAGGAAGCGCTGGGGGATGCTGACCGGCTCGTCGTATCCCATCGGCGTCAGTTGCACCTCCGCGTCGGCGGGCAGGGTCAGCTGCAGGCAGTGGCCGTACGCGCGCTTGGTGGCCTCGGCAGTCTCCAGGTCACAGCGCAGGCCCACCGCGAGGTCGCCACTGACGTGGTTGCCACCCACCGGGATCACCGCGGTGTGGATGATGCTGCCCTTGGCGAACACGGCCACGTCGGTGGTGCCGCCGCCGATGTCGACCACCACGACGCCGCGGTCGAGCTCGTCCTCGCCGATCACCGCCTCGGCGGAGGCGAGGATCTGCAGGACCAGGTCGTCGACATCGAGGCCCGCCTTGTGGACAACCTTGACCACGTTCTGGATGGCGGTGTTGGTGCCGGTGATGATGTGGGCGTCGACCTCGAGGCGCGTGCCGGCCATGCCGAGCGCGTCGCGGACGCCCTCCTGTCCGTCGATCGTGAACTGCTGGGGGAGGACGTGAAGGATCTTGCGGTCCGACGGAACGCTGACGGCGCGCGCCGCCTCCACGGCACGGGTGACGTCGGCATCGCGCACCTCGCGGTGCCCGGCCGACACGGCCACCACACCACGCGAGTTCTGCGACGTGATGCTGGTGCCGGCCAGTCCGACGACCGCGGAGTCGACGGGCACGCCACTCATCTGTTCGGCCAGGTCGACCGCTTCCGCGACCGCCTCGGCGGCCCGGTCGATCTCGATGACGGCCCCCTTGCGGATGCCCCGGGAGACGGCGCCGCCCACGCCGATGACACGGAGCCCGGTGCTGTCCAGCTCAGCGATGGCGCAGCAGACCTTCGTCGTTCCTAGATCGAGTGCAAAGACGCGGCGAGAACGGGTCACACTGGCCTCCGAGTATAGCCGGAGCCTTCCCCTAAAGAAAGAGGTTGTCACGACAAAACCGCAAGATGCTGAGTTTGCCGGTTGAGTATGCCACAAGATGTGGCCTGTCCGGGCCTAGCTCCGGCGCCCCGGCGAGCCCCCCATCGCCCTGTCCGAATGCATCCCGCGGAGGCCTGGAACACAGTCGCGGCCGGCCCTGTCGGAGGCGGTGGAACGCAAACAGGGCCTCGTCACTGCACCATGTGGACGAGACCCCGTCGGCCGCAGCCCGTGCCGGGCCGCGCAGCGTCGCCAATGGTGGCACAGGGGGAGGCGCACCGGGCCCCCACGGAGTGCCCGGTGCGCCGAGTGAGAGGGCCTGATCCCGTCGGCTCGATCAGCCGACCGGCAGGACTGCGGTTCCCTCGATGCGCACCGCCTGCAGCGAGCGGGGATCGAGGCCCAGCAGCTTGAGGATGGTCGGTGCGATCTGGGTGGTCTCCACCGCGCCGGTTTCGACCTCATGGGTGTCGACGGACCCACCCGAGACAACCAGCGCCACGTCGCGGTCGTCCGGGTTGTCACCGCCGTGCTCCGCGATCTTGGCCATCTTGCCGGTGTACACGCTGCCCACCTGCGCGATGCCGATCACGTCGGGGACACGTGGATCACCCGCCTTGACGTGGATGAAGTCAGCGGCAGCCTCCCCCGCGTACACGGTCCGGAGGCCGGACTTCGTGAATGCCTTGGGGTTGCCGTTGATGTCGTTGCCAGTCCCTGAACGGTTCAGGAGGAAGCTGCGGGCGAAGGTCGTCGCGGTCGCCGAGCGGTCGTTGAGCCAGATCAGCATCCCGTCGTCGTCCACAGCGAATGCCACCAGTGGCGTCGTGGCCGTGGGGTCGGCCGTCTGCCACGCCGTGTCGAGCGCGGTGAGGATGGCGCCGTCATCGATGCGGGTCAGCTGCGCCGGCTTCTGCGGCGATTGACCGTGCTTGGCCGACAGGATGATCGTGGTGCTGTCCTGGAGGTGGCGGTCGGCGATCGCCTCGCGCATCTTGCCGACGCTGTCGTTGATGTAGTCGAGCGCCCGCTTGAGCAGGGGCCCGGGGGTCAGTCCGTCGGCCAGGTAACCGCCGCGCAGGCCATCGGATACGGGCAGCTTCTCGGCAGTCGACACCGTCTGGAAGTTCATGCCGAAGATGGCCGGCGTCCCAACCCGCGCGGTGCCGCTGTGGTCGAAGCCCTTGATCTCGTTGATGACCGCCTGGACCTTGTACGAGTCGTACTGCATGGTCAGGGCGTTGTCGGTCGTCCAGTCGTTGGTCGACCCGAGCGTGGGAGCGTTGCTGTTGATCTCCGGGGTGAAGAGGTCCTGAACGCCGGTCCCGGACGGACCGTTGAGAATCTCGTAGGCCGGGTGCTTGTCCGACCAGGCCGTGCGCAGGCCGGCCGCCCTCGCCACCTCGAAGAGGGTGTTGACCTTCAGGTAGGAATGCGGGTAGACGGGCTTGCAGGTGGTCGGGTCAACAGGCAGGTTGGCCGGGTTGATCAGGCTGGCGGGGTTTCCGGTCATCTGCAGGATGCTGCCGGGCAGGCCCGCCAGTCCCTGGCCGGCGTCGATGGAGCTCACGTTGTTGTCGAGAGCCTCGAAGTAGGTCACCTCCACGCCAGGGGTGACGCCCGCGCAGCTGGTGGTGCCGGCGGGGAGCAGCGCGTGGTTCCACGTGTCGTCGTAGTAGACGCCGGTCGACGACGGGTTGCCGCCGGTCACCTGGCCCACCATCCCGGGGAACGAGTCCGACGGAAAGGGCGTCCTCGCCTTGGTGAACTCGACGCCGCCGCCCACGAGCATGGCCAGTGCCGACCCGGGGTGATGAGCCACGTACCAGGCCAGGTCCGTCTGGTGCAGGCCGTCGATGGACAGCAACAGCACGTGCTTGTCCTGGGCCGCGCCGCTGGCCGAGGCGGCGCCGGGAGCGCCTGCCGCGAGGGCGGCGAGGCCGAGCGTTGTCAGGGCTGCGATGGAGCGGACGGATCTTGGTGACACCGGTTGCCCTCCTGGACTGACGACGCGGTGCCGGACACCGCCAACAGCTCCTGAGGCTAGGCTCGCCGCGGTGGTGGCGGTGGTAAGCGCGGGTTAACAGAGGGTGGTCACCGCCCGCTCAGGCGGGGGTCAGAACCAGCTTTCCGCGGCGCTCGCCGGCGGCGAGCTCGGCGAACGCCTCGGCCGCCTGCGCGAGCGGCCGCACCGAGTCGACGAGAGGATGCAGCCGGCCCGTGGCGCACATCTCGACGACACGCGAGAGGTCGGAGCGCGCCCCCATGGTGCTGCCCGCGATGGTCAGCTGCCGCCAGAAGATGCGGTTGAGCTGGGCAGGAGGGTTGGGCCCGCTCGTCGCCCCCGACACGACCACGACGCCGCCCGGCCTGACCACGCGCAGCGAGAAGTCCCAGGTGGCCTCGCCCACCGTGTCGAGGACCGCGTCGACGCCGCCGTCGCTGGCGGCGAGCACCTCTTTGACGGCGCCTCGCTCGATGGGGAAGGCCGCCACGGCGCCGAGCTCGATGGCGATGTCCCGCTTGCCGGGGTCACGCGATGTCGCGAAGACGCTCAGCCCGCACGCCGACCCCATGAGGATGGCCGCGCTGGCCACGCCACCGGTGGCGCCGTGGACGAGAACGCGCTGCCCGGGGCGGAGAGCCGCCCTCACGAAGAGCATCCGATAGGCGGTGAGGTAGGCCGTCGGCAGGCACGCGGCGGTCACCACGTCGACGGTGTCCGGGAGAGGCAGGATGTTGCCCACCGGGACGACGAGGCGCTCGGCGAGCGTGCCCGGGTTGGGCGGCTCGCTGAGCATGGCCATGCGTGGGCAGCTCAGTTCGCCGCCGGAGCGGCACGCCGCGCAGCGGCCGCAGGTGATCAGGCTGTGCACCACGACGGCGGCACCGGGCGGCGGGCAGCCCTCAGGCGGGTCCCCGTCGCCGTAGGCGAGCACGGTGCCGGCCGCGTCGCAGCCGAGGACCTGGGGAGCTGTGAGCGGACGCGAGCTGATCCCACGCAGCGTCCACAGGTCGTGGTGGTTGAGCGCCGCGGCCCCGACGGCGATGAGCACCTCGCCGCTCCCCGGAACGGGGTCGTCGACCTCGGTCACCTCGAGGTTGGAGAGCGGGTCGTCGCCACCGTAGCGGGCGGCGCGAACTGCGAGCACGGCAGCCAACGGTAGCAGCACTGTGGCGCAGAACCGGGAAGGTCGGTCACCATGACCTGCCATGCGCATCGACAGTCTCTTCGCACACGACGAGCCGCTCTTCTCGTTCGAGTTCTTCCCCCCGCGTGACGATGAGGGCGCCGAGCGGCTTTTCGCCACGATCGCGGCGCTGCGCGACCTGGCGCCCGCGTTCGTGTCGGTGACCCACGGCGCCGGGGGCAGCCAGCGCGACGACCGCACCGTCCGCCTCGTGGAGCGCATCAACCTCGAAACCGGGCTGCTGCCCATGGCGCACCTCACCTGCCGGGACTCGACGGTCGAGGACCTTCTCGCCGAGATCCGCCGCTACCGGGAGGTCGGCATCGAGAACGTGCTCGCCCTGCGCGGCGATCCGCCGAACGGGGAGGGCAGGTTCGTCGCCTGTGAGGGAGGGCTGAGCTACGGCAGTGAGCTGGTGCGCCTGGTCAGCACCCACGCCGACGTCTGCGTCGGCGCCGCGTGCTCTCCCGAGAAGCACGTCGAGTCGGCCAGTCTCGAGGACGACGTCCGCGCCGCCCGCCAGAAGGTCGACGCCGGGGCCAGCTTCCTGATCACCCAGCTGTTCTTCGACAACAGCCGCTACTTCAACTTTGTCGACCGCGCCCGGGCGGCGGGCATCGGCGTGCCCATCGTGCCCGGGATCATGCCGATCACCAACGTCGACCAGGTCTACCGATTCACCGCCAAGATCGGCGCGTCGATCCCCGAGGCACTGCGCGCAGCCCTGGAGACACGCGCCGACGATGCCGCTGCGGTGATCCAGCTCGGTGTGGCCTGGGCGACGCTGCAGTGCAGTGAGCTGCTCCGGGCGGGCGCGCCGGGCATCCACTTCATCACCCTCAACCGCTCCCCCGCCACACGCGCCATCCTCACAGCGCTGCGCATCGCCAGGCCCTGGGAAACCGCCTGACCCTGGGATCGAACCGCCCCGGCCGGCCCGCTCCTGCTCAGCGCTGGGCTGCCGGCGACGATGGCACCAGCTGGAAGACGAACGGGGTGGGGGTGGGCCGCGCGGTCGCTGGCGTGGCCGGCGACGGGAGCGGCGAGGCTGATGCGGGGGCGCCGGACACGGGGGCCGTGGTGGACAGTGCGCCGCCCGCGACGGCGGCGGCGACCCAGGTGGGCTCGCCGGGATGGCCGCCGATCGCCGGGGACGACGCGTTCTCCAGGTCGACGTAGCCGAAGGCGGGATGGGCGAGGTCGACCCGGCCCGTGAGCGCGGCAAGCGCGGCGAGCTGCCCGGGGATGGCCGCCAGCGCATCGTTGCTGTCGAGCGCCCCGAAGACGGCCTGCCAGCCGCTGCTGCACCATGCCGAGAGCACGTTGCTGCTGCTCAGCACGAAGGCATCGAGCTTGCAGCCGAAGACCGTCGTCCAGCGCGACGCGGCGCTGGCCAGGAGCCCGGCCGCCCCCGCGATCAGGGGCTGCTGGGCGCCCGTGCGTTGGTCGAGGAGAACCCCCACGCCGTTGAGCGGCGCCGTCGTTGAGTGGTCCGTCCGCAGCGTCGCGCCGTCGGCCGCGACCAGGGTGGTCGTCGAAGAATGGCGGACGACGAGGTCGGGCTGCCACTCCGTGACGGCGATCTGGATCGTCGACGGCAGCGTGGTGGTCACCGACACCGAGCGCACCCAGGGGAGCTGGGCGATGCGCGCCCGGATGGCGTCGGCATCGACGGTGAAGAGGCTCGACGTGGGCACGCGGGCGGCGGCGAGCACCGCGTCGCGGCTGAGCAGGCGTTCACCGCTGACGTCGATCGTGTGGACGCGGAACGCGGGGGCGGTGAGGAGGACAGCCAGCGCGCCCACCTGGGCGACGAGCAGCCCGATACCGAGGAGGCGGCGCAAGAGGGGGCCGCGCTGACGCTCCACAGCAACCTGGCGGCGTCCCTCGCCGTGACGACGACGTCGCACCGAGGGCTGCAGCGGGACCCCGGCGGGGCGGTGGAAGCGGCGTCCCATGCGGGGGCCGTCGACGAGGCCGGCGGCGATGGCGCGGATCTGCGCCTGGCGCGCTCCGGCGTCGTCGAGCACGGGAAACGCAGAAGGGCGCTCGGTGAGTTTCTGGGGCATGGAGAGAAGGACGTGAGCTGAGACGCGCACCAGGGCGCCGGTCCCCACAGTATGGGACCGATCGCCGCGTTGCGACGCCGTCCGGGCGCAATTCTCGGGAGGTGTCAGGCCGCCCCGAGATACGTGTCGGGAAGGTCGTTGGCGAACAGCACGGCGTCCCCGGCGACGGCGACGCGACCGATCACGGCCGTCGCCTCGGCGAGCGTGCGCACCACGTGCACGCGGTCATCGGCCATGCCGCCGGCGCGCAGACCGTCGCGCAGGGCCCGGGCCGGGCGCGCGTCCATGACGATGACGTGGTCGCAGACTCGAGCGGCGTGCTCGCCGTAGCGGCGGTTCTCCTCGTCCTCGACCGCGCCGAGCTCGACCAGGCCGGGGGTGACCAGGATTCGAGCCCGCGCGTCCAGCTGAGCGAGCACCTCGAGGCCGTTGTGGACACCGACCGGGTTGGCGTTGTAGGAGTCGTCGATGACGATGATGGCGTTGCCGGTGGGGACAGGTTGGAGGCGATGGTCGACGGGCTGCAGCGACGGCAGCGCGGTCAGTGCCGGCTGCAGGGGAAGACCGAGACGGTGCACCGTCGCCAGTGCCGCGCTGACGTTGAGCACCTGGTGACGGCCGAGCAGCGGCAGCGTGATGTCGTGGCTGAGGCCGTTGCCGGGCCATTGCCAGGTGAAGCGTGAGCCGCTCCCCGTGATCTGGACATTCTCGGCAACAACGTCGAGGTGTTGCGCGCTGCCCGCGATGCCATAGCGGATCACCTCGTGACCGGCGGCGAGCGCCCTGTCGGCGAGGGCCGCCGACGCATCATCGCCGCCATACACCACCGTGAAGCCGCCCTCGCCGAGCGCGGCGACGGTCTCGTCGAGCGCTGCACTGATCCGCTCCATGGTCCCGAACCGCTCGAGATGCTGGGGCCCCACCGACGTGACCAGGGCGTGGCGGGGGCGGACCAGTGCGCAGATGGCGGCAATCTCGCCGGGACCGTATGCGTCCATCTCGACGATGAAGGTGCGGTGGCGCGCCTCCAGCACGTCGTTGATGGTGCGGCTCACCCCGAGAAGGGTGTTGAAGCTCTTGGGTGTTGCCAGGGTCGGCCCGTACTGCTCGAGCAGGTGAGCGAGGATGTGTTTGGTCGACGTCTTCCCGTAGCTGCCGGCCACGGCGATGACGAGAGGGTCGAACTGCTCCATGCGACGCCGCGCGCTGCGCAGGAATCGACGTCGCACCGCGGTTTCCAGCGGCGCGTTGAGTGTGTTGGCGGCGGCCAGCAGGCCCGGGACGATGGCGGTGAGGCCCAACGAGACCGTCACAGCGAGGACGCCGGCGAGCCAGAGAGGACCGAGAAGGAAGGCCAGGGCCACGCCCGCGGCGAGCGCCACGGAGAGAAACCCGGCGGTGGCCAGCATTCGAAGAATCCGCGGGGTGTACACCAGTTCCTTCTTGGGGGGCAGCCAGCGCCAGACCACATGGGCGCCGACAACCCCGCCCAGCCAGGCGGCGGCCAGCAGTGTGTCCAGCACGGCCGCGGCCACCCCCGACAGCGCCGCCACGGCGACGACCGCGACCGGGGCTGCCGCGACCAGCACGCAGCGATGCAGCAACCAGGCGCGCTGCGCCGCCCAGTCGAACAGCCGCGCGGCCTCGTACTCCTCGATCTGGTACATGCGCGCGCCGACCAGGCCGACCCGGCACAGCAGTGCCAGCCACGCCGCGGCGGCTGTGGTGACCAGCAAACCGTGGGCCGCCGCCGTCACGATGTCGCGCCGCGAAGGAAGACGTCGACGATGTGGCAGAAGCGGTCGGGCTCCTGGGCGTACGCGAAATGGCCGCAGCCCTCGAACACAACGAGGCCGGCGTCGGGGATCAGCTGCTCCATGACGCGGCCGTCGCGGAGCGGCGTCTCCTCGTCGTCCGCGCCCCAGATGAGCAGGGTCGAAGCCGTGAGCCGCGCCAGCTGGGGGCGCAGGTCGGCATTGACCAGGCGAACCATGCTGGTCCGAACCGTTCCCGACGCGGCCCTGTAGTCGGCGCTGCCACGGCGTTCGGCACGGCCCCGGGCGAGGTCTCGCAACCACCGGGGGACCCACGGCTGACGCGAGACGCAGCGCATCAGCTTGAAGGTTGCCACCCGCCAGCGATGGGCTGGCCCGTGGCGCGGCCGGACGCCGGCGCTGTCGGTGAGGACGAGGCGGGCCACCCGGTGGGGATGTGAGGCGGCCATGGCGATGGCCACCCGGCCCCCGTTGGAGTGCCCGATGACGTGGGCACGCTCGATGCCGAGGCGGTCGAGCACGGCGATCACCCAGGTCGCGTACTCGTCGACCCCCCAGGCCTGCGGCGGCGGAGGCGTGGCCCCGAAGCCGGGCAGGTCGGGGGCGACGACGCGGTAACCGCGGAGGCGCTGGGCGAGCGGCGCCATCAGCTCCTTGCTCGCCCCCCAGCCGTGGAGAAGCAGCAGCGCCGGCCCGCTTCCCTGGTCCAGCACGGCGGCGGCCGGATCCTCGGCAGTTGCGGCGGTCACCGGGAGGTCTTGGCGCCCCCGCCCCCGAGCATCCATCGGTCGAACACCATGGTGCTGGCGGCGCGTTGCGCGTGGCGTCGCTGAGCGATCTCGATCAACTCGTCGAGCAGCGCCGTGAAGGACACGCCCGCGGGCTCGAACAGATAGAAGGAGAGCGAGCCGGGGATGGGGTTGAGCTCGTTGACCACGAAGTGCTCGGCGGCGGCGTCGACAAGGAAGTCGACCCTGGCGACACCTGACGCACCCACCGCTGCGAAGGCGGCGAGGGCGGCGGCGCTGATGCGCGAAGCGAGGGCGTCACTCAATGGCGCCGGGATGATCCGCTGGGCGCCCTTCATGCCGGCCGACGAACCCTTGGCTCCTGTGGCCCGGTACTTGTCGTCGTAGCTGAGCAGGCCGCGCTTGGTGGGCTGTTCGAGCAGCGAGGCGCGCGTGTCGGCGCCGTCGCCGAGGACGGCACAGTTGATCTCGACGATGCCCTCCTGCTCGGCCTCCACGAGGCAGCGATGGTCGTAGGTGAGAGCCACCTCGACGGCCTCGCGCAGCACCCCGGCGTCGCCGGCGCGGGACACCCCGATGCTGGACCCCAGCCCCGCCGGCTTCACGAAGAGCGGGTACGGTGCCAGCGCCTCGGCGGCCGCGACCTCGTGGTCGGGATCCCTCCGCCACGCCGCCCGTTCGATGACGACGTCGTCGAGAACGGGAAGACCGGCGGCGCGGATCAACGTCTTGGCGAGCGATTTGTCCATGGCCACTGCCGAGGCTGCGACGCCACTGCCCGTGTAAGGGATCCCGGCCATCTCGAGCAGGCCCTGGAGGCTGCCGTCCTCGCCGAAGCTGCCGTGCACGAGCGGCATGGCCACCTCGACGTCGATGGCTTCACCGACCCCACGGTTGAAGAGGCCGCGCCGCGCCGTCGCGGCGGGCGCCAGTGCCAACCCGGGCCGCGATGGGTCGATCACCGGGGTGATCATCGTGCAGCGGGCGACAAGGCTGTCCGCATCCGCAAAGCCGTCGAGATGCAGGAGCGCGTCGCCCGTGTACCAGCGGCCGTCCTTGGCGATGTACACGGGCACCGCCCGGTGCCGCGGTGACAGCGCGGCCATCGCCTGGTGGGCCGTGATCACCGAGACCTCGTGTTCGACCGACCTGCTCCCGAAGATGGCGGCGACCGTGCTCACGATGCGCTCGCCCCCGCCGGGGCTGCGGCGGGCTCTCCGAGCACCTCGATCTCACGCTCGAGGACCACGCCGAACCTGGAGGCGACCTCGTCGCGGGCGATGGCGACGAGCGCCAGCACGTCCGCCGCGGTGGCGTGGTCGATGTTGAGGATGAAGTTGGCGTGCTTGGGGGACACCTGGGCGCCGCCATGGGTTCGGCCGGCCAGCCCGGCTGCCTCGATGAGGCGACCGGCGAAGTCACCGGGAGGATTCTTGAAGGTGCTTCCCAGGCTGCGCACGCCGTAGGGCTGGGTGCGCTTGCGCTCGGCCTGGACGGAGTCGGTCCGGCGCCGCACCGCCGCCTCGGTGTCCGCGACCACGGCGAACCGCCCGCGCAGGACGACGTGACCGCGCAGGTCGTCCTTGAAGCGGGAATGTCGGTAGCCGAAGGCACAGTCGCCGGCGTCGATCCACGCGGTCGTGCCATCGGGAGCGGCGACCTCGCAGCTGACCAGGCTGGTGGAGACCTCGCCGCCGAATGCACCGGCGTTCCCCCAGATCGAGGCGCCACAGCTGCCGGGAACGCCGATGCCCCACTCCATGCCCCCGAGGCCGCGACGGGCGAGGTCGAGAGCCACGCGGGGCAGCATGGCCCCGGCTGCCAGCGTGACCTCACTGTCGCCGCCGCTGACCTCGCGGCTCATCACACGCAGGGCCATGCCGCGGATGCCACCGTCCAGCACGAGCGCGTTGCTCCCCGCTCCCAACAGGGTCAGTGCCACGCCGTTCTCCGTGCACTCCCCGACAAGCTCGGCAACCATCGCCAGGTCGTCCAGGCGCACGAAGAGATCGGCGGGCCCGCCGATGCCGAACTGGCTGTGCCGCGAGAGAGGCTCGTTGTGGCTGACGCCGGGCCAGCGCCTCAGCCAATCAGTGGACACCGGCAGCCTCCAGTGCGGCGACGAGGCGGAGAGCGATCTTGTCGAAGCCGCCCAGCGAGAGGACCAGCAACACGTCGCCGGGCCGCGAGATGCGCGCCAGCAGGCCGATCGCAGCCGCCGAGCTGTCCACGACGTGGACCGGGACGGCTTCCCCAACCCGAGAGGCGACATCGTGGCTGCTCACCGTCGCCTCCATGCCGCGCTCCCTGGCGCTCTCGATCGGGCCGAGCACCACCACGTCCGCGCCGCTGAAGCTGTGCTCGTAGTCGGCGAGGAGCGTGCGCGTCCGCGAGTACGTGTGCGGGGTGTGGATGGCGATGAGGCGTCGCCCGGGATACCGATCCCGGGCGGCCGCGATGGTCACCTCGACCTCGGTGGGGTGGTGGGCATAGTCGTCGACCACCGTGACATCGCTCACCTCACCGACCACCTCGAAGCGGCGCGCCGGCCCGCGGAAGGTGGCGCATGCCTCGATGCATCGCTGCAGCGATGCCCCGGCGTCGACGGCGAGCACGAGAGCTGCCGCGGCGTTGAGCGCGCTGTGCCTGCCCGGGAAGGTGAGCGCCACCTCGTGCTCACCGCCGGGCTCGAGCACCGTGAATGTCTGCAAGCCACCGCCGTCGCCGCCGAGGCGGATGCGCCAGGCGGCCCCCTCCTCGCACCCGTAGGTGATCACCCGGCACGAAGCATCGGCCTCGAGTGCCCCGCATTCGGGATCGTCGGCGCAGAGCACCAGGAGGCCGGCGGCGGGCATCGACCGCGCCAGCTCGCGGAAGGGGGCGCGGTAGGCGTCAAGCGTCGGGTACACGTCGGGGTGGTCGAGCTCGAGGCGGGTCACGCAGGCCGACGACGGGCGGATGTGAAGGAACTTGGGACGCCTGTCCCAGGGGGCTGTGGTGTACTCGTCACCCTCGAACACGAACGGCCCAGTCCCAAGTCTGGCGCTGCCGCCGAGGTCCAGGGACGTCGATCCCAGCCGATAGCCGGGGTCCATCCCGCAGGCGTCGAGCATGTGGGCGAGCAGTGACGACGTCGTGGTCTTGCCGTGCGTCCCGCAGACCGCGATGCGGCGCCGGCCGGCGGTGAGGCGCAGGTAGAACTCGATCTCGCTTGTGGTGGGCAGGCCGCGGTCGCGTGCGGCCAGCCACTCCGGGTTGGTCGCACGCGTCTGGTTGCCCACCACCACGAGGTCGGGCACGCCCCACCGGTCGAGGTTGGCGGGGTCACTGCCGTCCACCCAGTCGACGCCGGCGGCGGTGAGGATGTCGGTCGTCGGGGGGTAGGCCTCGTCGTCGGAGCCCGAGACACGCCATCCCTGCTCGCGGGCGACCAGCGCAGCGCCGCTCACCGCATAGCCGCA
Source organism: Candidatus Dormiibacterota bacterium (assembly GCA_036828955.1). Lineage (GTDB taxonomy): Bacteria > Chloroflexota > Dormibacteria > Aeolococcales > Aeolococcaceae > Aeolococcus. Next base: position 40,733 of record DAISRJ010000004.1, on the reverse strand, counting down.
GATACCGAGGAAGTGGACGTGACCGGTCACCCCGGGATTCTCGCCGGACTGCCCGCAAGGTGGGTGAGCAGCCCGACAACCCGTGAGGCCGCGTCGCGCCGGCCCAGCCCCGCGCTTGCCGCGGCCATGCGCCGCCACGCCGCCGGGTCGTCGAGCAGGGCGCCCAGCTCCGCCGCCACACGCGGCGCGTCGCATTCCTGGTCGGGGATGACCCTGGCCGCCCCGGCCGCGACGTAGGGGGCCGCGTTGAGGCGCTGATGGTCACCGGCATGTGGGTACGGCACCAGGATCATCGGACGGCCGAGGGCCGCGCACTCGGCAACGGACGACCCTCCGGCCCTCATCAGCACGAGGTCGGCGCCGGTGATGGCCGCGCCGACGTCGCGGATGAAGGGCGCCAGCGACCAGCGCGCGCGCAGGCCGGCGTCGAGTGAGGCCGCCACCGCATCCATCTCCTCGCTGTCGAGGACGCCCGTCTGGTGAACGATGCGCAGGCTCGGATTGGCGCGCAGGAGTGCCTCGACGCAGCCCGCCACCGCGCGGTTGATGCGCCGCGCGCCCTGTGAGCCACCCATGACCAGGAGTGCGTCGCAACGGTCGCCGAGTGGGCGGGGCGGGGTCGCGAGCACCTCCGTGCGGATCGGGTTGCCGGTGTGCACGACGCGAGCGCGGGGCAGACGTGCCGCGGTCTCCGCGAACGCGGCGGCGACCACGCCGTCGCGGCGCGCCAGCAGCCGTGTGGCCCGGCCGGGCATGGCGTTCTGCTCCATGAGCACAACCGGGACGCGCAGCGAACGGGCGGCCAGGACCACCGGCACGCTCACGTAGCCGGCCCCCCCGACGACCACGTCGGCGCGGAACTCGCGAATGATCCTCCGCGCGGCCATCACCGCCACGGGCAGGCGGGCGACAAAGCGAGACACGCTGGCCGCACTTCCGGTGTCGAGGCCCGACACCTGCAGGGTCTCGAGGCGGAACCCCGCCGCCGTGACCAGCCCCTCGGCGACGCCTCCCCGGCGGCCGACGATGAGAACGGCGCCGGACGGGTCAGAGCGGCGCAGCTCCTGGGCCATCGCCAGCACCGGGGTCAGGTGGCCGCCCGTCCCCCCGCCGGCGATCAACGTGCGCACGCAGTGTCACCCCCTGTCGTCGGCCCTGGGCGGACACGTTGCAGAGGATTCCCACCCCCGCCAGCGTCATCGCCAATGAGGTGCCACCGTAGCTGATGAACGGCAGGGGGATGCCGGTCGTGGGGATCACGCCCGTGACCGCCCCGATGTTGACGAAAGCCTGAATCCCGATCCACGCGGTGATACCTCCAGCGAGCAGTGCTCCGTACGAGTCCGGCGCGCGAAGGGAGGCTCGCACTCCACGCCAGAGCAGCAATGTGAACGCCAGCACCACCGAGACGGTTCCGACCAGGCCGAGCTCCTCGCCGATGATGGCGAAGATGAAGTCGGTGTGCGCCTCGGGCAGCCACTGGTACTTCTGCACGGAGTTGCCGAGGCCGACCCCGGTGAGGCCGCCGCTGCCGAAGGCGTAGAGCGCCTGGCACGCCTGGTAGCCGGTGTTGAGAGGATCGTCGCAGGGGTGCGTGAAAGTGGCCAGGCGGCTCGACCGGTAGGCGACGAGCATGACCAGCAGGTAACCGCCCGCCATGGCCACGCCGAGGAGGACGAACATGTGCCGCTTGCGGACGCCGCCGAGCGCGAGGAGAACCAGCGCAGTCCCGGCGATGATGATGCTGCTGCCGAGGTCGCGTTCGAGCAGGACGAGGGCGATGAGCACGCCGATGAGCAGCGCGTAGTCGCGCACACCGCGGTAGGTGCGGACGGCGGGGGCGCGATCGGTCAGCCACTTCGAGAAGAACACGATGGAGACGAGGATGGCGATCGCCGACGGCTGCACGGACAGGGGTCCCACGGTGAACCAGCGCCGGGCGCCGTTGGCCTGGGTCCCCAGGTGCGGCACCAGCACCAGGATCAGCATGGCCACGAGACAGAGCGCAGCCACAGGGGCGAGGCGGCGCAGGCGGTGGTAGTCGGTGCGGGCGAGGATCACCAGTGCCAGCACGCCGAGCCCCATGCCCATCAGCTGTCGATAGAAGAAGTAGTTGGGGTTCTCGAACCAGAGGAAACCCAGCGCTTCGCTGGCGCTGTAGACCATCACCAGCCCGAAGGCGCAGAGCGCGGCGATGTCGGTCAGCAGCCAGCCGTCAACCCCACCGAGGCTGAGGGTGCGCCCGCCGAGGAGGGTTTCACGCAGGCGCAGGGCGGGGGCGGTGTTGGGCCGGGTGCGAGCGGCCATCAGGCGCCGCTCTCCATGACGAGGCGGCGAACCAGGGCGGCGAACGCCTCGCCACGCTCCTCGAAGTTGCCGAACTGGTCGAAGCTGGAGTAGCCGGGCGCCAGCAGGACGACGTCGCCGGGACCGGCCCGCCGCCGCGCCTCGCGGACCGCGCTCTCCTGGTCGGCGACGACGACCGTGTCCCGAAAGCCCAGCGCGGCCAGTGCATCGTCCAACTCTGCCGCGGTGTCGCCGTTGAGGATGGCGACGCGGGCGTGGCGGGCCACGGCGTCGGCGAGGTCGCCCGCCGGCACGCCCTTGCTGTACCCGCCGCCGATCCACACGATCGGCCGGTCGAAGGATTCCAGCGCGCGCGTGGCAGCGTCGACGTTGGTCGCCTTGCTGTCGTTGATCCAGAGCACGCCGTTGTCCTCGAGAACGGTCTCGAGGCGGTGGGGCACGGGGGTGAAGTCGCGGACGGCCGCGGCGATGTCCGTCACGCCGACCCCCGCCGCGACCCCGATCGCGGTCGCGGCGAGGACGTTGAGCACGTTGTGGCTCCCCAGGAGGGGGATGTCGGCCACCTTCATGACCGGCTGTGATGCGCCCGCCTCGACGACCACGACGTCGCCGCCCTCAACGGTGGCGCCGTCCTGTCCGGCCATCGCAGCCCCGAAGAACCGCACCGGCGCCGGGCTGGCGGCGGCCATGGCGCGGGTCACCGGGTCGTCCCATCCCAGGACCGCGCAGGACGTGGCGTGCTCGACCACTCGCTGCTTGGTGGCGATGTACGCGGCCAGGCTGCCATGACGGTCGATGTGGTCGTGACTGATGTTCAGGACTGCGGCGATCTCGCACGCGGGCGCCTCGACGGACTCCAACTGGAACGACGACAGCTCGAGCACCACCCAGTCGCCGCTACGGACCGTGTCGAGGCGGTCGAGCATGGTCTCGCCGATGTTGCCGCCGAGGTGGACACGGCGGCCGTCGCGCCCGATCACGGCGGCGCACAGGCTGGTCGTGGTGGTCTTGCCGTTGGTGCCGGTGATGCCGACGATGCGGCCGCGGCAGCGCTCGAACACCAGCGCGATCTCGCTGCGCACCGGGATGCCAAGGCTCCGCGCGAGCACGAGCTCGGGAGCGCTCCACGACACGCCGGGCGACGGACAGACCAGGGCAGCGCCGCGCACCACCTCGGCCCGGTAGCCGCCGAGCTCGACGTGGACCTCGGCGGGCAGGCGTGAGGCCGTCTCGCGGAGGCCGGCGTCGTCGCGACCGTCGACCGCGAGCACCTCCCATCCCTCGGCGGCGAGGACGCGGGCGCAGGCGAGCCCGCTGCGACCGAGGCCGAGAACCACGGCACGGCCGCTCATGCCACAGCCCCGCGCGAACGCGCGTACAGGACGGTGAGGAGGGTGCCGACGGCCGCCACTGTTGTGAAGGCGGCGACCAGGCGGCGCTCGCGGAGGCCGAGCTCCTCGAAGTGATGATGGAGCGGGCTGGCCCGAAGCAGGTGGCGGTGGAACCTGCGCACGGCGGTGACGTTGATGATCACGCTGAGCGTCTCGGCGACGAAGACGATGCCCGCGAGCGGGAGCAGCCAGAGCAGGTGCACCTCGGCCGCGGTGGCGACGAGCGCGCAGCCCAGCGCAAGCGAACCGGTGTCCCCCATGAACACGCGGGCGGGGAACCAGTTGAAGACAAGGAAGGCCACAAGGGCGCCGACCAGGGCGGCGCTGACGACCACGGCGGGAAGCGCGTGTTGGTGCAGGGCGACGGCGAGCAGCCCGGCGAACACCACCGCGGAACAGCTGGCCGCGAGGCCGTCGACGCCGTCGGTGAGGTTGACCGCGTTGCTGACGGCGACAACTGCCAGCACGCTCACGATGATGATGCCGGCGGCATGCAGGTCCGGCTCGCCGAGCCCGGGGAAGGCCTGGCGGGTGGCGCCGGCGACTGCCAGGCCGATGCCGACGAGGAGCCCGATGAACGCCTGGAAGACGAGCTTCTCGCGGACCCCGAGGCCGAACATGCCCTTGCCGCGGATGTTTGCGCGGTCGTCGAGGACGCCGAGCAATGCGCCCGCCCCAAGAGCGAACACGACGACGAACCCGAGGCGGCTGCGGTCGAAGACGAGCCAGGCGACCACGGCGATGGCGCAGAAGAGCAGGCCGCCCATGGTCGGGGTGCCCGCCTTGATCATGTGGGACTGCGGGTTGTACGCCTGCACGCGCTGCCGCGCACCGCTGACGGCGAGCTGGGCGATGAGCCACGGGTACAGGGCCATCCCCGCGCCGAAGGCGAGCACGAGCACCACGGCGGCGTGCTTCACGGCGTGATCCGCCACTGGTCGATGGCCACCTGGGCGAGCTGCTTCCAGATCGGGGCCGCCAGCGTCGAGCCGAATCGCACGATGCTGTTCTCCTGCGGATAGTTGAGCACGACCAGCATGGTGAACTGCGGGTTCTTGGCGGGGAGGAAACCCCCGAAGGAGACGATGACGTTGCTTCCGTAGCGGCCGTTGACGGCCACGCTCGCGGTGCCGGTCTTGCCGGCCACCTCACCCTTGAAGCCCGCGATCTTGGCCGCTGAGCCCTCGGCCCCGCTGTCCTCGACGACCCCGGTCATCATGTGAGCGAGCGTGGCCGCGGCGGCGACGGAGATGATCCGTCGCGTGGTGGGCACGACCACGGCGGACCTGCCGGTGGTGGGATCGATGACGGCCTGCACCGCGTGCGGCTGCACCCACACACCGCCGTTGGCGATGGCGTTGATCGCCGCCAGCATCTCCACCGGGGTCACCTGGACGCGCTGCCCAAAGGCGGCTTCGGCGAGGTCGAGGGGGCTCAGGGTGCTCTGCGACGGCAGGGGCACGTTCTGCTCACCGGCCAGGTCGACTCCTGTCGAGAGACCGATCCCGAAGGCCTTGAGGTTGCTGTAGAAGGCATTTGCACCCATCAGTTGAGCCGCCCTGATGGCCCCGTTGTTGAGCGAGTCGTCGAGGACCTTCTGCATGGTGATGTTGCCGTGGGCGCGGTTGTCCCAGTCGCGGATGGTGGCTCCGTCGATCGTCGTCGGCCCCTCATTGAATGTGTAGCCCGGGGTGATCGCGCCGCTGTTGAGAGCGCCCCCGAAGGTGACCAGCTTCTCGACCGATCCAGGCTCGTAGACGTTGGAGATCCCGAGGTCGCGGAAGTCGGCGATCGGGGAGCTCGAGTAGGAGTTGGCATCGTATGTGGGCGCCTGAGCCCACGCCCGGATGACGCCGGTCTTGGTGTCCATGACCAGCAGGGTCCCCGATGCCGCCTGCGCCTTGGCGACGCCCTGCGCGATCGCCTGCTCGGCCCAGTACTGCACCTCCGAGTCGAGCCCGAGCTGGAGGTCCTCGCCGTCGTGAGCGGCCGACTGCGGGTCGTTGCTCAGGGTGATGGAGTTGCCGGCGACGTCGCGAACCGTCGACTGGTGCCCGTCGGTGCCACGGAGCACGGAGTCGTAGTAGCCCTCGATGCCGTACTGGCCGGTGCCGTCGGCATTGACGTAGCCGAGGAGGTTGGCGGCAAAGGACGTGCCCGGCACAGCCGACGGCTCGTAGACGCGCTGCTCCGCGGGCACCACCACGACCCCGGGCAGCCCGAGAGCGTTGAGCCGGTCACTCACCTGCTGTGACACCGCCTTGGCGAGGTAGACAAAACGCGTCGGCTCGGAGATGAGCGCGTCGACAGCGGTGACATCCTGGGAGAGCACGGGGGCGAGCTGCCTGGCCACGTCGGCGCGGCTGTCCACGCGGATCAGGCCCGGGTCGGCATAGACGTCGTACACGGTGCGGTTGCTGACCAGAACGCGCCCGCTGCTGTCCAGGATCCGCCCCCGGGTGGCCGCGATGCTGACCGACTTCTGGTGCAGGGCCGCCGCCTTGGCGGCCAGGGTTGCGTGCTGCAGCACCTGCACGTCGAAGAGGCGCGCGCAGAGCGTGACCGCCATGGCGGCGAACGCCAGCGCCAGCCAGGTGCCGCGGTGACGGTAGTCGGGTGCGTCGGCGACGAACCAGCCGCGCACCGCCGAGGGCTGGGCTGCCTCGCGACGTCGTCTCATGGGGCGGCGCCGCGGCTGCCGTGGACGCCGAAGGCGCCGCCCACCGCCGCGACAAACTGCTGCAGCGGATCACCGGAGCCGGGTTGTGTGGCCAGCAGCGGCCCCGGGGTCGGTATCACCGCCCTGGGTTGCGCCGCGACATAGGACCACTGCCCGGCCGGGCGCATGCCGAGCTGCTGAGCGGCCGCGACGATCCGCGCGGCGCTCTCGAGGCGGGCGAGGTCGTCGCCGAGTTGCGCGTCATGGGTGCTCAGCTGCAGGTTCTGCGCCGACAGGCCGGCGGCGTCGTATGTCGCCTGGGTGGCGTGGGCGCTCTGACCCACGTAGGCGACGCCGACGCCGGCGAGCGCCGCGATCAGCGGCAGCAGCGGGAGGGGCGTGCGCGGTCCACCGCGGCGAAGGCGGGTGCGGCGCGCGGGCGCCTCGTCGAGCGGGACGCCGCTCAGGTCATCGGCAGGAAGTTGGGAACGTGAGGTTCTGGGCACAGCCCGGGTCTCCGTGAAATGCAGTGACGTGTGGAGGACGAGGCGACGGATGGCGGGGTGCGGGTCTAGCGAGCGTCGTCGAGCTTCTCGGCGACGCGCAGCCGCGCGGACCGGGCTCGCGGGTTGGCGGCGAGCTCAGCGGCGTCGGGCTTGATGGCCTTGCGGCTGAGGAGGAGAAGAGAGGCCCGGTGAGCGCAGGTGCAGTGGGTCTGTTGGGGCGGACAGAGACAATTCTGTGCTGAGACGTGGAGTGCGTTCTTGACAATGGTGTCCTCGAGAGAGTGGAAGGAGACAACCCCAAGACGCCCACCGGGCCGGAGGATTCGGATGGCGGCCTGCAGTCCCTCGTTGAGGCTTTCCAGCTCGTGGTTCACCTCGATGCGAAGCGCCTGGAACGTCCGTGTCGCAGGGTGAATGCGCTTCGGCCAGAACCGTCGGGGGATGGTGCGCTCGACGATGTCGCGCAGCTGGGTTGTGGTGGTGATCGCTTCGTCGGCGCGGCGGCGCACGATCGCGGCGGCGATCCTGCGTGCGAAGCGCTCATCACCGTACGTGCGGATCAGCGCGGTCAGGTCCGCCTCCGACCACTCGTTGACGAGGTCGGCGGCGGTGCGCCCCTCGCGCGGATCCATGCGCATGTCGAGGGGGCCGTCGAAGCGGAAGCTGAATCCGCGGGCCGGGTCGTCGAGCTGTACCGACGAGAGGCCGAGGTCGAACATCACGCCGTCGACCCGGTCGATGCCGTGGCGGGCGGCGATCGCCTCGAGAAAGGCGAAATCGCCCTGCTCGACGATGGCGCCGCTCGCCGCTGCGAAGCGACGCCGCGCCGCCTCCACCGCCGCGGGATCGCGGTCGATGCCGAGGACACGCCCGCCGGGGCGGACGCGTTCCAGGACCGAGGCGACGTACCCGCCGGCGCCGAGGGTGCCGTCGATGTACGTCTGGCCCGGCCGGGGCTGCAGGCTCTCTATTAGCGGGTGTAGAAGGACCGGCCGGTGACCCGCCGCGTCAGACGCGAGGCCACCGGGCGTGGCGGAGCTGTCGTCGTCCATGCCGGCCACGATCGACATGGATACCCTTTTGCGTTGCTGGTGTGGTTGAAATGGATGCGGTCACGCCCGCTCGCCCGCGTCGGGTGAGCCGGGGCGGGCGACGCGGTCTCCGAGCTGGCTGAAGACCTCGGGGTCGAGACGCAGGCTCTCGCTGTCCCAGACTGCCTCCCCCACCACGTCCACGACGTTGGAGACCCCGACGAAGACGGCGCGGTCCTCGATGCGGGCGAAGGCGCGATGCTCGGGGCTGAGCAGGATCCGCCCCTGGACGTCCACGTCCACCTCCCGTGCGCCGGCGTAGAGGTGACGCATGAACAGACGCTGCTCGGCGGAGCTGTCGGCGGTGAGCCGGAAGTGCTGTTCGTACTCCTGCCATTCCATGATCGGTCGGATCACGAGGCGGTTCTCGGCGCCCGGGGCGATGACGGCGCCGCCAAGGTCACGCCGGAACTGGGCGGGAAGGGCGACGCGGCCTTTGGAGTCGACGGCATGGCGGAACACCCCGTAGAACACGGGTCAGCTCCGGCCATCGGGTCGCTGCCGTCGTCGGTCCACATTCCATGCCCCACTTTTCACCACTCTGCCCCACTGATGGGCCGAACGGTAGCAGTCTCAACTCAACGCGTCAATGCGAACAGATGTGCCGTTCGCCGCGCCCTACGCCGCTGCCCGAGTCGCGGCGCGGCGGTAGAATTCCCCGGGCAAGCCGGCCGGACGGCCGCGGGCGCTGAGCGTCCGAGGAAAGTCCGGGCTCCACAAAGCAGGGCGCTGGGTAACGCCCAGTCGGGGCAACCCGAAGGAGAGTGCCACAGAAAAGACACAGCCGCGGCGGTGCCGCGGCAACGGTGAAATGGTGGGGCAAGAGCCCACCGGCGGCCGGGTGACCGGTCGGCCAGGTAAACCCCGCCCGGAGCAAGGCCGAACAGGGACGGACGGTTCGCCGTCCAGGGGTTGCTCGCCCCATGTCCCGGGTCGGGCCGCTGGAGGCGCCGGGTAACCGGCGTCGTAGATGGATGGCCGTCCCCCGCCGCCGGGGAGCGGCGGCCCGTGGGCCGTGAACGGAGCGGCGGGGACAGAACCCGGCTTACAGGCCGGCTTGCACGCTCCCCACCCCGGGCCTCCCAGCGTGGCGACGGCGTCAGGTCAGGCCGCCTCGTGCCGCCACCGCCGCCGGCCCGCGTCAGCCCAGGGGCAGCTCACCCTGAGGAGGCGCGAGCTGTGGCCCCTGCGCCAGCTGACGCACCACGGCCGCGACGGCCAGGGCGTCGACGCGCTCGTTGCCCGGTTCGCCGCTGTGACCGCGGACGTGCTCGAAGCGGACGCGCGAGTCCATGAGGCTGTCGATACCCGGGTAGAGGTCGAGGTTGGCCTTGCGCTTCCATGTGCGCGACAGCCAGTTGATGACGCCGAGGCTGTCGGTGCGAACCACGATCCGCCAGCCCGGGTCGGCGCCGATGCGCGCGCGCACGGCTCGGAGGGCCTCGCGCACAGCCTTCAACTCCTCGCGGTTGTTGGTGGTCATCGCCGTCGCGCCGGCGTCCTCCGACACCGCGCCGTCCGGCCACTGCAGCCTGTAGGCCCACGCCCCGGCGCCGGGGTTGCCCGAGCACGCGCCATCGGTGTAGGCCACCACCGTCTGGGTCAAGGGACCACGATGCGGTCGCACCCCGAGCACTGCACCGGTTCATCGGCGACGCGGATGCGGCGCACCTCCGAGCCGGCGAAGGGGATGTGGCAGCCGCCGCAGCTGTCGGCCTGGATGCGCACCACCGCCGGGGGAACGCGTCGCGCCAGCCGCTCGTAGAGGACGAGGTCGGGGGCGGCGATGGCCGCGGACAGCTCCGCGCGGTCGCGCTCGTCGCGCTCCACGGACTGCCTGGTCGCCACCGCCTGCTCGAGCAGCTCGCCGGCATGACCCGCCCGCTCACGCTCGCGGTCGACGATGGCGGCGTTGGCCTCGCGATCGGCCTCGGCGGCCGCCTCGGCCGCCTCCATGAGGGCGAGGAGGCCCTCGTCCTCGGCGTTGATGCGCCGGCGCAGCGCCTCGAGGTCGTGCTGCATGCCCAGCAACTCCTGCGGGTTGCGCACCGACCCGTCGTAGAGATGGCGATCGAGGTCGCGGGCGCGGCGTCGCAGCCCGTCGGATTCCTTCTCGGCGGCGGCGAGGTCGGCGTCGGCCGCGGCCTGCTCGCGACGGCGCAGGCGGGCCTCGCGGCGGCGCCTCTCCAGCTCCGGGTCCGCGGCGATCTGTGCCTCGACCTCGGCGAGGCGGGCAGCGTCCTGGGCGAGCCGGCTGTCGACCTCCTGGAGACGGAACAGCTCGCCACCCCGGCTCATGCGCTGCCCTCGACGGTGCGGGCGTGGCGTCCCCGCATCACGCCGCCGCCTGGGAGGCGGCGACGAGGCGGCTGAGCGTGCGTCGCGCCGCCCCGGAATCGAGCGCCGCTCTGCCTCGCTCGATCCCCTCCGCCATGCCGGGCGCGAGGTCGGCGGCGACCATGGCCGCCGCGGCGTTGAGGAGCACGACGTCACGTCGCGCACCCTGCTCACCGTCAAGCACCCCAAGGACGGCGGCCGCGTTGGTGGCGGGGTCGCCGCCCGCCAGCGCCTCACGCGGAGCCGCGTCCAGGCCGAGTGCCTGGGGATCGATCTCGATATCGCGCATGCCCGTCTCGGTGACCTCGTACCCATGGGTCACGGCGTCGAGGCCGAGCTCGTCCATCCCGCCCGGCCCACTGAACACGAGCGCGTGGCGATGGCCAAGACGCTGCAGGACCGTGGCCATCACCGCCACGGGCGCGTTCCCCGCCACGCCGAGGGCCTGGTGACGGACCCGCGCCGGGTTGGCGAGCGGGCCGAGCACGTTGAAGACGGTGCGGATGCCAAGCTCGCGACGGACCGCCGCAGCGTGACGCATGGCGGGGTGGAAGGCCGGGGCGTAGATGAACCCGATGCCCGCCTCGTCGACGCAGCGACGCACCCCCTCGCCGTCGAGCGCGACACGGACGCCCAGCTCCTCGAGGACGTCGGCGCTGCCGCAGCGCGACGACTGGGCGCGGTTGCCGTGCTTGGCGACGCGACAGCCCGCTGCGGCCGCCACCAGGGCCGCCGCCGTGGAGATGTTGAAGGTGTTGGTGCCGTCGCCACCGGTGCCACATGTGTCCACCGCTCCCGGCTCCAGGTCGACCAGGGTGGCGTGGTCGCGCATCGACATGACCATGCCGGTCAGCTCGTCGACCGTCTCCCCGCGGGTGCGCAGGCCGGTGAGCAACCCGCCGATCTGCGCGGACGTCGCGCTGCCGTCCATGACCATGTCCATCACCGCGCGCGCGGTCGACACATCGAGCGACTCGCCGCCGACGATCCTCTCCAGCGCCCCTCGCATCAGCTCATCGGTCACGTGTGCGCGACGGTAGCATCCGGGAGCCCGCCATATACTCGGCGGCCGATGGCCGCGCGCACCCTGACGCCGTTCGACCCCGAGGTCGTGCGCCCCTGGGCACTCGGCGACGGCAGACGGGGCGTCCTGCTCGTCCACGGCTTCGCGGGCACCCCACCGGAGCTGCGACGGCTCGGTGAGCACCTGGCGGCACACGGTTACCGGTGCCGGGGGGTGGCGCTGGCCGGGCACGCGTCGACGCCCGAGGCGCTGGAGGCCACCGGCCGGCGCGAATGGATCGCGTCCGCGCAGGCGGCGCTGGACGCGCTCGCCGCCGAGTGCGCGGAGGTCATGGTCGCGGGACAGTCGATGGGCGGGACGATCGCGCTCCACCTCGCCGCCACCGACCTGCGGGTGGCGGCGGTCGCCACGATGGCGGCGCCGGTGTGGCTCCGTGGACCGGCCAGGTGGGCTGTGCCGGCGGTGGGGCTCGTGATTCGCTGGCACCACCCTGGCACTGACATCGATCTCTACGACCTCGAGGCGATCGACGAGCTCCACTCGCTCGGCCGCAGGCCGATGCGCGCCATCGCGGAGTTCGTGCACCTGCTCGGCGACGTCCGCGACGAGCTCGCGGCCATCCGCGCGCCCGTGCTCTTGCTCCACGGGGGCCGCGACCGCACCATCGACCCCGCCAATGCGCTGGAGATCGAGCGCCGCCTGGTGTGCAGCGCTGAGGTGCGCCGCCGCCACTTTCCGCGCAGCGGCCACGGGATGAGCGTCGACGTCGACCGCGACGAGATCAACGCCGCCGTGTTGGAGTGGTTCGACAGGCATTCGCGTGTGAGCGCGGCCGCAGCATCCGCCTGAGCCTCAGTCGCGCAGGTCCTCGAGGAGGCGGCGCGCCAGGTCGGCGTCGATCACCGGGTTGCTCGGCGGTCCCTCGTCGACCGGCTGGTGGCGCCGCGAGCGGCCACCGTTGGCCGGGGTGCGGTCAGCGTCGTTGCGAGCGTCTCCATTGACGGTGTGTCCACATGCCGAGCAACGCAGGACCGGCACGCTCGCCCCGCCTCCCGCGTACTCGCGGTGAGAGCCGCGCAGCGGAGCGCCGCAGCGCGGGCACGGTCGCGGCGGTGGCCGGTCTGCCCCTGTCCGCACCCCACGGCGTTGCACGATCGCCGATCTCCTTCACCGACATTTACCGAGGCTTGCTCGGGGCGTGACCGACGCCGACTCCGGCAAGCGTACGGTTCCGTCAGCCGCTTGGCGTTGACCCCTGCACGAGCGGTGTCCACACCCACCCAGGAGCACGAGATGGCAGCCCGGGACGCGCAGCGCCTCGCGGACGCGAGCGAGAACGACCAGGCCCTGCGGTATCGCCGTGGGAAGGTTCTTGCCGCCGTCGTCGAGGAGGCGACGCGCCGCGCGGACGCGATGTCGCGCCTGGACGCCAGCCTGCGCCGCAGCAGCGAGTCACGGGTCGGCTGACGCCGTCCGGAGCGGGAGCTTTTCTACAGTGGGCTGATGGGCAGCCTCGAGCAGCGCCTGCGCAGCGTTGTCGACCCCGTCGGCAGTGCGCCGCTCGCCGCACCACCGGGCCGGCGCACCGCCGCTGTCCTTCTCCTCTTCGACACACGGGACGAGCGTCTGCCCCTGCTGTTCATGCAGCGCACCGCCCACCTCCGCGATCATCCCGGCCAGATCGCCCTGCCGGGGGGCGGCAGCGAACCGCACGACCGGACGGTCGTCGACACCGCTCTCCGGGAGGCCGGGGAAGAGGCCGCCATTCCTCACGACGCGGCGGAGGTGATCGGGCTGCTGCCGCCGTTCCTGACCGCGGTGTCCAACATCTGGCTCACACCCGTCGTGGCGTTGCAGGGCACCGATGTCGACCTGCGCCCCGATCCCTTCGAGGTGGCGCGCCTGTTCCGAGTCGACCTGCGCACCCTGATGGAGGTGCCCCACACCGAGCGAACGGTCATCCACGAGGGCGTGTCGCGCGAGGTGCACACCTACGAGGCGGACGGCAACGTGATCTGGGGCGTGACCGCGGCGATCCTCTTCGAACTGATCTCGCGCCTCGGGGACGGCGCCTGACTCTGGCCTCAGCGGTAGCGGGGATGGACCACGAAGGGATTCGACGCCATCTCCTCGCCAATTGTCGTGGTGGTGCCGTGGCCCGGATACACGACGGTGTCGGCCGGCAGCGCGTACACGCGCGTCTCGATGCTGGTCATCAGAGTCGGCCAGTCGCCACCAGGGAGATCGGCCCGGCCGACGCCGCGACGGAACAGCGTGTCGCCGCTGAGCAGGTCGGTGCCGGCGAGGAAGCAGACGGAGCCCCTCGTGTGCCCCGGCGTGTGGATGACAGCGATGTCGAGGCCGTGCCAGCTGATCACCTGACCGTCGCCGAGGTCGTCGTCGATGACCACGTCGGGGATGTCGGCCGGGATGCCGGGGAGCATGCGCATCCTGAGGAGCTGCTCGTGGTCGGCGGGGTGGAGAGCGACGCGGCACCGGTGTGCCGCGACCACGGCAGGCACCCCACTGACGTGGTCGCCGTGGCCGTGGGTCAGCAGGATGCGCTCGCAACGCCAGCTCCGTGCGTCGAGCACCTGGAGGACGCGCACACTCTGCAGGCCGGGGTCGATGAGGATCACCGCCTCGCTGTCCCGGCGGCGAAGGACGTAGCAGTTCTCGGAGTACGTCGGGTCGACGACGACGGTCAGCTCGAGGAGGTCGCGGAGCCCCTCCACGATCAGGCGGTGATGGTCGGGTGCGGGCCCTCGTCGGTGCCCAGGGGCAGCATGAACCCGGCGTTGCGACGCTCGCGCCGCTGCGCCGGGGGCTCGTCGAGGAGCGCACGCTGCAGCACCTCGCCGACGTTGTCGACGGGCACGACCTCCACCGCGTCGAGCACCTCGCGGGGGATCTCATCGAGGTCGCGAATGTTCTTGCGCGGCAGGATGAACGTGGTCAACCCTGATCGGTGCGCGGCAAGGAGCTTGTCCTTGACCCCGCCGATGGGCAGCACGCGCCCGCGCAGGGTCACCTCGCCGGTCATGGCCACGTCGCGACGGACGCGGCGCCCGGACGCAACGCTCACCATCGCTGTGACCATGGTGACGCCCGCAGAAGGACCGTCCTTGGGAATGGCGCCGGCGGGGACGTGGATGTGGAGCGCGTGCGTCTCGAAGAAATCACGCGGCGCCCCGTACTCGACGGCGTGCACCCGCGCCCACGTGAGCGCGGCGCGCGCCGACTCCTCCATGACGCTGCCGAGCTGACCGGTGAGCGAGAGGTCGGGTTTGGCCTCAACCGCCAGCGCCTCGACGGTGACGATGTCACCACCGACCTCGCTGACAACGACGCCGGTCACCGCGCCGACCTCGTCGGCGTCCTGGGCCTCGCCGTAGTCGAAGCGCCGCGGTCCGAGGAAGTCACTCAGCTGATCGGGCTGCGCCACCACCGACTCCGCGCCCGCGGCGAGCCGCCGCGGCACCTTGCGCGCGATCTCCGCGATGGTGCGGTCCAGCTGGCGCACGCCCGCCTCGCGGGTGTAGCCGTGAAGAATGGCCACGAGCGTCTCGTGCGAGATCAACAGCTCGCCATGTTCGAGGCCGTGCTGCTCGAGCTGGCGCGGGAGCAGGTGGTTCTCGGCGATGCCCAGCTTCTCGGCCTCGGTGTAACCGCTGATGCGGATCAGCTCCATGCGGTCGCGCAACGCCGGGCTGATGGTGTCGACCATGTTGGCGGTGGTGATGAAGAGCACGTTGCTGAGGTCGTACGGCACCTCGAGGTAGTGGTCGCTGAACTCGCGGTTCTGCTCGGGGTCGAGGACCTCGAGAAGCGCCGCCGACGGGTCACCGCGGAAGTCCGTGCCAACCTTGTCAATTTCATCAAGCATGATGACGGGGTTGACGGTGCCCGCCTGCTTCATCGACTGGATGATCCGGCCGGGGAGGGCGCCGATGTAGGTGCGGCGGTGGCCGCGGATCTCTGCCTCGTCGCGGATCCCGCCCAGCGAGAGGCGCACGAAGCGACGGCCCATGGCGCGGGCGACGCTGCGCCCCAGCGACGTCTTGCCCACCCCCGGCGGTCCCACCAGGCAGAGGATCGGCGTCTGCAGCCCGCGCGGCGGGCGCGTGGTCGCCTCCACCATCGGGTCGGGCTGCTCCGGGCCCGCGACCTCCGCGGCGGCATCGACCACGTCGGCGACGGGCGCGGCGATATCGCTGACCGGCTCCACCTCCGCGGCCGCAGCCTCGAGTGCCGCCGCCTCCGCCACGGCCGCGGCGCGGCGCTGGGCGCGGTCACGCACAGCCATCCACTCGAGGATGCGGTCCTTGACCTTGTCGAGACCGTAGTGGTCCTCGTCGAGGATCGCAGCGGCGCGCTCGATGTCGATGTGCTCGACCGGTCGCTCTCCCCAGGGGAGGTCGATGAGCCAGTCGATCCAGGTGCGCACCATGCCCATCTCCGGCGACGCGCCGGGGATCTGCTCGAGGCGCGACACCTCCTTGAGAGCTCGCGCCCGCACGGCGGCGGGCATGCCGAGGGCCTCGATGCGGGTGGAGAGGTCCTCGCCCTCCTCGCCCTCGCCCTCGAGGTCGGCAAGCTCCTTGCGAACCGCCCGCAGCTGCTCGCGGAGGATGTGCTCACGCTGCGACTTGTTGATGGTCCGCTGCACATCCTCGTGGATGCGGGTGCGCATCGACGCCACCTCGACCTGTCGACCGAAGAGCGGCGCCAGGCGGCGGAGGCGTTCGACGACGTCGAGCGACTGGAGCAGCTCCACCCGCTCGGTGACGGTGAGGTCGGGCGCGGCCGAGGCGATGTCCGCCACCCGCGCGGGGCCGATCGCGCGCGCCATGGCCGCAGCAACCTCGGGGGGGACCTGGCCGCCGGCGGTGACGTATTCGCCGAAGAGCTGGCGAACGCTCCCGGCCAGGGCGTCGGCCTCGGTGCCGGAGACGTCCCCGTCCTCGACAAGCTCGTATGCCGCCGACCACACATCGCCGTCCTGGTCGAAGGAGAGCAGGCGGACGCGCTGCTGGCCTTCGACCAGGGCGTGGGCGCCGGAGCCCGGAACCAGCCGCAACGCCCCGACGGTGGCCAGGACCGCGACCGGGTGGAGGTCCTCGAACCCGACGTCGTCGGGTTCCGCCTCGCGCTGCACGGCGAGGATGACGCGGCCCTCGGCGTTGACCGCGGCCTGGAGGCCGGCGACCGAGCGGGGCCGTCCCGCCGCGAGCGGCGCGAGCTGATGCGGGAAGACGACGTTGTCGCGCAGGGGCACGACGGGTAGGCGCTCCGGCTGAGACACGGTGCCGTCAGGGGTCGCAGTCTCTGGCTCGGTCATGGGTCGAGGATACGCCCGGACCCCCGGATCAACCGCGCCCGCTCCAGGCAGCGTCAGCAACCGCCCAGTCGCGCTCGAAGGCGTCCGCGTAGTAGGCGGTGGCGGCGGGGTTGTCGATGCGCAGGGCCGCCTCCAGCGAGGAGCCGAGGCCTCCCGCACTCCAGTTCGACGACATCACCAGCGCGCTGCGCTCGGTGACCAGGCCCTTGGCGTGGCCGGTGGTGCAGCGCGACGGGTCCATGACCCGGGCGGGCACACCGCGGTCACGGAAGTTGGCCACGTCGCCGCCCGCGGGCGTGGTCCCGAGCAAGACCCGCACGTCGGCGCCAGCGGCGCGCAACTCGGCGAGCCGTTCGAGCAGCGGGCGCACCTGGTGGGCCCATGTGTGCATGTAGGGGACGATCACCAGGCAACGCCGCGGCGAGCCCGCCAGCATCGCCTCGACGGCGCTGAGGACGGCGCGGGCATCGGTGGCCAGGTGCAGCGAGCGTGGTGACACCTCCACCTCCAGTGGCGCGACACTGGGATGCGGCGCCCCCACGGGCGGCGCCTCCCCGACGCTCTCGATCGCCCACACCGGCGGTGGCGGTGACGCCTCCCGCCACGCGGCGGTGATCCGCGAGCGGGCCGCGGCGGCAAGGGTGGGGGCGCCGTCGACGAACGCCCACCATTCGCGGGTTCCCACCAGCGGCGGCGCCGCCGGCGGCAGCAGCCCGCGGCGATCGGCCGGGGCATCGCGCTCGATGAGGTTGCCGGTGCCGACGGCGAGGCGGTCGGCGTCGGCGACGACGAGCTTCCAGTGAGCCTCGCGGAGGCCCTCGTGGCGGCTGACCCGGCAGGGGACGACGACACCGCGCTGGCGGGCGGCGCGGAGCTCCTCGAGGCAGCCCTGGTTGGCGCCGCCGTGGCCGTCGAGGAGCAGGCGCGTGCGCACTCCCCGCTCCACAGCGCGCGGGAACAGCCACCCGTAGGAGGGCCCCGCCTCGTAGACGGCGACGTCCAGCCTGCTGTCCGCGGACTCGATGAACCGGTGCAGCAGTGTGCCTGCCGAGTCCGGCCCGAGGGCACACGTGAGACGGCTCACTGTCTCCCGGTCCAGAGGGCGGCGTTCAGCATTCGCGGGCCACAATAGGTGCCATCGACGAGCTTGAGGGATCGTTCCCGCCGCCTCCTCCGGCGCCACCGCCGGCTCAGCCGGCGCCAGGGCGCCCCTCCGCCTGGCGCGGCGCCCTGCCCATGCTTCTCGTCGGCCTCCTCGTGGGCGGCCTGGTGGTGTTCACCGCCCTCCACGACCGCGGCGGAGGCGTGGCCGAGATCCGCGTCGGCGGTGCTGCGGCCGGGACCGCCACCGCTGCGGCAGTCGAGGTGGCCAGGGAGCTCGGCCCGGCCGTGGGGACGGTCATCGCCACCGAGGCGACCGCCACCGCGCTGGGCAGCGGCTTCGTCATGGCCAGGGATTCGGCGGTCAGCTACCTCGTCACCAACAACCACGTCGTCGCGAGCGCCACCGCGCTCCACGTGGTGATGCCCGACGGCCACCAGTTCGTGGCCACGCTGGTCGGCACCGACCCGCTCGACGACATCGCGGTGGTGAGCGTGCCCAGCACGACGCTCCCCGAGGCCACATTCGGCACCTCGTCGAGCCTGGCGGTCGGGCAGACGGTGATCGCCATCGGATCGCCGCTCGGCGACCAGGGCTCGGTGACAGTGGGGGTGATCAGCGCCCTGCATCGGACGATCACCGCCGGCGGTGGCACGACAACCTCCTCGGAGACGCTCGAGGACGTGCTCCAGACCGACGCGTCCATCAACCCCGGCAACAGCGGCGGTCCGCTCTCCGATACATCCGGCGAAGTGGTCGGCGTCAACGTGGCCACCGCCGGCAACGCCACCAACATCGGCTACAGCATCCCCGCCGACCTCGCCCGCCACGTCGCCGAGACCCTCATCGCGCATCACACAGTGCAGCACGCATTCCTCGGCGTCGACTACCTCACCAGCATCGCCGCGGTGCAGAACGGCACCGGCTTCGACGGGCCCGGCGTCTACATCCGCTCGGTCAGCCCCGGGACCCCGGCGGCCAGGGCCGGGCTCGCTGCCGGCGACATCCTCGTGGCCATCGACGGCACCGCCATCGACAACGGCCTCACCCTGGGAGGCCTGCTCCAGCCCCACAACGTGGGCGACACCATCACCCTGACGGTGCACCGAGGAGCCCAGACGCTGACGCTGCCCGCCACGCTGGTCGAGCGACCCAAGGGATGAGGAGGCGCCGGGTCATCAGGTCAGGGCGGCGCGCACGGTGGCCGGGGCGCGCGAGCGGCGCGTGCTCCACGCCGGCTGACGGTCCACGAACTCGTAGAGCGCGGCCGGCCGCCCCGGCCCGTTCTTGACCACCCGCCCAGTGGCCCGCACGAGGCCCGACTGCTCGAGGCCGCGACGGAAGTTGGACGGTTCGTAGGTGACCCCGCTGATCGCCTCGAACACGCGCCGGGCCTGCGGCATCGTGAACTGTTCGGGGAGCAGGCCGACCGCGATGTTCGACCACCACACCTTGCCGCGCAACCGCTCGACGCCGTCGGCGATGACGGCGGCGTGGTCGAAGGCCAGCGGAGGGAGCGCATCGACCGGGAACCAGCGCGCAGCCGAACCGCGCTCGCTCAGCACCGCCGCATCGATGAGGCCGAGGTAGGCGACGGAGGGGATCCAGCCACGGGGGTCGCGCTTCGGGTCGCCGTAGGTCTGCAGCTGTTCCATGTACACGGCGCCGACCCCGGTCTTCTCGGTCAGCTTTCGCTGGGCGGTCTCCTCGGGGCGCTCGTCCCCACTCATGAAGCCGCCCGGCAGGGACCACATCCCGGCGCGGGGCTCCTCCTCTCGACGCACCAGCAGGACGTGGAGCTTGCCGGCGACAGGCGCCAGCACCACCGGGAGGGCGGTGAGGCCGGCGGGGGCGGCG
This sequence comes from Candidatus Dormiibacterota bacterium, assembly GCA_036828955.1. Lineage (GTDB taxonomy): Bacteria > Chloroflexota > Dormibacteria > Aeolococcales > Aeolococcaceae > Aeolococcus. The sequence continues at coordinate 21,118 of DAISRJ010000004.1, read as the reverse complement.
AAGCCGGCGCTGTTGACAGCGCGCATCGGGTCGTCCATGGCAACGGAGAACGTACCAGCCCCGTGATGGGCCCCACCCGCGGCGCCCGCTGACCCCGGGTGTGGCGAAACGGTGACGGCCGGCGAGTCGCCCGCCTGGGCCGTGTGGCGTCCGTCACAGAATCGCCACTCTCGCCCCCGTCGATGGGACTACTCTGCAGGTGACGTGAACAGGTCAAAACCACCAATCGCTCGACGGCTCGGGACGCCCGCCGCTCCCCGCCGGCGGTTCGTGGCCCCCGCGGCGGTGCGGGTGGCTGAGGCCTTCCTTCTCTTCCGGATCGGGTTCGGCGTCGGGCTGGTGATCCTCGCAACCACCCAGGCGCTACCTGCCGGCTTCAGCATTCCCGGCGCAGGCCATCTGTCCCTCCCGGGCGCCGCGACGTGGAACGCCCTCGCCCCGTGGGCCGTCGCCGCCGCCGTGTTCGAGAGCGCCCTGGTGCTGCGCCTGGGCCGTCTCCGCACCGGCAGCCGGCGCATGATCCTCTTGCTGGAGAGCGTGGCCATCGCGGCAAGCGGGGCGTACACGGCAGCAGGGCTCAAGGTTGCCCTGGTCCCGCTCGTCGCCGCCATCACCGCGGTGGTGCTGCTCCGTCTCGACCACGTGCGCCACTCCTTCGAGCTCGCCGGCGTGGCGCGACGGATCCTCTGGCAGAACATCCCCGGCGTCCTCTACGACGGCTACACGCCCGCTGACCCGCTGGCGCCGATGGAGGTCCAGCGGGTCGGCTACCGCGCCGGTGTCGACGGGCCCCGGCCCGCCCCGCGCGCCGCGGAGACATCGAGGACGTAGCCGACGGCGGGCTCGCGATGACCCGCCACCACGAAGGCGCCGTCTCCAACGGCCACCGCGCCACGGGCTTCGTAGAAATGCCTGGCCTCCGCCCGCGCCAGCGTCCACACCTCCATGCGCTGGCAACCTCGCACTCTCAGCTCGGCGACCGATCGCTCCCAGAGCAGGCTGCCGACGCCCTGTCCCTGGTGCTCGGGCCGGACGTAGAGTGCCGCAAGCTCGCCGTCGCCATTGCGCAGCAGGCCAAGGTCCGCCACCCCGACGATCCGCCCTCCCCGCCTCGCCGCCAGCGTGCCCGCGGGTGCCAGCCGGGTGGGCACCCAGCTGCCCTCCCCCGTGAGGCCGCCGTCGAAGATCCCGTTGATCTCCGCCCGCGTGAAAATGTGTGCGTACGCCGAGATCCACGCGTCGCGAACCACCTCCACGCGTTGCTCGCGCTCGGCGAGCCCCTCGCTCCACCCGATTGCCAGCGCGCTCAATGCCCGGGCGTCACCTCACGGCCGGTCACGACCAGTTCGATGGAACGCACCATGGCGACGGCGAAATCGTGGCGCTCGGCACGGTCGGTCGACGCGTCGACCGCCTCGCCGGCGAGACGGTGCTCGATCCAGGGCGGCGTGCCGCTGCCCACCATGCCGCCATCGACCCACGCCCCAACCTGGCGATCGTCATCCTCATCGACCTCGATGGACACACGGCTGAAAACACCGGTGCGGTCGACCACCTTCCAGGTCTTGGCCCAGCGACGGGTGGCACCGTCGTGGTCGCGGGCCAGGGAGACCGGCTCGGTGACCAGCGTCGCGCCGCTGGCCCTGGCCACGCGTCCGAGCAGTTCCACGATCGCCGGTTCGAGCTGCCGGCCCATCCAGCCGACCAGGGATGGAGCGCGATTGCCGAGGTCTGGCAGGCCGGCCACCGATTCCACGCCCTCGATGGCCTCCATCGTGGAGGCGTGACGGCGACAGTGGACGACACCGCGCACCATCACGGAGTGTTCGGGGCACCAAGCTGTCGGGCACTGCTGCTGTCGCCCGTCGACGTAGCTGCAGCGCAGGGCATCGTGGCGCGCGCAACCTGAGCACAACTCGTTGCCCGAAGGTGTCGCGTCGTGGCTGGTTGCTCTGTTCCGGCGGCTGAACACGGTGAAACGACCTCCCGGTGGGCCCCTCCCGCTCTGCATACTGCCCGTGCCTGGGAATTCCGTCAAGACTCGCTTCAATGACGGCGGCCGCATCATTCAGACCTCCGGATGGGCCGCCTGAGCGCCGCGTTGCTCAGTGCGGTGGCGACTCGATCGGCAGAGGTGTGGGCGCCCGGCGAGCGGCGATGAGGTCCGCGACCACGCCCGTCCAGCCGGTCTGGTGCGACGCGCCGAGGCCGGCGCCGGTGTCGCCGTGGAAGTACTCGTGGAAGGGCACCTGGTCGTGCCAGGCCGGGTCGGTCTGGAGCGTGGGGTTGGAGCCGAACACCGCCCGCCTGCCCTGGGCGTCCGCGGTGAACAGCGACACCAGCCTGCCCGAGAGGTCGACGGCCACCTCCCCGAGATGGCGCATCTGCCCCGAACCGGTGGGGTACTCGACGGTGTACGTGTCACCGAGGAAGAGGCGGTAGCGGCGAAGCGCCTCGATCACCAGGAGGTTGATGGGGAACCAGACGGGCCCTCGCCAGTTGGAGTTGCCTCCGAACAGGCTGGAGGTCGACTCGCCGGGCTCGTAGTCGAGCACCGCCACCGTGCCGCCGACCTCGATCGCCAGCGGGTGATCGAGGTGATAGCGGGACAGTGCCCTGAGGCCGTGGTCGGAGAGGAATTCCGCCTCATCGAGGACGCGCGCCAGGATGCGGCGGAGCCGGTCCGGGTCGACGGGGCTGAGCAGGCGGCGGCGGCCGCTCCCATCCTCCATGGCGTGGTCGATCACGCGGGCGAACTCGGGCCGGTTGCCGAGAAACCACTCCATGCGGCGCACGAAGGCGGGGAGGTCGGTCTTCACGCTCGGTTCCATGACCGTCACAGCGCAGAGCGCGATCAGCCCGACGACGGAGTGGGCGCGCACCGGGATGCGCGTGCCGTCGGCGGTGTTGAGCACGTCGTAGTACCAGCCGTCGACGTCGTCCCAGAGCCCCTGTGCATCCATCGCCGAGGCGACGTAGGCGAAATGCTCGAAGAACTTGGTGGCGACGTCTTCGTAGGTGACGTCGTGGCGGGCCAGGATCAGAGCCATCTCGAGGAGATTGAGGCAGTACATGGCCATCCACGCGGTGCCGTCGGACTGCTCGAGGCGACCGGCGCTCTCCGGGAGCATCGAGCGGTTGAACGGGCCGATGTTATCGAGCCCGAGGAAGCCGCCCTGGAACACGTTGTTGCCGACCGCGTCCTTGCGGTTCACCCACCACGTGAAATTGATCATCAGCTTGTGGAAGACGCGCTCCAGGAACTCGATGTCGTGGGCACCGTCGATTTCGAACACGCGCAGTGCCGCCCAGGCGTGCACAGGCGGGTTGGCGTCGTCGAAGGACCACTCGTAGGCGGGTAGCTGACCGTTGGGGTGCATGTACCACTCGCGACACAGGAGGATCAGCTGTCGCTTGGCGAACTCGGCGTCGACATGGGCCAGGGGCACACAGTGGAATGCGAGATCCCAGGACGCGAACCACGGGTACTCCCAGGTGTCGGGCATGGAGAGGACGTCGACGGCGTCGAAGTGGCGCCAGCCGCCGTTGCGCACGGCGCCGCGGCCAGGTGGAGGTGGCGGCCCGGCAGGATCGCCTTCGAGCCAGCGCGAGATGTCGAGGTGATAGAACTGCTTGCTCCACAGCATCCCCGCGAACGCCTGGCGCATCACCGCCGCCTCGTCGGCGCCGGCGTCTGAGGGGGTCAGCGCTGCGTAGAACTCGTCGGCCTCGCGATGTCGCGCCTCGATGATCGGCTCGACGTCCGCGGGGCTGGCGGCCGTGTCGGAGAGGCGCACCGTCACTGTTGCCGTGTCCCCGGGGGCCACGCTCAGGATGTAATGAAGGGCGGCCTTGGTGCCGGTCTGCGCCGGGTTGACCGTGGCCGCTCCACCGACCACGTGATCATTGATGCCGTCCTTGGGGTACTCGGGTCCCGGCTCGTCCCAGAGGCGCCGCGTGTTGCTCTCGTTGTCGCAGAAGAGGGCCTCCGGCGCACCGTCGCCGCACAGCGTGTGCCTTCCCAGGCTGTGGTGGTCAGCGACGATGGCGCTGCCGTCAGCGTGGAGCTGCGGGCGTGGCGTGCCCGGCTTCCATGACCAGGTGTTGCGGAACCACAGCGTGGGGAGCACGTGCAGCGTCGCGGCCTCGGGGCCGGCGTTGCGCACGTGAATGCGCATCAGCATGTCCTCGGGGGTCGCCTTGGCATGGTCGACGGTGATCTGCCAGTACCTGTCGCCGTCGAAGACACCGGTGTCGAGAAGTTCGAACTCCGGCTCGTTGCGGTCGCGGCGGGCGTTCTCGTCGATGAGACGCTCGTACGGAAAGGCGGCCTGCGGGTAGTGGTAGCGCCAGCGCATCCAGGAGTGCGTCGGCGTCGAGTCCAGGTACCACCAGTACTCCTTGACGTCCTCGCCGTGGTTCCCCTGCGTGTTGGTGAGGCCGAAGGCCCGTTCCTTGAGGATGGGGTCCACACCGTTCCAGAAGGCGAGCGCCAGGCAGAGGCGCTGCTCGATGTCGCAGATGCCGGCCATGCCGTCCTCGTTCCAGCGATACGTCCGCGAGCGCGCCTGGTCGTGAGGAAAGCTGTCCCAGGCGTCGCCGTCGGCGCTGTAGTCCTCACGCACCGTTCCCCAGCCGCGCTCGCTCAGGTACGGGCCCCAGCGCCGCCAGTGCGCCGTCCCGGCATCCGCCTGCGCGAGCCTGGTGCCCTCGGCGGTGGCGCGGGTGGCGTCGGTCACCGGCGCAGTCTATCGGGCGTCGGCGGGCCCACCCGGCTGCGCTGAGCGGGTCGGCGCCGTCCACTGCCAGGGACGTTGCGAGCGGCGCACGCGGCCGCTGCTCTCGAGGAGAACGAGGTGGGCGAGCGTCTCACCAACCGCGGCACGGCGCATGTACCCGTGGATCTGGTCCCAGTCGCGCGACCAGCGCAGACCGCGCGCGACCTCCCAGCAGGTGACGCCGGGCTGCTCGCGCACGGTGCGCTCCACGACCGCAAGGCGGTCGTGGTGGTGGGCGAGCAGCTCATCGACACGCGCCGCCAGCGCGGTGAAACGCCACTCGTGAGCGGGGAGGACCTCCTCGACGTCGAGGTCGCGAACGGCGCGCAGCGACGCGAGGTAATCGGCCAGTGGGTTGGCGGGCTGCTGAGTGTGCACGGAGATGTTGGGACTGATGCGCGGCAGCACGTGGTCGCCGCTCAGCAACAGGCGGCCGCGGCGATCGAGGAAGCAGACGTGACCCGGCGAATGGCCGGGGGTGTGCAGCGGCACGACGTCCCAGCCGCGCAGGTCGACGCGGCGACCGTGCTCGAGAAGAACGTCAGGCTCTGCCTGGCTGACGAACTCGCGCAGGCCCATCGACGCTTCGCTCAGCTCCGCGGTGACCGCCCCGGGCACCCCACAGTCGCTGAGCAGGGCCCGCATCTGCGCAACCAGGGTGTCGATGCCGGCGCCGTAACGGCCCGGCAGAAGCGCGGCGTCGGCGGGGTGCAGCGCCACCCAGGCGCCGCTGGCCTCGCGGAGGCGGCCGGCCAGGCCGTAATGGTCGGGGTGAATGTGCGTGACCAGTGCCGCGCGGACGTCCTCCACTGCGTAGCCGGCCACGGCGAGCCCGTCGACGAGCGCCTTCCACGCCTCTGACGTGTTCCACCCCGTGTCCACAACGGCCACGCCGTCGTCAAGTTCGAGAAGGTGCACGAGGACGTAGCGCAGAGGGTTGTCGGGGATGGGCACCGGCACCGACCACAGCCCTGGCCGCACCCGCTCAACGGGCGGGAGGACGTGGTCGCGCCAGGCCTGGCGCTGCGCCACCCCGGTCACCTCGGCGGCACTCACGAGACGGGATCGTAGGTAAATCCCCAGTCCCCAGCCGCCCGGGCGCGCGCCGCGGGTCGCTGCGCCAGGGAGCAGTGTGCGAGAAGGGACCGATGTTGCCGGGATCGCACGGTACAGTGGTCGGCATGAAGAGCACGCCGCCGCTGGCCAGTGCCGTCGACGAGGTGACTGACGCCGCCCGCGCCGCGGTCGCGTTCGTGAAACCGCGGATGCGTGGAGTCCTCCATGAGGCGGCGTTCCCGCTGTCGCTGTTGGCGGGCCTGTGGGCCGTCGTCCACGCTCCCCCGGGAACCGCCCGGGCTTCAACGGTGGTCTACGCGGCCACCCTGAGTGCCTGTCTGGGAGTGAGCGCGGTGTACCACCGCGGCCACTGGTCGACGCGGGTGCGGGCGTGGCTGCGCCGCCTCGACCGCGCCACCATCTTCCTGCTCATCGCGGGGACATTCACCCCCATCGCCGTCGTGGCCCTCACAGGTTGGCTGAGCGCGGCCACGCTGATCGTGGTGTGGAGCGCGGCGCTGGTCGGCGTCATTCTCACCAGCGTGTGGACCGACGCGCCGATGGTGGTGGAGATCGGCCCGTACCTCGCGGTCGGAGGCTTCGGGATCGTCATGGTCCCACGCCTGCTCACCTACCTCGGACCCGTTGCGGTCGGCCTGCTCGCCCTCGGCGGCGCTATCTACGTGCTGGGCGCGGTCGTGTACGCCAGCCACCGACCCAACCCGTGGCCGCACACCTTCGGGTTCCACGAGATCTTCCACACCCTGGTCGTGGCCGCAGCGGTGCTGCAGTGGATCGTGATCACGCAGTGGGTGCTGCCGGCCGCGTGAGCTCTGTCAGCCTCGGGCATCGGCCCTGGCGTGCGACACGGGTTGACGATGCGGGTATGCGACCAAGCCGCGCGGGCTGGCCACGAACCCTTCCGCACGGAGGCGCGTGGCAATCGCGTGAGACGCCGCCGGCTCGCCGTCGACGGTCTGGATGTCGAGGCGCCCGCGGCGCACGGCGAGGGTCGACAGCGCGCCGATGTCCTCGTCGCCCACCTGGCCGGCGGTGAGCATCGATCGGCCTCCCCTCTCGATGTAGAGGCGCAGCTCTCCGTCCCTGAGCACGACGCAGGCGCCCGCAGCGCGCGCGGCGCGGCCGGCGAGCGCCGGCCAGGGGAGCACCGCACCGAACGGGTTGGCCGGGTCGAGCGCAGCGAGCAGGATGCTTGCTCCCGCGCCACCTGCGCGTTGGGCACGGAGGGCGTCGACGGCGCCGGGAAGCGCGAACTGCGCCGCGCCGCAGCCCTCGACGAAGTAGCCGCGCCGAATCCGCCCGCTCTCCTCCATGGCGCGGAGCACGGGGTACAGGGCGGCGAAACCGCCGGCCACGCTCTCGGAGGCCACCGCCTCCCGGGTGAGGATGCCGTGACGCTGGAGCAGGCTCTGGGCGATCGCCAGGGCTCGCTCCGTCGCGGCCGCGCCGTCGCGGGCGACCAGCGACCAGCGGCCCTGGGCACGAGGGGGGACGAGGCGCATCAGCGGGCGCCGGGGGTGTCGGCGCACCGGGCCGAGGAAGCGCAGTGGCTGGAGCGTGTCGTTGCTCACCTCACCCGCCCAGACGAGGTCGTAGAGGGCGTCGACCACCGCGTCGAGGGGCACGCCCGGACAGGCGTCGACGAGGTCGCGTACGAACACCGCCCCGCGGCCCTCGAGGTGAGCGCGGATCGCGCGGTGGAGGTCGGACGACGGCGCGTCGACGGGCGGCGCGGCAAGCCGCGCCGCGTCGGCGCGCAGGTACAGGGCGATGCGCCCATCGTCCCTGCCCACCGCCCCCCTCCCCTGCCAGACCACCTCGCCGGCGGCGATGAGCTCGTCGAGGAGGCGGCCGTCGTAGCGCATGCGGGAAGGGAGCACGTCACCCTCGAGCACCGAGAGGGGAACCGCGAGGCCCTGGATCTGGGTGATCACCTCCAGCAGCCTCTCTGGGCCGCGTGCGTCCGAGCCGACGCCCTGCCAGGCGGGTAGGAAGCGAGCCAGCGTGGCCGCGGGAACGGCCTCGACCTCACGGCGCAGCGCCGCCAGCGAGCGTCGCCGGAGGCGGTGCAGCACCTCGGGGTGGCAGTACTCGCGATCCCCGCCACCAGGCCGGAAGTGGCCCGCGATGAGGTCGCCGTCGCGGACCAACGTGGTCAGCACCTCGGTCACTCTGGCTAGAGGAAGCGCCCAGCGCTCGGCCACGTCAGTGGCCACGAAAGGGACGTGGGTGCGCGCGTACCGACGGACAAGGGCGGAGGGCGCGTCCGGTGTGGACACCAGGTGAGCGGTGGCCAGTCCGGGCGGGAGCGCAACTCCCAGCGCGTCCCGGTAGCGCCCCGCGTCGTCGGCCGCGATGACGCGAGCTTCGCCGGCGAGGTTCACGGTCAGCGCGCGCCGGCGCGCCACCAGCTCGTCGACCCACTCCGCTGTGACCCCACGGGCGGCGACCTCCGAGGGGGAGAGATCGCCGATCGCGCGGAGGATGTCGAGAGCCTCGTCGGGGTCCCGGGGCGGCGTGCGCGAGTCGAGACGCTGCAGTTCGAGCTCGAGGGCGCCGATGGCGTCGGCGTCGAGGAGTTCGCGCAGGTCGTCGCTGCCGAGGAGCTCGGCGAGGAGGTCGCGGTCCAGGCTGAGCGCGTGGGCGCGGCGTTCTGCGAGCGGCGCGTCGCCGTCGTACATGTACTGGGCGATGTATTCGAAAAGAAGCGATGCGGCCACGGGCGACGGTTGCGCCGTCTCCACCTCGACGACGCGTATCTGGCGGGCGCGGACAGCACGCATGATGGCCGCAAGTGACTCGAGGTCGAAGACGTCACGCAGGCATTCGCGGTACGTCTCCACGAGGATCGGGAAGGAGGGGTGGCGGGAGACGACCTGGAGCAGCCCCGCGCTACGCTGACGCTGCTGCCACAACGGGGTGCGCTGTCCGGGCCTGCGCCGGGGCAGCAGCAGCGCGCGCGCGGCGTTCTCGCGGAAGCGGGACGCAAACATGGCGCTGCCATCGAGTTGCTCGGTGACGTCGGCGACGACCTCGTCGGGATCGAGGAAAAGGCTTGCCGCGTCAGGGAGATGGTCGACGTCGGCGATGCGCAGAGCGAAGCCGTCGTCGCTGTGGATGGCCTGCACATCGGAGCCGACGACATCGCGAAGGCGCTGCGCCGCAACCAGCGACCAGGGTGCATGCACCCGAGCGCCGAACGGCGTGAGCACGCAGAGGCGCCAGTCACCGAGTTGGTCGCGGAACCGCTCGACGACGATGGTGCGGTCGTCGGGCACGGCCCCCGTCGCCTGAGCCTGGTCGGCGAGGTGGTCGACGAGGTTGCGCGCCGCCCTTTCGTCCAGCCCGGCGCGCGAGCGGAGGCGAGCGACCGCGGCGGCGGCGTCGCCGTCGACCAGCTCGCGCACCATGGCGCCCACCGCAGCTCCGACCTCGTAGGGGCGCCCGACGGAGTCGCCGTGCCAGAAGGCGACCTTGCCGGGTTCGCCCGGCGCCGGCAGCACGAGAACCTGCTGCGGGGTGATCTCCACGCAGCGCCAGCTGGTGGCGCCGAGGATGAAGACCTCGCCGGGGCGGAGTTCGTAGACCATCTCCTCGTCGAGCTCGCCGACGCGGCGACCGTCCTCGAAGATGTTGACGCTGTAGAGGCCGCGGTCGGGAATGGTGCCGCCGCTGGTGACCGCCAGCCGCTGGGCGCCGGCGCGGCCGCGCACCGTGCCCGCAACCCTGTCCCAGGCGATGCGCGCGCGGAGTTCGGCGAACTCCTCGGACGGGTAGCGGCCGTCGAGCATGTCGAGGGTGGCCTCGAAGGCGCGCGGGGTGAGGTCGGAGAACGGGTAGGCGCGGGTCACCGTGCGCTGCAGCTCGTCCACGTCCCATGTGTCCAGCGCCACCATGGCGACGACCTGCTGCGCGAGCACGTCGAGTGGGTTGCGCGGCACCCGCGTCTCCTCGATGGCGCCGTCGATCATGCGCTCGGCGATCGCCGCCGCCTCGACGAGGTCGGCGCGATGGGTCGGGAAGATGGTGCCTCGCGAGACCTCCCCGACGCTGTGACCGGCGCGGCCGATGCGCTGCAGCCCGGACGCCACCGTGGTCGGTGAGCCGACCTGGATGACGAGGTCGACCGCGCCCATGTCGATGCCAAGCTCGAGTGAGGAGGTGGCGACGATCGCGGGGAGCCGGCCCTCCTTGAGCATCTCCTCGACGACGGTGCGCTGCTCGCGGGCGATGGAGCCGTGATGGGCGCGCACCAGGTCCTCTCCGGCGAGGTCGTTGAGCTGCCCGCTGAGCCGCTCAGCGAGACGTCGCGAGTTGACGAACACGATGGTCGAGTGGTGGGCGCGGATCAGCTCGAGCAGGCGTGGAGTGATGGCTGGCCAGATGCTCCGTCGCGGCGCCGGGGAAACCGATGCGTCGCCGCCACGTGGCGCGCCCAAGTCGAGGTCGCTCATGTCGTCGACGGGGACCTCGATCGTCAGCTCCATCGGCTTGCGCACACCGGCGTCGACGATGGACACCTCACGGGCCCCGCCCCCGAGGAACCGGGCCACCTCGCTGAGTGGGCGTTGCGTCGCCGACAGCCCGATGCGCTGGGGGTCGCGTTCGGTGATGGCGCAGAGACGCTCGAGGCTGAGCGCGAGGTGGGCGCCGCGCTTGCTGCCGGCCAGGGCGTGGATCTCGTCGACGATCACGGTGGTGACGCTGCGCAGGGTCTCCCGGGCGGCGCTGGTGAGCAGGAGGAAGAGCGACTCCGGGGTGGTGATGAGGATGTCGGGGGGGTGGCGCACCATGTCGCGCCGCTCAGCCGAGGGAGTGTCGCCGCTGCGCACGGCGGTGCGCGCCTCCGTGAACGGTTCGCCGCGGCGCTCGGCCTCCAGGGCGATGCCACGCAACGGGGCGCGCAGGTTGCGCTCCACGTCGACGGTCAGCGCCTTCAGCGGGGAGATGTAGAGCACCCGGCAGCGCCCGGCCTCCGCGGGAAGCGGGCAGCGGCCGAGGCTGTCGACGAACCAGAGGAAGGCCGCGAGCGTCTTGCCGCTGCCGGTGGGGGCGCAGAGCAGCGCGTGCCGGCCGGCCGCGATCTCCGGCCATCCTCGCGCCTGCACCTCGGTCGGCTCTCCGAGGGCGTCGCTGAACCAGCGTCGCGCCGCCGCCGAGAAGAGTGTCAGCGACTCCATCCGGATGATGATCCCGCACCGGGTGTGTGCCTCGGCGCCGCGACCGGCTTCGCTAGGCTGTGGACGGTTCCCTTCAGCGTCACGAGGTGCCGGGAATGACCAACAGCGAGGCGGGCACGATCGAGGCCATCGCCGGCTGCTGCGCGCGCATCGAGGCGATGTGCACAGCCCTCGACGAGGCGGGCTGGCACCGGCCCACAGCGCTGCCCGGGTGGGACATCCAGGACGTGGTCGCTCACCTGGGCTCGCTCGACGCCATGCTCCTCGGCCGGTACGAAGAGCACCACGAACCACCGGCTGCTGCGCATGTTCGCAACCCACTCGGCGCGCTCAACGAGCGCCTCGTCGACCGGCGCCGAGGCTGGCCAGGGGCTGAGGTGCTGGCCGAGTTCCGTGAGGTGACCGCCCTGCGGCTCGCCCAGCTGCGCGCGCTCGACGAGAACCAACTCGCGGAAGAGGTGCCGTCGCCTCGCGGGGGAACGATCCCCCAGGGCCGGTTCCTGGGTGTGCGGCTGTGGGATCTTGTGGTCCACGACATGGACATCAGCGAGGCGCTCGGGCTGCCCCTGGCGGTGGACAACCCCGCGTCACGGCGCGTGCTAGACGAGCTGCTGTCGCTTCTCCCGCGAGCCGTCGCCAGGGGCGGGATCGCCGAGGGAGACGTGGTCAGCATGGAGATCACCGAACCGCTGCCGCGATCGGCGTCGGCCGTGGTCCGGCAGGGCCGCGGCCAGGCGGTCGATGCCGTGGCGGGGAAGGCGGCGCTGCACCTTCGCGCCTCCCCCGCCGCATTCCTGCGCGTCGGGACCGGCCGGCGGGCGCCTGCGGAGGCCATCGCCGCCGGGGCCATCCAGGTGGACGGCGACGCCGACGCCGCGGCCGCCGTGCTGACTGCCATCAACGTGGTGCCCTGAGCACCCGGCCATTCAGGTCGGGGCCAACGGGAGAGACAGCTGACGCGTCCGGCTCTTGTGCCTGTGCCTCGACTGCACGCGTCGCGGCGGCGCCGTCGACTGCTGCGCAGGCGCTGGTGGCGGCGGCGGCCGGTGCCCGAGGACGGCCGTGAGCCTGCCCTGGTAGTGACCGGGGGCGGGGCGGTCGATGCCCGCCGGGTGCTGGATCATGCCCCGGAAAATAGAGAGGGCCGGCGACAGCAGTGTGTCGCCGGCCCTGGGTGAGGGGAGTTTCGGGTCAGGCCGCCGGCTGGAGGACGGCCTCGATCTCGATCGTCAGGTCGATGGTGTCGCCGAGCACGACGACGCCGTTGTTCACGCCGGAGAAGCTGACGCCGAAGTCGTTGCGGTTGATCTGAGCGCGGGCGGTGAATCCGGCGCGCGTGCCGCCGAAACCGTCAGGCCCGAAGCCGTTGAGCTCGAGGCGCAGAGGCACCTGCTTGGTCACGCCGCGCAGGGTGAGCTCGCCGTCGACGACGAAGTCGCCGCCCACGGGGGTCACGCTCGTCGAGCGGTAGGTGGCGGTGGGGTGGGTCTCGGCGTCGAAGAAGTCACCCGAGCGGACGTGGTTGTCACGACCCTCGTTGTTGGTGTCGACGGACGCGACCTTGATCGTGGCCGTGACCGACGAGTCGGTCGGGTCCGCGCCGGTGACCACTTCACCCTCGAAATCGCGAAAATGGCCCCGGACCTTGCTGACCATCATGTGGCGCACGGTGAAGGAGACGTCCGAGTGAATCTGATCGATGGCCCAGCGGCCGGCGACGTAACTGGGGGCTGCGACCTCGGCGATGGCGTGGGTGGTCATGTCCAGTGGTCCCTTTTTTGAACGCTCAACTGTTGCTGCAGAGACTATCACCCGGTTCTTGAGATGTCAAACATCGTGGAGTACACTACTTACATGACAATATCTGAGACTTCCACAACCCGCTGGCTCACCGCGGAGGAGCAGCACGCCTGGCGGTCCTTCGCGAGGGCGGCCCGGCTGCTCTTCGCCCAGCTCGACCACGACCTCTCGCGCGACGCCGGGATGGCCCCCGGCGCCTACGAGCTGCTGGTGCTGCTCTCGGAGGCACCCCTACGCTCTCTGCGTATGAACGAGCTTGCCGAGGCCACCCTCAGCTCCCCGAGCCGCATCACCCATGCGGTGGGGCGCCTCGTGGACCTCGGGTGGGTGTCGCGCTCCTCGTGTCCGAGTGATCGACGAGGCTGGCTGGCGGTCCTCACAGACGAGGGCCAGTCCGCGCTTGCCGCCGCCGCCCCCCGGCACGTCGAGCACCTTCGCGCTCACCTCATCGACGGCCTGTCGGCGCAGGACATCGCCGACCTCAGGCGGATCTCCGAGGCGGTGCTTTCACGCCTCCCCGCGTCCGGAATGACGGCGGCCGGCTGCCCGACCGCCTCGGTGGCGGCGGTCGAGGACTGCCCACCCGAGTAGGCACCGGCGGTCGATCGGACGAGCACGCTCGCGGATCCGCAGTATCGTCGCGGCGATGCCTGAGGCCGCTGTTCCGCAGTCTGCGCCCACGACTCTGCTCGAACCCCGCTGGCCGGCAACGCTGGCCGTTGTCGGCGCCATCGCTCTCTATGTGACGCTTCCGGATTCGCTGGTGCTTGGACCGTCATGGGTCCTGCCCGCGCTCGAAGCGGCAATCCTCATCCCGCTGACCCTGACCCGTCCCCATCGGAATGCCGGGGAGTCCGGCAGAAGCAGGACGGCCGCCATCATGCTCATCGCCCTCGCCAACATCGGCAACGTCGCCTCGCTGGCGCTGCTCCTCCATCTGCTGACCAGCGGATCGCACATCGGCGGGCGCACCCTGTTGTTCGCAGCGATCGAGATCTATCTCACCAACGTGATCATCTTCGGGCTGTGGTATTGGGAGCTTGACAGCGGCGGTCCCGCCGCGCGTCTGGGCGGGCGCTCTCGGTACCCGGACTTTCTCTTCCCCCAGATGAACCTGAAGGGCAAAGCCCCCGCCGATTGGCGCGCCACATTCCTGGACTATCTCTATGTCTCACTCACCAACGCCACCGCCTTCAGTCCGACCGACACCATGCCGCTGACGCGCAAGGCCAAGCTGCTCATGGGCATCCAGTGCCTGGCGTCGCTGCTAACGGTCGCGCTCGTCGCCGGCCGCGCGGTCAACATCCTCACCTGAGGACCGATGACTCAGCGATACGAGAGCGGAGAGAAGTTTCTCCGCGTCATCCAGCTGTTCCAGCGCCTCTCGGACACGCAGACGGGCCTCACCACGCGCCAGCTCGCCGATGAGCTCGAGGTGACCACGCGCACCGTGCAGCGATACATCAGCACACTGCGCGACAGCGCTGGCATCGACATCGAAGAGGTGGACGGGCGGTTCCGCATCGGTTCACGCAGCCGGTTGCCGGCCATGCAGCTTGACCACTACCAGGCGACCGAGTTGCTCCTCGCCGTTCGGGCGTTGCAGCAGATGCGCTTCGAACAGGAGCCGGCGCTGATCGGGGCCCTCGCCCAGCTGGCGCGGGCGCTCAGCGTACCGGTGGTGACCCGTTACCTGCAGGGGTTGATCGCTGCGTCCGAGCGGCGCCCGGCGCGAAGCGCGCGCCACGGGGTCGAGCGGGTGATCGTCGACGCATTCGTGCGCCGTCAGTGCGTCGAGGTCGCCTACCGGGACGCGGAGGGCCGGGAGACGCGGCGCGTTCTCCATCCCTATTTCCTCGAGCCGCGCGCCGAGAGCCGCACGCTCTACATCTTTGCCCACGACGAGCTGTCCGGCGAGGTCCGCCCGTTCCGCATCGACCGCGTCGGTGAGGCGCGCCTGCTGGCCGGCACGTTCACCGTCCCCGAGGACTTCGACATCGACGCCATCGTCAGCGGGTCGTGGGGAATCTGGCAGGCGCTCGGCCAGGACGACGTGGTGCTCCGCTTCGACGCGGCCATTGCGGAGCGTGCGCGCGAGGCGCTGTGGCATCGGGGTGCCTCCATCACCGACCTCGAGGCCGGTGATATCGAGGCGCGCATCGCCGTTGCCAGCGAGGTGGAGATGCGCGCGTGGGTACTGGGTTGGGGCGGCTCCGTCGAGGTCATCGCGCCACCATCGTTGCGAGAGCACGTCGCCGATGCGCTGCGCCGTGGCGCACAGCGTTACCCTGCGGGCTGAGCGCGCGACCACCACCGACGGACCGCTGAGGTCAGGCCACGTGGTATGTCCTGCCACAATGCCGCGGGTCCGAGGAGGTCATCACATGTCGATCGCCACAGATTCGATCGCCGCCCGCGTGCAGGCAGTGCTCAACGAGCAACGCCTCGACCTTCGCCACGTCTCCCTTGACATCCACTCGCACCCGGAGACGGCGTTCGAGGAGACCCGAGCCTGCGCCACGCTCTGTGGACTCCTCATCTCCAGCGGCTTCGAGGTGCGCCGCGACGTGTCCGGAATGGCAACCGCGTTCATCGCCGACGCCGGCAGCGGCGAGGGTGGTCCGCGCGTGGCCTTCGTGTGCGAGTACGACGCCCTCCGCGGCATGGGCCACGCCTGCGGTCACAACCTCATCGGCACCGCGTCCGCCGCCGCTGGGATCGCGCTGTTGCGCGCTCTCCGCGAGGCCGGCATCGAGGGACAGGTGCGAGTGGTGGGGAGCCCGGCCGAGGAGGGCGGCGGGGGCAAGATCCCGCTCGTCGCGGACGGTGTGTTCGACGACTGCGATGCCGCCCTCATCCTCCACCCCGCCGACCGCACCATGTCGGTCATGTGGGCCCTGGCCTGCACGCACTGGCGCTGGGCGTTCACCGGCCGCGCGGCCCACGCCGCCGGCGACCCCGACAAGGGGTTGAACGCGCTCGATGCCTTCGTGCACGCCTACACCGGGGTCGCGATGTGGCGCCAGCAGTTGCTGGACGGCACCCGCGTGCACGGTTTCATCGCGGAGGGGGGCACGGCCCCGAACATCATCCCGGAGCGCACCAGTGGCGAATTCCTCACGAGGGCCCGGGAGGCCGCCTACCTCGACGAGATGAACGTCCGCTTCCGGGCCATCTTTGAGGCCGCCGCAGCCGCGACGGGCTGCTCGCTGGAGCTGGTGCAGGAGAACACCTACAAGGACCTCCGCTCCAACAGGGTTCTCGCGGAGCGCGGCCACCTCCATCTCGAGGAGGTGGGCCTGGCCCCGGAGGTCTCCGCGCCGTGGGCCCGGGTCGGGTCCACCGACGTCGGCGACGTCTCCTACGCGTGCCCCACCATCCACCCGGAGGTGGCGATCATCCACGAGGGAGTGTCCTGCCACACCCACGAATTCCGCGAGGCAGCGGCGACCGAGCACGCGCACGACGTCATGCTGCGCGGTGCGGCGGCGCTGGCCCTCACCGGCGCCGACATCATCGCTGACGCTGCCATCCGCGAGGCGGTGCGGACGTCGTTCGCCGCCGAGCCGTGGCGCCGGCCGGAGTGGACCGGCTCGGGCGTCTGAGGCGCATTCGGGAGCCTCTGTCACGGGGGGATCGGGTACCGTTGTCTCGTGCCCGACAAGGTGTCCAAGTCCGACCAGGAGTGGCGTGAGCTGCTCACGCCCGAGCAGTACGCCGTCCTCCGTCGCGGCGCCACCGAGCGCGCCGGCACCGGCCAGTACGTTCATGTGAAAGCCGCGGGCCAGTACCTGTGTGCCGGTTGCGGTGCGGCGCTGTTCGACGCCGACGCGAAGTACGACTCCGGAAGCGGCTGGCCAAGTTTCTACGCGCCCGTCGACCCGGGGACCATCGAGGAGCACCGCGATTTCAAGATGATCGTGCCGCGCACCGAGGTGCGCTGCGCGCGCTGCGGAGGGCACCTCGGCCACGTGTTCGGCGACGGTCCGGTCCCGACCGGTCAGCGCTACTGCATCAACTCAGCTGCTCTGCGTTTCGCCAAGGCCACCCCGGCGGGCACGGCGACCGAGCCGCAGACGGAGAGCGAGGCCTGACCGAGGCCTGAATCGCCCCTGGATGGTGCGGTGACGGCGGGCGACTCCACCCAGGTCGTCTCCTGGCAGGATGCGTCGGGGCAATCGCCGTGGGAGGCCTGGTACACCGGTCGCTGGAACAGTCCGCGCGACGACAACGCCGGCCAGGTGTAGTTCAGCGCGCTGCCTGACTCGTCCCGCGTGGCATGCTCGGCCCGTGCCGTACCACGTCTCGGCGGAGGAATTCGAACGCATCGCCGCTGCTGCGCTCGATCGCGTCCCCGCGCCGCTGCGCGAGCGGATGGATGCGGACAACCTGCTGATCACCATCCAGCCGGGGGCGACCGTCCATGACCGCGCCAACGACATCGACGAGCACGTGCTCGGCTTCTACGAGGGCGGCGAGGACTCGGTGTTCAGCGCCTACACGTACCCGAAGAGAATCGTGCTGCTCCAGGGCAACATCGAGCTCTGGTGCGCGAGCCATGACGAACTCGTTGAGCAGGTGCACGACACGGTGCTCCACGAGGTGGCGCATTACTTCGGCCTGAGCCATGCCGATATCGAGCAGACCCGCCTGCGCCACTGACTAGTCGTAGGCGTCGGACAGCCACTCGCGCAGCAACCCGCTGGACACGATCCACGCGCCGTCCTGCGACTGGATCAGCTGAGCGCGTTCGAGCACCTCTGCGGCCGCACGCGCAGAGGTGTGACTCACCCCGATCGCCGCCTGCACCACCGACCCGGTGACGGCCGTGGTGTGGTTGGCCGCGATGTGCTTGAGGAGCCGTTGCTGGGTCAGCGAGAGTTTGCCGAACACCTCCTCGAACTCCTCCCGCTGATCCCCGACCGCGGCGCGGACGGCACGTTCGACGGCCGCGTCATCGATGCTGGATCCCGGGGCTGACTCGAACGACCAGAAAGCCAGCAGCTGAACGTCGTTCGGGATCCCGGCCGCCGCCTGGTAGATCCGTGCCGCGACCCCGCCGGCCATCGCCTTGCCGCCCACCGCCGCCTGGCGTTCCAGGTAGGGCACGAAGTCCTCGAGCGCGATCTTGCCGAGGTACATCTTGGAGCCGACGTTGTAGAGGGCTCCGCGCTCGGGGTCAGACACCATCGCCTCCATGAGGTGGCGTTTGCTGCCGGCGAAGACCAGGCTCACCCGCGGCATCTCATCCACGAGATCCTTGAACACGTCGGCGAGCAGCGGGCTGATCTCGTACGCCTTCTGGAACTCGTCGAGGATCAACGAGACCGGCTCCGTGCGCTCGTGCTGGGCGGCGTCGTTGAGGATGCGGATCACGTCGACGATGACCTCACGCCAGTTCACCCCGGCGATGTCGGGACCGAACGACAGGCTCTCCAGCGTCCCGCTGTCGCTGAATGTCGCCGTGGGCCGGATGCGGAGGCGGGAGATGCGCAGGATCAGCTCCTCGACACGCCCGCGCAGCCAGCCGAGGGGGCCGTCGATCACGCCCTTCATCAGTGCCTCGGCGACGTCCTTCTCGCTGGCGCACTTGATGAGGCTGACCCTGCCGGTGCGGCCGCCTGCCTTGCGCACCTCCCTCTCTGCGGCAAGCAGCAGTGATGTCTTCCCGTAGCGGCGTGGCGCGATGAGGATGAGGTTCTGGCCATTGAGCATGACCGCCTTCAGCCGGGCGAGCTGGTCGAGGCGATCGGTGAAGTGCACGTCCTCGGCCGGGGCGCCGAAGTGGAAGGGGTTGGGAACCCGGGTGGAAGCCACGAGGGCATTTTAGCAGGGCGATCCCTTACAGTATCAAGCCTTACAGGTTCGACTATGACAGTGGTGAGCGATCTTTTTCGGGCTGGAGAGCCCGTGTGGTTCCTGCTTCGCGTCGGCGCACTCTCCGCGCTGCCGCGACGTCGCGCCGCGCGCCAGCTCGGCGGTCGTCAGAGGGCCCGACCCGCGTTTC
>DAISRJ010000004.1:0-2176 GCA_036828955.1 Candidatus Dormiibacterota bacterium | reverse complement strand
CGACGTCGCGCCGCGCGCCAGCTCGGCGGTCGTCAGAGGGCCCGACCCGCGTTTCTCTGACTATAGTCAGAGAATGGAGCCAGAGCAGATCTCCCAGGCCCGCCGGTTCAACCGGATCGTCACCCAGCGCGTTGGGGCACTCGACGACAGGTTCCTTGCCCGCGACCGCCCACTCGGCGCGGCGCGGCTACTCTGGGAGATCGGCGTTGACGGGCGCGACGTGCGCTCGTTGCGCAATCAGCTCGAGCTCGACTCCGGGTACCTCAGTCGCCTGCTGCGCTCCCTGGAAGCGGCCGGGCTGATCACAGTCGAGCGGGCTGAACACGACAGGCGGGTTCGAATCGCCCGGCTCACCCCCGCGGGATCAGCTGAGCGAGATGTGCTCGAGCAGCGCAGCGACGAGCTTGCCGCCTCCCTCCTGCAGCCGCTCAGCGCGAGGCAGCGCAGCGACCTGGTCCGGGCCATGGCCGACGTGGAGCGGCTGATGACGGCGGCGATGGTCGAGGTCGCCCCCATCGATCCCGCTCACCCACACGCGCAGCACTGCCTGCAGGCGTACTTCTCCGACCTCGACCGTCGGTTTGAGACGGGATTCGATCCGTCTCGGAGCATCCCGGCCGCTGCCGAGGAGATGCGCCCGCCCGCCGGCCTCTTCCTGGTGGCCTCCCTGCGGGGGGAGCCGATCGGCTGCGGAGCGCTCAAGTTCCATGACAACGAGCCCGCCGATCTCAAACGCATGTGGGTTGCCGAGGCCGCGCGCGGCCTCGGCATCGGCCGCCGGCTGCTTGGCGAACTCGAGGACAGGGCTGCCGAGCACGGCGCCACCGCCGTCAGGCTCGAGACCAACGGGACGCTCGCAGAAGCGATCAGCCTGTATCGATCCGCCAACTACACCGAGGTCGCCCCGTTCAACGACGAACCATACGCGCATCACTGGTTTGAAAAGGCGATACCCGGGGCGGCGCAGCGCTTCCAGAGCTGACCACGATGCGCTTCTGCGAAACGGATCCCAGGGGGCACGCGGTACTCGTTGCCACTCAAGCGGCGAGGCAAGAGCGAGACCGGGCCTGCGGGTTCGTCAGTCGCTGAAATCGCTTTTGCAGCAAGGCTTTTGACTTGTCATACGAACGTATGTTTGGTACAATGCCAGCATGCTCGCGGCCGTGCCGTTTACGGCATCCGAACGGCTGGCGACTGCGGTAGGGGAGTGGTTCGCAACGCGGTCGGCGCACGCCGACCGCGAGGATGTCGGCGACCGTCTGCTGGCCACCAGGATGATCATCAACGAGCTCGAGCTCGGCTTCGCACGCGACGCGGCAGCCTTTGCGGCGCTCACCGACCCCGACCTCGACGAGAACCCGGTGGCCTGGATCCGCGAGGAGTGTCGGATGACTGTCAACGCGGCCGTCAACGCCATCCGGATCGGTGAGCAGGAGTCGCGGCTGGAGGGCAGCGTGGAGGCCTTTCTCGCGGGCTGGATCGGCTTCCCACATCTTGGTCTGCTGTCGCGGGTGGCGGAATTTGCGGCGACCAGGCAGCGCCCTGTGGCGTTCGACGAGGGCGCACTGCTGGCCGGGGCGGGGCGACTCAACGTCGCCCGGTTCGCCAAGGAGTGCTACCACGCCGAACACGCGATGGACGCCGCCGAGTGCGTCGCCAGCGCCGTCTTGGACGTGGATTTCCGGCGCCTGCGCCTCCATCCTGGCGAGGGTGGCTGCCTCGGCCTTTCGGGCACGCTCGACGCGGAGGGCGGCGTGCTGCTGCGCACCGCCCTCGAGCCCCTGGCCGCGAAGGAAGGACCAGACGACCACCGCGGCCGTGGGCAGCGCCTTGCCGACGCGCTCGTCGAACTGGCCGCTCATCGCCTCGATAACGGCTCCATCCCCCAGCGGGCGAGCCAGCGCACCCACGTGCAGGTGACGACCACGCTGGAGACGCTGGCGGCCCTGGCAGGAGCTCCCGGCGCGGAGACGGAGTTCGACGGACTGCTTCCCGATACCACCGTGCAGCGCCTCGCCTGCGACTCCACGGTCACACGCGTGCTCCTGGACGCGGAGTCCGCCGTCATCGACGTGGGCCGGTCACGCCGCGTCGTCCCCGGGGCGACACGGCGTGCACTCAACGTGCGCGACCGGGGCTGTCGCTGGCCCGGCTGCGGTCGGCCCGAGTCGTGGAC
>DAISRJ010000003.1:67753-82455 GCA_036828955.1 Candidatus Dormiibacterota bacterium | reverse complement strand
TCGATGAGCAGGCCGAGCAGGAGGTGCTCGGTGCCGACGTAGTTGTTGCCCATGCGCCGGGCCTCTTCGAAGGAGATCTCAATGACCTTCTTGACCCGAGAGGTGGGGATGATCTGCTGGATGATGATCCGCTCGTTGCGGCCGAGCACAGACTCGATCGTCGAGCGCACCTTGTTGATCTCCACGCCGAGGTTGTTGAGAACCTTGGCGGCCAGACCCTCGCCTTCGCGGAGCAGGCCGAGGAGAAGATGCTCGGTGCCGATGTACGAGTGATGAGAGCGTTCGGCCTCCTCCTGCGCGAGGGTGAGGACCTTCTTCGCTCTCTCCGTGAACCGCTCAAAAGGGTACAAGTGCTTGTTGCCTCCGTGCCCGCACCAGCCCCCCCTCTGGCGGCGGAGGTCAGTTGACGGGCGACCTTGATCTGACGCCATTATGCCCGCCTCACTCGGAGTACAAGCGTTCCCGTGCAAGGCGGCGACAGAAAATTCTCGGCGGCGCGACCCCCGGGCCTAGTCGTCTGCGGCTGAGGGCTCCTCGACGGCACCGGCGGGCGGCGTGGCAACGGACTGATCGGCGTCTCCCCCGGGTGCGGGCTCGTCCGCCTCGTCGGCCGGCCCGGCGTCCGACGCCGGCGTCACGTCGACGTCCACGTCCGCATCCGGGACGGCGACCTCGACCGCGCCCTCGTCGACGATGTCGCCGTCCTCGTCATCAGGGATCTGGTATGCGGGCGGCTCGTAGGTGCCGGTCGGCTCATCGCCTTCGACGGGTCCGCCGCCGTGAAGCTGGCGCAGGGAGAGGCTGATGCGACGGCGCACCTTGTCGGCGCTGAGCACCATCACCTCGACGACCTCGCCGACCTTGAGCACGTCCTCGGTGCGCTCGACATGGTCCCAGGACAGCTCGCTGATGTGGAGCAATCCCTCGACACCGTCGGCGATCTGCAGGAAGGCGCCGTACTTCTTGGTCTTGGTCACCTCACCGGTGACCGCCTTGCCTGCGGGGAAGCGGTCCTCGATCGTGTCCCAGGGGTCGTCGCTCATCTGCCGCAGCGAGAGGCTGATGCGGGACAGTTCGGGGTCGAGCTTGATCACCTTGACGCGCACCTCGTCGCCGACGTTGAGCATGTCGCTGACGTTGTTGATGCGGTCCCACGACAGTTCGCTGATGTGGATGAGCCCGTCGGCGCCGCCGAGATTGACGAACGCGCCGTACGACGTGAGGCCGCTCACCTTGCCGGTGACCACGTCGCCGATCTGGAGCTTCTCGAACAGTTCCTCACGCTGACGGGCGCGGTCCTCGTCCTGAGCCGCGCGCTGCGACACGATGAGGCGGTTGCGCTTGCGGTTGACCTCGAGGATCTTCACGGGGATCTTGGTGCCGACCAGTTCCATGAGGTTGCCGCTGAACTGGCGGGCCACCTGGCTGCTGGGGAGGAATCCGCGCAGGCCCATGATGTTGACGATCAGGCCACCCTTGTTCTGCTCCCGAACCTCGGCGTCGAGGATCTCGCCCTCGGACTCCTTGAGCGCGACCGCCTGCCAGATGCCCTCGGCGCGCGCCTTGCGCAGTGACAGGACGACGTTGCCGTCCTCGTTCTCGGGCTGGACGACGTAGACCTTGACCTGGTCGCCGGGGTTGAGAACCACCTGGGCCTCCCCACGGGCGGACAGCTCACGGTTGGAGATGACGCCTTCGGACTTGGCGCCGATGTCGACCAGCACCTCGTCGGGATCGACTCGTACGACGGTGCCGTCAACGATGTCGCCGTGGGCGAGGGCTCGGATGACATGCTCCTCCTCTGCGAGGAGCTGCTCCATGGTGATCTCTTCTTCGGGAACCAGGGTCGCGGCCAAGCTTCTCCTTCTGCTCTCCCAACCAGCCCTGCGGTGGCGCCGAGGCGCCGACCTGCGGGTCGTACGGTGTGCCGGTCGGGAACGGTGCGGGCGGACCCGCGGAACGATCGTCGTGGTGGCGATGACGGGTACCAGCCCGTGCCGGGTGCGATCGGGTCAAGTGTAGCCGACGGGCGATGGCGAGATCGACAGACCGGTGTTGGTCGCGCAGGGCTGGGGCCTGTCCCGGCACGCCGGTGCCGCCGATGTCGGTGATTTGTTGCCGGGAGGTATCCGGGTGGCGACCGTGAGAGGCATGGTCCGTAGCACCTGCGGTGCGACCCTGCGAGGGCAATGCGAGTGACCATCACCTGTGAAGACTGCGGCGAGCGTCATCGCCTCGAACGGCAGATCTCCGAGCCGGGACCGATCTGGATCGTCTGCCACGCCTGTGAGCTCCCCCTCCAAGCCGTCCTCGACGGACCGGCAGCCGCCCCCGTGCAGACCCACGCGGTCTGGTCGGGCATCCTCGACCTCAGCACCGGCGTCCGCCCCGCGGCCTGACCGCCCGGCCATCGAGAGCGCCCTCACGGGCGCCTCGAGCGCTCGGTGCTAGCATCAGCGCCTCCATGGAACCGACCCGCTCCCGGCTGTTGTGACCGGCCGGCGCGTCGGCCTGGTGGTCGACAGCGGCGCCGCGCTCAGGAGGCGGATCGAGGGGGGACCCGCCATCGTGGCGATGCACGTGGTGGTCGGGGGAGCCACGCTCGACGACAACGCTGACGGCGAGGTGTACGTGCGCCTCCGCCGCGGTGAGCGGGCGTCGACGTCGACGCCGAGCCCCGGCGACTACCTAGCGACGTTCGAGCGCCTCGCCGCTGAGTGCGACGCGATCATCTGCCTGACCATCCCCGCACGCTGGAGCGGCACGTTCGCCAGCGCGTCCATCGCTGCTGACATGTTCCGCGACGGCCGGGTCGCGCCCACCGTCGATGTCGTCGAGACACCCACCGCGGCTGTGGCGTACGGGCTCGTGGCGCGCCTCGCCGATTCGCTCTGCGAGGCCGGGGCCGGGCGCGAGGAGGTGCTCGAGCGGGTCCGCCAGGCCTGCGACGAGGTGCGCATGTACGGGGCCCTGGAGACGCTCGAATACGTTGCTCGCAGCGGACGGGTTCCCGCGCTTGTGGCCGGTGTCTCCGACGCGCTCCGCGTCCGCCCCATCTTCGAGATGCACGGTGGTGGCACCGGGCGGGTCGGCCTGGCGCGCACCGAGGGTGGGGTGCTTCGCGCCCTGGAGCGGGTCGCCCGCGAGCGCCTGGCGCCTGGCCCACACTGGCTCATGCTCTTCCACGCCGACGCCGCGCACACGGCGGCCGCGTTGCGCGAGAGGTTGCTGGTCGCGTGCGACGTCGCCCGTGACGAGACGGTCGCCCTCGCCCCGGTCATCGGCGTCTACACCGGCCCCGGCGCCGTCGGCTTCGCCGCACTGCCGATGCACGGCTCCGACCCGGCGGCCCCGGCGTGACCACCCCGGCGATCGCCGTCGCCGCGGTGCTGGTGGGGGCGTACATGGTCGGCTCGGTGCCCGTCGCCTGGCTCCTGGGTCGCTCACGCGACATCGATCTTCGGGAGGTCGGCTCGGGCAACCCGGGCACGAGCAACCTGTTTCGCAACGCGGGCATCGGCGTGGCCGTGCTCTCGGGCCCCCTGCAGTTCGCCCAGGGACTTGCGCCCGTGCTCATCGCCCGCGCCGCGGGCGGCGATGGCAGCCTGGTCGAGCTCACCGCCATCGTCACCGTGGCCGGCAACGGGTGGCCGTTCTGGCTCGGGTTCCGGGGCCAGCGCGGCGTGGCCGTGGCCACCGGCGCCGTGGCCGGTCTGCACCCGCTTCTGCTGGCGGTGCTTTTGGTGTGTTTCGCGGCCGGCGCGGTGGGGCGTCGGATCGCCGCCGGTGTGCTCGCGGGTTTCGTCCTCCTCCCCGTCGCGGCCGCGTTCATCGGCGGCCCCGGGCTTGCGGTGGCGTGTTCCGCGCTGCTGGTAGCGCTGCTCCTGCGCCGCCTGGACGGGATCGGGGACGACCGCCGCCGGGCCACGACCGGCGAGCGGCGCCGCATCCTCTTGCGCCGCATCCTCTTCGACGAGAGGCCCGGGCAGGTGCTCGTCGGTCGCCATCCCGGGGCCGAGTGGGCAGAGCGTCGCCCCTGACGCACGGCGCGGCCCGTCCGCGGCTGCGCGTCGCAAATCCGCTCTCCCCATACACTGGATGCCGTGGAGGCGCATCCGGGCACGGGGCGGTCGTCATGAGTGCCGGCGCGGCCATGATCGCAACCCCAGCGCGCACCCTCCGGCAGCGCGTGCTCAGCCCGCGGCGCATCCCCCTGGGGCTGGCCCTGCTGGTCGTCGGGTCGCTGATCGTGGCCAGCAATCCCAGCCAGGTGGGGACCGCCATCGAACGATTCCATCTCCAGGACATCCCCATCATCCTCGGGCTGTCGGTGGGGTACTACGTGCTCCAGGGAGTGCGCTGGTGGACGCTGTTGCGCCTCGTCAGCACCCGGCCCCCACTCGGCGACACGATCCTGATGACCCTCACCGGGCAGGCCACCGCGCTGCTGCCGCTCGGGGAGTTGACCAGGGCCCTCCTTCTGGCGCGTGTCAGCGCAGTGGCGGTGGGGTCGGCCATCGCCGCCGTCACTGTGCAGGAGCTTCTCTACTCGGGCCTGCTCATCGCCGCAGCCCTTCCCGGTTCGAGCCGGTACTCCTTCGCGCGTGCCGGCGTCGCACTCGCACTCGGCGGCACCCTCCTCGTGATCGCACTGCTCACCGTGCGGCCGGTGTGGCGAAGGCTGCGCATCGTGGTCGCCCGGCTGCCTATGCTGCGCAGCAGGATGGTCGCCGTCGACCGCCTCCAGGTGGACACGGTGGTGCTCTTCGAGAACTGGCGGACCTACCTCTGGCTCTGGATCAGCGCCGTGCAGGCTGTGATGGCGGTGAGCCTCTTCTACTTTGTTGTCGGAGCCGTCGCCCCCGGGCGGGTCGACTGGGTCACCGCCGCGTTCGTCTACTCGATCAGCAACGTGGCGTCGGCCATCACCCTCTCCCCGGGGAGCCTCGGCGCATTCGAGGCGACCACCGCCGGGTTGCTCGTGGCCGCCGGCGGGCTGCCGTTCGGGGTTGCCACGGCCGCGGCGGTGGTGCATCGCCTCGCCGACAAGGGCCTGAGCGCCGTCATCGGGGCGTCACTGTTCGTGGTCGTGCGCCGTCGCCACCGGCTGCGCGGGGTGTCGCTGTTCGAGCTCGCCGACACGCGAAGCGGCCGCCAGCCCACACCCCCCGATGGCTCCTGACGGACGGCCGCTGCGGGTCGCGTTCCTCGGGCACGCCGAGGGGCGCCGCGGTGACGGGCTGTCGACGTACAGCCGCGAGACGGTGCGCGCGCTGCGCGCCGCCGGCGCGGACGTGCGCTTCTTCGCGCACCGCGAGGACGGTGACATTCTCCCGGTCGGCGCCGCCGAGGCGGTGATGCTACGCGCCTGGCACCTCAAGACGGTGACCATCCCGCGGCCGGGTTCGATGCGCACCATCCGCGCCGCCCTGACGGCCTTCGCACCAGACGTGGTCCACATCTCCTGGAGCTTCTCGCTGCAGGACGGGGCCATCAGCCGCGCCGCCCATCGCCTCGGGGCTGTGTGCGTGGCCACGTTCCACCTTCCCCACGGGCCCGACGGCACGGTCCGCGCGGCGGTGCTGCGCGGCCTCTACCGCTATCACCGCACGCAGATGGGCCACGTCGACCGCTGCATCGCGCTCAGCGACGAGCAGCGCGGACTGCTGGAGCGCGCCGGGTACCCCGCCGCGCGGCTCGCCGTCATCCCCAACGGGGTCGACACCGACGCTGTCCGCCCCGGACCATCAACGCTGCGCGAAGACCTGGGTGCGCGCCTGGTCGTGCTCTACATGGGGCGGCTCGACCCCGAGAAGCGGGTCACTGCGCTGGTCGACAGCTTCCTCTCACTGGGACTGCCGGACGACCACGTGCTGTGCATCGCCGGCGACGGCGTGCAGCGCCGTGTCCTCGGCCGCGTTGCCGCCGGCCACCCCAACGTCCGCGTGCTCGGACTGGTGACGGCGGATCGCGCCCTCCACCTGCTCCGCGGCTGCGACGTCTTCGTGCTGCCGTCGACCGCCGAAGGCCTGGCGCTTTCCTTGCTCGAGGCGATGGCGGCGGGCTGCGCCGTCGTCGCGACGGACGCCGGCGAGGACGGCCGCGCGCTCGATGGAGCCGGCGTGGTCATCCCGGTGCACCCCCTGCGTCCTGCCCTGGACGAGGCCCTGCGCTCGCTCGTCTCCGACGCGGCCCTGCGGGCTCGACTGGGCGGCGCCGCGCGACGGCGTGCGGTGGAGCGGTACGGGATGGCGGAGCACTCCCGGCGCGTGCTCGCCGTGTACACGTCAGCAGCGGAGGGGGCTGCCGAGGCGCCCGGCAGAGTCAGACCCGCGGCGCTACCCTAGTGGGGTGACCACGGCGACACCGGTTCCCGTCGAGGCTCCTGTTCGCAGGGAGCAGGTCGTGCGCGAGCCGGGATGGAACGTGATCGTGTGGAACGATCCGGTGACGCTGATGAGCTACGTTGTTCTGGTGCTGCGCAAGCTCTTCGGCCACGACCACGTCACCGCCACCACGCTGATGCTCCAGGTCCACGAGACAGGCAAGGCGGTCGTCGCCACCCAGCCCCGCGAGCAGGCTGAGGTGTCGGTGGCGCGCTTGCACGCGTTCGGGCTCCAGGCCACTCTCGCGCGGCTCTAGGCGAGCGGAGCGCTGACGTGGCGTCGGTGCTGAAACGGCGCGGCCGCATCCAGGTGCGCCTCGACGAGCCTGAGCGGACGGCTCTTGGCGACATCGTCGCCCACCTGCAGACGCACATCACCCGCGCGCTGGCGACGACGCCACGCGCCTACGACGACGAGACCATGCAGGGCGAATACGACCGCTGGGTGCGCCCGGAGATCGACCGCGGCTACGAGGCCGACCTCGACGTGGTGCGCGACGGGCTGAGCGCCGGCGACGAGTTGCTCGTGCTCACCGAGGCCCAGGTGTACGCGTGGCTGCGCGCCTTCAACCAGTTGCGCCTGGCCGCCGCGTCGCTTCTGGGCATCACCGACGACGGCTGGGAGGCCGAGGCGAGCGACGAGTTCCGGGCGCGCCCGGAGTACGGCATGCTCATGGCGCTCGGTTGGTTGCAGGAGGAGCTCGTCGCCGCGCTCGAGTCTTGACAGGGGCGGGGCAGTTCCCGCCTGATCCCGGTCGCGCACCCCGCGCCCTCGGCGCGCCGGAGAGCTAGTAGCGGGTCACCTTCATGCTGAAGTCGAGCGCGGTGGCGGAGTGGGTCAGCGCGCCGACTGAGATGTACGCCGCCCCGGCGAGAGCGTAGGCGCGCGCGTTGCTCACCTGCACGCCACCGCTGATCTCCACCTCGGCGCGTCCGCGGATGATCTGCATCGCCTCGCGCACCTGTCCCGGTGCGAAGTTGTCGAGCAGGATGCGCGGCGCCTTGTCGGCGAGCGCCTGCTCCAACTCCTGGATATTGCTCACCTCGACGTTGATGTCGCCGTCGACATATGCCTTGCGGACCGCGCGCAATGCCGGCGTGATGCCGCCGACGAGGGCCAGGTGGGTGTCCTTGATCAGGACTGCGTCGTAGAGGCCCATGCGGTGGTTGAACGCACCACCGATGCGTGTTGCGTACTTCTCCAGCCCGCGCAGGCCGGGGGTGGTCTTACGCGTGTCGAGGATCTTGGTCTTGGTGCCGTCCACCGCCTTGACATAGCGCGCCGTCATGGTGGCCACGCCGCTGAGGTGCTGGAGGAAGTTCAGCGCAACCCGCTCGCCCTTGAGCATGCCCCGGGCCGGCCCTGAGATGCGCGCGACGATCTGGTCCTCCTGGACCTTCTCGCCGTCGCGGGTCTTGGCGTCGAAGGTGATGCGCTCATCGACCATCGCGAAGACACGTGACGCCACGCTGAGACCGGCGATGACGCCGTCCTCCTTGCAGACGATCTTGCCGCGACAGGTCATGTCCGCAGGGATCACGGCGTCGGTGGTGACGTCACCCGCCCCGATGTCCTCGGCAAGGGCTGCCTCGATGAGGGCGTCGAGGGTGTCAGGCGCAAGTGCATCGGTGATGGGGTCAAGCGTTGCGGTCAAATCGGTGCCCTCTTTCTTTGTGCATGACGATGACGCCATGCCACTGGTCACGGGTGGATGGGAAGTCGCTGCGGGTGTGAGCCCCACGGCTCTCCTCGCGGAGCAGTGCCGCACGGCACATGACTGTCGCTGTTGTCGCCGACTGGTGGAGGCGAACTGAGCTGAGCGAGGCGCTCGCCGAGGTGGCCGCCGCGATCTCCTCAACGGCGGCAAGAGCCACGCGCATCCCGGCCGCATCGCGGACCAGGCCGCAGCCGTCCCACATGCTGTCGCGCAGGCGCTCGACCAGGGAGTCGTCCGGGCGCGCGCCGGCCTCGGCAGCGACGAACCGCGACCGCGCGCGCGGCGGCAGGGCGGGACGCTCGGCGATGTCCTCGAGGGCGCCCAGCGCGGCGCGATGCCCGAAGACCGCGCCCTCGATCAAACTGTTGCTGGCCAGGCGATTGGCTCCGTGCACGCCGCTGCAGGCCACCTCGCCGCATGCGAAGAGGCCGGGCACCGTGCTGGCGCCGTGGACGTCGGTGCGCACGCCTCCGATCTGGTAGTGCGCGGCAGGGGCGATGGGGATCGGCTGGGTGGTGATGTCGATGCCGTGCTCGCGGCAGGTCGCCGTGATCGTGGGAAAGCGATCCTCCACGCGCTTGCCAAGGGGACGGCAGTCGAGGAGGACGTGGTCGACGCCATCGCGCTGGAGCTGCTCCCAGATGGCTCGGGAGACCACGTCGCGACCGGCCAGCTCGCCGCCGGCGTCGCTGTCGAACAGGAAGCGGCGGCCGCACGCGTCGATGACGTGGGCGCCCTCGCCGCGGACCGCCTCGCTGATCAGGAAGCGCGGCGCCCCCGGCACGGCCAGCGCCGTGGGATGGAACTGCATGAACTCCATGCCGACCACCTCCGCGCCGGCCTCCCACGCCAGGGCGACCCCGTCGCCGGTGGCCGACTCCGGGTTGGTGGTGTTGCGCCACAGCTGCCCTGAGCCGCCGCTGGCAAGGATCACCGCGCCGGCGCCGAGCATGTGAGCGGGACCGGAACCGTCACTGGCGCGCACCTCAACGCCGGCGCAGCGCCCGTCGTCGTCTAGGAGCAGGGCGGTGACGTGGCGGTTCTCCAGGACAGTCGCCCCGGTGTGGCGGAGGCGGCGCACCAGGGCGGTCTCGACCTCGCGGCCGGTGGCGTCGCCGCCGGCGTGGACGATGCGGTTGCGTGAGTGGGCGGCCTCCCGGCCGGCGAACAGGACACCGTCGTGGCTGTCGAATGCGGCCCCCCACTCGGTCAGCTCCCGCACCCGGGCGGGTCCCTCCGTGACCAGCACGCGCACCGCATCCTCGTCGCAGAGGCCGCGGCCGGCGGCGATCGTGTCCTCGAAGTGGATGTCCGGGGAGTCGTCGGTGGCGACGGCGGCGGCGATGCCCCCCTGGGCCCAGCGCGTGGCTCCGTCGTCGACGGCACCCTTGGTGACCACCGCGACGCGGCCGCGCTGAGATGCCGTGAGCGCGGCCGTGAGACCGGCGATCCCGCCACCTACCACAATCACGTCGTAGGTCTCCCCCATCATGGCGAGCGCGGTGTTCAGGGGATGGCGACCTCCGCGCGGCCGCGGCCGGCCGCGTCCACGAGTCCCGCGCAAGTGCGACGCGTGTGCGGGTCACCGCTCCCGGTCTCGATCGTGCACCGGAGCGCGAGGCGCCGCATCAGTCTCTCCCCTGGATGGCGATGACACCCGGGACCTGTGAGATTCGGGAGGGAGCTGCACCCAGCGGTGCCGGGTCGATTCCCAAGCGAATCACGTCAATCAACCGAGTGGAGCCCATTCTACCAGCGACCAGAATTTGGCATCCGGGGGCGACGACGTCCACCGCTGCGAAGCTCTGCTCATCCACGGCGGCGACGTAGTCAATGGTGAGGCCGGCGTCTTCCATCGGGCGCCGCACCAACTCGCAGAGGATGGCCGAGCGGTGCTCGCGGCCGGCGAACGCGCCGGCGGCGGCGGAGAGGCCGGCCGGGATCGCCAGGGCACGGCGGCGCTGGTCGGCGTCGAGGTACACGTTGCGGCTGCTCAGGGCAAGGCCGTCGTGGTCACGCACCACGGGGCAGATGGCGACCTCGACACCGGTGTCGAGGTCGCGGGCGAGGCGGCGGACCACGGCGCACTGCTGGGCGTCCTTCTGGCCGAAGTACGCGCGGTGAGGGCGGCAGGCGATGAGGAGCTTGGCGACGACGGTGGCCACGCCGTCGAAGTGGCCGGGCCGGTGCACGCCCTCCAGGGTGGTGGTCAGCGCGCTGTCGACGTGCACGGTGGTCGCGTTCAGGTCGCCGAACATGGCCTCGACGGTCGGGGCGAAGACGGCGTCCACCCGCTCGGCGGCGAGCATGTCCAGGTCCTCGTCGAGCCGGCGAGGATAGCGGTCGATGTCCTCCCCCGGCCCGAACTGCCGGGGGTTGACGAAGATGCTGACCACCACCCGGTCGCAGTCGGCGCGGGCGCGGCGGAGGAGGCTGAGGTGACCAGCGTGGAGCGCCCCCATGGTGGGCACGAGACCGACGCGCAGGCCGGCGGCCCGGCAGCGTTCCGACCAGCGGCGCAGCTCCTCGGGGGTACCGAGCCGGCGCGGGGGGTCCACGGGTCGCCCGTCAGCGGTAGCTGTGGGCATCGTCGGGGAAGCTGCCGGCGGCGACATCGGAGGCGAAAGCGCGGGCTGCCGCCACGACCGCGTCACCGAGGTCGGCGTATGGCTTGGCGAACTTGGGCATTGGACCGCGAGTCATCCCGAGCAGGTCGTACACCACCAGCACCTGGCCGTCGCAGTCAGGACCGGCGCCGATCCCGATCGTGGGGATGCTCACCGCGGCGGTCACCTCGGCGGCGAGGCTGGAGGGGATGCCCTCGAGCACCAGGCTGAAGGCGCCGGCATCCTCGAGCGCGCGCGCGTCCTCGACGATCCGCTGGCGCGCCTCGGGGCTGCGCCCTTGGACGCGGTTGCCGCCGAATGCGTTGATCCACTGCGGGGTGAGGCCGAGGTGGCCCATCACCGGGATGCCGCACTCCGCGAGGCGGGCGGTCAACTGCGCCACCCAGCCCCCGCCCTCGAGCTTGACGGCGTGCATCCCCGCCTTGAGCAGGTCGACGGCGTTGGCGGTGGCCTGCTCGACAGACCCCTGGTAGGAGCCGAACGGCATGTCCGCGATGAGCAGCTGGCCGGGCGCGCCGCGCGCCACGGCGCGGGCGTGGTGAAGCATCTCGTCCATGCTGACCGGCAGCGTCGTGGTGTAGCCGAGGTGGTTGTTGCCGACGCTGTCGCCGACCAGCAGCGCGGGCACGCCGGCCTCAGCGAGAAGCCGGGCCACGGCCGAGTCGTACGCGGTGACCATGACGAAACGCTCGCCACGCTCCTTGCGGGCGCGCAGTTCGTGGATGGTGATCGCCATGACCTCAGGCCATCCCTGGGGGGGCCACCCTCGGCCTCCCGACGCACCTGTTCTCGTTCACCGTCTCGGTCACCCCGTGATCCAAGCGTTGCCGACTTGACGGCGGCGACGTCCGATCGTTGTGGCCTCGCGGCGCATCGCGTCCACGGGCCGGATCAGCGGACGCCGTCGCCGCCGCCGCGGAGTGTAGCGCGGCGGACGCGTCGCTCAGCGCGCCGGCGCCGAGAGGGGCGGGTCAGGCGCCGGCCGCAGCCTCCGCGGCGGTCTCGCCGTCGGCCACCACCGGGGGCGCGCCCTCAAAGGCTGCGATCATCGTCTTCATCTCGGCGGCCTCCATGGTCTCGACCTCGATGAGGCGCGCGGCCAGGGCGCGGAGGATGTGCTCGCGCGGACGGAGCACCTCCTTGGCCTTCTGGAAGGCGGTCTCGACGAGGTGGTGCACCTCCTGGTCGATCTCGCTGGCGATGTCCTCCGAGTAGTTGCGCTGCTCGCCGAGGTCACGGCCGAGGAACACCAGTTCCTCCTTGGTACCGAACGTCAGCGGCCCGAGCTTGTCGCTCATCCCCCATTCCGTGACCATCTTGCGGGCCAGCTGGGTGGCCTTGCGGATGTCGTCCGAGGCGCCGGTCGTGATGTAGTTCTCGCCGAGGATCAGCTCCTCAGCGCAGCGGCCACCGAGGATCTGGGCGAGCTGGTCCTCGAGCTCGGCCTTGCTGACGAGGTACCTGTCCTCGCTGGGCAGGCTGAGCGTCCAGCCCAGGGCCATGCCACGGCTGACGACCGAGATCTTGTGGACGGGGTCGGTGTGCTCGAGGAGCATGCCGACCATGGCGTGGCCCATCTCGTGGAAGGCGATGGTGCGCTTCTCGCTCTCGCTGATCATGCGGCTCTTGCGCTCCGGTCCGGCAATGACGCGGGCAATGGCCTCCTCGAGGTCGGGCATGGTGATGACCTTGCGGTTGTTGCGCGCCGCGAGGATGGCGCCCTCGTTGATGAGGTTGGCGAGGTCGGCACCGGAGAACCCGGGGGTCTGCTTGGCGAGCACCTCGAGCTCCACCGACGGGTCGAGGGGCTTGTTGCGGGAGTGCACCTCCAGGATGGCGCGGCGGCCCCGGATGTCGGCGCGGTCGAGCATCACGTGGCGGTCGAAGCGGCCGGGGCGGAGCAGCGCAGGGTCGAGCACGTCGGGCCGGTTGGTGGCGGCGATGACGATGACGTGGGTCGCCGTCTCGAAGCCGTCCATCTCCACGAGCAGCTGGTTGAGGGTCTGTTCGCGCTCGTCATGACCGCCGCCGAGGCCGGCGCCGCGCTGCCTGCCGACGGCGTCGATCTCGTCGACGAAGACGATGCACGGCGAGTTCTTCTTGGCCTGGTCGAAGAGGTCGCGGACGCGGCTGGCGCCGACCCCGACGAACATCTCGACGAACTCGGAGCCGCTGATGCTGAAGAAGGGAACGCCGGCCTCCCCGGCGACAGCCTTGCTGAGCAGCGTCTTGCCCGTCCCGGGAGGGCCGACCAGGAGCACGCCCTTGGGGATGCGCGCGCCCACCGCGGTGAACTTGTCGGGGTACTTGAGGAACTCGACGATCTCGGAGAGCTCCTGCTTGGCCTCCTCGACGCCGGCGACGTCGGCGAAGGTGATCGCCGGCTTGTCACCGGTGAGCAGGCGGGCGCGGCTGCGCCCGAACGACATCGCCTGGTTGTTACCGCTCTGCGTCTGCCGGAAGATCCAGAGGAGGAAGAGGGCCATCAGGCCGAACAGGACGAGGTTGGGCAAGAGGATGCTCAAAAGGAAATTGCTCCCGCCGCTTGAGTCGTTGCGGAAATTTGTGTAGCCATTATCAGTGAAGACCTTGAGCGCCTCGGCGCTCGAGCCGATGACCGTCTGGTACTGCGTGCCGTTGGCGGCGTACCAGGTGACCGATGAGCCGTCGCCGCTGATGACGGCCTCCTGGGACAGAGTCGATGAGAGGGTGCTGGCGGGGTCGCTGGTGTCATGGCTCTTGAAATTGATCGCCGCCTGGGCGAGCGCACCCGAGTCCTTGCTGGCCGCGGAACTGCCCTGGGCGCCGTGCACGAGCACGTAGACGATGAGGATGAAAACCACTGCAAGGGCGCCATACGTGATGCCACGACGAGGGGTGCGCATTGGCCGAAGTCTACCAGAGGGTCTGCGTTCGACCCCCGTGGCGCGGCTCTGTTGAAAGCTGTTGCACGGTGCCGGCGACGAGGTCCGGCACCGCGCGTCTGACACGCGGTCAGGGGTCGACGAGACGGCGTTGATGGTCGGCGAGAACGCACAGTCGCCGGCGCGCCGCCGGGAAGACGGCCTCGAGCGCGGGGATGAGCTCGTGGCGCACGCGGCTGCGCAGGAAGCGCGGGTCAGCGTTGCTGGGGTCATCGACGGTCACCAGCCCGAGGGCGGAGCAGTAGGCGACCACGTCGTCCCGCCACACCCGCAGCAACGGCCGCGCCAGGAGGCCGGTGCGATCGGCCATCGCCGCCAGCGCACGCGGTGTCGCCCCCGTCAGCGCGCGCATCAGCACCGTCTCGGCCTGGTCGTCGGCGGTGTGAGCGAGGGCGATCGCGGTGGCGCCGACCGAGTCGGCGAGGCCGCCGAGCGCCGCCCGGCGGGCGTCACGGGCGCGGTCCTGGAGCGACGAGCCTCGCGGGGCCACGACGGCGGCCAGTGCCGTGAAGGGCAGTCCGCGCTCGGCCGCGGCAGCCGCGACCTGCGCGGCCTCGGCCGCGGAGCCGTCGCGCAGGCCGTGGTCGACGTGGGCGACGTGCAGGGAGAGACGCCGGGGCGGCGCCAGGCGCGCGAGAGCGTCCAGCATCACCGTCGAGTCTGGGCCGCCGCTGCAGGCCACGACCACGGTCTCGCCGGGGGTCAGGACCGCGCGCCCGTCCAGGGCGGTGGCCACGGCGCGGCGCACACGGGCGACGGCGGGCACCCTCTGCCGCGGTTCCAGCGACGACCCATGCGCGCTCATCACCCACCCGCGGTGCGGACGTTGGTGGCGGCACCTGGATTCGAACCAGGGACATACCGGGTATGAGCCGGGTGCTCTACCAACTGAGCTATGCCGCCGATCGGAGCCCGGAGTCTAAGCGAAGGGGGAACTGCGTTCCCCCCTCGGGCACCTATGGGCGAAGGGGGATCAGGATCCCCCCTCGGGCACCCCCCAATACAGATGTGTCTGCTCCGGCGACATGAAGTCGCCTGCGCAGACGGA
>DAISRJ010000003.1:42733-67653 GCA_036828955.1 Candidatus Dormiibacterota bacterium | reverse complement strand
CCCCCACGCGGCCTGCCGCGCGGGGAAGGTTGCGGCGGCCGGACTCGAACCGGCGACCTTCGGGTTATGAGCCCGACGAGCTGCCACTGCTCCACGCCGCGGATGGAGTCTAGCGCATCGGCTCCAGCGGCCCCGGGGGAGCGGTCGCCCTCGCAACGCCGACGCGAGCCACGCCTCCGTCGAGGGTGGCCTCATGGACGATGACGCCGGGGGGCATCGGTCCCAGGGCCAGGTCGACGGCCAGCGTCTCCGCGCAGACGCGGTCGCGATGACGCTCGACGGCGACGGCGAGGGCCCCGGGCAGGTCGAGGAACAGGTGGATACGGTCGCCGAGGCGCAGCTCCGCCTGACGACGCGCCGACTGCACGAGCCTGACCACGTCACGTGCGAGACCCTCGCTCTCCAGCTCGGGCGTGACCGTGAGGTCGACACTCACCGCCCCGGTTGCGGAGTTGAGAACGCGCGTGCCGGCAACGTCGAGAGGGCTGACGGCGAGGGTGAAGTCATCGCCGCGCAGGCGCTGCCCGGCGATCTGCACGCCGTCGTCGGTGAGCGTCCAGTCCCCCTGTCGCGCCGCCCGGAACACGGCCTGCGCGTCGGGGCCGAGGCGCGGCCCGACAACCGCCGCATTGACCTCGAGGACGCGCCGCGCGATGGCGTCGACATCTGAGGAGAGGCGCACCTCCTTGACGTTGACCTCGTCGGCGATGAGGTCGCGGAAGGGCTCGAGCAGGCCCGGTTCGGCGACCGCGATCGTGATCGACGTGAGGGGCAGGCGCACCCGGAGGTTGGCGCTGCGGCGGATCGACAGCACCGCCGAACACACGTCGCGCACCGAGTCCATGGCGGTCACCAACGCGTCGTCCTCGGGGAGGGTGCCCGGCTCGGGGAAGTCGGTGAGGTGCACGCTGCGCTCGCCGGTGAGGCCGCGGTAGGTCGTCTCGGTGAGCATGGGCAGCAGCGGCGCGGTGACCCGGCACACCGTTGTCAGGACCATGAACAGCGTGTCGTAGCAATCGATCTTGTCGTCACTCATGCCGGCGGCCCAGACGCGCTCGCGACTGCGCCGGATGTACCAGTTGTTGAGAGCGTCGATGAAGGCGGTCACCGCCTGGCAGGCGCCGTCGAGTTCGTAGGCATCCATGCGCTCGACGACATCGACGACGAGGCTGTTGGTCTTGGCGAGGATGTAGCGGTCGAGCACCCCGTGCGCGTCGCTGCGCGCGGTGGCTCGATGCCCGTCGACGTTGGCGTAGTCGCAGAAGAACTTGTACGCGTGCCAGAGCGGGATGACCACCTGTCGAAGTGCCGCCACGATGCCCTGCTCGTCGGCGACGAGGTCCTGGCCGCGCAGCACCGGGCCGCTGAGCAGGAACCAGCGCATGGCGTCGGCTCCGTGCTCGGCGAACATCTCCTCGGGGTCTGGATAGTTGCGCAGCCGCTTGCTCATCTTCTGCCCGTCGTTGCCGAGGATGACCCCGTGAACGACGCAGTTGCTGAACGCCGGCTTGTCGAACAGGATGGTGGCCAGCACGTGCAGGTTGTAGAACCACGCGCGCGTCTGACCCATGTACTCGACGATAAAATCGGCGGGGAAATGGGAGAGGAACCACTGTTCCTGCTCGAAGGGATAGTGCACCTGCGCGTACGGCATCGAGCCGGACTCGAACCAGCAGTCGAGCACCTCCTCGACGCGACGCATGGTGGCCCGCCCGCTCGGGTCGTCCGGGTTGGGACGGGTGAGACGATCGATGTGGGGACGGTGAAGGTCGGCCGGACGCACGCCGAAGTCACGCTCGATGTCGTCGAGCGAGCCGTAGACGTCGATGCGCGGGAAGGCCGGGTCATCGCTCTTCCATACCGGGATGGGTGAGCCCCAGAAACGGTTGCGGCTGATCGACCAGTCGCGCGCTCCCGCCAGCCAGTTGCCGAAAGCGCCGTCACGGACGTGCCCGGGGACCCAGTTGATGCGCTGGTTGAGCTCGATGGCCCGGTCCTTGATCGCCGTGACCTGCACGAACCACGAGGTCACCGCGCGGTAGATCAGCGGGGTGTCGGTGCGCCAGCAGTGCGGGTAACTGTGCTCGTACGTCTGCTGCCGCACCAGCGCACCCATCTCGCGCAGCCGGCGTGTGATTCTCGGGTTGGCCTCGAACACCTGCAGCCCCTGCCAGTCCGGCACCTCAGTTGTGAAGCGCCCGCTCTGGTCGACGGGGACGACCACGCGGATGCCGTTGGCCTCGCAGAGACGCTGGTCGTCCTCGCCGAAACCCGGAGCCATGTGCACAGCCCCGGTGCCCTCTTCCTCGCTGACGAAGTCCGCTGCCAGGACACGGAAGCTGTTCGGTTCGGACGCGAAGAAATCGAAGAGTGGCACGTACGTCCTGCCGACAAGCTGATCACCCGTCATGGTGCCGATGCGCACCGCTCCGGCCAGTTCCGTGTCGTACTGCGCCGCCGCCCGGGCGCCGAGCACCCACCGCTCGCCGTCGCGCTCGTACACCGCGTACTCGATGCCGGGATCGACGGCGATGGCCAGGTTCGACGGCAGCGTCCACGGCGTCGTCGTCCACACCAGCAGGTGGGTGGGAACGGTCTCCGACGGCAACGGGGTGAGCTGGAACTTGACGGTCACGGCCGGGTCCTGGCGGGGCCGGTAGGCGTCGTCAAGGCGGGTCTCGAAATTGCTCAGCGGCGTCTCGCATTCCCAGCAGTAGGGGAGCACGCGATGCCCCTCGTAGATGAGCCCGAGCTCCCACAGTCGCTTGAACGCCCACATGACGCTCTCCATGTAGGAGACGTCCATCGTCTTGTAGTCGTTGTCGAAGTCGACCCAGCGGGCCTGGCGGGTCACGTAGCTGCGCCACTCGCGCGTGTACTTCAGCACCGATGTGCGGCAGTGCTCGTTGAAGCGGTCGATGCCGTAGGCGGCGATGGCGACGTGTCCGGAGATGCCCAGCTCGCGCTCGACCTCCATCTCGGCGGGCAGCCCGTGGCAGTCCCAGCCGAAGCGACGGGACACGCGGTAGCCGCGCATCGTCTTGTAGCGCGGCACCACGTCCTTGACGAACCCGGTGAGCAGGTGACCGTAGTGCGGCAGTCCGTTGGCGAACGGCGGGCCGTCGTAGAACACGAACTCGCGCTCCGCGCTGCGCTGCTCGACGGAGGCGGCGAAGGTTCTGTCGCTGTCCCAATAGGCGAGCACCTCATCCTCGAGCGTCGGGAAGTGCGGGCGAGCTTCGACGTCAGGGTACGGTTGCTCGCTGGGCTCCACTTTCATAGGTTATCGGAAGCCAGGACGGCCTCCGTCGACGA
The DNA here is from genome assembly GCA_036828955.1 of Candidatus Dormiibacterota bacterium. Taxonomy (GTDB): domain Bacteria; phylum Chloroflexota; class Dormibacteria; order Aeolococcales; family Aeolococcaceae; genus Aeolococcus. The sequence continues at coordinate 64,338 of DAISRJ010000003.1, read as the reverse complement.
TCAGTGCGGGCTCGGCGTGGGCATGACGAAGACCAGGGGCGTCGGCGGAGCCTGGGGGACCGGCGACGAGGATGGCACCGGCGAGCTGCCCGGGCTGGCGGACGGTGACGGCGCGTAGGTCGGCAGGACCGCGTTGACGCCGCCGGCGGCGGGGAAGGCCGCACCGGGCGCCGTGAAGATGAACAGCGTCTCGCCGGGGAAGACGAAGCCCAGCTTGCGCGCCTGCTCCTCCAGCCAGTCCTTGTCGCCGGCCTCGCCGATCTGCAACTGGCGCTGGGTGATCTGTTGCTCCAGAGCCGCGTTCGCGGTGGTCAGGGAATGCACCCGCGAATCGAGCGCGTGGCTCTGCGCCGCCTCGCTGAACACCGCGTAGGCGACCAGTCCGGTGAGTGCCGCCAGGCCGGCGACGACGAGACGGCGCAACGGGCTGGAGTCGTGCGCGACAACATGACGAAGAATGGGCCGGCCCTCGAAGACGTGTGCTGAGACTGGGCGTGCGACTGCCGGTAAGAATGGAGGCAGCCGGTCGTTTTGACAAGGCCGCCCGCGTCAGCTGGATGCGCCGGCCACCTCCCAGCGGCGCCGCCACTCAGCGGCGTCGAGGTCGTGGAGGTCCACTCCGTCGGCGCGCGCCTGCCCCTCGACGGCGCGGAATCGATCGGCGAAATCATTGGTCCGGGCGCGCAACGCGTCCTCGGGGTTGACCCGGAGGCGGCGGGCCAGCGCGACCGCGGCGAAGAGCAGGTCGCCGATCACGGCCTCGGCTGCTGCCGGCACCTGCCTCGCCCCCGGTGCTGCCGCGGTCGTTGTCCAGTCCTCGCCGCGGGCGGGCTGCGCCGGCGCATCGCCCGCCAGCGCGGTCAATCGCTGGAGCGCCGCGCTGAGAGCCACCACGGCGTCCGCGGTGGTGGGCGCGTCGTCGAAGCCGACCCGCGCCGGCCTCTTCTGCACGCCCAGCGCGAACGCCAGCGCCGGGAGGGCGCGAGGGATGCCGTCGAGCAGGGAGAGGCGCTCCTTCTTCTCGATGCGCTTGAGCCGCTCCCAGTTCACCACGACGTCGGCGGCGCCGTCGACGGCTGTGTCGCCGAACACGTGCGGGTGGCGGTGGATCATCTTGGCCCGGGTGGTGTCGGCAACGTTGCCGATGTCGAAGCCGTCCCCGGCCTCGGCAGCGATGGCGCAGTGCATGAGCACCTGGAGGAGCACGTCGCCCAACTCCTCCTGGAGGCCGGCGCCGCCGGCGTCGACTGCCTCGAGCACCTCGTAGGTCTCCTCGAGAAGGTAGGGGCGGAGGCTGGCGTGGGTCTGCTCGCCGTCCCAGGGACAACCGCCCGGCGCACGCAGACGTTCGACGACCTCGTTGAGGGCACGCAGCGAGTCGACGGCGTCTTCTCTCACAGGTTCACAGCGTACGCAGTCCGCAAGTGCCGCCGTCCCGGGAGGGCGCCGCTCACGACCCACCGCTGCGGGCGGGGACGGCCGCCGCGAGCGCCGCCACGGCCACACGCTGGCGCTGCAGTCGTCCCAGCTCGCGCAGAAGCGCCACGAGGACGTCGCGCCAGTCGGCGCCGCGCCGGGTCACCTCCGTCCCGACGACCATCCGCGTGGCGGTGGCGGTCACCTGGGTGCGCCACTGGCTGACCACCGCGGGGAGGTCGAGCCCGTGAGCAAGGGACAGCTGGAGGCGTACCCCACCCTCCCCTGACTCGACGGCGAGCACGCCGCCCGCCGCCGCGAGAAGGCGCACGCGCAGCGAGTACACAAGGGATGCCGCTGCCTCCGGGAGCGGGCCGAAGCGATCGACGAGCCCTCGTGCGGAACGCTCGAGGTCAGCCTCGGTCGCGCACGCCGCCAGCTCCTGGTAGCAGCGCAGGCGGAGCCGCTCATCGCTGACGTAGGTCACCGGCAGGAAGGCCTTGACGGGCAGCGAGACGCTCACCTGCGCCGGCGACTCGAGCTGCGGCCTGCCCTGCAGGGTGGTGACCGCCTGGCGGAGCAGGGTGTTGTACAGCTCGAGGCCCACCGCGGCGATCTCGCCGTGCTGTTCCTCGCCGAGCAGGTTGCCGGCGCCGCGAATCTCGAGGTCGTGCATGGCCAGCTTGAAGCCGGCGCCGAGGTCCTGCAGCTCGCCGATGACGTCGAGGCGCTTGTCCGCCTTCTCGGTCAGAGAGCGGTCCGGCGGATAGAGGAGGTACGCGTAGGCACGCTGCCCGGCGCGGCCCACACGCCCGCGCAACTGGTAGAGCTGGGCGAGGCCGAGCCGATGGGCGTCGTTGATGACGATGGTGTTGGCGTTGGGGATGTCGAGGCCGGACTCGATGATGGTGGTGCACACCAGGACGTCGATGGATCCCTCGCCGAAGTGGCGCATCACGTCGGCCAGCGCGTGCTCCGCCATCTGTCCGTGGCCGACAGCGATGCGGGCCTCGGGCACCAGCCTGCGCAGCTCCTCGGCGTGCTTCTCGATCGTCTGAACCCGGTTGTGCAGGAAGAAGATCTGGCCGCCGCGCGTGAGCTCGCGCGTGATCACCTCACGCACCAGCGACTCCTCGCGCGCCGTGACGTACGTCTTGATCGGCTGACGCTCCTCCGGGGGCGTCTGAATGACGGACAGGTCGCGCAGCCCGGCCAGCGACATGTGCAGCGTTCGCGGGATCGGCGTCGCCGACAACGAGAGGACGTCGACGGCCACGCGCAGCGACTTGAACTTCTCCTTCTGGAGGACGCCGAAGCGCTGTTCCTCGTCGATCACCACGAGCCCGAGGTTGGAAAACTCGACGTCGCGTTGGAGGAGGCGGTGGGTGCCGACAACGATGTCGACGCCACCGCTGCGCAGGCCGGCAAGCGTCTCGGCGATGTCGGCGTCGCTGCAGAAGCGGGAGAGCTGGCGCACCACGATCGGGAATGGGGCGAGCCTCTCGCTGAAGGTCAGGAAATGCTGCTGCGCAAGGACGGTTGTGGGCACGAGCACGGCGGCCTGGCGTCCCTCACTGGCGGCCTTGAATGCCGCCCGCAGAGCAAGCTCGGTCTTGCCGAAACCGACGTCGCCGCAGACCACGCGGTCCATGGGACGTGATGCCTCCATGTCACGCTTGATCTCGTCGAGGACAAGCTCCTGATCGGCGGTCTCCTGGTAGGGGAATGACGCCTCGAGCTCGCGCTGCCATTCACCGTCGGGAGCGAAGGCGTGACCGGCGGCCAGCTCCCGTCGCGAGTACAGCGCCAGCAGCTCGCGCGCGACCTCCTCGGTGCGTTCCTTGACGCGTCGCTTGACCCGCTCCCACTCACCGCTGCCGAGCCGCGACAGGTGCGGGTGTGAGTCGGCGCCGCCGACGTAGCGGTCGACCCGGTCGAGGTGGTCGACGGGGACGAACAGCCTGTCCGTGTCGGCGTACTCGATCGTCATGTACTCGTGCTCGCCGAGCGCGTCGCTCACGGTGCGCATCTCCAGGAAGCGACCGATGCCGTGGTCTCTGTGCACGACGATGTCGCCGGGCGCGAACTGCATGACAAATGCGGCGTTGGCGGCAGCCCCTGAGGCGGCCCGGCGCGCGCCGCGCGCAGACGTTGACTCGGCGCGCCGCGCCCCGCGCGCCAGCGGCGAACCGCGTCGCTTGGGGGCGCCGAAGAGCTCGTGGTCGGTGTAGACCTCGAGGCCGATGTCGGCGGCCGTAAAACCGGCGGAGAGGTCGCCACCTGTCACTGCCAGAACGCCGGAGGCGATCGCGCTGGTGTTGCCGTCAAGCTCCTGGATATCGACGGGGTCGTGGCCCCCGTCGCGCACCAGCTCCTCGACGCGGTGTTGCTGGCGGCTCACCACCAGCACGCTCACCGCCGCCGCCGTCCTGGTTCGGACGGCCGAGCTGAAGGCATCCATGCGCCCCACGAAGCCGTCGACGCCGTGCCAGTCGAGGACCACGTCGCCGTCGGGCTCGCGGAGCATGTCGATGCAGCGGCGCCGGTCGAACACTCTCGCCAGCTCGTCGGCGGTCAGCAGGCCGGTGCGCGCACCCGCCGGCAGCTCGCCCCGCTCCTCCTCCTGGGCGAGCAGGTTCTCGATCTCCTCGGCGTGGCGCCTTGCGCTCCGCAGCACGGCCTCGCGGCCGCCGGCCAGGAGGAGGATCGCATCGTCGCCGGCGTGGTCAAGAAGCGTCTCCGGGGTGTCGTCCGCGAGGTAGGGATAGAACAGGTCGACGCCCTCGTCGTAGCTGCCCTCCCGGAGCTGCTCGCGGTCGCGCTCCCAGGCCTCGCGGACCTCGGGGCGGCAGGCGGAGACGTCCAGCGCGTCGACGCGGCGCAGGGCGCGCTCCACCGTGGCGGCGCGAAGGTCGAGCTCGCGCGCCGGCCACACGGCCACCTCGCTGAGCTTGGCCACCGACGTCTGCGTCTCGACGTCGAAGGCGCGCAGCTCGTCGATCTCATCGCCGAACCACTCCGCGCGCCACGGCCGGGCGCGGTCGAGCCCGAACACATCGACGATGCCGCCGCGCACCGCGATCTCACCGGGGCCTGACACCGCGCTGACGCGACGGTAGCCGAGGTCGATGGCGCGGCGGATGAAGTCGTCTCGGGAGTGTCGCTCGCCCGGGCGGAGGTGCAGCGACGCCCCGCGAACCAGGTCCATCGGCAGCGCGGGGCGGAGCAGCCCGGCGGGGGAGGCGACGATGAGCGGCGCGGCGCCGGCGAGGAGTACCAGGGAGGCGAGACGGCGCCGCGTGACCTCCTCGGAAGGTGGGACGCGATCGAAGGGTGGCGTGTCGGCCGCCGGGAACAGCCCCAGCGATGCCGTGCCTCCCCAGAGCGCGGCATCGGAGCTCAGTGCCTCCGCGTTGGTTCCCACCAGCACCACGGGCACGCCGGTCGCCTCACGCATCCACCACGCCAGGAGCGCCGTGGCCCCGGCCGGGACGCCACCGATGCTGCCCCGCTCCAGCGCGACCATCGAGCGCAGCGAGGCCACCGCGTCGAGGCGCGAGCGCAACGTCGCCACCTCAGTCGTCAGGGGCACGGTTGAACTCCGTCATGGCCCTGTCGAGCCCGTCCTTCACCAGCGTCATGACGGCGTCGACCGCGCGGGAGAGGACGGCGGCAAGCCGCTCGCGCTCGTCCGGCGTGAAGCGATCGAGCACGTAGTCGATCATCTGGTCGCGCTCAGCGGGGCGTGAGACACCGATGCGCACGCGCAGGAAGTCCTGGGTGCGCAGCGAGTCGGCGATGGACACCACCCCCTTCTGGCCGGCGGCCCCTCCCCCGCGTTTGAGGCGCAGCCGTCCGAGGGGAAGGTCGACGTCGTCGTGCACGACGACGAGGTCGGACGCCGGCACCCCGAATTTTCGGACGAGGTGGATTGCCGCCCGACCGGACAGGTTCATGAAGGTCTGCGGCCGCGCCGTGACCAGGTCGTAGCCGTCGACGGATCCCTCGCGGACGCTTGCCGGCCCCTCGCGCCGCTTGCGGCCGAACCGCCCCCGCGCCTCGAGGGCGTCGAGGCACATCCAGCCGACGTTGTGGCGGGTGTGTGCGTACTCGCCACCCGGGTTGCCGAGACCGAGCACCAGGCCGGCCATCAGCCGGCCGCCGCCACGAGGTCGGGAACCACCTGGGCGGGGAGCAGGGCGCGTGTCGTCGCCGTCATCTCCCTTGCGGCGGCACTGTCGGCATGGTCGTGGCCGAGGCAGTGGAGCAGACCGTGAACGGCAAGGAGGCGCAGCTCCGCCGACCCGTCGCCGCCATCCTGGGCGATGGCGCGCTCCACGCTGATGGCGATATCGCCGATGCGAGAGGGCTCACCAGCCGGGAACGCGAGGACATCGGTGGGTGCGTCGACGCCGAGGAATCGGGCGTTGAGCGCGCGCAGGTCGGTGTCGTCGGTGAGCAGGACGGCCAGCGACGCGCGCGACCTGACGGCGAGCACATCCCCGCAGCGACGCAACAGCGGACCGAGGGCCGCACGCCGAATCGCCTCTCGCTGCGCGGCGTGAGCGACGCCTTCGGCGCGGCGGACTCCCACCCTCATCGCAACCGTCGTGAACACGGGTTGCGGGGAGCGCGGCACGCTCCACGCGGGCATGGGGCGTCGCGTGGAGCGGCGCGCTGCAGCCTGTCAGCCTGCCTTGGCGCGGCGCTTCTTGGCGGCAACGAGCTTGCGCTTGCGGCGAACCGATGGTTTCTCGTAATGCTCGCGGCGGCGCACCTCTGAAAGGACACCGTTCTGCTTGATCTTCTTGTTGAAGCGGCGCAGAGCGCTTTCAAAGGTCTCGCCCTCGCGGACTTTGACCTCCGACACGGTCGGAATCACCTCCTTCGGGCCGCCCGTCGGGCAGCAGGAATACGTCAGGAACTTGATGTGTTGGAACGGCGATTGTACTGACACCCGCTGCGCGGCGTTCCGGCCGGGCGGCGGCGATCCTCGCGACCGTACCCGCCCGCGCTGCCACGTCGCGGTCCGGGCGGGTGTACCCTTGGGGCAACCGAACGTACATCCGTTCGCGCGCTCCAGCCGCCGAGGAGTCGATGTCCTCCCTCGCCCTCGACCCCGACCAGCGGGACGCCGTGGCGCACCGCGACGGCCCCTGCCTCGTCCTCGCCGGGCCGGGGAGCGGCAAGACGCGGGTGATCGTCGAGCGCTTCCTCGCGCTCGCCGCGGAGGGTGTGCCACCTTCGGCACAGCTCGTGCTCACCTACACGCGCAAAGCCGCCGCCGAGATGCGCTCACGGGCGGAGGCGGCGCACGGGCCGTTCGCCGGGGAGCCGCCGCTCAGCAACTTCCACGCGTTCGCGGGGCGCGTGGTCCGGGAGTGGGGCTGGCTGGCCGGCATCTCGCCCGCCTTTCGCATCGCCGACGAGGCCGAGCGCTGGCTGCACCTCGAAGCCGTCCTGGGCGTGTTGAAGCCGCGAACGCTGTGGAATCCATTGCGACCCCACGACCTCGTCGACTCGATCCTCGATGTCATCGGCAAGGCCAAGCAGGAACTGGTCACGCCGGAGCGGTACGCGCAGTGGGCGGCCGACGCCCTGGCCGCCACCGACGACCCCGCCGAGCGGGCCCTGCTCGCCCGCCAAGAGGAGCTCGCCGCCGTCTACGCAGCCCTCGACGAACGCTACCTGCGCAGCGCGGTGCTCGACCACGACGACACCATCCTGCGCGCTGAGCAACTGCTGCGCGAACACGACGCCCCACGTCGCGCGGTCTGCGACGCCATCACCCACGTCATGGTGGATGAGTACCAGGACACCAACTACGCGCAGGCGCGCCTCGTCGAGACGATCGTGGACAGTCACCACAATATCCTCGTGGTCGCCGACGACGACCAGGCGATCTACAAGTTCCGCGGCGCCAGCCTCGCCAACCTCGACCGCTTCTCGCGCATCTACCCGGGCCACGCTCGCATCAGCCTCGCGCACAACTACCGGAGCACGGCGTCGATCGTCGCCGCCGCCACCGCCGTCATCGGGGCGGCGGATCCCGCGTCGCGCATCGCCAAGACACTCCATGCCGAGCGCGGCCAGGGCGATCCTGTGGAGTGCTGGGAAGCCGCCGACGAGCGCAGCGAGGCACTCGGGGTCGCCTCCGAGTGCCGGTTGCTGATCCACTCCGGCGTGCGCGCGGCCGACATCGCCTGGCTGTTCCGGCGTCACGCGGACATGCGCGCCGCCATCGGGGCCCTCCGCGAGGCGGAGATCCCCTACCAGGTGCAGGGGGGTCGTGGCTTCTTCACCCAACCGGAGATCAAGGACCTGCTCGCATTGCTCGGAGCCGCCGCCGACCCCGCCGACTCGCAGGCGGTGCTCCGCTGCCTGCAGCTGCCGTCGTGGAGGGTCAGCAACCGTGGCCGCCTCGCCCTGGTCACCGTCTGCCATGAGAACGACGCACCGCTCATCGGCCTGCTCCGCGACGACGTCCTGGTGGACGTCGATGAGCACGACGGCGCCGGCGCGGCTCGCTGCGCAGCCGACATCGAGTCGCTCCACGCCATGAGTGCGCGTGAGGACGTGCGCGACATCTTCTTCGAGGCCCTGCAGCGCAGCGATTTCCTCGGCCTGCTCGACCAGCGCGAGGAGCTGGCACGGCGGCAGATGGGAGCCAACCTCAACAAGTTCGGTGAACTGCTCGAGTCCTTCGCCGACTGGAGTGACGATCGCAGCCTGTCCACGGCGCTGCGCTACCTCGACGTGCTCCGCAACAGCAGCAACGCCGACGAGCTTGCCGCCATCGAGGCGGTCGACGACGGCGTGGTGCTGCTCACCGCGCATGCCGCCAAGGGCCTCGAGTGGCCGGTGGTGTTCCTCACCGGCTGCATCGACGCGCGCTGGCCGGGGCGCGGTCACGCCGGCACGGCTGCGGTGTCCCTGCCCGGCCCTCTCGTCCCCGAGATGCCTCCGCCCGGGGATGCAGCGATCGATGAGGAGCGCCGCCTCTTCTACGTCGCTGTCAGCCGGGCACGCGACCGCCTCATCCTCTCGCGGGCGCGCCGCTACCCACGCAGTTTCAAAGACGAGGCACCGTCACCGTTCCTTGCGGCGATGGCCACGTCAGGTTCTGCCCGCCGCCGCGAAGTGCCCGACGCGGCTCCGCTTCATCCGCGCCCGGCGCGCGCCGCCGGGCGCCTCTCCGGGGAGCGCCTGAGTGTGGGAGTTTCGGACATTCGTGTCTTCAAGCAGTGCCCCCGCCGGTTCGAGTACCGCCGTCGCTACCACATGCCCGTGCCCGCTTCGGTGCGCAGCTGGTACGGCACCCTGATCCACACGGTGCTCCAGAACGCCGCGATGCGGCGCATCGCCGGGGAGGACGTCGGCGAGGAGGTGATCGCGGAGACATGGCGGGATGCCTGGAGCGTGACGCGTGGTCCCAAGGGCAGCCACCCGGAGCTGCGCCAGCTGGGCGAGAAGCAGCTGCGCCGCTACGTCGCCGGCGACGCGTGGCGCAACGCCACCATCGCCGCGGTCGAGGAGCCCTTCACGATCGCGCTCGACCACGCCGACGTGCACGGCCGGTGGGACCGCCTCGACGACGAGGGCCCGGGGGCGGTCGCCGTCGTGGACTACAAGACCGGGCCGGCGCCGATGGAGGAACAGCTGCGCCGCGACATCCAGGTGCGGGCGTACGCGGTGGCGGTCTCACGGCGCCAGCACAGCGACGACGTCGCTGTTGAATTGCACCACCTCCAGACAGCCCAGGTCACCCGGGTCGAGTTCACCCGCGAGCAGCTCGACACGTCGTACCGCCACCTGTCGGCGACCGCGCACGACATGCGCCGGGCGTGGCAGTCCGGCGAGTTCCCGCCCCATCCGTCGGCGTGGAATTGCAGCCGCTGCGAGTACCGCACCGTCTGCGACGAAGGGCGCAGCCTCGAGGAGAGCTGAAGCCGGCGTCAGGCGACGGCCGTCCAGCGCCTCCAGTCGGGGGCACCGCTGATCGGACCATCCGGCTCGACGTCCTCGGGAAGCTCCGTGCGCCACGGCAGCATGAGGTCGAAGACGATCTCCTGGATGGTCCACAGGATGTCCATGATCTCGGTGATCTTGATCTGGCGGCGGCCGATGGCCTCCTCCACGGTGGCCAGCGCGACGCGGTCGCCGGTCTTCGACACGGCGCTGCGGGCGAAGCTGAAGACGTCCTCGGCGCGCGACTTGAGGTCTGCCGGAGTCTCCTTGATCCCCTGCAGGTGGATCTCCTCGCAGGCGCTGATGACCTCGTCGACGCGCTCGACGAGCCGGCGCAGGCGGGTCCTCTCGACCATTTCCCGGTGGTGGCGCTGGCGGGCGTCATGCACCTCTTGGGTCGCGTTCTCGATCAGCAATTCATTCTCCTAGGTTGGCGCCGGTCGTCTCGGCAACAGCTCCGTTGACACTTCGGTCACCACTTGAATCACAGCCTATCCGCCAGCAGCGTTGACATCAAGAGCGGTTTTCGGATCAGATTGATGCATGGATCGCATCAATGCCGACTCTCTTCGCACTTTCCTGGAGGTCGCCCGGGTCGAGCATCTCGGCCGCGCCTCCGAGACCCTGCAGGCGGATCCTTCAACAGTCAGCCGCAAGATCGCCCGCCTCGAGCAGGAGGTGGGCGTACCCCTGTTCGAGCGCATCGGACGCTCGATCAGGCTCACACAGGCTGGGAAGCGCTTCGTGGGCCGGGCGGAGAGGTTGCTGGCCGACCTCCGCGAGGCCGTCGCCGATGCCGAAGGTGCGGTGTCGGCCGAGTCCGGGGTGGTTCGAATCGGGTTCCTGCACACCGTGGGGGCGCGCTGGCTGCCTGAACGCCTCGCTCGCTTCCTGCGCTCTCACCCGGGCGTGCGCTTCGTCCTCGAGGAGGGCACCACTGCTGAGGTGGCCAGTGGCGTTCTTGCCGGCGACTTCGACCTCGGAATCCTCGGGCCCCCACCAGTCAACGCCTCCGACCTGGAGGTCGTACCCCTCTTCCGCGAGCGGGTCGCCGTGGTGGTACCCGTCAGCCACCGCCTCGCCGGACGCACCTCCGCCGCGCTGCGCGACCTCCCCGACGAGCCGCTCATCCTGCCCCGTTCGCGGAGCGGCCTCCGCAAGGTCATCGACGACGCCTTCGCCTCCCAGGGCCTGACCACCACCGTGGCCTACGAGGGCGACGACTTCAGCATCGTCCAGGGGCTGGTCGAGGCCGGCCTCGGGATCACGTTGATGCCGATGCCCCTGCCCTCGCCGTCGGCGCGGGTGACCGTCATCCCGCTTCGCGACCCGCCGATCGCGCGCACCATGGCACTGGTGTGGGATCGGCGCCGCACCCTTCCCCCTGCCGCTCATCTGTTCTCGCGCGAACTGGTCGCCGAGGTCGCGGACCCCTTCGACCCGCCGCCGGGCGGCTGACCGCAGCCCCGGACCGGCGACGGACGGCGCTCCCCCTACACTCGGCGGGTGATCGCTGTCCTGGTCGTCGCCGTCGTCCTCGTTTTCGGCGTCGGTGTCGCCGCGCTCGTCGCCGGGCGCCGATCGTTCCTGACCGGGGGAGGGTCGGTGCCGGCGCCCGACCCCGCCGCCACCGCCCGGGCGCGCAGCGAGGCCGAACGCGCCATCGGCGAGGCGCGCAACCAGGCCCTCGCCACCCGCGAGGCCGTGCACGAGGAGGTCGGCCTTCGCAACGAGGCGGTGGAGGCCGGCGAGGCACTCCTCGACGAGCGCGAGCGCACTTACCGCGACCGCCGCGCTGTCTTCGACGACCGCCGCCACCTCCACAAGAAGCGCCGCGAGGAGATCGACGAACGCATCGCCACCGTGGCGGCTGAGCGCGCGGACGTGATCGCCTCCTTTGAGCGCGTCGCCGACCTCGACAGGCAGACGGCAGCCCAGCTGGTGCTCGAGCGCACTGCGAACGAGCTTGCTGGGGAGCACCTCGCGCGAGTCGAGTCGGCGCTCGCTGAGCGCGTCGGCGACGCCGAGCCGGCGGCGCGGACGCTCATCGCCGAGGCCATGGAACGGCAGCTCAGCGGTCACGACGACGGGGCCACCCGGGCGGCTCCGCTCTCACTGGAGGATCTCGACGAACACGGGCGCGAGCGGCTGCTCAGCGCGCTGTCGGTGATCGCCGAGGAGACGGGGATGGAGCTGGGCATCGACGAGGATCGCGCCCAGGCAACCCTGCGCGGCATGGACCCGATCGGCCGCGAGGTGGCCCGACAGGCCGCTCTCGAGGTGGTCGACCGCAAGCTGCAGGCCGCCGAGGTGCCGTCACTGCTCACGCGCACCCGCGGGTCGCTCCAGGCCCACGTCCGCCAGCGCGGCGAGCAGGCGCTGTGGGAGATGCAGATGGAGGGCCGCCCCGAGCTGGCCGAGTTGATCGGCACCCTCCACTACCGTTTCTCATACGGGCAGAACGCGCTGCTGCACTGCGAGGAGACCGGTCACATCTGCGGCGTGCTGGCCGCTGAGCTGGGCATGTCGCAGACGGTTGCGCGCGAGGCGGGGATGCTCCACGACATCGGCAAGTCGGTCGACCACGACGTCGAGGGCTCGCACGCGATCATCGGCGGCGAGCTGCTCCGTGTCCTCGGCGCGTCCCCCGGGATCATCCACGCCGTCAAGGCGCACCACTTCGACGAGGAGCCGACCACCGACCTGGCGATGCTGACCATCTGCGCCGACGCCATCAGCGCATCGCGGCCGGGAGCACGCCGTGACACGCTGGCCACCTACCTGGCGCGCCTCGAGCAACTGCAGACGATCGCAACCCGCCACTCCGGGGTCGAGCGTGCCTTCCCTCTGCAGGCCGGACGCGAGCTGCGCATCTTCGTGCGCGCCAAGCAGGTGCGCGACTCCCAGGTGCCCGAGCTGAGCGCTGAGATCGCTCGAGAGATCGAGAGCGAGATGCAGTACCCGGGCATGATCAAGGTGACGGTGATTCGCGAGACCACGGCCACGGCCACAGCCCCGGCGCAGATCGCAGCGGTGCAGGAGGCCAACCGGCGCCGCGCCAACTGTGGTGAGGACGACGATCGCGCGGGGGGTTCCGTGACGGTGGCCGAGCGTGACGAGGAGGATGCCGACGTCGTCGAGATCGTCGACGGCGCCGCCGGTATCTCCGGCGGCGGCGGCGGCGACGGCGCCGAGACCGAGCACGACGTCAGGGATTCCGACTGACGCTGCGCTCAGCAGGCATGGTGCTCAGCGGCGGGCGCCGGCGAACGCGACCACGGCGTCCGCAGTGCGTTGCGGCTGCTCATGGAAGAAGAGGTGTCCGGCCCCGTCGAAGACCTCGAGCAGCGCCCCCGGGATCCTCTGGCTGAGCAGCGCCGCGTTGGCCAGCGGCATGACGGCGTCGTTGCCGCCGTGGAGCACGAGGGTCGGCGCCACAATCGATGGCAGCTCGTCCCACACGTCGTGGGCACGGGAGGCGGCGAGCTGGGCCTGGAAGGCGCGGGCGGCGATGGGGTGGGCGGCTCGGTTGCGAACCTGATCGTCGATGAAGGCGGCGTTCTCCTCGCGGAAGGCTCGCGAATAGAGCACGGTGCAGGCGATTCGGTAGGCGTCCTCCGGGCTGCGCGCCCCCTTGCCGAGCAGCGCCTCGGTCGCGGCCTGTTCGGGCGCTACGACCAGGTGATCGCGGCCCGGCCCGGTGGCGGCGAGCACAAGGGCACCGACGAGCCGGGGATGTCGCACAACGAGCTGCTGCGCGACCATTCCCCCGAACGACGCGCCCAGCACAACTGCGTCTTCCATCCCGAGACCGTCGAGCACGGCCGCCGCGTCATCGCCGAGTTGCGCGGTGCTGAAGGGGTCCGCTGGGACGTCCGACGCGCCGATGCCGCGCTGGTCGTAGACGGCCGCCCGGAAGTGCTCGATCAGACGGGGGAAGACGGGGTCGAACACGACGCGCGTCGCCCCCAGGCCGGGGATGAGCAGCAGCGGCGGACCGTCGCCGGCGACGGTGACGGCAAGGCGAAGGCCGTCGCCGGCGGCGACGTGTGTGTCGGTCATCGGGGGGATGCTACGGCCCCCGGACGTCGTCCCGGCAGGACAATCCGCCGCGCTCCCACCGTGCACCAGAGGAACCGCCCATGAGATCCAGGGAAGTCCCGGTCGACACCAGCCGCAGCCGGGTCGTCGACATCACGGAACGACTCGAGGCGTTCGTCGCCGGCGGGGGCGACGGCCTGCTCAACGTCCTCGCCCTGCACGCCACAGCGGGCCTCGCCCTCATGGAGTCGGGCAGTGGATCGGAGGCAGACCTCGTGGCCGCGCTGGAACGGTTGCTCCCACGCGACGATCGCTACGCACATCGCCACGGCAGCCTGGGGCACGGCGCCGATCACCTCCTCCCTGTTCTCGTGAGCCCCGCCCTGACGCTGCCTGTGGTCGCCGGGGAACTGGTGCTCGGCACCTGGCAGCGCGTGGTCCTCGTCGACCTCAACGCCGACAACCCGGCGCGGCGGGTGCGCCTCGATCTCCTGGCGGGCTGAGACGCGGAGGCGGACGTGGACGCGGAGAATATCCCGATGCCCGAGCGCTTCTTCATCGACGGCCCGGCCTCGACCTCCGCGGCCATCGTGCTCGAAGGCTCGGTCGCCGGCCACATCGCACGGTCACTTCGCATGCGCCCCGGCGACGACATCATCGTCGTGGACCCCGTGGGCCGCGAGTCCGGCGTGGTGCTCACCAGCGTCGCCGCCGCCCGGGTGGAGGGCGACGTCGTGTGGAGTCGCGACGCCACCGGCGAGCCGCGGCTGCGCATCACCGTCATCCAGGCGCTGCCACGCGAGCGCATGGAGGATTGCGTCGATCTACTCGTCGAGGCCGGCGCCGCCGAGGTGCGGCCGGTCATCACCGAGCGCGTGGTCAGCCGGCCGCCGGCGAGCCGCGTCGCCCATCGCGTGCACCGCTGGCAGGCGGTGGCCACAGAGGCGGCCCAGCTTGCCGGGCGCGGGGTGATCCCACGAGTGCACGCGCCGGTCGAGCTGCCGGACGCGCTCGCCGCCCTGGAGCCCGGGTCGCGGCTGCTGGCGTGCACCTTCCTGGGCGTGAGCCCACTCGCGGCCGTGGACGCCAACCCCGAACGACCGCTGGCGTTGTGCATCGGGCCCGAGGGCGGGCTTGGCTCGCGCGACATCGACACCCTGCGCCGTGCGGGCGCCGAGTTCGTCCACATGGGCCCGCGCGTCCTGCGCACCCGGTATGCCGGGGCCGTTGCCTGCGCTCTCCTCATGGCACGCTCCGGCGACCTCGCCGACCCCCTCGCGGCGGCGCCGCCCGGCTGACCCGCTACTCTCGCCGTCTCATGACGGACTGCCTGTTCTGCGCCATCGCCGCGCGTGACGTCCCGGCGGACGTCGTCTTCGAGGACGACCTCGTGATCGCCTTCCGTGACATCAACCCGCAGGCGCCCACCCACATCCTGGTGATCCCGCGCCAGCATGTCGGCTCAGCGGCGGAGTTGACCCCCGCGGACGACCCGCTCTGGGCGCGGCTCCTGCATGTCACCCAGCAGCTGGCGATCGCTGACGGAGTCGCCGCCGACGGCTATCGGGTGGTCACCAACATCGGCAACGACGGCGGCCAGACGGTGGGTCACCTGCACCTCCACCTGCTCGGCGGGCGGCACATGACCTGGCCGCCGGGGTAGCCAGGAACTCGCCCGAGGCCTGCCCCGCAGATCAGCCCCGGAAGGCGTCCTTGAGGGCGTCGAAGAAGCCCTTCTTGACCTCGGCCGGCTTGCCCTCGCGCTGACCCAGCTTGTCGTACAGCTCGCGGTCGGAGGCGCTCAGGTGCGTCGGCACGGCCACGTGCACGATGCAGAGTTGGTCGCCGCGGCGCCCGCTGCGCACGTGGGGCACGCCCATGCCGGAGATCTTGAGAACCTTGCCGTGCTGCGTCCCGGGGGGCACGTCGACCTGGTGCTCGCCGCTCACGGTCGGCACCGTGATGCGGTCCCCGAGGACGGCCTGGGGAACGCTGACGGCCAGTTCGTAGAGGAGATCGGCGCCGCGCCGCACCAGGCTCGGATGGGGGGCGATCCGGAAGCCCACGTAGAGGTCGCCCCGGGCACCGCCGCGGGGGCCGGCCTCGCCCTGGCCGGCGTAGCGCAGGGTGACGTCCTCGTCGACACCCGGGGGGATGGTGATGTCGAGCCGCTGGCGCTCATCGACGCGCCCCTGTCCGCGGCAGGTGACGCAGGGCTGTTCGATGATGCGACCCTCGCCACGGCAGTGCGGACAGGCGCTGACGTTGACCATCTGCCCGAAGATGCTCTGCACCTGGCGGCGGACCTGCCCGCTGCCCCGGCAGTCGGGGCACGGCACCGCCTGGGTCCCCGGCGCGGCGCCGCTGCCGTGACATTCACCGCACGTGCCCTTGCGGGGCACCTCGACCGTCCGCGTGGCCCCGAAGACGGCCTCCTCAAAGGTGATGTCGACGCCCAGGCGGAGGTCGGCGCCCGGCTGCGGGCCGCTCTGACGGCGGCGCCCGCCGGCGCCCCCGAAGAACATGTCGAAGAGGTCGAAGGCGGAATCAAAAGAGAACCCGCCGAGGTCGGGGGCGCCGTTGGCGGCGTGCCCGAAGGTGTCGTAGCGCTGCCGCTTCTGCGGGTCGCTGAGCACCGAGTACGCCTCGCCGACCTCCTTGAATCGCTCCTCGGCCGTCTTGTCGCCCTGGTTGCGGTCGGGGTGGAACTCCATGGCCAGCTTGCGATATGCCTTCTTCAGGTCTGCGGCATCCACCGAACGCTGGACGCCGAGCACCTCGTAGTAGTCGCGCTTGACGGTGGCCACTACGACCTCTCAGGCGCCGGTGTCGCCGGGTGGGCGACGCGTACGAGCGACGGGCGGATGACCCGGTCGTGGAGGCGATAGCCGCGCTGCACCTCGTCGGCGACGGTGTCGACCTCGACATCCTCACTGTCCTCGCCGCCGATCGCCTCGTGCAGCGAGGGGTCGAAGGGGCGGCCCTCGGCCTCGATGGGCTCGACGCCGAGCTGCTCGAGGGCCGTCTCGAACTCACGCACCACGAGTTCCAACCCGCTCACCATGACCGCCTCGTCGCCCGCGTCGGCAGCGTGGCCGATGGCCCGGCGGAGGTTGTCGAGCACAGGGAGGAGTGCCTTGGCGGCGTCCTCACTGGCATAACGGGATCGGTCGATGAGCTCCTGGGCCTTGCGCCGCCTGAAGTTCTCGAAATCGGCGGCCAGCCTGAGGTATCGCGCGTCCGGCTCGGCGGGGGCGGTGGCGACAGGGGCCTGCTCCGGCGGGTCGGCTGCCGTGCTCGCGACCGCGGGAGCGGCGGCGTCGACCTCGGCCGCTCCCGGCTCGACCTCGGCGGAGCCGTCGCCGGGGGCGGCCTTGACCGGGCGGCGCGCGGTCATCGCAGCATCCGGCTGAGCGTGTCGCCGACGCGGGTGGCGACGTAGCGCACGCGGGGGGCGACCTGCGAGTAGTGCATGCGCGTCGGGCCGAGCACGCCGAGGGTTCCCCAGCGCTGGGTGCCGACCCGATACGTGGTCATGACCAGGCTGCACAGGCGGAGCTGCTCCAGGCCTGTCTCCCGCCCGATCATGATCTGGGTGCCCTGGTCGGTCTCCAGGGCTGCGAGCATCTCGCCGAGCACGCGCTCCTCCTCGAGCAGGTCGAGCACCTCGCGGAAACGGCCGACATCGCCGAACTCGGGTTGATGGAGCAGGTTGCGCACCCCGTCGTGGACCACGAGCGTCGCCTGTCCGGCGTCGACCGATTCCATCAGCGCGGCGATGGCTGCCACCATCTCATTCCACAGGGAGGACGGTGGTTCCGCCACCGCCACCGCCAGCCCGGCCACGACTCGTGCGTCAGCGCCGAGGAGGGCCTGGTTGAGGCTGTGGGCGAGGGCACTCAATTCCACCTGGTCGGCGTCGCGGCTCAGGGGGAAGGGCTGCTGGCGGATGATGTTGCCCTCGAGCACCAGCAACAGAAGGGCGTGGCGTGGCTCGAGCGAGATGATGTCGAGGTGCTTGAGCGTTGCCCCCAGCGCGCGGGGCCCGGTGACCATGCTCACCGCGTCGGTGACCAGGGCGAGCGCTCGCGCCGCCACCTCGAGCGTCTCCTCGAGGCCGCCGGTGAGCAGGGTGAAGAAGGGGTCCATCTGCCGACGCACGGACGGCGGCACGACCTCCTCCTCCATCAGGAAGTCGACGTAGTAGCGGTAGCCACGGTCGGACGGCACCCGCCCCGCCGAGGTGTGCGGCTGGAGCAGGTAGCCGACGTCGACAAGGTTGGCCAGCTCGTTGCGGATCGTCGCCGAGGACCAGGAGGTGAGGTGTATGGCCAGCGCGTGCGAGCCCACCGGCACGCCCGTGCGCGTGTAATCCGCAACAACTGCCTTGAGGATCTGCTGCTTTCGCGAGTCGAGCGGGATGGGGACGGGTGTCTCCAAGGCTCTCTCCTCCGCCACCGTCCGCTTGCGCGGGATTAGCACTCCGTGCGATCGAGTGCTAAATGCTACCACGGGCCGGCGTTGTGGGCTCACCGTGCGCGTCTCGAAGGCCGGCGCTGTGCAGCAGATCGAGCACCTCGCGCGCCTTCCACGGTTCCATGGCCAGCACCGTCGACATCGACAGGCCCGCGCGCGTCAGCTCGGTCACGACCGGCTCCGGCGGAGGCTGATGAATGTGAAGGCGGCCCATGAACCGCAATCCTGCGCAATTGCAACGCAGACTTCCACCCATGAGAGCACATCGTCACGGCTCCGTCTGGCAGGGACCAGGATCGTCGATTGACGCGTTACAGCGTCAGAACACCGAGCCCTGCCGATGGGACAGTCAGGCTCCGGGGGCGGCCAGGCGCAGCGCCAGCTGATTGAGCACATCCTCGCCGCGCGGCGTGGCCCGGGCTCGTGACCCCTCCAGCTCGAGGAGCCCGGCAGCGACGAGCTCGCGCGCCTCGCGCAGCGCGGCGGCGCTGTCCAGGCGAACTCCCTCGCGCAGACGCAGACCCAGCATGATCGACTCCTCCGTGCGCATGTCGGCGTCGATCCATTCGACGTTGCGCACCGACAGCGGCGACCCGCACCGGGCCCCGATGTACGCGGCGATGTCACGGCCGTGCTCGTAGCGGAAGGCGATGGCGGTGGCCGGCGGGGTCATGCCAAAAGCTGCTGCGGCAGCCAGCGGCAGATGCCCGTGGGCGCCCACCCCGATGCTTGCATAGTGACCGTTGCGCCAGTACACGAGGTTGTGGCGACACACGCGGCCCGCTCGGGCGAAGTTGCTCACCTCGTACTGCTCATATCCCGCGCCTGCCAGCGTGTCGACCGCGAGACGGTGCTGGCGCAGCGCGGCCTCGCCGTCAACGACGCGCACCCGCCCCTCGGCCACCGCCCGATGCAGCGGCGTCCCGCTCTCCACGGTGAGCTCGTAGCACGACACGTGGTCGGGCCCGGCATCGATGACCTGCTCCAACGATTCGAGCCAGCGGCCGTCGTCGAGGCCGGGGACCGCGTAGATGAGGTCGGCGCTGAGGTTGGTGAAGCCGGCGGCACGCACCTCGGCCAGCGCCGCCAGGGCGCGTCCGGAGGTGTGCACTCGGCCCAGGAACCCGAGGATGTCGGCGTGGGTACTCTGGACGCCCACGCTGACCCTGTTGAAACCCGCCGCCAGCCAGGCCTCGGCGCGCTGCGCCGATGCGCTGGAAGGATTGACCTCGAGGGTCACCTCCGCGCCGGAGGCGATTCGGAAGCTGCCACGCACCTCGTTCATCACCGACGCCATGAGCCCGAGGTCGAGCAGGCTGGGCGTTCCCCCGCCGCAGAACACCGTGTCCAGCGTGCAACCGTCCAGCGCCGTGCCCACCGCGCGCAGCTCGTCGATGAGTGCCGCGACATACTCGTGCTGGCCACTGGCGCCGGCGACCGAGACGAAGTCGCAGTACTCGCACTTGCGCTCGCAGTAGGGAATGTGGATGTAGAGGCTGCGGACCGTCGCCGTCGACAAGTCTGATGGACGTCCAACGCCCGTTGCAGGATCGACGGCGATCACGTCGCGGCGCATCGCCCGCAATCTAGCACGGCCGCCGCGTGCGGCCGGGATCGCCGCGTCTGATCGGCGCTGACCTACGGGGCGAGGACCGGGACCGTGCTGGTCGCGGTCATGGCGTACGTCGCTGTCAGTGGTGGGGCGATCCCCTTCCCCGAGAAGCTCACCGTCACTGTCACCGTTGTCGGGCCGGCGAGGTTCGGTGTGGCGTCAACCGTGACGTTGGCCTCGTTGGTGATCACGGTTCCCTGGCTGAGATGGGTTGCGCTCGTCTCGCAGAGACGCGCCGGGTTGACCTTGAGCTGCGGGGCAGCCTGGGCCACCGCCGCCTCGATGGAGATGGGCAGGTTCGACTCGCAGGTCTGCGCGCCCACGACGGTGACCAGCGACGTCTCGATCGACGCCATCCGCGACCCCGCGGTGGCGCCATCGGTCACCGCTGAATTCTGGAAGAAGAGGAAGCAGGAGACGAAGATCCCGGTGATCACCACCAGCGCGATGGGCGCGACGAAGGCGAACTCGACCAGGCCCTGGCCCCTGCTTGCGTGACGCGACGCCCGCCGGCCCTCCCTGGTCATCCGATCAGGGAGAGGCCGCCGCTTCCGGGAAGCGTGTATGGCTGGCCGAAGATGGTGATCGTCGTGGCGCCGTCGGTGTTGAACTGGTCGACGATGCAGGTGCCGTTGACGGTGAACGAGCCGGCCGACTGGGCTGGGCCACCGCTCGACCAGCCCGCGCCGTTGCCCGTCTGCAGCGTGCCTCCTGCGTAGAGCGGGATGCCGCCGCCGGTGCCGTCCCAGTACTGGAGGGGAGCGCTCGAGCCGTAGTTGGTGAGGGAGCTGTCGTAGATGACCCCGGTGACGTTGATGATGGCGGCGTCACCGGGCTCACCGTTGAAGCCGTCGTTGGCCTGCGTTCCCGGGTCCTGGTAGAGCACCAGGCCGGGCGTGTTGTTGCTGCCACTCCAGGTTCCGGTGGTCGGACCGGTGAGGTTGACGTGCGACCCGGTGCCGCCGCCGATGATCAGCCCGTAGTTCTCGCCGGTACCGTAGCCCACCGGGCTGTACGACGAGTCGCCGTAGACGATGGCCCCGTATTCGGGCTTGCCGGGGCTGGTCGGATCCACCGTGCCCACGCACTTTGACGCGGAGGTCCCGTCCGTCTCAGCCATTGGGCTGCCGCCGCCGCTCGCGGAGCTCGACATGGTCGCCTTGGGGAGGCAGGGTGCCCCATTGCCACTGCCGGTCGCCGTGAACACCCCGCCCGTGACCGTGCCGGGGACGTTGCCGGCGATCGGGTACGGCTTCACCGTGGTGAGGACGACGTTGCTGCCGGTCACAGTGAGCCCCGCCGCCGGGTCGATCCACAGGCCCTGGTCGAAGCGGTAGATGCCCGGGTAGGCGGCTTCGCCGGTGTAGGCGGAGCAGTCGCCGAAGGCCATCGCGGTGGTGATCTTCACGGGGTTGGTGTACTCGCCCGGCTGGAGGACGGTGGCGCCCCCTGGCACCGACGCGAACGTCTGCAGCGGCATGCCCGGACAGTTGATCGCCGTCGCCGAGAGGGCCGGGTTGGGTGGCGCCGCCCCGCCCTGCAGCGGGTCGTTGATGGCGGCGACCGTCGGGTCGACGTGGTTGTACGCCACGGTGACGGTGTTGCTGCCGCTGCCGCACGTCAACGGGAAGGACGGCAGGTCGCCCGCGTCACCGCTGTCGGGCGGGGGATCGGCGGCCTGGAAGGCAACGCCACTGCCGGTGCCCTGGCCCTGCGGACCCGAGCCACCGAAGCACGTGTCGAGCGGCCAGAGGTTGCGGCCCCCGGAGGTCGCATTCGACGAGTGGATGGTGCCGAAGACAAACAGGTTGCTAGACGTCTTGGCGTCGATGGCGTCGTCGAACAACACACCCCCGTACACACCGCTCCACGGCTGGTTGATGACCTGGGTGTTGAGATACATGTCGCCGCTGACGATGAAGTTGCCCGAGCCGCCGCCGAGGATGGCGTGGGGCCCGACCTTGTTGAGCGCCACGATCGACACCGGCAGGCCGGTCGTGGACGCGGCGACGGACGCGCCCGCCTGCCCGGTCATCTGCTGGACTCCCAGGATGCCGGCAAGGAAGGGCTTCCACTGCGGGTTGGCCGTGAC
>DAISRJ010000003.1:0-42633 GCA_036828955.1 Candidatus Dormiibacterota bacterium | reverse complement strand
GCCATGCCCAGGATGGCGATGAGAGCGAGAGCGAACAGGAGCATCACCTGACCCGACCGGCTTCGCCGGCGCGAGTGTGTCTGCCTGGTCAAGTGTCCCTTCGATTGGGCGTGCGTGTGCCTGTTCATGTCATCCCCTCTACGGGCGCGCGTGCGCCAATTCATGTCACTTGTACCGTGCGGTCCCGTTGGCGGCCACCTTGATGCCCGGCACGATGGGAAGGTCCGTGGCCACGGAGCGAGATACCGTGATGGTCACGAGCCCCACCGTCAGGCCCTGGCCGGTCGACAGCGTCCCCGTGGTGGTCCCCAGGGTGACGCAACTGCCGGTCGTCGCCGGGGCCACCGCAGGGGTGGTCACCGCTGTGCAGGTGGTCGTGGTCGTACAGGGAGCGAGCCCGCTCCCAACGGTCACGGCCGTGTACACACCGGTCACCCCTTCCTCGGCATTGACCGCGTTGGTGGCGTCGGTCAGGGCCGTCGTGCACGACTTCCCGTTCTGGAGATCGTTGGCGGCGGAGATCGTGCCGGCGCGAGCGGCGCTGGTGAGACCGATGGTGCGGTGCATGGCATCCCACCCGGTATAGGCGGCCCCCAGCACGAGCAGGACGAAGGGAAGCACCAGCGCCATCTCGACCATGGCCTGACCCCAATGACCGGCCGGCCGTGACCGGCGCACGCGTGGGCGGCAAGAAACGTGTGCCGGACCAGGTCCCATGAGGTGGATGATGTCCTCAGTTGATCTCGGTCGACCTCGGAATCGTCGAGTCGTCACCGGACTGGAATGGGTTGTCACCGTTTGTTCGTGGCGGCATGGCCGTCACATGCGGTAAAGGCGTGGTCGCGGCAGGCTGACCGGCTCCACGTCGCACTGTCACAGAACGGTTGCCGGACAGAGACCGGGAGGTGCGCAACTTAGGATGCGCTTCTCACGACACTTGTCTCAATGAACTTTCGCCAACGTCATCGCTCCCGTCGGCGGCTGTCTCGTGGTGTGACCATGGTCGAGTTCGCACTCGTGGCTCCCGTTTTCTTCGGCGCGCTCTTCGGTTCTCTGGACGGCGGCCTGCTCATGTTCTCATCCGGGGCCGTCAACCATGCGACCGGCATCGCCATGATCACGGTCGCCCAGGAAGGCACCCTGGCGACGGCCGACACCGACGCCATCAAGGCGATGATGTCCGGCGGCGTCGCGTCCACGGGATTCGCGAAGCTCGACGAGGTCGACATCTACCTGATCCACGTCGACCCGACCACCGGGCTGGTCACCCAGGACACGAACTCATGCGGCGTCGCCTGTGTGGACCGCTACGGCTACACGGCCAGCACCAACACCGTCACCGTTCTCAACCCCGTGGGCGGGGGCGGCCCGCCGTGGCCGCCGGGAGCGCGGAACACGTCGTTCGCCAACGTCACCAACATCGGCATCACCGTGAAGTGTCACTACAGCTACCTCGCGTTCAGCGCCGCGCAGCTGAGCATCACGCAGACTCGCTACTTCCGACTGGAGCCGACCTCGTGAGGCGCGGTCGCCGCGATGGCGTGCGTGGGCAGGCGCTCATTGAGACGGCCGTCGTCATCACCGTGATCCTGACAATCCTCATGGGCGTGTACTCGGTCGGGCAGTTCGCGTCTGATCAGAACACCGCGGGCACGGCCACACGCGCCGGCGCGCGGGTGGCATCAGAGCTGGGCAACGGCGGCTACAACGGAGTGACCGCCACCGGCTGTCAGACGACCGCAAAAGATCCCTGCGCCGTGGACCGCCAGATCGTGCAGAACGTGTGCGAGGTCGCCGCCACGATGCCCTTCGTCACCTCCATCGCCGAGGTGGACATCTATCGCGTGACGATTCCTCCCGCCGGCGGCGTCATCGACCTTGTCGACAGGTACACAAGCTGCGCCGCCGGAGCCAGCGCGGTGAGCGCCGCGTACACCCTTGACCTGCGCATCCAGACGCATCCCAACGAGGCGTACATCGGCGTCTCGCTGAAATACAACTACAGGTCACCGGTTCCCCTGGTTCCGCTCGCGACCACAGCGACCGTTTCCACGGTCACGCAGATGAGCCCGCACTTCAGCTGATGAGAGAGGTCCGCATGTCCGCCCACGCTCCCCACCACCGCGCCAGCCGCGGCCAGTCGTTGGTCATCTTCGCGCTCATCGCCGTGGTGCTGCTGGCGGTCGTGGGCTTGGCGGTGGATGGCGGCTTCAGCTATTTCGCATCGGATCGGCTGGAGCGCGGCGCCAGCGCCGCCGCTCTGGCAGGCGTGCCCGACATGCCCAACTTCAACTCCGGCCCGAACAATGCGAGCCAGGCCGCGGTCGACGCCGCGGGAGTCAACGGGTGGGCGGCGGGGGGCGCCAACAATGTCGCCATCAGTGTCGCCAAGGTGCCTGACCCCAACAACGCCGGCCTCTTCCTCAACAACCAACTCGCGGTCACGATCACCTCCGATGTCCCCGTGTTCTTCATGAAGCTCGTCGGCTTCGGTACCCACCGCGAGTCCCGCACCGCCATCGCCGAGTACCTGCGGCCGATTACGTTCGGTCAGCCGGGCAGCGTGCTCGGGTCGACCGTCGACAACCTGGGCACGGGCGGCAACTACTACTTCATGCGCTCGGAGGGCTGGGGCACGGACCGCGGTCAGGGCGATGCCTACGGACCCAACCCGTCGAATGCGTGGAGCGGCAGCGCGTCGGCGCCAAACGTCGACGTGCATGCGCTGAGTGGGACGCTCGGGACGGAGACGGCCAGCCAGCCCCTGGCGACGATGCCGACACGAGGCGGCCAGAACTACCAGATCTATGTCCCGGCAGGGCAGACCGCGTATGTGGAGGTGTACAACCCCTCGTTCTCCCCGGACAATGGGGCCACGTCCGCCCTCGGGTACAACTACCACGAGGACGACACCGACTTCCCGGAAACAGGGGCTGGCTGCACCCATGGCGGCAGCCAGGGAACGTCACCCTGTGCAGGGCCTGGAAACGCGCAGCAATGGCCGATCATGTCCTACACCGTCTACAAGTCATCGAACCCATTCGACCATGCCGGTGACACGTGGGTCAGCAACATGCGCGCGTACTCGATCGACGACACCGCCGGGGCGACGTACACAGTACCGGCACTCGGCGCGGCGACGACGCCGATCTCCAAGCTCTCGACCTGGTACCACAATTGGGTCGACATCCAGGCAAAGCCGATAGGCAAGCCAGCCCTCCTCGTCCCGGGAGGTAAGCCCATCTTCAACGGCGGCGCCGGTGACGGCCTCTCGGGTGGTCTGACAGGTGCCACCTATCGCCTGCGGGTCGACCAGCTTGACAACCTCAGCGGTGACCCAGGGGCGAATGGGCTTCCGCAGAACCAGAACTCGCAGGCCCACAAAGGCTACGCGGTGGAGGCCGCCGGTTGCGGCGCAACCCCCGCCACCACCTGCTCGGTGACCGCCCTCGACGACGTCACGCTGTACACCCCACTCAAGAGCGGCGCGTTCACCATGCCGCTGGTGTCCATCCCGCCGGAGTATGCCGGCCACGACTTCAGCCTCTACATCTACGACCCGGGAGACGTGGCCTGTTGCTCCAACGTGCTCAGCGTGACGCAGCCCACCAACAACGGCACCGCTCAGCAGGCGGCCACCACAACTGACGGGGTGTGGTCCGGCCAGCACGGTGAGGGCACCAGCGCCCAACCGGCGACCTGGACGCAGCAGGTTGCCGCCGGCAACGCGTCGATCCAGACGCAGAGCGGCGGGAACCTCTACAACGGGCTCTGGATCCGGTTCGACATCAGCGTCCCCGCCGACTACGCGTCGGGCGCGACCCCTGACATCAACCCGGCCGACTCGTCGACGTGGTTCTGGAACCTCAACTACCAGACCCAGGCGGTATCCAGCGACACCATCACTGCCAACCTGGGATTCGCCGGCGCACCGGTGCACCTCGTCAGCGGCTGACGGTCACCGCTTCGGCTTGGCGCCCCCGGGCGGCCGGCGCGACCCCGACGCGTTGCGCTCGAGCATGCGTGCCCGCGCGCGACGGCCCGGCGCCCCGAGAAGGCGGCTGAATCCCGGGTAGAGCGCCGATGTCCCTGCGACGGCGAGCAGGTCACCGGCGGCGATGAGCAGGCCGTCGGTCACCTTGAGCTGTTTGATGAACTGCGCGTTGGAGACCGATCCGCTCGCCGGGTGCACGAACGCGAGCGCCATCACCAGCGAGAGCAGCGCGTACATGATCCCCAGCGACAGTGACTCGAGCAGGCGGAGGTTGCGCGACTGCCCGGTCAGGCGCCGGGCGATCGGCATGAACAGGACGCAGGCCACCACCAGGTACTGCGGCTGGAACAGGAAGATGTCGACGATCAGGAGATTGGGGATCGACGCCGTCACGTGGATGATCAGGCCGATCGGGATCTGCACAAGGAACGCCATCCCGAGCAGGACCAGCAGGCCGGGGGTGGTCCAACCCGGCTGGCTGAGAGGGTCGGGCTTGGCCGGCCTCGCCGGCCGGGCAGCGGCCGGGGGGCGGCCCGCGCCCGAGGGTCGCACTGGGCGAAACCAGCGTCGCGGCTCCGGAGCCGGTGCCGGTTCCGGGGCGGGCGCGACGGGGGGCTCCACGACCACGGGCACGCGCCTGCTCGCCGCCGCCCGGCGCCTCTTGCTGGCCGGCACGGCTAGTCGTCCAGCTTGAGAACGGCCATGAAGGCCTCCTGGGGGATCTCGACGTTGCCCACCCGCTTCATCCGCTTCTTGCCCTCCTTCTGCTTTTCGAGCAGCTTGCGCTTGCGGGTGATGTCGCCGCCGTAGCACTTGGCGAGGACGTCCTTGCGCATCGCCGAGACGGTCTCCCGCGCGACGATCTTGCCGCCGATGGCCGCCTGGATGGGGACCTCGAACAGCTGCCGGGGGATGAGCTTGCGAAGCCGCTCGGCGAGCTTGCGGCCCTGGAGGGCCGCCTTGTCACGGTGCACGATCATGGACAGAGCATCGACGCGCTGGCCGCCGACCAGGATGTCGAGCTTGACCAGCTTCTCGGCCCGGAAGCCCGTGATCACGTAGTCGAGTGACGCGTAGCCACGGCTGCGCGACTTGAGCTGGTCGTAGAAGTCGTGGATGATCTCGCCCAGCGGCAGGTCGTAGATCAGCGCAACCCGGTCGCCGGGCTGGTACTGCATGTCGATCAGCTCGCCGCGGCGGTCCTGGCACAGCTCCATGAGCGGCCCCACGTAGTCCCTGGGCACGAAGATCGTTGCCCGGGTTCGCGGTTCCTCGATATCCTCGACGGTGGCGGGATCGGGAAGCATCGCCGGGTTGTCGACGGCGACCATCTCGCCGCTGCGCAGACGGACTCGGTACTCGACTGTCGGAGCTGTGGTGATCAACTCGAGGTCGAACTCCCGCTCCAGCCTCTCCTGGACGATCTCCATGTGGAGAAGGCCGAGGAAACCGCAGCGGAAGCCGAAGCCCAGCGCCACCGACGACTCCGGTTCGTAGACCAGCGAGGCGTCGTTGAGGTTGAGCTTGGAGAGCGCCTCCTTGAGGTCCTGCACGTTGTCGGACTCGATCGGGAAGATGCCCGCGAACACCATCGGCGTGACCGTGCGGTAACCGGGCAGGGGCGCGGCCGCGGGGTTGCCGGCGTCGGTGACGGTGTCGCCAACCTTGCTGTCGCGCACGTCCTTGACCGACGCGATGATGTAGCCGACCTCGCCGGGACTGAGCGAGCCGGTGGAGCTCATCTGAGGGCGGAACACGCCCACCTCGTCGACGACAAAGTCCTTGTCGGTGCTCATCATGCGGATGCGCTGCCCCTGGAGCACCCGGCCATGCATGACGCGCACGTAGACGATGACGCCGCGGTAGGCGTCGTACTTGCTGTCGAAGATGAGCGCCTGCAGCGGCGCGCCGACGTCACCCGACGGTGGCGGCACGCGCGCCACCACGGCCTCGAGGATCTCGTCGATGCCGATCCCCTGGCGGGCACTGGCCAGCACCGCCCCCTCACCGGGCAGGCCGATGACGTCCTCGATCTCCTTGCGCACCAACTCGGGGTCGGCAGCGGGCAGGTCGATCTTGTTGATGACCGGGATGATCTCGAGGTCGGCCTCCAGCGCCGCGTAGACGTTGGCCAGCGTCTGCGCCTCGATGCCCTGGGACGCGTCGACGACGAGGATGGCGCCCTCACACGCCGCCAGCGATCGCGAGACCTCGTAGGCGAAGTCCACGTGGCCCGGCGTGTCGATCAGGTTCAACTGGTAGCTGCGCCCGTCCAGGGCGCGGTAGTCGAGCCGCACCGCCTGTGCCTTGATGGTGATGCCGCGCTCGCGCTCGAGGTCGAGGGTGTCCAGCAACTGGTCCTGCATGTCGCGCAGGGCGACCGTGCCGGTTCGCTCCAGGAGCCGATCGGCGAGCGTTGACTTGCCGTGATCGATGTGGGCGATGATGCAGAAGTTGCGGATCAGATCAAGTGGCTCTGAGGACACGAACGGCCATGCTAGCCGCGTCCGCTCTCACATGATCCGCGCATGCCCACCGCCGGGGCGGCGGCTCTAGTCCTCGTCCCGGCCAACGGCCCGGCGCATCACCTCGGCGAGGTCGATGTTGCGCTTGGTGCCGGCAACCGCAGGCTTGACGCGATGGGCGAGCACCGCCGGCGCCACGCGCTCAACATCAGCGAAGGTGGCCCGGTCGCGGTTCTCGTAGGCGGCGAGGGCCTGGGCGCTCTTGCGGGTGACGATGTCGGCGCGGTGGCCGTCGACCTCGAGTTCGATGCCGAGCGCGGCGATGCCGACAAGGATGTCGCGGTCGACCTCGACGTCGGGGAGGCTGCGGATGGCCCGTGCGATGCGGGCCGCCTCAGCAGTCTCCTGGGCGTCGTAGCGCGCCGCGAAGGCCTCGGGGTCCTCCTCAAAATCCTCGCGCCGCTCGACGATCTCGACGCGCTGGGCGACGTCACGGATGCCGGCAACGTCGACGCAGAGGCCGAAACGGTCGAGCAGCTGCGGGCGCAGGTCGCCCTCCTCGGGGTTCATGGTGCCGACCAGGATGAAACGCGCCGGGTGCGACACCGAGACCCCCTCGCGCTCCACGGTGTTGAGGCCCATGGCGGCGGCGTCGAGGAGCACATCGACGATGTGGTCGTCGAGGAGGTTGACCTCGTCGACGTAGAGGATGTTGCGGTTGGCCTCGGCGAGGACGCCCGGCTCGAAGCGCTTCTCCCCCGTCTTGATGGCCGCCTCGATGTCGATGCTGCCCACCACGCGGTCCTCGCTGGCGTTGATGGGCAACTCCACGACGCGCATCTGGCGCGGCTCGCGGGGCAGCTCCTCGCCGGCGGCGCTGCGCGTGCTGCAGTCGGCGCACTGCTGCTCGGCGGGGTCCGGGTCGCAGCCGAAGTGGCACCCCACCACCACCTCCTGCTCGGGAAGCAGGCGTGCCAGGGCGCGTACCGCCGTGGATTTGGCCGTGCCCTTCTCGCCGCGGATCAGCACACCGCCGATGGCCGGGTTGATGGCGTTGAGCACGAGCGCCTGGCGCATCTGCTCCTGGCCGACGATTGCGGTGAACGGGAAGACGGAACGGCCAGCTTGCATGACGTGATTGTCCGTGTTTGGCGCCACCGCGCGGCCGCAGGCGTCAACGGCCGCGCAGGCTCCGTTCGACGCCGGCGAGGATCGCCCCCTGGCTGAGGTCGTACAGCCCCAGGTACTCCCCGCCCGATCGCTCGGCGAGATCGAGGCAGGCGTTGAACCCGTAACCACCGCCGAACAGCTGCGATCGCTGCGCCTGCGAGCTCGAGCCGACGCGCGGCAGTGGGGACGCCGTGATGTGGTCGCGCGCCGAATCGATGACCAGCATGCGCACGTGCTCGGCGCCGATCTGCGCCGCCAGCCGCTGCGCCTCGAGGAGCGGCTCCTCGCCGAAGAGCGAGATGTTGCCGCGCCCGTCGCTGATGAGCACGACCAGCGGGTACACCGACGAGTCACGGAGCCGTTCGGTGCGCACCACCTTGAGACCGGCCACCAGGCCATGCGTCAGCGGGGTGGTGCCACCGACCGCGAGCCGCTGCAGGCGTTCCTCGGCGAGGTCGACGCTGGAGGTGGGCTGGAGGATGACGCGCGCGCTGCGCCCCGAGAACACCACCAGCGACACCTTGTCGCGGCGCACGTAGGCGTCGCGCAGCAGCGACAGGACCGCGCCCTTGGTGGCCTGCATGCGCTGCTCGGCGTCCATCGACGCGCTGGCGTCGACCACGAAGACGATGAGGGTGCCGGTGCGACGGCGGCGCACCTTCTGGCGCAGGTCCTGGCGCTCGAGGTGCAGGACGGGCGCATCGGTGACGCCCTGCGCGGCCGCCTCGGCGCGGCGGCGGAGCTGGTGCGGCGCGGCGGCGCGGACGGTGGCATCGAAGGCGATGTCCGAGGTCTTCTCGGATTGCACCGCGCGCACGTAGCGACCGCGGCGGTCCGGGCTGCGCGCCTGGCTGCGCTTGCCGCTTGCCTTGCGACTGCGGCGGTCGCGGGGAAGGCTGATCTTGCGCACCGGGAACAGGTCGCCTGCGAACTGCTGCTGCGGCCCCTGCGCGGCCGACTCCGAGCCGCGCGCCTGGTCGCCGTGCGAAGCGCCCTCGCCCTCATCGGAGGTGTTCGACGATTCCTCGGGCGCCTCCGATTCCTCCGCCTCAGCGCCGGCCTCGGACTCGGCGGCGGATGCCTCGGCCTCCCGTCGCATCTCCTCCATACGCTCCCGCGCCGCGTCGGCCGGGGCGGAAGAGCTGCCATCGGAGGGAGGGCTCTCGCGACGGCGGTGGGCCAGCGCCAGCTCCGCGGCGGCGACCACGTCGGCGGCGCTCACCCCGAGATCGTCGAGGCCGCCGGCCGGCTCCCCGGAGCGGGCGTCTAGGAGTACCTCCGCCTCGCGCCAGGCCCGGATGGTCTGGGCGGTGCGACTGATGACCAGGTCGGCGCGGTGGCCCAGGGCGGCCGCGTCCACGCAGATGAGCGCGATGAACTGGCGCATGGCCCGGGAGATGCCGACCAGCGGCAGCAGCTCGGTGGCACGTGCGATCACCTCGCGAAGGTGCTGCTGGTCGCGCTCCTCCTCGCCGCTGGCGGCTGCGGGGCGGCTGCCGCGTTCCATGACCCGTACTCGGTCGTCGAGCGCCTGGAGGCCGCCGATGTCGACGCAGAGCCCGAAACGATCGAGCAGCTGGGGACGCAACTCTCCCTCCTCGGGGTTCATCGTCCCCACCAGCATCAGTTTGGCGGGGTGGGAGAGCGACACCCCCTCGCGCTCGACAGTGTTGACCCCCATCGCGGCGGCGTCGAGCAGGACGTCGACGAGGTGGTCGTCGAGCAGGTTGACCTCGTCCACGTAGAGGAGGTTGCGGTTGGCGGCGGCAAGCAGACCCGGCTCGAAGCGACGCTCGCCGCGCTTGATCGCCGCCTCCACGTCGATGCTGCCGACCACCCGGTCCTCGCTGGCGTTGACGGGCAGCTCGACAACGCGCATGGGGCGCGACTCGCTCTGCAGCGTCTCGCCGGCGGCGGCACGGGCCGCGCACTCTTCACACCACCGCTCCGGGGCGGCCGGGTCGCACCCGAAGCGGCACCCGGCGACCACAGCCACGTCGGGAAGAAGCGCCGCCAGGCCGCGCACGGCGGTGGACTTGGCCGTGCCCTTCTCGCCGCGGATGAGCACGCCGCCGATCGCCGGGTTGACGGCGTTGAGAAGCAGCGCCTGCTTCATGGTGTCCTGGCCGACCAGGGACGTGAAGGGCAGGACACCGGCGCGCTCGGTCATCGTCGTCCATTCTCGCAGGGCCTCCCCGCCGCCCCGACGGCAGCGGGATCAGCGCCTGAGGTCGACAGCGATGGCGCGGACCTGCTCCACCCCGAGGGTGACGCGCGCGCGGCAGCCGGGGTGGTCAACGGTGACGGTCACGGCCGCGCCGTCGAGGAGGGCCGAACGCTGGGCGGCCTCCAGTGGGAAGCGCAGGGCGAACGCTCCCGACACGCCATCCGCCATGTCGGGTGTGGCCGGCACGCGGTCGACGCCGATGCCCAGGGACACTGCCGCGGCGATGCCGGGCAATTCGGCGAGCCTCTCGGCGAGCGCGACGGGGTCGGCGACGTCGAGGTAGAGCGTCGCCACCAGGTCGCTCTCGCCGCCCAGCAGCTCGGAGAACGCCGGGGCTTCAGCGGCGATACCGGCGGGGTCAGCCGTGCGCTCGGTGCGGAGCAACTCCTCGAGAGCGGTGCGGACTGTCTCACGGGTCTCGAACACAAGCGCCAGGCCGTCGTCGAGGTCGAGGCGGCGCAGTCCCGCGGTCGACGCGAGGCGCGCCCTCACGGCGCTGCGCTCGGCCTCGTAGCGGGCGCCGGTGCGCACCTCGCCCTCGGAAAGGCCCGCCATGGTCAGCCGCCCACCGCGCCGGCTGTGGCAGCCAGACCGCGTCCGGCAGCGCTGGCGTCGTCTGAGGCCCTGACGCAGTCGGCACTGTTGTGTCGCGGCACGTTCAGACCTCGTGTCGTGGAAGGCTGTGACGAGGGGTCAGGGTACCGAGTTGCCGGCTCCAGGTGCCAGGCACGCGAATCCCGACCGTTTGGGTATGCTTTCGACCCCATGGCGAACGTCCCCTTCGACCGCAGCGCGCTGAAGGTCGGCCAGGTGATCCTCATCGCCGGCCTCGTGACCGCCTGGGTGATCGCTTTGAGCGTGCCGCTGGCCGCGATTGCGCTGCCGCTGCTCGCCGCGATGTTGCTGGGAAGCGCCCTCTCGCCGGCGACGAGCCTGCCGCGGGCGCTGTACGTCGGTGTCCTGAAGCCGCGTCGCCTGGTCGGCCCGCGGGTGCGGATGGAGGATCCGGCACCGCACCGCTTTGCGCAGCTGGTGGGGGGCATCTTCCTGGTCGCCGCAAGCGCCGCCGCTGTGCTCGGACACATCACGGTCGCCTGGTCGCTGGGCTGGATCGTGATCGGCCTCGCGTTTCTCAACTTCGCCTTCGACATCTGCGTGGGGTGCATCGTCTACGCACAGCTGGTTCGTGTCGGCCTGTTTCCGATCACAGGCCGCAGCCCCGTCGCCGGCTGACCATGGCCGCGCCCCTCCTCGCGCCGCTCATCGCACTGGTCGCGCTTACCGTCGCGGCGGGCGTGCTCCGCGTGCAGCGTTCCCGGCAGCGGCGACTGGTTGGCATCCCCCTGCCGCGCAGCCTCGCCGGGACACCAGCGGACAGCCTGCCCGACATCCTCTACTTCACCGGCGAGAACTGCACCGTCTGCGAGGTGGCTCAGCGGCCGGCGCTCAAGCGCCTCCGCGAACTCATCGACGACATCGCCATCCGCGAGATCGACGTCGCGCGCGACCGTGGCGCGGCGCGCAGCTACCGCGTGATGACGCTGCCCACCACCGTTGTGCTCGACCCGGCCGGGCGTGCCACCGTCGTCAACGCGGGGTTCGCCGGCGAGGCCAAGCTGCGCGAGCAGGTCCTGGCCGCCCGCGCGGTCGCCCCGGAGTGGGCCGTCGCCTGACGACGGTGCCGTCGCCGA
Source organism: Candidatus Dormiibacterota bacterium (assembly GCA_036828955.1). Taxonomy (GTDB): domain Bacteria; phylum Chloroflexota; class Dormibacteria; order Aeolococcales; family Aeolococcaceae; genus Aeolococcus. The sequence goes on along the minus strand of DAISRJ010000003.1, from coordinate 31,086 downwards.
CAGCGGCGACGAGCGGCATGGTTCAATCGAGCGGTGACCACCACCGAAGCGCGCGCGGCGCGCCTGTCGCCCCCGTCCGCATCGGACCTCTTCCAAGTCGACGACCTGCTCAGCGACGATGACCGCCTGATCCGCGACACGGTGCGGTCGATGGTGCGCGAGCGGGTGCTCCCCATCATCGGTGCACACTTCGAGGCGGGCACGTTCCCGGCGGAACTGATCCGTGAGACGGGCAGGCTCGGCCTGCTCGGCATGCACCTGACCGGGTACGGCTGCGCAGGCACGACGGCCGTGGCCTACGGCGTGGCCTGCGAGGAGCTGGAGGCGGGCGACAGCGGACTTCGCTCCTTCGTGTCGGTGCAGGGGTCGCTGGCGATGTTCCCGATCCACGCCTACGGCAGCGAGGAGCAGAAGCAGAGATTCCTGCCCGAGATGGCCGAGGGGACGAGGATCGGCTGCTTCGGGCTCACCGAACCCGACGCCGGCAGCGACCCCGGCAGCATGCGCACCACGGCGACGCGCGACGGCGGCGGCTGGGTGCTGAACGGCACCAAGATGTGGATCACCAACGGGTCTCTCGCCGACGTCGCTGTGGTGTGGGCAAGCACCGACGAGGGTGTGCGCGGCTTCCTCGTCGAGCGCGGCATTCCCGGTTTCACCACGTCGGACATCGGCCACAAGCTCTCCCTGCGCGCCTCGGTGACCAGCGAGCTGCACTTCGACTCGGTGGCGCTCCCGGAGTCGGCGATGCTGCCCGGGGTGAGCGGCATGCGCGGCCCGCTCTCGTGCCTGAACGAGGCGCGCTACGGCATCGCGTGGGGAGCGATGGGCGCGGCGCGCGCCTGCTTCGAGGCGGCGCTGGAGTACAGCAAGGCGCGGCGCATTCTCGACGGGCCGATCGCCCGCTTCCAGATCACCCAGGCGAAGCTCGCCTCGATGGCCACTTCCCTCGTCCAGGGCCGGCTGATCGCGCACCGCCTCGGCACCCTCAAGGACGCCGGAGCCCTGCACCCCGTGCAGGTGTCGCTGGCCAAAAGAGCCAACGTGCGTGCCGCCATCGAGGTGGCTCGCGAGGCCCGCACCATCCTCGGCGCCAACGGGATCACCCTCGAGTACCCGGTGATGCGCCACATGAACAACCTGGAATCGGTGCTCACGTACGAGGGCACCGAAGAGATCCACACACTCATCCTCGGCAAGACGATCACCGGCGAGGACGCGTTTTCCTGAGCGGCTCCTGGTGAGCGACTGCCCGGTGGTCACGCCGCCGTGGCGGCGTCCCAACCCTCGAACTCGCGGGCGGGCGGATTGGCACCCGAGCCGCGATGGACCGACGTCACCCCGCCTGAGCCCGACCCCACCGCCGGCGACCGGGGCAGCGGTCCGCCCGGGGCCGTTGCAGCCGCGTCGTCGTGACGCCGCCCGGCGGGTGATACGCTGACCTCGCGGCACATCCGTTCGCAGCCATAGGAGACAAGCAATGCCGGGCGTAAGAGTCATCACCAACACCGGGCGAACAGACCACCTGAAAGGCGACCTCGTCATCCAGTACAAGGACGGCGCGCTCCTTGTCCTCCGCCAGGGGCATGAGGCCGACGCGCCGGCAGCCGTATACGCGGCAGATATGTGGGCGAGCGCCGCCGCCGACGACATTGAGGGGCTGACGACGGAGAGGCGGGCGACGCGGGCCGGCTAGTCGCTTGGGGTCCGTGATCGCATTCCTTTCAGTCAATCGCATCTTCGGGTCAAACGTCGCCGCTCTCGCACTCGCGGAACGAGTGGTGCGCGCGGGCGGCGACGATGATGTGGTCGAGCACCGGGATGCCGACCAGCGTGGCCGCGCTGCGCAGCGCCTCGGTGACCAGCCGGTCCGCCCGCGACGGCGATGCGTCGCCCGACGGGTGGTTGTGAGCCACGACCAGGGCGGACGCCCCGGCACGGAGCGCCGGCGCCAGCACGTCGCGCGGTGTCAGCCGCGAACTGTTGACGCTGCCCACAGCCACGGTCTCGACCGCGATCGGGCGGTGGCGCGCGTCGAGGAGCAGAACCCACACCTCCTCGCGAGGGGCGGAGCGGAGCCGGTCGAGCAACAGCACTGCCTCGCGCGGCGAGGTGATCGTGGGGCGATCGTCGGCGAGCCAGCGCTCGGCCAGCTCCCAGAGCGCCGCCAGCCGGACCGCTCGCTCGGGAGCGACATGGTGATCGCGGACCAGGCCCGCGACCCCCAGGGTGCGCCGCTCCCAGAGGGGCAGCCGGGCCACCAGTTCCGCGCAGGCGGCAACGCTGGGCGACGGCATGGATCCGCCGAGGACGCGGGCGATCAGCTCGGCGTCCGTCCGACCGGCAAGATCCTCGTCCGCTGACGACGCGCGGTTGGTCACACAAAGCAGTGTAGAACCACAGGCGCGTGTCACACCGGACATGGCCGGGACGGTCTGCGTCAGTGGCGGCTCAGCAGCAGCCCCAGCACCAGGATGACCACCAGTGCCGCCGCCAGGATCATGGGCGCCTGGGGACTGTCGAGGGCACCACCGACCCGATTCCAGAGCGTCAGGCTCCTCTCCGCCACCTCCGAGCCTGGAGGCGGACCTGGGGCTGGAGATGTGACCACCGCCTCCTCGATGCTGAAGATCGTCACACGTCCTGCCGCGTCGTCGGCAAGCTGCATGCGATCGACGACGGCCGGGGTGCGCTGCGCGCTGCGCCGCCTCCGCCCGGGGCGGTGCTCCGCGTCGGGAAGCGGCGGAGGAGGTGGTGGTGGCGGGTCGGCGGTGCTCAGGGGGATGGTCGCCCCGATGGCGCGACCGCGTCCCAGACGGCATTGAGCCGGCGCTGCTCGGCGGCGAGGAGCACCAGGCCACCAACCACGGGGACGGCGAGGAGGAGCATGGCCCCCACCGGGCGGACCTGGCGGTCGGTGGTCGTGCCGACGTGCTCCTCCACGCAGCGCAGTCGCTCGAGCGTCATCACGACGGCGATGAGGCTGATCGGCAGCAGCAGCGTCAGGTAGGGCACCACCGCAAGACCGCCCAGCATGAGATACGACTGCAAGGGCGAGACATGAGACGCCAGCGGCAGGTGCAGTGAGAGGCGGCTGCCGATGATGACGGCGGCCCCGGCCAGCGTGACGAGCATTCCGGCCAGCCACGGCACGGCCAGCGCCACCGCGCTGCGCATCGGACGGGAATGGAGCTTGGGGTCGAACTCCTCGAGCTCGCGGTTCATCCTCTGGTGCCACACCAGCGCGTACACGCCCAGCGTCACGATCGCCAGCAGGGCTACGAGGAGCGGTGGTCGCGAGCGGCCGACGGGCCCGAAGTGGGGCTGCAGGAGCGGCGCCGCCGCGCGGACCGCGGGCGCGGGCTCAAGCGGCAACTCGGTCTGCTCCCGGGAGGTGGGCGGGGCTGCGACCGTGTCCGGGTGAGTGAAGCCGGCCCGGAACGACCACCCTGGCGGTGCCCCTCTGAGGTCGAGCGCCGAAACGCTGCTCGCGGCAGACGGGGCGATGGGCGCGGCAGTGGCAGCACTGCTGGTCCGAACCGCCGACCCGGCACCGACAAGAGTGGGCGCGGGCCGGGCCGCGGCAGTCCGGGCCGACGGCGGGCTGGCCCTGCCCATCACCTCGGCGCTCGCCGCCGTCGATGGCGTCGTGGTTGGCTTGGACGCCGGCGGCGCGATGTCCGGCATCGCAGTCGTCGCCGGTGCGTCCGGGTCGGTTGGACGACGATTCGGCCCTGCTGGAACGTGTGCTGCGTCGTTGGCCATGGTTGTGGCGTCCCCTTCGAAGGTGCTGATGGCTCCGGGTACTGGATTCGAACCAGTGACCTTGCGGTTAACAGCCGCCTGCTCTACCGCTGAGCTAACCCGGAATGTGTGGGATGTTTCTCTGCTGGGGGTGGTCGGCGCGTACGCAGGCAGTATACGGAGCGGACGTTCGTGCAACCGCGCTAGCTGTCAGTCGAGAAAGTCGCGCAGCTTGCGGCTGCGCGACGGATGGCGCAGCTTGCGGATCGCCTTGGCCTCGATCTGGCGAACGCGTTCGCGGGTGACCCCGAACCGTTTACCGACCTCCTCGAGGGTACGCTGCTGACCGTCGGCGAGCCCGAAACGCAGTTGCAGGACACGCCGTTCGCGCGGCGACAGCGTGTCGAGCATGCCCTCCATCTCGGTGTGCAGAACTGCCAGCGACGCGGCATCAGACGGTGTCGTGGCGTCCTTGTCCTCAACGAAATCGCCGAGGCTGGCGTCCTCCTGGTCGCCAACGGGCGTCTCCAGCGACACAGGGTCGCGCGAGATCCTCCTGATCTCGCGGACACGACCGGGGTCGATTCCCAACTCGTCTGCGATCTCGTCGTCGGTGGGGTCGCGACCAAGCTCCTCGAGCAGGCGTCGCGACACCCGGACGAGCTTGTTGATCGCCTCGACCATGTGGACTGGCACTCGGATGGTGCGCCCCTGGTCGGCGATGGCGCGAGTGACCGCCTGTCGTATCCACCACGTGGCGTACGTGGAGAACTTGAAGCCACGATGGTGGTCGAATTTCTCCACGGCGCGGATGAGGCCGAGGTTTCCCTCCTGGATGAGGTCGAGGAAGGACATACCGCGACCGATGTACTTCTTGGCGATGCTGACCACGAGGCGAAGGTTGGCCTCGGTCAACGCATCCTTGGCGGCGAGGTCGCCCTGCTCGATGAGCTTGGCGTAGTGCACCTCCTGCGCCGCAGTGAGCAGCGGCACCCGGCCGATCTCACGAAGGTACATGCGAACGGGGTCGTCGAAGGACACCGCGTCGGCGGCTTCGGCCTTGGCGATGGTGGCGTCATCGAGGTCGTCGACGGCCTCGAAATCGCGGTCGCCGTCGTTGATGGTGATGCCGATGTCGGCGAGCGCGCTGAAGATGCGCTGGAGATGGTCTGGTTCCGCATCGATCCCGTGGAAGGCCGTGAGCACGTCATCGGGGGTGAGCGAACCCTGTTCCTTGCCGCGCACGATCAGCGCTTCCGCCGCGGCGCTGAGTTCGTCGATCGCTGCCCCCACCGTCACGTCTGCACCTCCTCCCCTGGTCATGACTCGTCCACCGACATTCAACGTTCCTCGCACCCGTTGAACGCAAACATGCTGGGCACTGCCACGCAGCGCGGGTGGAGCGGACGTCAGTCGGCGCGTGCGCTGCGGCGCAGTCGCGGCGAGGCCGTGGCCAGCTGGCGGCGCCGGGCCGCGAGGCGGCTGACCTCGACGTCGTCACCTCGTTCCCTGGCGGCCGCCATCTGTCTGCTCACCTCGGAGATTTCCGTGACCTGTTGCGCCTCGACCACCCGCCGGATGCAGTCGGCGATGGCCGTGTCGAGGTCGCCGACGCGGCTCTCGGGGAGCAGCACCGGCACGGGCTCCATCATCAGCCCGGCGGCAAAGTCACGGTCCTGGGCAGCCAGCGAGTGCAGGGGGAACGACTCCCCGGCCGTCGTTGCCAGCGCGATCTCCATCATCCGTCGCGCCAGCGGATGCCGCACCGACGCCAGGTCGAGTGCGAACTCCCCCGTGAGCCGTGTGGCGATCTCCGGGCGTTGCACGCACAGCGTCGCCAGGTACGCCTCCCACGACGCCGGCCTCGGCAGGGGCACACCGGCATCGGCCGCAGGCTGTGCGGCGGCCTCTGGGACGGCGCTCACATGCAGGGGCCGGCGAGCAGCCACGCCGCGATGGGCAGCGGCCACGTCAGAGCCGAGCGTCGCAGCGGTGAGGTTGAGGCGCCGCGCCGCCTGCTGGACGTACAGCTCGCGCGCCGCCGCCTCGGGGATACGCACCAGCACCGCAACAGCTCTCTCCGCAGCTGCGCGGCGGGCCTCGATGCTGCCCGCCTCGCCGTCACCCATGGCGCGGTCGAGAAGCACCTGCCATTCCGGGGGCGCCTGGTCCACCACCGCCGCAAACGCCGCCGGGTCGCGGCGCACCAGCTCGTCGGGATCCTTGCACGTCTCGGGGAGCTGGCAGATGCGCGCCGCCAGCCCCTCCGAGGCGACGACGTCGACCGCCCTCGACGCCGCCGCCCGCCCGGCCTCGTCGGCGTCGAAGCAGAGCACCACGCTGTCGGCGTGGCGAGAGAGCACCTTGGCCTGCTCGCGGCTCAGCGCCGTCCCGCTGCTGGCCACGGTGTTGCCCACCCCGGCAAGGTGGGCTGCCATGACGTCGAAGTACCCCTCGACGATCACCGCGACGCGGTGCTCGCGCATCGCGGTGCGCGCGAGGTCGATGCCGTAGAGGGCGCTCCCCTTGTGGTACACCGCGGTCTCCGGCGAGTTGAGGTACTTGGGCACATCGTCACCAAGGGCGCGGGCGCCGAAGGCGATGACCTCACCCCGCTCGTCGCGGATGGGGAAGACCAGGCGGTGCCGAAAGCGGTCGCGGACGCGACCTCCGCGGGCGTGGTGCGCGAGCCCGGCATCGACGATCTCGTCCGCCGTGGCCGCGGCTCGCTCGGTGAGGTAGCGGGACAGGGCGTCCTCGCCGCCACCCCCGGCGGGCGCGAACCCGAGCCCGAAGGTGCGTGCCCGCTCCTCCGCCACAACCCGCGACGACAGGAGGGCGCGTCCGTCGGCCCCGGCGGGACTCGACCACAGGACATGCTCGAAGAAGGCGGCCGCGCGCGCGTTGAGCTCGAGCGTGCGCTTGCGCCGCCGTGAGGCACCGCGCCGCTCGCCGTTCTGGGCTGCCGCCTCGAGCTCCACGCCAGCCCGCTCGGCCAGCAGTTCGAGGGCGGAGCGGAAGTCGGTGTGCTCGACCTTCTCCACGAAGGTGAACATGTCGCCACCCTCCTGGCAGCCGAAGCAGTACCACGCCTGGCGCTCCTGGCTGACGTTGAACGACGGCGTCTTCTCGGAATGAAACGGGCAGAGTGCGCGATGACCGCGGCCGGCGCGCTGCAGGGTGACGTAGCCACCCACCACGTCGACGATGTCGAGACGAGCCTTGATCTCGGCGACAGCTTCACGTGCCATGAGGCGATGGTAGGCCGCCCCCGGTGGGCGTCGGCGCGCAGCCGGGTCAGGCCGTCGCGGTGGCCGCCTCGTCAGCGGGGGCGATCTGGCGGATTGACGCGACGGCAACCAGGCCGCCCGCCACCAGCATCCCGGCGGCGATGCGCATGGACGACGTGAACCCGTCGTTGAGCGACCGCCCGGCAAGGTGCGATGACGCCGCCGAGAGGCCGGCGAGCGCGGGCACCACCGCCACCGCGAGGAGTCCGCCGATGCGGGCGGTGGCGTTGTTGATCGCCGAGCCCACGCCGAGGTGGCGAGCGTCCACGGCCGCCATCACCGCGGCGGTGAGCGGTGCCACGGTGAGGGTCAGGCCTGCCCCGAACACGACGATGCCGGGGAGGATCGACAGCAAATAGCTGTCGCCATCACGGACACCGGAGAGAAGGATCAGCCCGACAGCCGCCAGGATCGGACCGCCCGTCATCGGCAGCCGTGGACCGATACGCTGCGCGAGAGCGCCCGATTGCGCGGAGAGCAGGATGAGCAGCACGCTGGCGGGAAGGAACGCTATGCCTGCGCCAAGCGGGCTGTAGTGCAGGTCGACCTGGAGGTGGAGGACGAGCAGGAACGAGGTCACCGAGAGGGCGGCGTACACGACGAACGTGGTGAGGTTGGCACCGCTGAACTGCCGGGAGGCAAACAGGCGAAGCGGCACCATCGGATCGGCGATTCGCAGTTCGGCAAACGGGAAGGCCACGAGAAGGATGGCGCCCGCCACCCCCGCGGTCACGGTGGCTGCCGACCATCCGTTGCTTGGACCGTTGATGAGCGCCAGCACGACACCGGCGAGTCCCACCGAGATGATCACCGCGCCGGCGTAGTCGGGGCGGCCCGCGGCGGTGCTGTCACGCGTCTCGGGAACGTGGCTCATGGTGATGTAGATGGCGACGACGGCAAGCGGAACGTTGATGAAGAAGATGGCGCGCCAGGAGAACGCGTCGATGAGCCATCCGCCGATGAACGGGCCGATCACAAGGCTGACACCGCTCAGCCCGGACCACATCCCCACAGCGCGCGCCCGGTCGTCGCCCGCGAAGCACGCGGAGATGATCGCCAGGCTTCCCGGGACGAGCAGCGCGCCGCCGATCCCCTGGACGGCGCGGGCGCCGATGAGCAGCAGCGTGTTGGGAGCGAGGCCGCAGACAACCGACGCCGCCGTGAACGACAGCAGCCCGAGCACGAAGACGCGGCGGCGGCCGTAGCGGTCGCCAAGCGACCCACCGAGGATGATCAGGGCCCCGAGCGTCAGCAGGTATGCGTCAGAGATCCACTGCAGGTCACTCAGGCCGGTGTGGAGGTCGCGCGCAATCGTCGGCAGGGCCACGTTGACGACCGTCGAATCGAGGAACGCCACCCCCGAGCCCAGGACGGTCGCCGCCACGATCCAGCGGCCCGCCGCGGTCGCGTACCGGACCTGGCCAGGGGCCGTCGTTGCTGGTGAGGAGGGTTTTGCACGGGACGTCTCAGTCGTAGCGATTCCAGAACCAGCGACGGCGGCGCACGCCCTCCGTGGTGGGGGCGATCAGGCGCTCGGCCTCGTCCGCCGCCCAGCGGCTCTCGGCGAGGTCGCGTTCCCGATCGGCGAGCTCACGTTCCTTGCCGGCAAGGATGCGGTCCTTCTCCGCCTGCGCGGCGGCGTGCTCGGCACGCGCCGTCTGCAGTTCCATCTGCAGCTGTTTGACCATGTTCTGACGGGACACGAGCTCGGCTTGAAAGCGCTGCCGCTGCTCTGTGTAAATGCGCTGTTCGAGAGTGCGCTCCCAGCGGTCGAGCAGGCCCGCCACGAGTTCGCGCGCGTCCAGGGACATGGAGGCAAGGTCGCCCCGCGGCCCGGGCAGGCCGGCCTCCACGATGCCGAATTGTGTCTCCCGCGACGGTGGCGGAACGGCCATCTCGGCGACCACGGTGTCCTCGTCGAAGGTGATGCCGTCGTCGGGGTGGGCATCGAGGCTGGGAAGGGCGAGCTCGGGCATGCCGTCGTCGACGAGCTCTTCGGCATCCGGTTCGGCGGCGACGTACACGTCCTCGACGTCCTCGGTGTCGTCGTCCTCCAGGTGCTCACGCTCATCGGCGGGGTCGGTCGCGCCTTCCTGCGCGCCCTCGCCGCCGGGGACGTGACTCAGCCAGATCGGCGCCTGCTGCGGCTCCCGCGGCCGCGACGTCCAGGCCGGCGCAGGACTTTCGTCCTCCGGCCACGGCTCGATGGAGTCCGGGTCCGCCCAGCCGTGTTGGGTCGAGGTGTCGAGCGCGTCGGCGGCGTCGTCCTCATCGAGGCGGGTGGTGGGGTCGGGGTTGCCGTGCATCTCGCCCGGGAGCGGCTCACGACCGCTGTTGAACGCGGACGCGATCGCGCTTCGGACACTGGCTGAGGACTCGTCGCGCTGAAACTCGGCGGAGAGGGTGGCCTCGTCCCCGTCGTCGTCGTCGTCGCGCATGGCGGAGGCGTGCAGTCCCTCGTCGTCCACCTCGATGCCGAGGTCGCCGAGGCGCAGCGAGTAGTGCACCCCCTCCTCGTCCTCGGTGCGCTGCGCGGGAATGTCGCCTGCTTCGACACGGTGTAGGAGAACGGACAGCGGCAGCCCGAGACGATCGGCGACCTCCTCGAGACGGAGGTAGGGCTCATCGTTGGTGACCTGGTCACTCACTGGATCATCCCTGCGCGCAGAGTCGGCATCGTCAGCGTCCGATCACCTCGACGGCGTACCGCGAATTGTCGGTGAGAAGGATGATCGCGCCGGCCGTGTCGGTGATCACCGCCCGGATCGGAGAGGTCCGGAAGACGTCCGGCGCATCGTCATGCTCCACCACGCTCCGCCGAACGCTGTACGGCATGCCCGGCGTCGGGGATTGCAACTCGGTGCCCTCGACGACATGGCCGTCGTCGAGCATCTCGGGGCGACCGTCCCTGGTCGAGACCTTGCGGACGCGGACGTGCTCAGCCACGCCGCGGAGGATAACCCTCTTGGTCAGCGGCCCTGCCTGCGAGGGGTGGTGCCCGATCGGTGCGACCTGCTCTTGGGCTTCGCCCAACCCGACCCACGCTTGCTGCCCGACGTCCGCTTGGCAGCGGCGGCACCCCGGCTGCCCGGGGCCGCGGCCCGAGGCGCTGCGGTGCGGCTGGAGGCGGCACCCCCTGCGGCTGGGGCCGCCCCGCGCCCGTGTGGGCGCGCCGCGCGGGTCCCCGTGCGGACCGGCTTGCCGGCGATGCTTCGCGCCGTGCGCCCGGGGGCGGCGGCGCGGCCGCGCTCGCGCGCCCACAGCTTGTCGATCTCGGCGGCCAGCCGGTGCACCTCGGCGCGGAGGTCGATGATCTCGTGGCGCAGACCGGCGGTGGACTCGACGTGGAAGTCGGCGGGCCCGCGGAAGGGCCGTGGCGTGTCCATGGCGAAGCCGCCGTCCGACACCTCTGGAAAGGGGTGTGGCAGCGGTGGCCTCGGCGGTCGCGCGGATCCCTTCCTCGCGGGCCGCGACGGCGCGCGGTCGCCGGGCTTGTTCCCCCCGCGTGGTGCACGCATGCCGCTTCTCCCCTGGTTGCTGTGGGTTCGCATGGTATCCGATGCGGGTCCGACGGCTGCATGTCGGAGCCTCACGTTTCTGCCATTCTGGGCAGGAACATGCCCCGAATCGATGCCGCCCGCGCGCCGAGGTGGCAGGATCGTCCGGCCGTCCCGCCCGCCAGCGTTCGCGGGCAGGCGCTCAGTGCGGCTGCGGGTACGAGAACACGTCGATGGGTCCACCCAAGAAGTCGATCGTCTCGCTGGCCACTCCGCCGAGCTTGACTGCGACCGCCGCTGAGGGCTTGTTGCCAGGCCTGACCAGCGAGACCAGGCGGTCGGCGCCGAGGTTGGTCCACGCCACCTGCTGAGCCACACGCCCTGCCTCGGTCGCGTAGCCGCGCCCCTGGTGGCGCGGCGCGATCGCCCAGCCGATCTCCAGTGCCGGCCAGCCGTCAGGGCGCCAGGGGCCGGCGCGGCCGACGAACTCACCGGTGGCGCGCAGCTCGATCGCCCAATGGGTGTACCCGCGGAGCACGCCGTGTCCGATGAATGCTGCCAGCTGACGCCAAGCGCCGAACCGGTTGACGGGGACCCCGTCACTCAGATATCGCATCACCTCAGGGTCGGCAACCATCTCAGCGTAGGCGTCGAGGTCAGATTCGCGCCACTGGCGCAGGAGCAGCCGTTCCGTCTCGACCTCCGCGGGGATCAGCAGCCCCGGCGCAGCGTTGTCGCTCAGCGGTCCCTCTCCGTGACGGCGAGCCGCGCATGGGCGGCGGCAAGACGTGCCACCGGCACGCGATACGGAGAGCAGGACACGTAATCGAGTCCGAGCTCCTCACAGAGGGCGATCGACTGTGGGTCGCCGCCGTGCTCGCCGCAGATGCCGATGGTGATCCCCGGCCGGGTGGCGCGTCCCTCGCGTACGGCAATCTCCATCAGCCGCCCGACCCCCTTGCGGTCGATCGTCTCGAAGGGGTTGGCGGGGAGGATCTTCTCGGCCACGTAGGTGTTGAGGAACTTTCCCTCGGCGTCGTCGCGGGAGTAGCCGAAGGTCGTCTGGGTCAGGTCGTTGGTGCCGAAGGAGAAGAACTCCGCGTCCTCAGCGATCTCGCCGGCGGTGAGCGCTGCGCGAGGCAACTCGATCATGGTGCCGAACTTGTAATGGACCTTGGTCTTCGACTCGCTCAGCACAGCACCCACTGTCTCCTCGAGGTAGCGACGCGTGCGGCGCAACTCCTCCAGCGTGCCGACAAGTGGAATCATGATCTCCGGGTGCACGTCGACGCGCTCGCGCCGGAGCTTCGCCGCAGCCTCGATGATCGCCCGGACCTGCATCTCGATGATCTCAGGGAAGAGAAGCCCGAGGCGGCAGCCACGTAGGCCCAGCATGGGATTCTGCTCGTGGAGGCGTCGCACGGCCTCGAGAAGCTTGGCACTCTTGGCCCAGTTCTTCTCGGGCTCGCCCTTGGCCTGGGCGGTGGTGACCTCGACGAGAAGATCCTCCAAGGACGGCAGAAACTCGTGCAGGGGCGGGTCGATGAGGCGGATCACGACCGGCAATCCCCGCATCGCCTTGAGGATCCCGTAGAAGTCGTCGCGCTGGAACGGCAGGAGCTTGGCGAGCTCGACGCGGCGCTGCTTCTCGGTGTCGGCCAGGATCATCTTCTGGACGACGGGCAACCGTGACTGCTCCATGAACATGTGCTCGGTGCGACACAGGCCGATGCCCTGGGCCCCGAACTCGCGGGCGAGGACGGCGTCGTGGGGGTAGTCGCCGTTGGCCCAGACCTCGAGGCGCCGGAAGCTGTCCGCCCAGCGGAGCAACTGCTTGAGCTGCCCGGAGATCTCGGGGTCGATCATCGCCACCTGGCCCGCGATGACGCGCCCTGTGCTGCCGTCGATGGTGAAGTACTCGCCTTCCTTGACCGTCTTCCCGCCGGCCACGAAGTGTCGCTCGGCAAGGTCAACGCGCACCGACTCGGCGCCCGCGACGCATGGTTTGCCCATACCCCGCGCGACGACCGCCGCGTGCGAGGTGCGACCTCCGCGTGCCGTCAGGACCCCCTGCGCCGCAATCATGCCGTGGACGTCGTCGGGGTTGGTCTCGATGCGCACCAGGATCACCTTCTCGCCCTTGGCGGCGAGCGCCTCGGCACGGTCGGCGTCGAAGACCGCCTTGCCGTAGGCTGCGCCTGGGGATGCGGCAAGGCCGGTGGCGAGAACCTCGACGGCGGCCTTGGGGTCGAGTCGGGTGTGGAGCAGCTGGTCGACCTGCGCCGGTTCCACGCGCAGGACCGCCTCCTCCTTGGTGATGAGACGCTCACGCACCATGTCGACCGCGATGTTCACCGCCGCTTGTGCGGTCCGCTTGCCGTTGCGCGTCTGCAGCATGTAGAGGCGCCCACGCTCGATCGTGAACTCCATGTCCTGGACGTCGCGATAATGCTTTTCGAGCCGCTTGGCGATGCGCACAAACTGCGCATAGGCCTTGGGAAGGTCCTTGGCCAGGGCGCTGATCGGCTTCGGCGTGCGTGTGCCCGCCACCACGTCCTCACCCTGCGCGTTGGTCAGGTATTCGCCGTACAGCTTGTGCTCGCCGGTTGAGGGGTCGCGCGTGAAGGCCACCCCAGTACCGGAGTCTTCGCCCATGTTGCCGAACACCATGGACTGCACGTTGACCGCGGTGCCCAGCGTGTGCGGGATCTTGTTGAAGTTGCGGTAGTCGGTCGCCCGCCGGTTGTTCCATGAGGAGAACACAGCGCCGATGGCCGCGCGCAGCTGCTCCATGGGGTCCTCGGGGAACTCGACGCCGGCGTGCTTGCGCACGAGCGTGCGGTATCGCTTGATGACCTCATCGAGAGCCTTGGGCTTGAGGTCTGCATCGCTCTTCGCCCGGGATGCGGTCTTGACCTCGGCGAGTTGGTGCTCGAAGAGATCGCCGTCGACGCCGAGCACGATCTTGCTGAACAGCTGGATGAACCGCCGGTAGGCGTCCTTGGCGAAACGCTCATCGCCGGTCAGCTCGGCCAGGCCCTTCAGCGTCTCCGCGTTGAGGCCGAGGTTGAGGACGGTGTCCATCATCCCGGGCATCGAGAATTTGGCGCCGCTGCGGACGCTGACCAGCAGGGGATTGCGCGCGTCGCCAAACTTCTTGCCCGTCTTCCGCTCCGTCTCCGCGAGGGCGCGGAGCACCTGGTCCCACATGCCCTTGGGAAATGTCTGCTCGCCGTCGTAGAAGGCGTTGCACGCCTCAGTGGTGATGGTGAAGCCGGAGGGTACGGGCAGGCCGGCGCGGGTCATCTCCGCGACACCGGCACCCTTGCCTCCGAGGAGGTCGCGCATGGTGGCGTCGCCGTCCTCGAAGAGGTACACCCACTTGTGCGCGGCGCCGCGGCGCCGCGACCCTGCGGACGGACCGCCTCGCGCCGTGGTGGACCGGGCGACGGCCGGCGTGGCCGGGGTGGACGTGGCCGACTTCCTGGTGGCGCGGCCGGTGCGAGTGCCCGTGGGCATGGTCAGTCCCTCGTCGCTGCCTCAATTGGTGACTCGCGCGAGAGTAGCATTCCGGCCGGCGCCCAACCCCGGCCGTCGACGGTGCAGAATTCACGGCTGTGACAATCGCCCGGTACGGGTGGGCCCGCGACCTGCCTGATCACCGCGACCGGTACTGGCAGGCTCCCGCCCTCGCCTCGGCTCAGCTGCCGCCGATGGTGGACCTCCGCCCGCAGTGCCCGCCGGTCTACGACCAGGGACAACTCGGCTCGTGCACCGCCAACGCCATCGCCGGCGCCGTGCAATTCGACGAGATCAGATCCGGGATCGCGCCCACGTGGACGCCCTCGCGCCTCTTCATCTATTACAACGAGCGGGCTCTCGAGGGCACCGTGAGTGCTGACAGCGGCGCCCAGATTCGCGACGGCATCAAGGTGATCGCCAAGCTCGGGGTGTGCCCGGAGAGCGACTGGCCATACGACATCACCAAGTTCACGGAAAAGCCGCCCGCAACAGCGTACAGCGACGCGGATCACGATCGTGTCGGCGCCTACCAGCGACTCAACCAGTCACTGGCCCAGTTCAAAGCGTGCGTCGCCTCCGGGTTCATGTTCGTTTTCGGATTCACCGTCTTCAGTTCCTTCGAGACCCCAGACGTGAACGGCACCGGCGTGATCCCGCTCCCGCAGCCCTCGGAGAGTTCCATCGGCGGCCACGCCGTTGGCTGCGTCGGGTACGACGACGCCAAGGCGGCCTTCATCATCCGCAACTCGTGGGGCTCCGGCTGGGGGGTGGCGGGGTACGGGTTCATGCCGTACGCGTACATGCTTGACCCCGGGCTTGCCGCAGACTTCTGGACCGTCCAGGCAGCCCCGGCCGGGCCGCCATTGCGCCTTCGGCACACGGGATCGGCGAGCCAGCGCGCCGAGGACGACTGACGTCCGGGCGAGCGGGCCGGCGCAGCGCGACAGCGGGCGGATTGGTGCGCCGGGTGCATGCCCACGGTATCGTGACCTGGTGGTCGTGACGCCCGTGGTGTGGGGGTGATCAGCCGCGTCGTGGCGGCGGCCACAGGTTGGAGCCGTGGCGCCTGGGAGGTCTCGCAGCGACATCCCGCCGTGGCGCCGCTGGCGAGGGTGGCGCGGCATTACGTGCTGGAGATCGTGGCCGTCCTGTGCGTGCTCGCCCTCGTGCTGGCGGTCGACCCGGCGCAGCTCGCCAGCACATTCCGCCACACCGACACCCGCGTCCTGATCCTGATGCTTCCGGTCACGATCGGCACATACCTGGCGAGGTCGCTCGGCTGGTACGTCACCCTCCGCGCTGTCGACGTTGACGTGGATATCCGTCACTCCGTCGCGGTGGAATTCGCGGGGCAAACGATGGTGTTCCTGCCCACCGGCGACCTGGCCCGCATCGCACTCATCAAGCAGGTGACCGGGACCCGCCGAAGCGGCGGGGAGCTCACCGCGACGATCGCCTTCAATGAGCTGATCTTCATGACGCTGATGGGGCTCGGTGTCCTTCCCCGCGTCGCCACCCACCCCGGCGTCGCTCTGCTGGTCATCCTGATGCTGCTGATGCACGTCCTCGTGCTCGCGGTGCTCATCTGGGAGCCGGCCTACAACTGGGCCATCGGGCTGGTGGAGAAGGTGGGGCCGTTGCAGCGTTTCGACGCGCAGCTGCGGGCCATCCGTCCGGCATTCCTCGAGCTCTTGCGTCCCCGGGTCGCCATCCCGGTGATCCTGTGCAACGCCGTCGCCGTGGTTCTCTCGTACCTGCTTTTCTACCTGGCCCTCCACGCCATCGGTCAGACCCACGTTGATTTTGTGGCGGCGATGTTCGTTCTGGCATTGAGCTGGGTGATCTCGAGCATCAGCCTCATCCCTGGTGGAGTTGGACCGTTCGAGGGCCTCCTCACCGTGTTGCTGATCGCCAACGGCGTGCCCGTAGCTGCCGGGGCCGCGGCGGGCCTTCTGTTCCGTGGGTTCAACGACATCCTGATGGCGGGGGTGGGGGCTGTCTTCCTGGTGCTGATCCGCCGGGGACGCCTGCACGAGCAGCCACGTCCGGCCGGACGCAGTGGCCGCAGGGCGGCGACGCGAGCGCCCTAGCCGGCGGGGGGCGGGAGCGGCGTGTTCAGCTCTGAGCGCGACGCAGCGCGGCCGCTCGGGAGGCGGTCAGCTGTTCCTCGCACGCTTGCTCCAACTTGTCGAGGCCGACGCGCACCTGGGTCATGCCGTCCCGCTCGCGGATTGTGACGGCGTTGTCGTCGAGGGTCTCGAAGTCGACGGTGATGGCCAGCGGCGTGCCGATCTCGTCCTGGCGGCGATAGCGCCGCCCGATCGACTGGGTCTCGTCGTACTCAGTGCGGAATCGTTTGCGCAGCCGCAGAGCCAGTGCGCGAGCGACCTCGGTGAGTTGGACCTTCTTGCTCAAGGGGAGAACCGCGACCTGCCATGGAGCAACATCGGGGTGGAGGTGCAGGACGAGGCGTGTGTCCCCCCGGACCTGCTCCTCGTCCCAGGCATCGATGAGCATGGTGAGGCAGGCGCGATCCAGGCCTGCCGCCGGCTCGATGACGTAGGGGATGTACCGCTCGTTGGTCTCTGTGTCGAAGTAGCTGAGGTCCTTGCCGCTGTGCTCGCTGTGCCGGCGCAGGTCGAAGTCGGTGCGGTCGGCGATCCCCTCCAGCTCCCCCCAGCCCCATGGGAACCGGTATTCGACGTCGCTGGTTGCGGTGCTGTAGTGCGACAGCTCGTCGGCGCCGTGGGGACGCAGGCGCAACCGTGAGGCTCGCACGCCGCAATCCTGGACCCACCAGCGCATGCGCTCGTCGCACCAGAACTTGTGCCACTCAATGTCGGTGCCGGGCTTGCAGAAGAACTCCATCTCCATCTGCTCAAATTCGCGCGTTCGAAAGATGGAGTTGCTTGGTGAGATCTCGTTGCGGAATGACTTGCCCTGCTGCGCGATGCCAAATGGCAGCCGCCGGCGCATCGCCTGAACGACGGTGGTGAAGTCCACGAACATGCCCTGCGCCGTCTCCGGTCGCAGGTACACCTGGGCGGCGTCGTCGGCCACCGGACCCAGGTGGGTGCGGAACATCAGGTTGAACTGCCGCGGTTGCGTCAGCGCCCCACCGCATTCCGGACATCCGGGTGCGTCCTCAGGCTTGCCACGCGCGCGGCGCTCATCGGGGAGGTGGTCCTCGCGCCAGCGCTTGCGGCAGGCGCCGGTGCAGTCGACGAGGGGATCGGTGAACGTGTCGACGTGGCCGCTGGCCACCCAGACCTGGGGATTCATGATGATTGAGGTCTCGATGGGCTCGATGTCGTCGCGCGACTCGACCATCGCCGACCACCAGAGGTTGCGCACATTGCGGCGCATCCGTGCTCCCAATGGGCCGTAGTCGTAGAGAGCATTGATGCCGCCGTAGATCTCGCTGGACCCGAAGAAGAACCCGCGCTGCTTGCCGAGCGACACGAGCTTCTCCAGGACGTCAGGCATACCGGGGTCGTTCGGGGACATCGGCCGCGAGTGTACCGAGGGGCTCCCGTCCGACGCCTGGGTCAGCGCCGTTCGATGGCGCGCAACACGGGCAGTGACCGCAACTGGCGGTCGAGGTGCTGTGCCAGCTCGCACTCTGTGACGGCTTCGAGGGTTGCCAACGACGCTTCATCGAGCTGCAGACGCCGGTACAGCGCCGCATCGCCCGCGGCTGCGACCCGCAGCACCTTGATGACCCGCACCGAACACTCGACGGCGCCGGGATCGGCTGGCGCACACCGATCGCAGAGCAGCCCTCCGGAGATGGCGCTGAACCAAGCGATCGCCTCGGGGAGTGGGCGCTCGCACGATGGGCAGACGCGCAGTTGTGGTGCGTAGCCGAGCCTGTCAATCATCCGGCGAGAGAACCAGACGAGTGCCGACCGCGGGTCGCGTGCTGGGTCCGTGCAGTCACTCAGGGCGGTGACGACGAGTTCGAACGTCACCGCGTCCGGGTGGTGACTCTCCAGCACGCGGTCCGCGAGTTCCGCGCAGACGGCGGCGCAGGCCGCGCGGCGCGCGTCGGCCAGGGGCGCGGCCGAGCCGGCGGTCTCCGCCTGGGTGAGGACGTCGAGGTCGCCACGGCCGTGGGCAAGCTGCATGTGGCTTCGCGCAAAGAGGTCGGTGTGTGCGGCGAGCCGGCTTCCCGCCTTGCGCACACCGCGCGCGATGACCCCGATCTTGCCCTGCTCGCGGGTGAGGACGGTGAGGATCCGATCAGCCTCGCCGTAGTCGACGCGGCGCAGGACGACGGCCTCGGTGAGGTAGGTGGGCATCTTGTCAGTCTGGTGGGTGGCTCGCGTGGGAGGGTCAGCCGGCGTCGGAGGCGTCCGTATCCGCTGTCACCGTATCGCGATCGGGCAGGAACGGACCCGGGGAGACGATGCGCACCAGCTGAATGCTCTGACGGCGCACCTTCTCAACGGTGAGGGTCGCGTCGCCCAGTTGAAGCGTCGCTCCGACGGCAGGAATCGCTCCGAGGCGCTCGTACACGAGGCCGCCGATCGAATCGCTCTCCGTCTCGCCAACGTCGAGGTGGAGAAGGTCCTTGATGTCGTCAACCGGGAAGCGGGCGTTGAGCAAGACCTCAGAGTCGTTGAGGAACTGCACCTCCTCCTGTTCGGCCACGTCGTACTCATCTCGAATGGGGCCCACGATCTCCTCGATCAGGTCCTCGAAGGTGACAATTCCCGCCGTGCCGCCGTGTTCTTCGACCACGACGGCCATGTGCACCTTCCGCTCCTGCATCTCGTGGAGCAGCTCGCCGACGTGCTTGACCTCAGGTGTGAAGTACGGCTCCCGCATCATCGTGGCGATCTTGCGCTGATCCCCATCGCGGACCCCGTCACGGAGCAGGTCCTTGGCGTACACCACGCCGATGATGTTGTCCATCGACTCCTCGTACACGGGGATCCGTGAGTGACCGTGGTGCACCACGAGGGCAATCAACTCTGACACGGTGTGGGACGACTCGATGGCCACAACGTCGATGCGAGGGACCATGACCTCGCGCACCGTCTTGTCGGTCATCTCCAGGATGCCGTGGATCATCTCCTGCTCACCGAATTCCACGACACCCTGCTGCTGACCGAGGTGGAGCATCATCCTGAGCTCCTCCTCGGTGACAAACGGGCCGACCACCGGCTTGCCGCGTGTGGTGGCGCGCAGGAGCGAATTGCTGACCAGCGTCAGCGCGGCGACCAGTGGTCGCAGGACACGCGTCAATGCCGCCACCGGGCCACCGAGGACCAGCGCCAGTCGCTCGTTGAAACGGAGCGCCAGCGACTTGGGCGCGATCTCGCAGAAAACGAGGACGAATGCCGACAGGATCGCCGTGCCCACCGCCTGGGGGAACGAGCGATACGTGTCGTTGATGATCAGCGTCGCCGTCGTCGACGCCACGATCACCGCCACCGTGTTGATGCTCAGGATGGTCGACAGGTAGGCGTTCGGTTGATTGTGGAGCTTGACCACGATCTCGGCCCGACGGACACCCTCCTCAGCGAGCGAGCGCATGCGCAGGCGGCTGACCGACGTCAGCGCTGTCTCCGAGGCGGCTGCGAACGCCGCCAGGACCAGCGACGCGATCAAAGCGATGACTAGGAGGCTCATCGCCCGCCCCCGGCGTCGCGCTCAGACTGCGGCTCTGAGGGGACGGTCACCGGAACAGCTCGCTGACGCTGCGACCCTCGTGGACGCGGACGATCGCTTCGGCGATGAGCGGTGCGACGCTGAGCACGCGTAGCTTGGGATGGTCGTCGAAGCTGCGCGCCCCGTCGTGGAGCGGCACGGTGTCGGTGATGCAAATCTCGTCGATGGGCGCCTCGTGGAGGAGGGTGAGGGCGCCGGAGGTGAGCACTCCGTGGGTTGCCACGACGTCAACGCCGGTGGCGCCCTTGGCTCGCAGTGCCACTGCTGCGTTGGCGAGCGTGGAACCGGTGCTGATCAGGTCGTCAACGATGATGCAGTGCAGGCCATCAACGTCGCCGATGACGTTGATCACCTCCACGGTGTCGTCACGAGGGCGGCGCTTGTCGACGATGGCGATCGGTGCGTCCAGGATGCGACCGAGTCGCCGTGCACGGAGGGCACCGCCGGTATCGGGTGACACCACGACGACGTTATGCCCGTGGCGCTCGCGGACCCGGCGGGCAAGGATCTTGGTGGCGGTGAGGGCGTCGACGGGGATGTCGAAGAAGCCCTGGATCGCCTCGGCGTGGAGGTCGACAGCGATAACCCTGTTGGCGCCAGCGAGCTCGATGATGTTGGCCATGAGCTTGGCGCTGATGGGATCACGAGGCTGCGTCTTCTTCTCCTTGCGCTGATATCCGTAGTAGGGAATCACGGCGGTGATGCGCGATGCCGACGCCCGACGCAGAGCGTCCAGGATCACGAAGAGCTGGATGAGGTTGTCGCTCACCGGCTGACAGGTCGGCTGAATCAGGAAAAGGTCGCGGCCGCGCACTGACTCGGCGATCTTGACGTCGAACTCGCCGTCGGCGAAACGGGTGATCTCCATTTTGGCAAGTGGCAGGTCGATCTCTCGGGAGATCTTGTCGCTGAGTTCGGGGTTGGCGGTGCCGCTCAGCAGCATGAGGTCGCCGAACTGGTACGGCTCGGTCATCGCGATGGCTCCGCGGGGGGCTGGCCGCGGCGCGCGCGCCACCCCGCCACGTTCAGTTGCCGGGCCCGGCCGAGGGCAAGCGCGCCTTCGGGCACGTCCACGGTGACCGTGGATCCTGCGCCGACGTATGCGTCTCGGTGAATGGTCAACGGCGCAACCAGCGTGCTGTTGCTGCCGACGAAGACCCCGTCCTCGATGACGGTTCGGTGCTTGGAGACCCCGTCGAAATTGCACGTCACGGTTCCGGCTCCCACGGTGACCCCCTCCCCGACATCGCTGTCGAGCACGCAGGAGAAATGACTGATGCGGCTGCCCGCGCCGATACGGCTGTTCTTGACCTCCGCATGCGTGCCCAACGATACCCCTGCGCCGAGCACGCTGCCCGGCCGGACTCGGTTGTAGGGCCCGATCACCACGCCGTCGCCGATCTCGCAGGCCTCGAGGTGCGACGAGCCGATGGTCACGCCGTCGCCCGCCACCACGTCGCGCAGCTGCGCCATCGGCCCGATGTGACAGCCCACACCGAGCACCGTGGCACCGCGCAGGACTGACATCGGCCGGATCACCGAGTCGCGGCCTACCCGGACCGCCGCATCGGCGTATGTCGTTGCAGGATCCTCGATGGTCACACCACCTTCCATGAGACGCTCGAGGACACGTGTCCGCAGCACAGCCTCGGCGGTGGCAAGCTGAGATCGATCATTGATGCCCAGCGCCTCGTCGGGGTCGGAGACGAGCATCGCCTCGACGTGGCCGCTGAGCAGCGGCAGCACGTCAGGAAGGTAGTACTCACCCTGGGCGTTGTGGTTCCCGATGCGCGCCAGGGCGGGCCAGAGCTGTGCTCCCTTGAACGCGTAGATCCCTGCCCCCACCTCAGGGGGCGCGTGTGAGCCGGCGGGCAGGTCGCGTTCCTCGATGGTCCGCACCACTCGCCCCGTCTCCGGGTCGCGGTACACCCGGCCCAGCCCACGGGGGTTGGCCGGGGTGGCAGTCAACAGGGTGGCGGCGGCCCGCGCGCGGCGGTGATGGTCGAGCAAGCTCCCCAGGGTCTGGGGCCGCACCAAGGGAACGTCGCCGGACAGCACCAGCACGTCCCCGTTCTCGCGGAGGCGCTCGGGCACCGATCGCAGCGCGTCGCCGGTGCCTCGCGGCTCCGGCTGCACAACGCATTCGGCGCGGCCGCCGACCGCAGCGATCACGTCCTCACGGCCGCGCCCGATCACCACGATCGGAGGGCGTCCGGTCACGGCAACCGCAGCATCGATCACGTGGTCGATGATGGCGCGACCCGCCAGCGGATGAAGCGCCTTGGGAGTGGCGCTGCGCATCCTCGAGCCCTCTCCGGCGGCGAGGATCACTGCCCGCGGACCGTCGGCCATGTGAGCCGAGTATACGGGCGACCGCAGCGAGTGGCTCCCCAGAGTGCTCTCACGGCGGCCCCGCGCCGGCCGACGTGCCCGCGCCCCACGCTCCTAGGGGGGCGCCACCACGAAGTCACCCCCGTCATCGCGTCCGAGGGTCCAGCCCTGCTCGTGCACGATGCGATGGTGGGGGCGGCAGAGAAGTACAAGATTCTCGAGGGCCGTCTCGCCGCCATCCGCCCAATGCACGAGATGGTGAGCATCAGCCCAGGCAGGCGGGCGGTCGCAGCCCGGGAACCGACAGCCGCGATCGCGGACCACCAGGGCGCGACGAATTGCAGCCGGCACCGTCCGGGTCGACCGACCGACCGTCAGCGGCATGCCCTCCTCGTCCACTTCGACGGTGGTGCACACAGCGTCGCAACCAACCCGGCGCACCGTCTCGTCCGCGATGGGACCAGCCCCATCCATCTCGGCGGGCGCGGCACCCTCTGCACGGCGAAGCGCGGCCGCCGGAACGGTCACCGTGAGATGCGGTCGCTGACCTCCCGACGCCGGCAGTGATCCGCCGTCCAGCTGGCGTCTGGCCAGCTCAACCAGCGCGTCGGCTCGCCTCTGGGGCGCGATTCGGTCGTCGCCCGGCGTCGGACGCGTCAGGGCGTCGATAGCGCTGCGCAGGATCGCACCTCCCTCGGCGTCCAGCAGTCCGTCCAGCGAGACACCGCCGTCCAGCCCACGTGTGATGTGCAGGCGACGGCGGGAGTACGCAGCGTTGGCATCCGCAAGCGCGCGCTGGCGGTCGAGGATGTGGCGGAGGCGCTGTCCAGCCAGCCACACATGGCCTGGGTTCATCTGACCGGCGGCCTCAAGGAGTGCGGGCTCGGCCGCGTGAGCGCCATCCTCCCCCATCTCGTCGACGGTGCGGCCGATGACGGTGGCGTGGCCCGTGCTGATGGCGCCGCTCCGCCACGCAGCCTCGGTGTCTGGCAACTCCGTCAGCTGCCGCGCCAGGTGGAGCCGGCGCGCGGCGGCACCGGTCCCCATCCGACAGGCCCACCGCAGCCACGAGATCAGGTCGGCCGCGCCCTCACGCTCGTAGCCGCGCGTGGCGTCGAAACGGACCAGGCGGCGGCTGAACTGCGCCTCGAGCCGATCGATTCCCCGGCGCATCTCGACCAGCTCCGCCGAGAGAGCCGCTCCTTCCATGTCCAGGATGTCGTCGGCATCAAAGGCCTCCGCCGCCAGCCCCAAGAGCCTCGCTCCGCGCCCGCAACTGGTCGAAGCCTCTGCTGCGCCCTGCTCCGATCGAGAACGAACGCTCACCACCACCACAAGATTGTATACCTACACAAGCCAGTATCACAACCCGCCGGCCGCAGGAGGTCCCGACGTCAACGCGCCCGGCGTCGCGCCTCCCGCGCCAGGTCGGTGAGTCGATCCATCAGGACCTCAGCGTCGGCCGCGTCGCGACAGACGGCCCGCGCCTGCCACCCCCGACCCGCCGTGTCGAGATGCACCGTGGCCAAGCGCAACCACCGTTGCAGCGGCCCCTGCCTGAAGCGAACGCTCTGCACCTTCTCGAGAGGAACGACCACCACCTCCGGCCGCACCCGTCCCGTGCGCGCCAGGGCATGGCGGCCGCGGTCGTCCCAGAACGCCAGCAGGTGATACGAGAACGGAGCCCGAAACACCGCGCGCCGTGGCGGCCGCGAGCCGGGAGGCGCGACGGTCACGGCGCCGGGTAGCACCCGCTGGAGCAGCCATGCGGCGTGCTCTCGTGAGCCGACCGGGAGCAGGGTGCGTGACAGCTGCGAACTGCCCTCCTCGCGCTGCTGGCTACCGCGCTGGCGAGCGACATCAACCTCGAGGCGCACCCAGCCAAAGTGCCGCCACAACAGGGGCTCGACCCAGCGCACAGCCTGGATGCGCCCGAACGGGATCGTCTCCGTCCGCGTCTGCAGCAGCCCGCGGCTGAGGCGCAACCCATCGGCCGCCTCGGACAGCTGGAAGTCGTACACGGCGTTGAAGCGGCGGAACACCTCGGGCAAGACCCCCACCAGTGCTGGCACCGCGATCGACGCCGTCGCCGCGCCGTGTGGCACCAGGAGGCTCGAGATCATCGCCAGGATGACGATGCTGATGAGCACGTTCACCGGCGCAGTGAGGAGTGTGGCGAACACCACCCGCCTGTTGTCCATCCGCAGAAGGGGCTGGGCAGGTGGCTCCGGTGTCCCAGAGGCGAGCCCATGGGCGAGGGCGAGAAGCGTCGCCCGAACCTGCTGGGCTTCCGCAGCCCCCAGGTAAGCCAGCCGGGTGCGCCCAGTCCCGCGGCCGGCCACGACGACGCGCACCTCGGCCAGCCCGAGAACGCGGGCGATGACCGGCGCGATCACATCGATCGCCTGGATGCGCGCGAGCGGGACGCGGATCGACTGCCTGCGGATGAGGCCTGTCGTGATCTGGAGGTCGCCGCCGTGGACCCGCCAGCGCGTCACCAGCCACGACACGATCCCCACCACGATACCCAGGCCGAGCAGCACAAAGCTCTCCCACGGGAAGCCGTGGCGCCGGCCGGTGTCGAACTGTGTGCTGAAGAGCACCAGCACCGCCACAGCGCTCCCAGCCCGGACCACCGGCGAGAGCGGGTGCAGGCGCTTCCATTCGGTCTGGCCCAGCGCGACCGGGGGCGAGCTCGCCAGGGACGTCATCAGAGCCCGGTCGCCTGGGCTTCGCCGAGCGAGGCCAGGCGATCGCGCAGCCTGTCTGCCTCAGCTTGGACGAGCCCAGGGATCCGAGCGTCGCTGGCGGCGGCGGCAGTGTGCATCTGCACAGTAGCCAGCCCGAACAGGCGGTCGATGGGCCCGGCGCTGACGTCGATGAACTGCATGCGCCCGTACGGCACGACGGTGACCTGGCGGAAGAGCAGGCCATGACGGACGATCAGGTCGTCGGCGCGTTCCAGGTACGCCCAGGACCGATAGCGCCCACGCAGCAGTGCCCACGAAGTGATCAGGACAACAGCGAGCCCGGCTGTCACGGGCACCCCGGCGGTGGCCGCCCCGAACAGCCACGACGGGATCAGCGCGGCGAGGGCTACGGGCACTGAGACCAGGCCGAGGGAGACCTGGCGGGCCGCCCACATCCGCGTCGAAGGCCGCCGATAACCATCCGGCGCAGGATCGGGGGATGCAACCTGTGTCACCGTGGAAGTCTCGCATCACCGCGCGAAGCCGCTGCGTTTTCGACCATCTACCATCGCTCAGGCGGTGGGGAGTCGCCAAGTGGTAAGGCACCGGACTTTGGATCCGGCATTCGAAGGTTCGAATCCTTCCTCCCCAGCCAATCGATAATCGACGACGTGGACATGACGCAGCGACTGCGCGCGTGGACTCACGGGCGCCAGCGCCTGGGAGACCAGGCCGCAACACCGCTCGAAGCGATCGCCTCTGTTGTCGCCGTCTACAGCACTCACCCGACTGCTCCCCTGGCCGTGTCGGCGCGATGCCGCGCCATGAACGCTGCGGCGTTCCGCGATCTCGACCTGCGCCGACTGGCGCTCCGCGTTCCTGGGATGCGCGGTTCTCAGTTCCTCGCTCCACGTGACCAGGCGGCGCGGGTCTTCGCGGCATTCCGGATGACGCCGTCGGTGCTCGCCGCGCGGCTGCGACGCTGCGACCTGACCCCAGAGCAGTACGCCGACATCGCCGACCGGATCCTCGCCGCGGCCACTGAGCCCCGGCTCCCCAAGGAGTTCCACGCGGTCACGGGGCGCTCCGGCCTCGAGCTGTCGGTTGTCCTAAACACGCTGCGTGTGCAGGGTCGGATGCTGTCCGTCGGCGGAGGCGGCCTGCGCACATCGAATCTGCGCTACGTCGCCACCGACAGCTGGGCGCCCGGAGCTCTCCAGGTCGCTGATGGCGACCGCGCCATCGCTGAGCTCGCCGGCGACTACCTGCGTGGCTACGGGCCGGCGCGCGTTGCCGACTTCGCGTGGTGGGCCGGCCTGCCGAAGGGCTTGGCGCAATCAGCCCTGGCCATGCATACGACCATTGACGTCGAGGACGGGCTGTTGCTCCACGAGGATGACGAGCGGCCGTTCTCGACAGTGACCCCGCTGCGTGGGACAGTCGACCTCCTTCCCAAGTGGGACGCGTACACCATGGGGTTCGCGCCCGACGGCCGTGCCCGCCTCGTCCATCGCGACAATCAGCCGAACATCTACGTCACCAAGGGGAGGGTCGCCCCCGGGCAGCCGAACATCGGTCTGCCCGGCGACGGATACCCCGTCGTCCTCGTCGACGGTGAGGCCGTGGGGACGTGGAACGTCACCGTCGCGGGTGCGTCTGTCGCCCTGTTCGACACGGCCGGGCCGGTGACGCGACGCCGTCTCGAGCAGCGCCTCGACGGGGTCAGGGCACTCCTGTCGGAGCCCGCATAGCAGCGCTGGCCAGGCGCTCGAACGAGAACGAGGTCAGGTCGATCAGCGGAACCTCACCCGCAATCTGCGCCGCCACCGCCTCCCCGATCGCGGCCGAGTGCTTGAAGCCATGCCCGGAGCACGGCGACACAACCAACACACGAGGATGGTCGGGGTGTCGATCGATCACGAAGTCACCACCGGGCGTCACTGTGTACAGACAGGTGGACGCCCTGACGCAGTCGCGCGTCAAACCCGGAAGACGATCCCTGATGATCGTGTCAAACAACTCGAAGCGTTCGGCAGACGTCACGTCGCTCCGCACGTCGTCGACGGTCGCGCTGCGCACCTCACTCTCCCCGGCAACCTTCACGGCGTCGCCGCCGCCCGCCATCGCCGGGAACCCGTAGAAGCCCCCGTCCCGGTCATCCCAGATGAAGACAGGGAAGCAGTCCGGCTGAAAGGACTCCAGGGCATCGCCGGCCGCGTACCACCGCTGCACCTGGCGGGTGACCACGAAATCAGCGGCGTACGGTGGCCCGAGCACCTCGCCAAGCCAGGCCCCGACGGCAAGAACGAGCTCGCCGGCAGAGTACATCCCGCGGTTGGTCGTCACCGTCACACCATCCCCCTGCTGGGCGTAGTCGACGAGCGTCTCGTCCAGGCGCGTGACGGCTCCACCGCGTCGGGCGAGTTCGAGTTGCGCGGCCACCGCCGTTTCTGGGCGCACGAATCCGCCGCCTGGCTCGAAGTACCCCGTCTCATCACCGACCAGACGGAACTGCGGGAAGCGCGCCCCGATCTCCGCCGCGGTGAGCACCTCATGGTCGATGCCGAATGTCCTGGCGGCTTCGATCGTCGTCTCCAGGAAGTGCTTCTTGCCGTGGTGCCGCGCCCAGGAGCCGGGCGACGCCAGGACCAGGACGCCGTTGCTGGTGAGGATGTCGAGGCCGATCTCCTGCTCGATGGCGCCCCACAGCTGATGGGAGCGGAGGGCGAGCGGCACGTACGCCAGGCCTTCGCCGGTGGCACACCGCGTGATCCGCGTCTCGCCGTGGCTTGACCCCCGCTCGTGCGGGGGCGCGAAGCGGTCGATCCCCAGCACGCGCAGGCCCCGTGTCGCAAGCTGGTAGAGGGTCGCGCTTCCCATGGCGCCCAGCCCACATACCACGACGTCGAACCGCTCCATCACCCGATCTTATGAGGCACCCTCCCGGAGCCCGCCACAGAGGCGATGTCGATGGGACGTCGCTGGACAGGTATGCGGCAGCGGGCCGGAATGCGCGTCAGCACCGGACTGCGCCAGAATCGCGTCCAATCTGCACGGAATCGGGGATCACCGGCAGCCGCCATCCCACATCCACCATCCGCGGAGGGGTCTCACATGCGCCGCAGCGTCACCCGTTCCCGCCGGCGCGGCCCGCTCGGACTGGCCGTCACGGCAACCATCGTCCTGGCCGCCTGCGGCAGCTCGACCCCCACAACCTCGAGCGCTCCGGCCTCGAGCGCCTCTGGCCCGTCAGTCCAGCAGAGCATCGCCAGCGAGGTGCCCGCGTCGATCAAGGGATCGGCGGTGCAGATCGCAACAGACGCCACCTACGCTCCGAACGAGTTCATCAACCCCGACACTGGCAACATCCAGGGCTGGGACATCGACCTCGGCAACGCCATCTGCAAGGTGCTGGGCCTGGTCTGCACGTTCAACAACGTCACCTTCGACGACATCATCGCCCAGCTCAAAGCGTCCACACCGAGCGAGGTCGCAGGCGGTGACAAGCCGCGCTACCAGTTCAGCATCTCGAGCTGGACACCCACCGCCAAGCGCGAGGCGGGCGGCATCGACTTCATCACCTACTACCAGGCCGGCGAGGCCTGGCTGGTGAAGACGGGCGGGGCAAAGATCAGCGCGGCCGCCGACATGTGCGGCAAGAAGGTCGCCGTCGAGGCCGGGACCACCGAGGAGTCGGACGCCTGGGGGTTCATGGGCATGCAGGTGGGGGGCACACCGATCGCGGGTGACACCAACCACTGTCCCTCCGGACAGAACATCACGGTCGACAGCTTTCAGACCCAGACCCAGGCTGACCAGGCGCTGATATCGGCACGCGACGACTTCGGCTGGCTCGATCAGCCCGTCGCCGACTACCAGGTCAAGCAGCAGGGTGGCAAGCTCGAGATCGGCGGCTCGCCGTGCAGCGTCACGCCGTACGGTATCGCGCTGGTCGCGGGCAACCCGCTCGAAAAGGCGGTGCAGGACGCTGTCAAGTACCTGATCGCCAACAGCTACTACACGAACATTCTCAACACCTGGGGCGTCAAGGACGGCGCGATCACGAGCTCTGCGGTGGCGCTGAACAACAACAACGCCGTTGGCCAGTCGTGCGTGCCCTCGTACTGACCGTCTGCCCTGTGATGTCCAACGCCTGAACCGGTGAGGCTTCGATGCCGGACCTGAGCGCGCGGCCTGAGGCGATCAAGGCCGTGCCGCTCCGGCATCCGGGCCGTTGGGTCGCGGCGGTGGTCGTTCTCGCGATCACCGCCGAGGTCGTCGGCACCATCGTCACCGCCCCAGGGCTTCAGTGGGACGTCGTCACCCATTACCTTTTTCAGGGCTACATCCTCGGCGGGGTTGTCCTGACCCTGGAGCTGACGGTGATCAGCATGGTCATCGGGGTCGGCCTCGGGGTGCTCCTCGCGATCATGAGGCTGTCGCCCAACCCCGTCGTCTCCTCGGTGAGCTGGTTCTACATCTGGTTCTTCCGCGGCACCCCGGTGCTCGTCCAGATCTTCTTCTGGTTCAACCTCAACTCAGTGATTCAGTTCGTTGGCGTGGGCGTCCCCTTCACCAACATCGGCTGGCACGTGGGCACCAACACGCTGATCCCCAACGTGGTCGCCGCCATCCTCGGCCTCGGTCTCAACGAAGCCGCCTACATGGCCGAGATCATCCGCGCCGGGATCATCTCGGTGGATCACGGTCAGACCGAGGCGGCGCAGGCGCTGGGAATGCGCCGTCTCCTGGTGATGCGACGCATCGTGCTGCCCCAGGCGATGCGAGTGATCATCCCGCCGACGGGCAACGAGACGATCTCCATGCTCAAGACGACCTCACTCGCATTCATCGCGACGGTCACCGAGCTGTTCACACGGTCAGAGCAGATCGCAAGCGCCAATTTCAAGATCATCGAGCTGCTGTTCGTCGCCAGCATCTGGTATGTCTTCATGACGTCGATCCTGACCTTCGGCCAGTTCTACATCGAGAGGCACTACGCGAGAGGTTCCCAGCGCGAGCTGCCACCAACTCCGCTGCAGCGGTTCCGGCGCATCCTCTTCCAGGGCCACGCGCCACCACCCTGGCCGGTGGCAGCCGACCCCGGCGTGTCTCCCGGCCGGCACACATAGATGGCTGCTATCAACGCCACCCCCATGCTCCGGGCACAGGCCGTCCACAAGAGTTATGGCCGCCTCGAGGTGCTCCGCGGCATCGATCTCGAGGTCGCGCCACGCGAGGTGATGTGTCTCATCGGTCCTTCGGGATCTGGCAAGAGCACCTTCCTCCGCTGCATCAATCACCTCGAGAAGATCGACGCCGGCAGGCTGTTCGTCGACGGCGAGCTGGTCGGCTACCAGCAGCGTGGCGAGAAGCTCCACGAATTGCGCGACACCGACGTCTGCCACAAGCGGAGTGAGATCGGCATGGTGTTCCAGCGGTTCAACCTCTTCCCGCACATGACTGCCCTGGAAAACGTCATCGAGGCGCCGTTGCACGTCAAGGGCGAAAGAGCTGCAGTTGCGACGGTGCGGGGACGGAAGTTGCTGGAGCGCGTCGGCCTCGCGGACAAAGTCGACGTCTATCCCAACCAATTGTCCGGCGGTCAGCAACAGCGCGTCGCCATCGCCCGCGCCCTGGCCATGGAACCCAAGCTGATGCTCTTCGATGAGCCGACTTCGGCCCTGGACCCGGAGTTGGTCGGTGAGGTGCTCGATGTCATGCGCGACCTCGCGCACAGCGGGATGACCATGGTCGTTGTCACCCATGAGATGTCGTTCGCTCGCGAGGCCGGCGATACCCTCGTGTTCATGGATGGCGGCGTCATCGTCGAGGTCGGCACGCCTCGCGACGTCCTCGCCAACCCACAGCACGAGCGCACGAAGTCCTTCTTGGCGCACGTTCTCTAGGCGGCCCCGGTCAGGATCCGGCGCAACTCTGGTCGCTACAGGACGTCAGTGTGTGGCGGGGATGGCTCCCATGCGGCCGGCGCGGAAGTCGTCGAACGCCTGGCGCAACTCGTCCTGGGTGTTCATGACGAAGGGGCCGTACCACGCGACCTCCTCGCGGATCGGACGCCCGCCGAGCACCAGGACGTCGAACGCCGGGGTGCGGCTGTCCTGGGTTGCGTCGGCGGCGATGGTGAGTGCATCACCGGCGCCGAACACCGCCAGCTGGCCGCTGCTGATCGGGCGCGAGTCGGTGCCCACCGTTCCGCGACCGGAGAGGACGTACACCAGCGCGTTGTGATCACGCGACCATGGCAACTCGAGGCGGGCCCCCGGGCTGACGGTCACGTGGGTCATCGCCATCGGCGTATGGGTGACACCCGGTCCC
>DAISRJ010000002.1:0-100907 GCA_036828955.1 Candidatus Dormiibacterota bacterium | reverse complement strand
GCATCCCTGGCCTTCTATCGCGACACCCTCGGCTTCGAGGTCCGCAACGACGTCGCATACGGCGGGATGCGATGGATCACGGTCGGCCCCGCCGGCCAGCCGGGCACGTCCATCGTCCTGGAGCCGCCGGGCGGCGGCCACCCGCTCCTCGACGACGAGCGCCGCACCATCGCCGAGATGATGGCCAAGGGCAGCTACGCCCACATCATCCTGGCCACCGCCGACCTCGACGGCGCCTTCGCACGACTGCAGGCCAGCGGCGCCGACGTTGTCCAGGAGCCGACCGAGCAGCCGTACGGGGTTCGCGACTGCGCCTTCCGCGATCCCGCGGGCAACCTGATCCGTATCAACGAGCTCCGCTGAGCCGTCCGGCGATCGCAGCCATGACCTGAACAGACGGCACCGTGAGGCGCTGAGACGAGAGCTCTCATCCGTTTCGACTCAGCGCCGCCAGACAACTGTGCCTGCCACCACGGTCGCCACCACCCGGCTGCCGTCGAGAACTGTGAGGTCGCACTGCAGTCCCTGTCGGAGCCGCCCCGTCAACCTCTCCATCCCCGCGGCGTACGCCACCCCGTGCGAGTAGGCACGGAGAGCGGCCGGGCGGGACAGAGCCAGCTCCGGGTACCACCCGCTCCGACGGCGCCAGGTGGTGGCGGCGTCGATGCCGAGCAACGGCGCGGCGCTCTCGACGGGAGCGTCCGAGCCGCACGCGAGCACTGCACCCGCGCGAGCGAGCGCGCCCCACGCGTACGAGGCCTCGACGCGCCCGGGCCACAGCTTCTCAACCATCTCCCGGTCCGAAACGGCGTGCAGAGGTTGCATCGAGGCGATGACCCCGTTGGCGGCGAAGCGCGGAACGTCGTCGCGGTGCACACACTGAGCGTGCTCGATTCGCGGTCGCCACAGACGCCATGCGCCACCAAAGGGCTGCAGCGCGTCGAGGGCGCGGCGGACTGCCGCATCGCCGATCGCGTGGAGGCACACGTTCAGCTCCGCCGCCGCGCACCGTCGCACAAGCTCGACCAACTCTCCCTGGGGGATGCCGGGCACACCACTGCCGTCGAGCATCTCCGCGGTCCGGCTGCCGAGTGAGCCGTCGAGGAAGCTCTTCACGCCCCAGACGCGCAGGCGCTCGTCGCCGTAGCCAGAGCGGACACCCATTGCAACGGCGGCCCCGAGCTCGGCCTGAGGGAAGTTCCACACCACCCGGATGGGCAGCCGGCCTGCCTCGTGCAGCCGCTGCAGAGCGCGGAAGAGGCGCGCCGAATCCATGCTATGCACGGTGGTGAGCCCGAGCCTGGCGAGGTCGCGCAGCACCGCGGCAACGTCGGAGGTGAAAGCGTCGTCTGGAGGCTCAGGCACCATCCGCTGCGCCATCGTGGAAGCTGTCTCCCGAACCACACCGGAGGGCTCGCCACCGCTGTCACGGTCGACGACCCCGCCCGCTGGATCCGGGATGTCCCGGCGGAAGCCGGCAGCGCTGAGCGCCGCGGTATTGAGCCAGGCGGAATGGCCGTCCTTGCGAGTCAACACGGCAGGCCGGCCACCGGTCACGCTGTCGAGCTCGTGGCGGGTCGGGAAGGTTGGATCATCAGCCCAGAGATCGTTGAACCAGCCCGAGCCGGATATCCAGGCGTCGGCCGGCAGGCCGGCAGCGAAATGCCCCACCCGCCCCAGAGCCTCCCGGCGTGTTCCGGCCCCCGTGAGGTCGACGGCGCGGCGCGAGCGCGCCAGCCATTCGAGGTGCAGATGCGCGTCGCCCAGCCCGGCCAGGGCTCGCCCGGCGAGGTGGACGCGCCGCGCGCCACGGCCCGCCGCCTCTCGCGCACCACTGCCGACGGCGAGGATGGCCCCGCTCGGGCCGCATGCCACTTCAGGCGTGCATCCAACAAACACAGTGTTGGTCAATGTCAACGTGCCGGCAGGCCTTATCCGAAGATGCGGCGCACTTCCCGAAGGGCCGAGCCGAGGGCGTCGATCTCGTCGTGGGTGTTGTAGAGGTACACCGACGCGCGCGCCGTCGCGGCCACGCCAAGCCGCTTCATGAGGGGCTGGCAGCAGTGATGGCCGGCGCGGACCGCAACGCCCGAACGGTCGAGGATGGTGCCGACGTCGTGGGCGTGAACGCCGGCGACGTTGAAGCTCACGGCGCCACCGCGCTCGTTGAGGCCTTGGGGCCCGTACACCTCGACTCCCTCCGTCTCCTCGAACAGCGCGAGGAGGTGGGACGTCAGCTCCTGCTCGTGAGCGTGGATGCGGTCGAGGCCGATGGCGTCGAGGTAGTCGCAGGCGGCGGCGAGGCCCGCCGCGGCCCCGACATCCGGCGTTCCAGCCTCGAACTTGTGGGGCACCGTGCTCCACGAGGATCGCTCCAGCGACACGCGCAGGATCATGCTGCCGCCACCCAGAAATGGCGGCATACGCTCGAGCAGCTCCGGGCGCGCCCACAGCACGCCTGCCCCCATGGGCGCGCACATCTTGTGCCCGCTGAAGGCGAGGAAGTCGCAGCCGAGATCGCGGACCGACACGGGCATGTGCGGCACGCTCTGGGCGGCGTCGACGCAGACGAGCACGTCACGAGCGTGGGCGGCCTCGATGATCGAGCGCAGTGGCACCACGGTGCCGAGCACGTTGGACTGGTGACCGAGGCTGAGAAGCCGCGTCGGCGGGGCGAGCAGCTCGTCGAGGTCGGAGAGGTCGAGGCGGCCGTCGTTGTCGACGCGAAGAAACGCCAGCTCCAACCCGGCGCGTTCGGCGGCGAGCTGCCACGGAACAAGGTTGCTGTGATGCTCCATCTCCGTGAGCAGAATCCGGTCACCCGGGCTGAGGAGCTCACGCGCGAAGGACGAGGCCACCAGGTTGAGGGCCTCGGTGGTGTTGCGCACGAAGACGACTCCCTCGGCGGGGGCATCGATGAACCGTGCCACGCGTTCGCGCGCGCCTTCGAAGATGTCGGTCGCCTCGTTGCCGAGCGTGTGCACCCCCCGATGCACGTTGGCGTTGTGCTCGGCGTAGTAGGCGTCCACGGCATCGAGGACCACCTGGGGCTTCTGTGACGTCGCCGCCGAGTCGAGGTACACCAGCGCATGTCCGTTGACGGAGCGTTCGAGGACGGGGAAGTCGGCGCGCAGCCGGGTGACGTCAAGCGGCGCTACCGTCCTGACCTCGCTCATGCCAGCGCCTCGGTGTTGAGCGCCACCCGGATCACGCCGTCACTGGTGTCGATGTGGTGCACGTGCACCGGTTCCACCGCCGGCAGCGACCGCGGCTCGCCGGTGCGCAGGTCGAACGCGGAGCCATGGAGCGGGCACTCGATGAGGCAGCGAGCGGTGTCGAGGTCGCCGTCGCTCAGCGACGCCTCGGCGTGCGTGCAGGTGTCGTCGAGGCAGAAGAACTCCCCGTCGACGTTGAAGATTGCCAGCGCCACGTCGCCGACCTCGACCCGAGCCGCGTGCCCGGGCGGGACCTGTTCGACACGCCCCACCTCCACCCAGCTGGCGACGCTCATGCGTCGACGACCGCGATGCCCGCCTGGGCGTTGCCCTCGAGCTCCCTCTCGAGGAGGTCGCCGATCAGCGCGGCGACGCCGGGATGCGGACAGTCGGCCAACGCGTCGTCCAGGAAGCCGTGGACGATGAGGCGGTCGGCGTCCTCGGCGGTGACGCCGCGGGCCATGAGGTAGAAGCGGTGGTCGTCGTCGATGTGGCCGGCGGTCGCGCCGTGACCGCAGCGCACGTCGTTGGCGCGGATCTCGAGGCGGGGCACGGAGTCTGCGGTGGCCCCGTGGCTCAGCAGCAGGTTGCGGTTCTGTACGTAGGCATCGGTCTGCTGGGCGACGCGCTCGACGTCGATGAGGCCGCTGTAGACGCTGCGGGCGTGGTCGCGGACGGCCACCTTGAGCTTCAGGCGGCTCGTCGTCTGAGGGGCGCGATGGGCCTGCAGCGACTGGTGGTCGAGGTGCTGGGTGCCGTCCCCGAAGACCACGCCGGAGATGTTCGCCTCCGCTCCGGGCCCGTCGAGCATGACCTCCCAGTAGGCCTTCTGCAGACGCGACCCCAGCGTCGCTCCGAACATGCGAAGGCGCGCGTTCTGAGCGAGCATGGTGCGATGGAGCGCGACGTGCCACACCCCCTCGCCCCACTGCTGCAGGACGCAGTGATCGAGGCGGGCGTCGCGGCCCGCCACCACGATCGTCAGCGCGTCGCTGAACATCTCGTTGAGCCCCGCAGCGGAGAGGTAGTCGTCGACCAGCGTCAGCGACGAGTTGTCCTCGAGCAGAACCACGGTCGCGGGGAAGGCGGCGCCGCGATGCCCGGCGGCGCTGTGCGCAACCCAGACAGGCACTGCGGCGTGCACCGACCGAGGAACGTAGATGAAGGCGCCACCGCTCCACATGGCGTTCCAGAGCGCCACGAACGGTGACTCGGCGACCCCCACGGCGCCGAGCGCACGCTCGACAAGCTCGGGGTGAAGCCTGGCGGCCTCTTCGAGCGAGCTGAGCACGATCCCGGCGGCGGTCAGCTCATCGCTGTGCTCGATGCGCGTCACCGGGGCGGCGTCGAACATCAGCGCCGCGTCCGCGGCGCCCTGGTCGCGGCGCTGCCTGATGGCGTTGACGAGCGGCTCGTCGATGTCATCGGAGGGCCGGAAGCCGCTCAGCCGGAGCTTGGCGATGTCGGTGCGCCGCCAGTCCTCATCGCGCTGGGAGGACGGCATGGGCATGGTGCTGAACGCGTCCCACGCCGCCTGGCGACGGTCGCGGAGCCAGCCGTGCGCGGTCGCGATGCGCTCCTCCACCGACAGCGCGAACGCCGGGACCGCCGGCGTCGCCGGCGGGGACCCGGTGATCACCCGACCGACCCCTCCATGGAGAGGGCGAGAAGACGGTTGAGCTCCACCGCGTACTCCATCGGCAGTTCCTTGACGAAGGGTTCGAAGAAGCCATTGACGATCAGCGCGGTGGCCTCGTTCTCGTCAATACCGCGCGAGGTCAGGTAGAAGATCTGGTCCTCGCCGACCTTGCTCACCGACGCCTCGTGGCCGATGGTGACGTCGGGACTGTTCACGTCCATGTAGGGGTAGGTGTCGCTTTGCGACTCCTCGTCGAGGAGAAGTGCATCGCAGCGCACGTTGATGCGCACGTCATGCGCCTTCGGATACACCTTGATGTGGCCGCGATACGAGGTGCGCCCGGTGCCCTTACTGATCGACCGCGACACGATGTTGCTTGTGGTGTGTGCGGCCACGTGGATGCACTTGGCGCCGGCGTCCTGGTGCTGGCCGGGACCGGCGAATGCCGCGCTGAGCACCTCGCCATGAGCCCCCTCGCCCATCAGGTAGATGGCGGGGTACTTCATGGTGACCTTGGAGCCGAGGTTGCCGTCGACCCACTCGACGGTGGCGTTCTCGTGGGCGATGGCTCGCTTGGTGACCAGGTTGTAGACGTTGTCCGACCAGTTCTGGATGGTGGTGTAGCGGATCTTGGCGCCCTTGTGGGCGATCAACTCCACCACCGCCGAGTGCAGCGAGTCGCTCGAGTAGTTGGGCGCTGTGCAGCCCTCGATGTAATGGACCGAGGAGCCCTCCTCGGCGATGATCAGGGTCCGCTCGAACTGGCCCATGTTGTCGCTGTTGATGCGGAAGTACGCCTGCAGGGGAACCTCGACCTTGACGCCGGCCGGCACGTAGACGAACGATCCGCCCGA
Organism: Candidatus Dormiibacterota bacterium; assembly: GCA_036828955.1. Lineage (GTDB taxonomy): Bacteria > Chloroflexota > Dormibacteria > Aeolococcales > Aeolococcaceae > Aeolococcus. The sequence continues at coordinate 95,199 of DAISRJ010000002.1, read as the reverse complement.
CCACACCGCTGAGTTGAGCGCCGCGAACTTGTTGTCGTTGGGCGGGATCACGGTGCCGAAGTACTTGCGGAAGATCTCGGGGTGGTCGCGAAGGCCGGTGTCACAGTCGCAGAAGATCACGCCGAGCTTCTCGAGGTCCTCGCGGATGTTGTGGTACACGACCTCGGAGTCGTACTGGGCCGAGACTCCTGCCAGGAACTTGCGCTCCGCCTCGGGGATTCCGAGACGATCGAAGGTGTTCTTGATCGACGCGGGCACGTCGTCCCAGGACCGTGACTGCTCGCCCGCGGGCTTGACGTAGTAGTAGATGTTGTCGAAGTCGATGCCTGAGAGGTCGGCACCCCACGTCGGCATCGGCCGCTTCAGGTAGTGCTCGTAAGCCTTGAGGCGGAACTTGAGCATCCATTCCGGCTCGCTCTTGTGGTCCGAGATGGCCGCGACCACCTCGGGCGAGATGCCCTTCTCGGTGCGGAACACCGAAATGTCGACGTCGTGGAAGCCGTACTCGTAATCCTTGCTCAGCTCGTGCGCCTGGACGGTCATGCCTGTGCCTCCGCGACCACGCCGGTCAGTGACGTGCGTGATGCCCCAGCCTCGGCGGCGATGGGCCCGATGATCGGCTCGTAGCCCTCGCGCTCGATCTGCGTGGCCAGCTCCGGTCCGCCGGACAAGATCACCCGGCCCTGGTTGAGGATGTGGACCCGATCGGGCTTGAGGTACTCGAGGATGCGTGGGTAGTGGGTGATCACCAGCACGCTCATGTCAGGTCCCGCCAGGCGGGTCACCCCGTTGGCGACAGTGCGCAGCGCGTCCACGTCGAGCCCGGAGTCGGTCTCGTCGAGGATCGACAGGCGCGGCCGGAGCATGGCCATCTGAAGGATCTCGGCGCGCTTCTTCTCGCCGCCGCTGAAGCCGTCGTTGATGTAGCGGGCCCGGAAGCTCTCGTCGATTCGCAGCGCCGCCATCTCCTCGTTGAGCCTGCGGATGAACTCGCGCGCGGGCATCTCCTTGCCCTGCGCTCGCAGTGCGGCACGCATGAAGTTCACGGTGGTGACACCGGGGATCGCGGTGGGGTACTGGAAGCAGAGGAAGAGGCCGAGCCGAGCCCGGGCGTCCGCCGGCAGGGCGAGCAGGTCATCGCCACCGAACGTGGCGGTGCCGCCCGTGACTGCGTACTTGGGGTGGCCGCTCAGGGTGTACGCGAGCGTGCTCTTGCCCGAGCCGTTGGGGCCCATGAGGGCGTGCACCTCGCCCGCCGGGACGGTCAGGTCGACGCCGCGCAGGATCTCCTTTCCGTCCACCGCGACGGAGAGGCCATCAACCACGAGGTCGGCGGCGAGGGCTTGGTGGTCAGTCATGTGATGCCTCCGGGTGTGGGTCGGAGGGGGCCATCGCCGCGAGCAGCGACTGGTCGTGGATCAACTCGGCAAGGGTGGTCTGGCGGAGCACGGCGTCGATGCTCTCCTTGAGGCGCAGCCACAGCCCCCGGGAGGCGCACTCGCCGTCGCGGCCGCAGCTGCCGGCGACGTAGTCGGAGGACACGCATTCCACCGGGGACACCTCGCCCTCGACCGTGTGCACCACCTCGAGCACGGAGATCAGCTCGGGGGGGCGGGCCAGGGTGTAGCCGCCGTGCACCCCGCGGGTGCTCTCGACGAGGCCGCCACGGCGGAGCTGGCCGGCCAGCTGCTCCAGGTAGGCGAGCGGGAGGTGCTCGACGCGCGCCACCTCAGCGATGCTCAGCGGCCCGTTGCCATACGCTCGAGCGAACTCCGTCATCATCCGCAGGCCGTAATGGGCCTTGGAGCTGACCCGCATCGAGAAGGACGTGCTGTGATCGGCTCTCTGGCCCGTCTCGGAGGCTCGTGGGTGTGCTGCCTGGCTAATTCCGACCGTCATGGTCAGAATTATACGCCGACGCTCCGGAGCGGGACCATCCGACATACTCGGAGGAGGTCTGCCGCCACGTGAGCGTACCCGCCGTCGACCTCGCCCCCGCCGCCCCCGCCCTCCTGCCGGTCGATGGGGCGTCGAAAGGCAGCCGCAGGCGGCGCGTGATGGTCGCTCGGATCACCCGGGTCGCCTCCGTCGTGATCAGCGCGGGGGCGCTGCTGATCCTGCTGCGGCGCGTCGACCTCCCCTCAGCCCTGCGCACCGCCGCCGCCGAGCCGTGGCCGCTCCTGGGCGCCACCGTCTCCCTCAACGCCGTGGCCACCTGGCTGAGGGCGGGACGCTCGCAGATCGTGCTCAACACCCTCGGTCATCGCGTCAACCGGATGCGGATGATCGGCACCCAGCTCGCCGGCCAGACACTCAGCTGGGTCAGTCCCGTCGCCGCCGGCGACTTCGTGCGACCGTACCTCTGGCGCAGCCGTGACGGTGTGCCCCTGACCCCGGGGATGGTCACGGTGCTCTACGAGCGCATCGTCAGCTTCGGTCAGCTGGCCGTGGTCGGCTCGGCATGTATCGCTCCGTTCGCGTTCGGCGGGGGCCTCCTCGCGGTGGCCGCCGCCGCCGGGGCCTGCCTGCTGATCGCGCCCTGGCTGCTTGCCCGTCTCATCGGCGCCGGCGCCGACGCGGACCAGACCGCTGTGTCGTCGGGCTGGCGCGATCGCCTTGTCCACGCCGCCGGGCAGCTCTGGCGGCTGGCAGGCGACGGCCGCCTCAGTCTCCGCTTCACCGGGCTGACCATCGCTGTCGTCACCGTCAGCGCGCTGCAGATCGAGCTCCTCGCCTCAGGCGTTGGCCTCGCCCTGCCGCTGTGGATCGCCGCCGCGGCCTTCGCTCTCTCCCAGGTCATCGGCAGCGCCTCCAGCCTTCCCTTCGGCATCGGACCCGCGGACGCCGTGGTCGTGGCGCTGCTTGTGCACGCCGGCATCAGCCCGGCCGGAGCCCTGGCCATCACCCTTCTGTCCCGGCTGACGGTCACCGTGCCGCTCGGCCTCGCCGGGGCTCTCGCCTACATGCGGCTGGGCCGCCCCGCAGGGACCGAGGTAGCCGCCCCGTGAGGCGACCCGAGCATCTGGCCAGGGTCGTGGTGGTCGGCGGCGCGGGCTTCATCGGCACCCACGTCGTCGAGCGCCTGGTGGCCGCCGGGTGGGCGATCCTCGTCGTCGACGACAACTCTCACCCCTGTGGGGTTCCCCTCCCCGGCTCGGTCGACGTGCTCCTGGCCGGCGGCGGCAGCGAGGAGGCGCGCACCGCGATGGAGCGATTCCGACCCGCCGCCCTTGTTCACCTCGCCGCCAAGGGCGGCGTCAACCGCGCCCTGCGCGACCCGGGCGGCCACGTCGCCGGCGTGCTCTCCCAATCGGTGGGATGCTTCGCGGCCGCGGCCGCGGCCGGCTGCACGTCGATCGTCATCGCGTCCTCGGGGGGAGCGGTGTACGGGGACCCGCGCGTGCTCCCCGCCAGCGAGCGCCTCCGGCCGGCTCCCCGGTCCGCCTATGGTGCCGAGAAGCTCTGCGAGGAGACCTATCTCGCCACCATCGCCCAGCGCGGGGTGCGCACCATGGCGCTCCGCTACGGCAATGTCTACGGACCGCGCCAGGATGGAACGGGTGAGGCTGGGGTTGTGGCGATCACCGCGACCCGGCTCCTGGAAGGGCTCGCGCCGGTGGTCTTCGGCGACGGCCTCCAGACCCGCGACTTCGTCTACGTCGAGGACGTTGCCGAGGCCACCGTGGCCGCGCTCGGCAGCACGCGCAGCGGCCCCGTGAATGTCGGCACAGGCAGAGAGACCAGCGTCCGCGATATCGTCACCGGCTTGGTCCAGCTCACAGGCTCCACCGCCGGCATCGAGTACCGGGCAGCCCGCGATGGAGAGGTGCGCCGCGCCGCGCTCGACGCGTCGCGGGCACAGCGGTGGCTGGGCTGGCGCGCGCAGACCACGCTGATCGACGGGCTGGCACGCACGGCGGCATTCTTCGCCGCTCGCGGTCCGGCCGCTGCAACCAACGTTTCCGGGGGGACCACCTGACATGCGGATCATCGTTCTTGGCGCCGACGGGTACCTCGGCTGGCCCACCGCGTTGCACCTCTCGGCGAAGGGGCACGACGTGATCGCGGCCGACAACCTGGTGCGGCGGCGCTGGGACCACCGCTGCGGCACCAACAGCCTGGTGCCGATCACGTCGATGGAACGGCGCATCGCCCGCTGGGCGGAGTTGAGCGGCCGGCCCATCGCGTGGCACAAGCTCGACCTCTGCGACGCCGATGCCGTCACCGCTCTTGTGGAGGAGACGTCGCCGGACGCGATCGTGCATTTCGCCGAGCAGCGATCGGCGCCGTACTCGATGATCAGCCGCGGCCACGCCGTCGAAACGCAGGTCAACAACGTGGTCGGCACCCTCAACCTGCTCTTCGCGATCCGCGACCACGCCCCGAACTGCCACCTCATCAAGCTGGGCACCATGGGCGAGTACGGCACCCCGAACATCGACATCGAAGAGGGGTTCATCGAGATCACGCACAACGGGCGCAGCGACCGGCTGCCCTTCCCCAAGGTGCCGGGATCGATGTACCACCTCAGCAAGGTGCACGACAGCCACAACATCCACTTTGCCTGCCGGATCTGGGGTTTGCGCGCCACCGACCTCAACCAGGGGGTGGTCTACGGTGCCCAGACCAAGGAGACCGCGCTGCACCGCGACCTCGCGACCCGTTTCGACTACGACGGGATCTGGGGCACCGTTCTCAATCGCTTCTGCGCGCAAGCGGCCATCGGCCTCCCCCTGACCGTGCACGGCAAGGGCGGCCAGACGAGAGGTTTCCTCGACATCCGCGACACGGTCGCGTGCATCGAGCTCGCCGCCCTCAACCCGCCGGCGGCCGGGGAGTTCCGGGTGTTCAACCAGTTCACCGAGCAGTTCAGCATCCTCGACCTTGCCGCGCGCGTCCAGGAAGCGCGTGCCGCCCACGGCCTCGAGACCGACATCGTCCACCAGCCCAACCCGCGCGTCGAGCTCGACACCCACTACTACAACGCCAAGCACCAGCACCTGCTCGACCTCGGCCTCCACCCGCACGCCCTCGCGGATACGCTCATCGAGGACGTGATCCACGTGGTGCAGCGCCACAAGTCGCGGGTGCGCCCCCACACCCTCGCAGCCACGGTCGACTGGCGCACGGGTGGCGACGTCTACCACTCGCCCGCCGCCACCGGCGCCGCACCCCGTGAGATCGTCGGCGAGGTCAGGGCGCGGGTGCCGGTGGGGGCTGCCGCGGCGCGCTGATCACCGCCGCGCCGGCAACGACCGCCGCATCGTCCAGCGGAAGACGATCAGCTCCTTGATGGCACGCGCGATGGCGCGGGGGCGTGCCCCCGACCGCCGTCCCGCACGTCGCGGATGGTGGGGGACGGAGTGCTGGGCGATCCGCCACCCGGCGTGGCGTGCCTTGTAGTACAGCTCGGTGTTGATGAGGGCGCTGCGGGCGTGGAGCTCCATCGAGTCCAGCACGTCGCGGCGCATCACCTTCATGGCGCAGTCGATGTCCCGGTACGGCAACCGGTAGAGCACCAGCACCAGGGTGTTGAAAACCCAGCTGACCACCGACCGCATGGCGGCGTCCTCGCGCTCCTCGCGCCATCCCCCGACGAGATCCGCGCCGGCAAGCAGAGGCACGAGGATGGCGAAGTCGGCGACCTCGAACTGTCCGTCGGCGTCTGTGAACGCCACGTAGCTGAGGCGGGCGGCGCGCAGACCGTCACCGACAGCGGCGCCGTAGCCGCTCTTGCGCTCGTGACGCACGATGCGCAGGTCGACGCCGAGGTCGGCCGCAAGCGAGGTGGCCAGCGTCCCACTGCCGTCGGTGCTGCCGTCGTCGACGATCACCACCTCGAAGCGCTCGGCCAGGGAGGGCAGGGTTGCCGCCAGGTGTGGCAGCAACCAGGTGACGTTCTCGGCCTCGTTGTGGACGGGCAGGACCAGGCTCAGCTCGGGCAGGCGTGTGGTCATGGCGCGCTGATCATCCGGATATGGCGATGGCCGTGGTGAGGCCGAAGATGGAGAGCGAGATCGCCCCGGCGACGTAGGCGGCCGCGGCGACGGCGATTCCCCGCCGCCGCCTGGCCCCTCGCGCCACGCCCCACACCAGCAGCAGGAGCGGACCCGTCGCGGCCACGAGCAGGTAGCGTCCCTGCGGCTGGAACACGACCACGACGGCGTTGGCCAGCGAGAGCGCCAGCGCGCCTGCGGCGGCGAGGGCGTACGCGACCACCGCCGTCTGCCGCCCGCGCGGCCAGCGCGGCCACGCGCGCACGAGCAGAACGACGCCGACGACCAGGCCGGCGAGGAGCGCCGCCGCGAAGAACGCCATCAGGGCGCGCCCCGCAGGCGGCAGGATCAACGGCGACCCCTGGTAGCGCTCCGGTGTGAACAGCCCGTACATCGTCTGGGAGAGGAACACCCGCAGCTGCGCCAGGTTGCGCAGCCGGCTGGGAGGAACCCCGAGCGGCGTCAGCGGGGGCAGGAGGCGGTGGAAGGCGACCAGGTTGCGTGCGTACCACCAGCCCGAGATCGCGGCGATGGGCACCGCCACGGGCACGAGCTGACCAGGCGACAGGTGACCACGCCAGTGCCAGAGGGCCACAGCCCCGAGCACGATGATCAGCGGGAGGTCGGTCTCCTTGGAGATCAGTCCCACGCCGACACTCACCCCGATCAGCCAGAGGAGGCCGCGCCTGGGCAGGTCGGCGAGCGCCACCTGCGTGGTCACCAGCAGGAGCAGGGCGCCCGCCGCGGCCGCCAGGCTGTCGTCGGTGATTGACGCCGACACGAACTGAAAGCCGGGCAGCAGCGCCAGGGCTGCCGCCGTGCTCACGGCCAGCCAGGGTCGGCGCGGCGCCAGGAGCCACACGATGCGCGCCACCAGGAGGACGGCGATGACGCCGAGGAGGATCGACAGGAAACGCAGGGCCACCGGGGGTGCCTGGATGCGCAGCAGGGCGGCCGCCATCAGGTAGTAGAGCGGAGGTTGCTGCCTCTCCGGGACCAGCGCCCCGGGAAGCGAGGCGTGGCCGGCGATCAGTTGCGCATAGGCGAGGTGCGAGTGTTCGTCGGCTGAGCTTCCGACGGGGATGCTCAGCGCGTACGTGACGGCAAAGATGGCGAAGACGGCCATGGCCGCGACCAGGGCCAGAGCCGGGGCACGCCTCACCCGCCGGCTGCTGACAGGGCGCGCCGCTTCAGTGGCTTGCCCGCAGACGCCGTCGCCGTGTCGATGGCCTCGACCAGGTGGTCGACAGCATCATCGACGTCGGCCGCGAGGGTGCCACGCCCCATGCTGAGGCGGAGCAGCGCGGTCCTGCCCGGGTCCTCGCCCATCGCCGCGAGCACGTGTGACGGCCGCGCTGCGCCGCTGGCGCAGGCCGACCCGCCCGACACCTCGACGCCGGCGCCGTCGAGGGCGGCGACCAGCGCCTCGCCGGAGGCGTCATCGACGAGCAGCGCGCTCATGTTGGGGAGCCGGTGCGACGCCCGCGCCGCAACCCGCACGTGCGCCGTCCGCTCGAGGACGGCCGCCTCGAGGCAGTCGCGGAGCGCGCCCAGCCGCGTCGCCTCGTCCTCCCGCTCGCTCTCGACCAATTCGGCGGCGACCGCGAAACCGGCGATCGCAGCCACGTTCTCGGTGCCACTGCGGCGCTCCCGCTCCTGGCCACCCCCATCCATCTGCGTGGTGAGGCGCGTGCCCCAGCGCGCGTACAGCACTCCGCAGCCCTTGGGGCCGTAGCACTTGTGCGCGGAGAGGCTGAGCAGGTCGACGCCGAGCGCCCGGGGATCCACCGCCAGCCGACCCAGCGCCTGGACGGCGTCGGTGTGAACCAGCGTGCGCGGGTTGGCCAGGCGCACAAGCCGGGCGGCGTCGGCGACGTGCTGGACGGTGCCGACCTCGTTGTTGGCGAGCATCATCGACACCAGCGTGGTGTCCCCGCGCACAGCGGCGGCGACGCGCTCCGGGTCGACGCGCCCAGCGGCGTCGCAGCCCACCACGGTCACCTCGGCCTCGCCGCGCGCGGCCAGCCCCGCCGCAGTGCGGAGAACTGCCTCGTGCTCGACGGCGCTGACGACCAGGTGGCGGCCGCGCTCCCCGCCCCACCTCTGCAGCGCGCCGCGCACGGCGAGGTTGTCGGCCTCGGTGCCGCCGCTGGTGAAGGTGAGCTCACGTGGCGCGCAGCCGAGCACCGCGGCGAGCCGGTCACGGGCGTCGTCGATCGCGGCCCGCGCGCGCCGCCCGCGATCGTGCGCCGAGGACGGGTTTCCCCAGTGCTCGCGGAGGAACGGAAGCATCGCCTCGACCACCTCGGGTGCAGGTGGCGTGGTGGCCGCGTGGTCGAGATAGATGCGCCGGGCCGAGATCAGCTCATCCCCAGGGAGCCCCAGAGCTCGAGCTTGTTGCGGACCGCCTCGATGACCGCGGCGGTGAACTCGTCGGTGAAGGAGTGGCCGCCGAGGTCGGCGGTACGCGTTCCGGCCCGCACCGTCTCGAAAGTGGCCTCGTAGATGGCGCGCGATGCCAGCTTGCACCGAGGGTCACCTGAAAAGCTGAGCAGGGAGGCGGCGGCGAGGATCATGGCCATGGGGTTGGCGATGTTCTTCCCGAACAGGGCTGGGGCGGTACCGTGGGGGGCCTCGGCCATCACCACGTGCGGCCTTGTCGATTCCTCCGTGAAGCCGAGCAGAAGTGACTCGGCGCCGGCGATGCTGCCGAACAGCTGCAGGACGAAATCGCTGAGGCAGTCGCCGTCACGGTTCAGCGCCGGGATGACCAGGGCGTCGCCGCCGTGGGTGAGGAGCAGAGCGTAGGTGGCGTCGATCAGTTGGGGCTCGTAGGCCACGTCGGGATAGCGCTGCGCGGCTGCGTCCATCTCCTCCTTGAGCATCCCCTCGTACACGGGCGACACGGTGAATTTGGGGCCGCCGAACACGCGCGCTTGGGTGCGGCGCGCCTGGGCAAAGGCGAACTCCGCCACCGCCCGGCACGTCGACCGTGAGATGTGCTCGGTGCGGAATGCGACCTCGTCGTCGCCGGACCCCTCGCGCCACTCGGTGGCGTTGTAGGAGTCGTCGACTGCCATGCGGACCACGCTCATGGGCGCGTGCACGCCGGCGACCGACGGAACCCCGGGGATGCGCCGCCCGGTGCGCAGGATCACCTTGCCGCCGACCCGCTGGCGCAGCAGTGCGTTGGGGCTGCCCACGTCGCCGGCGCGCTCGGGGGTCACCGTGGCCGCCTTCAGCCCGTAGCCGCAGGCCACCATGGCATCGGCTGCGTCGAGCACCACGGCGTTGGCGGTGGCCCGGCGGTTCTCGAGGGAGAGGTCGAAGTGACGCAGCTCGAGGTCCGCGCCGATCACCTCGGGCGCGATCACCCGCAGGGCCTCCTCGAGCAGCTCCTGGCCGGTCTGGTCGCCGCCGAGCACGGCGATTGTCGTAGTCATCGCGCCACAGCGTAGCCGCGTTCCCACGCGACACGCAGCCCGACGACGACCGCTGCGCACCGCGAGCGGCTGCCTATGATCCGCGCGTGCCGTCCCCCTCGCCGACCACGACAGCAGAAGAGCGCCGGCCGGCGGCGATCCTGGCCATCTACAGCTGGGACATGGTCCTCGCCCTGCTCGCCCTGCTCGGTGCCCTCGCGGCATTCGGGGGGCAGGCCACGGTGGGGAACAGGACGGTCAGCGTGAGCCTCGGCGAGCAGGTGCTCGCCGCCGTCGAGTCGGCGTCATTCGCGGGGCTGCTGATCATCCTCGCCACGATCCTGACGCGGCGGCGGCGCTGGGTGCGGCGCGCTCAAATCGTCACCCTCGCGACTGCGATCGCGCTCGGGGCGGTGTCGCTGCTGCTGGCCGCGGTCGTCCCCGGCCAGGGTCTCCAGGCGAGTGCCCTGACGGCGCTGCTCGTGCTGGTTGTCGACGCCGCGGCGATCCTGGCGCTGACCGCGCAGAAGGTGATCAGCTGGTACGAGCAGGACGGCGCCATGCCCCGTTACATCAGTGGGACGATCGTCTTCTGGGCGATCACCAGCGCGGTGCTCATCGTGCTCCAGACCCTGCGCTGAGGCGCAGTCTCAGATCATCGAGAGCAGGTCGCCGACCACGGCGACCAGGGCGTCCTCGTCCAGTGGCTTGGCGAGGACCGCGGCGGCGCCGAGTTGCTGGGCGCGCTCCTTGGTCCTGACATCCCCGGGCGGGGTGAGGATGACCACACCGGCGCGGGGGTGGTCGGGTGAGAAGCGGACCGCCTGGAAGTACTCGAGGCCGTCGACGTCGAGCGTGGTGTCGAGGAGGAGCAGGTCGGGCGGGTTGTCGTCCATCTGCTGGCGCAGCTCGCGCATCTCACGGACCCACTTGACCTCGTGGCCGGCCGCGATCAGCCGGCTCACCACCGGGGCGGCGACCGACGCCTGGTCTTCCGCGAGCAGGATCCGCGCGGGCATCCCCATCACCCGCGGATGGTACCGAGCGGGACCGCTGCCCGGGTGCCGGTCCGGCCGAGCGGGGCGCCCCAGCCGAACGCGTAGACTGACCTGGATGCCCAGCACCGAGGCCAGGGTCGCCGCCGACATGACGACATGATGGCGCCGCCGCGGCCGGCTGCCTGATGCGCGGACCGCGTCTCCTGCAGCGCCTCCTCGGCGGCGGTGAGCAGGCAGCACCGCGCCGCGGCGCAGTGCGACGCCTCCCCAGAGAGGAGCGGCCCCACCTCGTCGACGCTCACACCCGCACCTTCTGGAGCCGCGGGGCGCTGTCCCCGGCGACCCTGGTGGAGAGCGACGAGGCCACGCCGGCGGCGGCGCGCGGACGCGCCGCGACACTCGTCGCCGACCACCAGCGCGGCGCCACCGGCGCTGCGCTGCCGCGCGCCAACCCCGCCTTCAGCGAGGCGGTGTTCGTCGAGCTGATGCGCGCCCGCCAGTATCGGCGCGCGTTCTCCCTGCTCAGCCCCGAGTGCCAGCAGAGCTGGGGCTCGCTCCAGGCGTTCATCGATGCGCAGCGCATCGGTGCTCTCGCGCGGCTGCGCGGCGTGCAGGTGGACAGCGTGCGCCGGCTCGACAATTGGCGCGACCCGGACTCCGGAATGGTCCACGAGCACGCCGCTGAGCTTGATGTGCGCTACCAGATCGGCGACGCCACGCGCACCGTCAGCGTGCCACGCACAGTCCACCTCGTTGCCTTCGCGGGAGGGTGGCGATCGCTCTGTTACCCGACTGCGACGGGGTCGCACTGAGCTGCGTCCGCATTGACCGGCGCGCCGCTTGAGCGTGCGTACAATGCAGCCGATGGAGAACGCAGCTCTTCCGCAACGTGTCGCCGTCCACGGCGACGCGGCAATTCCCCGGTATCTCCCGGGGCCGCTCGAACGCACCGTCCTCGAGCTTCGCCGCATCGATCGGCACGCTGTCTGGCGCCGTCCGAGGGTGGGGCGCACCCGGTTGCTCCTGCGTGAGTCCGACGCGCTGATCGACCTCATCGAGCGCTGCCGTGAGCGCGAGGATCGGCTCCTGCCCACCCAGCTGTGGAGCGCTGTGGTGCGCTTCGTCGGAGCCCTCGACGGAGACCTCCGCGACGAGCTTGGCATCAACCGCGAGCCCGGCCATGTCGCCGACGTTGTCTTCGCCAGCCAGAGAAAGCTCCTCGAGCGCGCCCGCATGGAGCGCACCTCAGCGACCGGACGGATCATCCCGCTCTTTCGCGGCTAGCGAGGGCGTGGCGGCGCCGGCCACGGCCTGCGGTGGGGCTGGGCATTGAGCTGGGACATCGCCGTCGCCGGCACGGTCCACGTCGACGACATCGTCACGCCGGCCGGCGCGGCCACGGGCCTGCTGGGTGGCTCCGCCGTGTATTTCGCGCTCGCGGCAGCTCGATCGGCCGCCGTCCATGTCAACGGCATCGTGGGCGCCGACCACGCGGCCGCATTCCTCGAGCTGCTGCGTGGACCGCGGCTGTCCACCGAAGGCCTGGTGGTCAGCGATCTGCCCACCTTTCGCTGGCACGCGCGCCACGACTTCGACCGCTGGGTCGCCGTCGACACGTTCAGCGACGAGGGCTGTGACCCAACGTGGCGGCCGCGGCTTCCAGCGGAGGCGGCGCGGGCCGAGGTCCTCTTCCTGGCCAGCATGAGCCCGGCTCTGCAGCGAGAGGTTCTCGCCCAGAGCGGCGCGCGCCTGGTTGGCGCCGACTCGATGACCGACTACACCGGCCCCGAGCGCGAGGCGGTCCGCGACGTGGTCCACGCGTCCGACGTGCTCTTTCTCAACCGCAGCGAGCTGGCCAGTCTCACCGGTGCGCCGATCACCACATGGCGTGAGGAAGCGATCGCAATGTGCGGGGTGGGCCGCCTCCGTGCCGTGGTCGTCAAGGCGGGCCCGAAGGGAGCCTCGCTGGTCACCGCCGACGGGGTGATCTCGCTCCCCCCGGCGCCCACCGCGCAGGTCGTCGACCCCACCGGGGCTGGTGACGCGCTCGCGGGCGGATTCCTCGCCGCGTGCGCCGCCGCCGAGCGCGACGACGACGCCTACTTCGCGACCGCGCTGGAGAGCGGGCTGCGCTGTGCCGCCGCGGCCATCTCACACTTCGGCGTGGCGGGGCTGGAGGTTCCTGCCTGAGCCGTCAGCCGCCGAGGAGCCCGGGGAAGACGGTGGTGACCACCAGCGTGGTGGTGAGCACCGCCAGCACCGCCGCCAGGGTGACCGCGATGATGTTGTAGGCGAGCCCGTTGCAGCGCCGTCCCAGGAGCCTGCGGTCGTTGGCCAGGATGATGATGAAGACGAGCAGAACGGGCAGGAGGATGCCGTCCAGGGTCTGCGTGCCGATGGCCACCCCCGCGATCGGCACACCCGGGATGAGCATGATCCCGGCCCCGATGGCGAGGATGCCGATGAACAGCGTGAAGAAGAGCGGGGCGTCGGCGAAGCTGCTCTGCACACTGCGCTCCGCGCCGAACGCCTCGCAGATGACGAACGCCGTGCTCAGGGGGAGGACCGCCGCCGCGAGCAGTGACGCCCCCACCAGCCCCACCGCGAACAGCTGCTGGGCGTGAACGCCGACCAGCGGGCTCAGCGCCGAGGCCGCCTGCTGCGCGGAGGCGACTCCGCTGCCGGCGAGGCCGTGCGGGTACTCGACTGACGGCGAGAACAGCGTTGCCGCAGTGGTGATGACGATGAACATGGCCACCGTGACCGCGAAGAGGGACCCGCTGATGACGTCGAATCTGACCAGCTTGAGGTCCGCCTCGTGGGTGCCCTTGTCGACGATGGACGACTGCAGGAAGAGCTGCATGTAGGGGGTGATCGAGGTGCCGATGAGGGCGATCAGGTCCACGAGGTAGGCGCCGGTGGGCACTGACGACGGGTGGCCGAGGTTGGGCACCACGAGGTCGTGCCCGATCGCGGACCACTGCAGGTGTGGGGCCAGGAAGGCGGTGATGATGTAGGACACGAACGTGAGCCCCAGCGCCAGGAAGATGCGCTCCACGAGGCGGCGATTGCCGCGCATCACCACGACGCCGATGAGCGCCGCCGAGCCGATCACCGCCACCGGCAGCGGGACGCCGAGCAAGCCCAGGCCACCGGCCACTCCGGCGAACTCCGCCAGGGTGGTGCCACCGTTGGCGATGAGCACCACCACCGCCGCGAACAGCGTCCAGCGCACGCCGAAGCGCTCGCGGATGAGGTCCATGAGGCCCTTGCCCGTGACCGCGCCGAGGCGGGCGACCATCTCCTGGGTGATGATCAGCGCGACGGCGATGGGCAGGAACGCCCAGAGCAGGCTGTAGCCGTACTTGGCGCCCGTGTTGCTGTAGGTGAAGACGCCACCGGCGTCGTTGCCCGCGTTGGCGACGATGATTCCCGGCCCGATGACGGCGAGGTATCGCCACAGCCCGGCGAATCGGCGCGGCCGGCCGCCGCGACGCTCACGCCGCTGGGCGACGGCCTCCGCGGCGCGGCGGCGCAGCGCGCGGGTCTGACGGGGGGCCGTCTTCACGTCCGTTCCGCACGCCCATCACAGGGCCCTCGCGCGCCGGCGAACTCCCGCCGGCATCACCTCGTCCATGGCGTCGTCGATGGTGACGATGCCCTGCATGCGGTCGTCGTCGTCGACCACGGGCACGGCCAGGAGGTTGTATTTGGCGATCACTGCGGCGACGTCCTCCGGTCGTGCGTCGATGGGGACGGCGATCACGCGCTTGATCATGATGTCAGCGATGGCGGCGTCGGGCCGAGCCACGATGAGGTCGCGCAGGGAGAGGACCCCAAGCAGGCGCTCCTCCGCGTCGACCACGTACACGTAGTAGATCGACTCGGCATCGGGCTCGAGCTCGCGCAGGCGGTCGATCGTCTGCTGGGCGTTGAGCGTCACGGGAACGGCGACGAACTCCGTCGTCATGAGACCGCCGGCCGTGTCGTCCTCGTAGCCAAGCAGCTCCTCGACGTCCTCGGCCTCGTCGGCCTCCATCTTGGCGATGAGCTGCTCACGACGCTCCTCGGGGAGGTCGCCGAGCAGGTCGGCGGCCTCGTCGGGCGACATCGCCTCGAGGATGTCGGCGGCGCGTTCGTCGTCGAGCCGGGCGAGGATCTGTGCCTGGACCTCCCCGGAGGACTCCTCGACCACGTCGGCGGCAATCTCGTCGTCGAGGGAGGCGAAGATGGCCGCGCGGTCGCGGCCGCCGAGCTGGCCGACGATCTCGGCGATGTCGGCAGGGTGCATCTTGCTGAGCTTCTGGTGGCTGATCCGCAAGCGCATCGAGCGCTCGTCGCTGCGCACCGGGTCGACGGCATCCCAGGAGATGAGCCGCTGGGGGAAGTCCCGCCCGACCAGGCGGGTGACGCGGCGGCCGACGCGTTCAACGCCCAGGCGTCGGAGGAGGCCGCGGGCGCCGATGTCGACGCCGACGACGAGGAGTTTGCCGTCCTGGTCCTGGAGCTGGAGGTCGTTGACGCGCACCACCCTGCGACCGTCGGTGTCGACGATCTGCTTGTCGAGGATGTCGCGCGCCAGCCAGATCTCCTCGTCGGTCCGCGGGTACGGCTGCAGGGCGGAGGTGGGCACGTTCAGGCTCAACTCCCCGCTCTCGCCCGCCCTCACGGCGCCCCAGTCGATCGTCGCGGGCATCTCCTTGCCACGTCCCCTGATGGCGAGGGCGGTGACGACCGGGTACGGCTCACCCATGTGCACGATGACGTCACGGACCGACCCGACAGTCTTCTGGTCGATGTCGACCACGTCGGCGCGCAGGAAGTCGCTGAGAAAGATCACGGCCCGGTGATGGTGCCACCTGAGGCGATACCACGGCGCAGGTGGCGGCGGGCGCCGGTATGATCGCGCCGCATGGCGAAGACCCCGTCGCGCGGAATCGGTACCCCGATCGACCGCAACATCGCCCTGGAGCTGGTCCGGGTGACCGAGGGCGCCGCCATGGCCGCCGCCCCGTACATGGGGCGCAACCGCAAGAACGACGCCGACGGCGCCGCGGTCGACTCGATGCGCCGCAGCCTCAACTTCGTCGACATGGACGGCGTCGTGGTGATCGGCGAGGGCGAGAAGGACGAGGCCCCGATGCTCTACATCGGCGAGCAGGTCGGCAACGGCAACGCCCCGAACGTGGACGTCGCTGTCGACCCCATCGACGGCACCCGGCTGGTCGCGCTGGGGCTCCCCGGCGGCATCGCCACGGTCTCCCTGGCGGAGCGCGGCTCGATGTTCCACACGCACATCCCCTACATGGAGAAGCTCATCGTCGGGCCCAAGGCGGCGCGGGTCATCGACATCACCGACACCGTCAAGAACAACCTGCGCCGTATAGCCAAGGCCGAGGATCGCCACATCGAGGACCTCACGGTGGTGGTGCTTGACCGCCCTCGTCATGACACGCTTCTCGAGGAGATCCGCTCGGCGGGGGCGCGCGTCAAGCTGATCATGGACGGTGACGTCGCCTATGGGGTGATGGCGGCGATGGAGCGCCGCACCGGCATCGACGTGCTCATGGGCATCGGCGGCGCCGCCGAGGCCGTGCTGGCGGCGTGCGCCATCAAGTGCATCGGGGGGTCGATGCAGGGACGGCTCTGGCTGCGCGATGAGGACCGGGCGGTGCTCGTCAAAGAGGGCAAGACCGCCGACCAGGTGCTCCAGCTTGACGACCTCGTCAACGGCGACAACGTCTTCTTCGCCGCCACCGGGATCACCGACGGAGAGCTTCTCGATGGGGTCCGCTTCCTCGAGGACAACCGCTGCCGGACCCAGAGCCTGGTGATGCGCAGCTACTCGGGGACGATCAGGTACGTGGAGGCGGAGCACAGCCTCGCCAAGCTCCGTCTGCGCCGCGAAGAGGCCGAACAGGAGGGCCCGCTCGCTGTTCGAATGCAGGGCGACGCCGCCCCCGGGATGCCCGGTTAGCGCAGGGCCCCCCACGACCGCCGCGTTCATGCTCGGCGCGACCGTGGGACAATCGCGCCGAGCATGAAGGTTTTCCGCCCCAGCCCTTCGCTGATGCGCTGGCTGGCCCCGGGGCTCTACATCAAGCGCTGGCTGCTGCTGCTCTTCGTCAGCATCGTGATGATCAGCCTCGCGGTCGGCTACGTGCTGCGCGACCTCTACAGCAGCAACGTCCGCTTCCCGCCCTTCGTGCAGACGCTCACCCTGCAGTTCCTGCCCCGCGCCGTTCGCGCCAGCCTCTTTGCCGCCGCCGGCATCGCCATCCTGCTGCTCTGCTTCTACAAGCTCAGCCAGTCGCTGCTTGGGCCGTTCATCCGCGCCGGGAACACCAACGACCGGCGCAACCTCATCGAGCACCTGTACGCCCACCGCCAGCTGACCAAGGGCCCCCGGGTCGTGGCCCTGGGCGGCGGAACCGGCCTGAGCACGCTGCTGCGCGGCATCAAGAAGTACACAGGCAACATCGTGGCCATCGTGACCGTCGCCGACGACGGCGGCTCGAGCGGCCGCCTCCGGGCCGAGTACCGCGTCCTGCCCCCCGGCGACTTCCGGCAGTGCCTCACAGCCCTTGCCGAGACCGAGCCGCTGATGACCCAGCTCTTCCAGCACCGTTTCACCGGCGAGGGCTCGCTCGGGGGTCATTCCTTCGGCAATCTCTTCATCACGGCGATGGCCGAGATCACCGGTGACTTCGAGCACGCGCTCCGTGAGTCCGGCCGGGTCCTGGCGGTGCGCGGCACCATCGTTCCCAGCACGCTGAAGGACGTGGTGCTCTGTGCCACCTCGGGTGACCAGGTGCGCGTCGGCGAGTCGAAGGTGCCCCATGGCATCGGCGAGGAGCGCATCGAGCGTGTCTTCCTACAGCCGGAGGCGCCGCCGATCAACCCTGAGGCCGAGGCGGCCATCCTCGATGCCGAGCTGGTCATCGTGGGCCCGGGCTCGCTGTACACCTCGATCCTGCCCAACCTGCTCGTCGACGGCATGGTGGAGGTGCTGCGGGCCACGCCCGCCGTCAAGGTGTACGTCTGCAACGTTGCCAGCCAGCCGGGGGAAACGCAGGGCTACACCGTCAGCGAGCACCTCACAGCCATCGAGGACCACGTCGGCGGCAACCTCTTCGACTACGTGATCGTGAACAGCAACCTCTCCCCGGCGCTGCCCGCGTCGGCGCAGGCGGCCGGGACCTCACGGATCCTCTTCGACCGCGACGAGGCGTCACGCAAGGCCGTGCACTACATCCTCGCCGACGTCGTCTCCCCGGCGGTCTCCTCGCACCACGACCCCGAGAAGCTGGCGCGCGTGATCATGAAGAGGATCTGGCGCTAGGGCGGAGGAGCCGGGAGCGGAGGCGACATCGCTCCGGTCGCTGTCCTCGCTGACGCTTCGGAGCTAACTCGGCTGCGCCGAGTGGATCTCCTCGCTGCTGCGGATGCTCCCTCCGCGATGTCGCCTCCGCTCCCTCTCGGGGTCGCTAGTTGTAGTTCCCGACTTCGACCGGCCGCTGCGGGTGCTCCTTTCGCGCTGGTGCCTGACCCCCTTCATGGCGCCACGGCAGTCAGTACAGCAGGTCATGACGAAGGTGGCGGTTGAGGCGCTGCGCGGCCGGCTCACCCCATCGCTCCCAGGCCCCAACGGCACGTGGACGCAGCGGCAGGTCCCAGGTCCCCACGAAATCCGTGATCGTCTCGCTGAACCCCGACTTGAACCGGTAGAGCCCGTGCAGCGGATGCTCCTCGGAGAGCATCGATGAGTGCGGCACGGCCACGAGGTCGTAGCTGCGCACGCCACGCCCGCGCAACCAGCGCATCACCTCCCACTGCAGGAGATGCGGAGCCATCAGCTCGCTGTGTTCCTTGACGGACCCGCCGTCCTTGTACCAACCGTGCGCGCCGACGTGTGTCGCGACGACGCCGGCGAGGACGCGCCCCTGGAAGGTGGCGAAGAAAAGCTGCGCCTGGTCGCTGGCCGCCTGCAGCTCCCAGTAGCCGCGGAAGTAGGCGGGGGAACGAAGAAAGAAACCCGCCCGCTCGCGCGTTGCTGCCATCAGCGAGTACATGGTCGCGATGTTGGCGTCGGTCATCGGCACAGCCTCCACCTCGACGCCGCGGCGTGCCGCCAGCCTGATGTTGTACCGGCATTTCGGCTTGAACGACGCCAGCAGCGCGTCCTCGTCACCGTCGATGTCGACCACGATCGTGGACCTGCTGATCTGCACATCGTCGACCGACTTGCGAAGTCCGGCTCGGCGGAGGGCATCGAGGTTGGCGCCGGCCTCGCGGATCTCGGGCTCGACCTTCACCAGGAACGCGTCGCGCATCGCGCGCCGGTCGGCCAGAAGCGTCACCAATGCGCGCGCGTCGAGGACGCCGGGCCCCTTGGGCGCATACCAGAGATCGCCGAACCCCCAGATGCGGCGACGCAGGAAGAGAACCGCAACCTCGGCGTCGTCGGTCTCGGCGATCCAGTACGTGGGTCGCCAACCCCAGGAGCGCTTGAACTCACCCCACGCCCGCGTCTGCAGGACCTGACCGCCGTCGGGATTGGCGACCACCAGCTCGTCCCAGCGTCCGATCTCGGCGCGCGTGGCCGGCCTCAACAGCGAGCCTGGCGGCAGCGCGGATACGAGCTTCGACGCTGATCGGTGGTGCGCATCAAACGCTTCCCACGCGTAGGGTTCGCGCCTGCGTGGACGACACCGCGCCACCGTAGCACAGCGTTGAGCGACGCCGGCACGCGCTTGCGTCGGTTGGCAAAAGCCGTTGCGGTTCCTTACACTTCCGCGCGTTTCCCGCCGACCATCTTGGAGAATGACCATGGCCAATGTTGTCACCCGCGACGTACTTGCAGAGAGGCTTTCCGAGCGCGCCGAGATCACGATGAGCGCCGCGCGCGACGAGGTCCGGTGGTTTTTCGACACCATCGCAACCGCTCTCGAAAAGGGCGACGAGGTGCGTATCCACGGCTTCGGATCGTTCAAGACCGCGCAACGCGCCGCGCGCATGGGTCGCAACCCGCGCACCGGTGAGGCGGTCAGCGTGCCGGCGCGCCGGGTGGTGCGCTTCGCCGCGAGCACAACGCTGAGCAGCGCGTTGAAGAAGAGCCCCAGGGGCGGAAAGCGGGCCGGGCGCTGAGAGGGGCCTGACCTGACACGCAGGGTGCGGGCAGAGGTCACCTGGTGCGCCTCCTGCCCCGCATCCTGCTGGCGGTCATCGTCGTGGTCGCGGTCGCCACCGCCGCCACGCTGACCGCGGCGCGCCTGGAGGCGGCCGCTCCAGAGCTCATTCCCACGCTCACGTCGACCACGTGGCGCGCCGCACCCGGACCACTGGCCCCCATCGCCGTGCCCGCGCAGGGAAGTCTCGCCGTCGAGTCGGTGGACGGCCATGCCGTCACGACGCTAGCCTCCAGCCAGGCCGGGATCGTCCGCCCCACGGCATCCGTCGCCAAGACCATGACGGCGCTGGTGATCCTCGAGGTGCATCCGCTGCTCCCCGCCCAGGCGGGGCCGATCCTCACCATGACCCGGCAGGACGTTGACGACTACCGCAGCATCGCCGCCGCGGGCGGGTCATTCGCCCCGGTGACCCTCGGCGAGCACCTCAGTGAGCGCGACCTCCTGGTCGGGCTGATGCTCCCCTCGGCCAACAACCTCGCCCTCACCGCAGCGCGGTGGATCGACGGCAGCGTGGCCGCGTTCGTGGCCCGGCTCAACGCCCGGGCCGTGCAGCTGGGCATGTCGCACACCCATTTCGCCGACCCCGACGGGCTCGCCGCCGCGACGACGTCGACCGCCGCCGACCTGGTGTTGCTCGGGGCGGCGGCCGTGGCCGACGACGCCCTGCTCAGCGTGGTCTCGACCACGACGGCCACGCTCCCCGACGGCACCGTGGTCACCAACCTCGACCAACTCCTCGGCGTCGATCCCGGATGGCTGGGCATCAAGACAGGCTGGACACCGCCTGCGGGGGGCTGCCTGCTGTTCGCCGCGCGTCGCATCCTGGCGCCTGGTGCGCCCCCCCTCACCGTCGTCGGCGCCGTCCTCGGCCAGCCCCCGGATGGCAACGCGGACCTCGCTCACCCCGAGCTCGGCGCTGCCTTCAGCGTTGCCCGCGCCGCGGTCGACGCTGCATTCGGGCAGTTCGCGGCTGTGCGGGTGGGCCCGGCGTCCGTGCCGGTCTCGGGCACCATCGACGGGCCGTGGGGGGTCAGCTCCGCCCTCCACCTCGTCGGCGCCGATCGCTTCGTACTGCTCCAGCGCGGTGGCACCCTCACGGTGGCCGCCGCAGCTGTGGCTGTGCCGGCACCCAGCGCCCCGGGGGCCCCAGCCGGGACGGTCAGCGTCTCGCTGCTCGGGGTGCCGATCGGCGCCTGGACGCTGGTGACCGACCGGCACCTCGACGGCCCCTCACCGTGGTGGAAGCTGCTCCACGGCTGAGGCCGGACTCACCAGGCCGCTTCGGTGCGCTCCGACGCGGCGCGCAGGGCCGCCATCGCCTCGTCGGCGCGGGTGGCGAGGTCCGGGGCAACGCGGATCGATTCGAGGCGGTCGCGCGCGGTGACCAACTCCAGTTCGTGGAGGCCGAGGTGGGAACGCGAGGCGGGGGGCGCCGCGTACGCGGCGATCGGCTCACGCCATTTCTGACGGAGGGCGCGCGGCGACAGCTCACCGGCGCGCACCACCAGGGGGCCGCTGCCCCGTCCGGGAGCCAGCCGGAAGCGGAAGGCGATGCGGCCGTTCTTGGCGCAACTCTCGCAGCGGCCGTAGCGTTCGTCCGGGATCTCGGGGCGCTTGAGGCACACGCGGCACACGCCGCCAGTCTACGCGGCCCGCCCGGATGGCTCGCAGCGCGGCCATTCCGCGTTGACAAAACCACCTTTCCGTCATACCCTTCGGCGGCTTATGAACGTCGAGGTCCGGGCCATCGGACTGCGCGCCATGCGCGACCGTCATCACCTCACGCAGCGCGAGCTTGCCCGCCGCCTCGGGGTCACGCAGAACTACATCCCGGCGCTGGAGGCGGGCACACGCAACCCCGGGCCCAAGCTGCGCCAGTCGCTGATGGAGCTGTTCGGGTGCGACTTCGAGGACCTGTTCGTGGTGGTCATGGTCAACCCCATCACCAAGTCCGAGCAGGTGCTCCGCCCGGAGCGATCGTCCGAGGCGAGCTGACCGGGGCCGAGCACCCGCCTCCCTACAATCGCCGCGATGGCGACTGACCGATTGCTCCTCGAGGGCCTGCAGTTCTTCGGCCACCACGGCGACGTGGAGGCGGAACGCGCCCTCGGCGGTCGCGTCGACGTCGATGTGGAGATCCACACCGACCTCCGCCCTGCCGGCCGCAGCGACCAGCTCGTCGACGCGGTCGACTACGTACGCTGCTACGACGCGGTGCGCCACGTCGTGGAGACGCGCCAGCACAACCTCCTCGAGACGGTCGCCGAGGAGATCGCTGCTGCGCTCCTCGCCGACAGCCGGGTCGACTCGGTGCGTGTGCGCGTCGCCAAGCAGCCGCCCATCGCCGGCGTCTTCCATCGGTTCGCGGTGATGATCGAACGCGGTCGTCAGGATGCCGGCGCGTGAGCGCCCTGATCATCGACGGACGAGCGGTCGCCGCCTCCGTCCGCGAGGAGGTGAAGGCGCGCGTCGGCGAGCTGACCGCTCTCGGGGTCCGCCCCGGGCTGGGCGTGGTCCTCTGCGGCGACGACCCCGCGTCTGCGACCTACGTGCGCCTCAAGGGACAGGTCGCCGAGGAGCTGGGGATCCGTGTCGACGAGCGCCGGCCGCCCGCCGACAGCAGCACCGAGGCGATCAGCGAGATCGTGCTGGCCATGGACGAGGACGACGGCATCGACGGCATCCTCGTCCAGCTCCCCCTCCCGGCGCAGATCGACCCCGACGCCGTCATGGCTGCGGTCCGCCCCGACAAGGATGCAGACGGGCTGCACCCCTTGAACTTCGGCCTGCTCGCCCAGGGGGCGCCGGCCCCGGTTGTCTCCTGCACCCCCGCCGGCTGCATGGAGCTGCTCCGTCGCAGCGGGGTGCCGACCCGGGGCAGCCGCGCCGTGGTGATCGGCCGCAGCGCCATCGTGGGACGCCCCATGGCCATGTTGCTCGTCAACGCCGATTGCACGGTGACCATGTGCCACTCACGGACAGTCGACCTCCCCGCGGTGTGCCGCACTGCCGACATCCTCGTCGCCGCCATCGGGCGGCCGGGAATGATCACCGCTGACTACGTCAAACCGGGTGCATGCGTCATCGACGTCGGCACCTCGTCGGTGGACGGGAAGCTGCGCGGCGACGTCGACCGTGCCTCGGTCGAGCCCGTGGCGGGGTGGCTGACACCGGTGCCGGGAGGCGTGGGCCCGATGACCATCGCCATGCTCATGCACAACACGGTGTCGCTGTGCGCGGCGCGGCGTGGCGGCGGCCAGCCCCCGACGCGTCCCTGACAGGTGGCCACCCTGCGCC
Organism: Candidatus Dormiibacterota bacterium; assembly: GCA_036828955.1. Classification (GTDB taxonomy): domain Bacteria; phylum Chloroflexota; class Dormibacteria; order Aeolococcales; family Aeolococcaceae; genus Aeolococcus. Next base: position 72,295 of record DAISRJ010000002.1, on the reverse strand, counting down.
TGCGCTGGTCCGAGCACGAGGCCCGCAAGCCGTACGCGCGGCCGTTCATGGTGAGCTTCGTCGACGATCACGACGACGTCCTCGGCAGCGTGGCGCTGAGTGGCGCCGACCTTCTCTACAGCCGCCAGTTCTGTGTTGCCGTGGCGGCGCTGTCCGGGGAGCTGTTTCGCCTCGACCAGGTCGATGCCGCCCCCAATCCGCAGCGCGCCTGGCTCGAGATCCTGACCGGGCTGATGCCCGGTACCGAGGTGGCCGGTGTCACCCCGCGCTCCACGTTCGACCACGACGCCGGCCGCATCTTCGGCTTCGAGGTGGCGTGCACGGGAGGGACTGTCGCGGTCGTTGACGCCCCGACCCTCCTCGAGTACCAGGAGTTCCAAGCCGCGCTCGCGCACCAGACGGGCCGGCTGCTGCGCGTGCCGGTCGTTGAGGCTGTGGATGACTCGGAGCCTCGCCGCCGGGCCTGGCTGCTCTGGCTGAGCGAGGTGGTATCACGCCCGGGACCGGAGGAGGCGATGGCCGCGGAGTGGCCGTGGCACTGAGCCTGGACTACGCCGCCGCACTGGCCGCGCTGAGCCGCCTGGAGGGGCGGGGCATGAAGCTGGGCCTTGCTGGCATCGACGCGCTGCTCACGGCGCTCGATGAGCCGCAGCGCGGGCTGCGGGGGGTGCTCGTCGCCGGCACCAACGGCAAGGGATCGGTGTGCGCACTTGTCGAGTCGATGGCCCGGGCGGCGGGGCGGAGCACGGTTCTGCTCACCAAACCGCACCTGCTCTCATGGTGCGAACGGATCGCTCTCGACGGCGAGCCGATCGCCGAGCAGAGATTCGCGCGTCTCGTCGCCCGCGTCCTCGACGCCGCCGCGCGCATCGACGGCGACCTCGGCTCCCCGACCGTGTTCGAGGTGCTCACTGCCGCGGGGATCCTCGCCGCCCGCCAGTTGGGGCCCGACCTGCTCATCTGCGAGGTGGGCCTGGGCGGCAGGCTGGACAGCACCAACGTCCTCGACCTCGGTGTCGCCGTGGTCACCGGCATCGCCCTCGACCACCGCGAACAACTCGGTGACGACGTGGCCGCAATCGCCGCCGAGAAGGCGGCGATCATCAAGCCCGGCAACGACGTGGTCACCGCCGCCTCGGGGGATGCCCTCAGCGTGATCCGAGCCGCGGCGGAGCGTGCCGGGGCGGCGTCGTTCACGGCCGTGGGCGAGGCGGCGTCGTTGAGGGCGGATGACCTCGGCCGGGCCGGCGTCGCCATCGCCATCGACGACCCGCCCCTGCGGGTGGCGACGCCGCTGATCGGCGCGTTCCAGGCGCGCAACCTCGCCGTTGCCGCCCAGGTCGCGCGCGTCCTCGACCGCCGCGGCGTGGCCATCCCGGACGAGGCGATCGCGCGCGGGGCGGGGGCCGTCCGATGGCCTGGTCGGATGCAGTGGATCGACGGGTCCCCGGCGGTCCTCGTCGATGGCTGCCACAACACCGAGGCGGTCACCGCCATGGTCGCCGCCGCGCGCCCTCTCTGCGAGGGCCGGCGCACCGTCGCCGTCTTCGGGGCAATGGCCGACAAGGACCACGCCGACATGGTCGCGGCCCTGCGCCCGCTCACAACGGACGTGTTCTTCGCGGCGCCGGCACCTGCGCGTGCGGCCGACCCAGGGCCGCTGGCCGCGATGTGGGGGCCGGGGGCACACATTGCACCCAGCGTCGCCTCGGCGCTGGCTGCAGCCACCGAGACGGCTGGTCGCGACGGCGTGGTGGTGGCGTGCGGCTCCCTCTACGTGGCGGGCGAGGTGCTCGATGCCGTGGGCAGCGGCGCGCTCCGCCTCACCCGGACCGGCTGACGGGGATCAGCCGACGAGGACGGCGTCGAGTTTGGCCTTGAGCGACTGCTTGGGCTGGTAGCCGACGATGCGCTCCTCCGCCTTGCCGCCGCGGAAGACCATGAGGGTGGGGATGCTCATGATCCCGAACATGCCCGGGGTGATCGGGTTGGCGTCGACGTCGACCTTGGCGACCTTGACGCGACCCTCGTACTCTCCCGCGAGCTCCTCGACGATGGGGGCGACCATCTTGCACGGGGTGCACCACGAGGCCCAGAAGTCCACGAGCACGGGCACGTCGGACTCCAGCACCTCCTGCTTGAAGCTGGTGTCGGTGACGATCACGGGGTGGGGCATGGGGATCTCCTGGTTGGCGCCGCGGGGGCGGTCACCGCTGATTTTGTCAGAGGGGTCGATGCGGGGGGGTCAGTCGGCTGCTGCTGGGGCCTTCGGTGAAGAGGTCGACGGCGTGCCCGTCCCGCCGGACGCGGGCGCCGTGGAGCTCTTGGCGGGGGCTTGGGGCGCGGCTGAGCCACCGCCGTCTGTCGCCGGGGTCGCGGCAGCTGCGCTCGAGGACGATGCCGCCGTGACGGCGGGGCGGCTGTCGGTCTTGTAGAACCCGCTGCCCTTGAAAAGGATGCCGGCCGGGTAGAACAGGCGCGCGCCGGGGCCACCGCAGTCAGGACATGCCTCCTGGGGCGGATCACTCATCCGCTTCTGCACCTCGAACTCGCGCTGGCACGACTGACAGCGGTAACCGTAGATGGGCAATGTGTCTCCTGCTGACTGCTCCACTGACTTGTCTACCCGGCGACAGCGGGCCCCAAACGCGCGCTCAATTCTCCCAGGGGCCGCGATAGAGGCGGAGCAGATGCCCCTCGAGGCGATGCGACGGCACCGCGCCGCTGGCGATCCCACGTGCCTGCTCGGCGCCGTTGACGTTGAGCCGGGCGGCGCGCCGCTCGGCGCGGAGGAACCGACGCAGAGCCACGTTGACGAGCTCGCTCCGGCTCAGCGGCGATCCGCGGGTGTGGGCGTTGAGCGCCTCGAGCACGTCGTCGTCGACGGAAACGGCGATGCGACGGCTCATCCTGGGATCGTACGCGGGTCGGACCCGGGGGCATCGCCCACCGCCCCGAGTGGCGAGAGCACAAGCCCCGTGGGCACCTTGGGGTAGAAGTACGTCGACTTCTGGGGCATGACGTCCCCGGCGTCGGCAACAGCGATCATCTCGGCCGTCGTGGCCGGGTTGATGACGAAGCCGAGCACCGCCTCTCCGGCATCAACAGCCCTGTCCACCTCGTCAATGGAACGTGTGTAGCGCAGGGCTCCGTCCCGGACGGCCGCCTCATCGGCGCCGGCGGGGGCGAGCACCTCGTCCTGCAGCACCACCACGTCAAGTCCCTGGCGTGGCGAGGCGGCAGCGTCACGCGGCCGGGCGAGGACCGCCACGCCATCAGCGGCCCGGACGGCGAACGCGTGCCGCGTCTGCCGCATCTCGACAGCGGTCGCGGCGGCGGCGCGAAGGCTATCGCCGGCCTCCACCTCCCAGCGATCGTCGAGGCGCATCCAGAGGTCGTCGAGGCTGAAGGCGGCGCCGGGGCGAGGCAAGAGCAGCCGGTGGGTGGGGAGCAGGCTGATCCCGGGGTCGGCGGCGTCGCACAGGTAGACCATCGCGAACTGTGACTCCGCGTCGGCCCGTTCCCCGGCCGCGGCGCGCTCGGCGGCGAAGGCGGCGGCCGTCTCGTAGCGGTGATGGCCGTCGGCGATGTACAGGCGGGCGAGCGCAAAGGCGGCGCGGATCGCCTCCACAACGGCGGGGTCGTCGACCACCCAGAGGAGGTGCTTCTCGGACCCGACCTCGCCGTCCGTGCGACCCCCTGCTGTCGCAGCCGACGCGGCCACCCCGTCGAGGATGGCAGAGACCGACGGCGCCTCCTGCCAGACGGCGAACACCGGGCTTGTCTGGGTGTCGGTGGCGCGCATCAGCGCCAGCCTGTCCTCCTTGGGGCCGCGCAGTGTGTGCTCGTGCGGGCGGAGGTCGCTGGTCGTCCACGGCGCCGCCCGCACCCGGGCGATCACCCCGCGGCGTGCGTGGCGGGAGCCGTCGGGTGCGATGAACTGGTGCTCGGTGACGTAGTAGGCGTCCCGCGCCTCGCGGACCAGGACGCCGAGCGACCGCCATGCCTCGAGGTGCTCCGCCGCCCGCGTGTAGCGGTCGCTGCTGCCGGGCACGTCGTCGGGGAGGTCCTGGCCGTAGTCGACGCGCACGATGTTGCGCAGGTCACGCGCGTAGAGGGCCTCGCGCTGAACGTCGTCGATGACGTCGTACGGAGGGGCGAGGACTCCGCCGAGGTGCACGGCCGCGGGGTCGAAGCGGATTCCGCGAAGCGGCCGGATGTCGGCCACGCGCTACAGCCTGACCTGTCGCAGCTGCTCGAGCTTGGCCACCGACGCGAGGCGCTCGAGAAGCGCCGAGTCGATGGGATCGTCGATCTCCATGAGCATGACCGCGCGGCCGCGGGGGCGGTCGCGGCCCAGCTCGATGCGCGCGATGTTGATGTCGTTTCCCGCCAGGAGCGTGGAGATTGCGGCGATGACCCCGGGGCGATCCTCGTGCTGAACAACAAGAAACGTCCCGGCAGGCTGCATGTCGACGCGGAAGTCGTCGATGCGCGTGATCCGTGGCGACCCGTTGAAGTGGGTGCCGGCGACGAGCAGGCGCTGCTCACCGATGACCTCGACGAACACCGAGTTGGCGTGGTCGACGCTGCGCGTGGTGGTGTGCTCGTCGACGTCCACGCCCATCGAGCGGGCCACCGTCTTGGCGTTGATGGCGTTGACGCGGGCGTCGGAGTAGTGGCCGAGCAGGCCGCGCAGCACCTCGGCGGTGACCAGCGAGGTGTCCACGTCGGCGAGCTCGCCGGCGTAGCTGCAGACGACGCGCTGGACGCCACCACTGCTGAGCTGCGCCGCCAGCGAGCCCATCTTCCCGGCCAGGTCGAGGTAGGGATGCAGACGGGCCAGCTCCTCGGGGTTGATGGCCGGCGCATTGACAGCGGAGCGCGGCGAGCCGCCGGCGAGGTACTCGACGATCTGGTCGGCGACATCGGCGGCCACGTTCACCTGCGCCTCTGCAGTGCTCGCTCCCAGGTGCGGGGTGACAACGATGCCGGCCACGCCGATCAGCGGGTGATCGGCCGGCACCGGCTCCTTGGTGAACACGTCGATGGCCGCCCCGGCGACGACGCCGTCCCGGACCGCCTCGGCGAGGGCGGCCTCGTCGATGATGCCGCCGCGGGCCACGTTGATGAGCCGGGCCCCGGGGCGCATGCGGCGGAGCTCAGCGGCGCCGATGACCCCCTTGGTGTGCTCGGTGAGCGGGACGTGCACGGTGAGCACGTCGCTCTCGGCGAGCAGGGTGTCCATGTCGACGAGCACAGCCCCAGCCTTTTCGGCGCGTTCGTGGGTGACCAGTGGGTCGTGCGCGATCACGCGCATCCGCAGGCCCTCGCCGGCGATGCGCGCCACCTCGAACCCGATCTTGCCGAGCCCGAGAACGCCGAGGGTGCGGTCGCGCAGCTCCACGCCGATCAGCTTGGAGCGTTCCCAGCGGCCCGCCCGCAACGACGCGTCGGCGGCGGGGATGTTGCGAGCCAGCGCCAGCATCATGGCCACGGCGTGCTCGGCCGCGGCGACGGTGTTGCCGGTGGGGGCGTTGAGGACGAGGACGCCGTGGCGGGTGGCCGCCTCGATGTCGATGTTGTCGACGCCGACCCCGGCGCGGCCGACCACCCGAAGGCGCACCGCCGCGGCCAGGACCTCCGCCGTGACCTTGGTCTCGCTGCGGACCACGAGCGCTTCGTAGCTGGGGATGCGTGCGATCAGCTCGGCAGGGTCGAGGCCGGTGATGACGTCAACCTCGCCGGCCGCGCGGAGGCGATCGACGCCGTCGGTCGCGATGGGATCGGCGACGAGGATGCGCACTGTGCCGCCGTCGCGGCGGACGCCTGGGGACCCGTCGGACTGTGGCGCTTCGGCCTGGATGCTCAGCTCACGCCTGCCGGCTGGCCGCTCACCTGGACGGACCGCACGACCGATTGGGCGGCTGGAACGGCGAGGCCGACCCGGCTGCGCATCCCGGTCTCCTGCAGGCCCTGCTCGAGGGTGGCGAGGATGCTGTACACGTCGCCGTCGTCGATCATCCCAAGGTGGCCGATGCGGAAGATCTTGCCTGCGAGGTCGCCCTGGCCACCGGCCAGCACCAGTCCGTGACGGGTGCGCAGACCGGTGAGCAGCTCCTTGAGGGTGTCGGCGCCGTCGACGGGGTTGTGGATCGCGGTGACGGTGTCGCTGCGATGGCCCTCGGCGGCCAGGAGGCGCAGGCCGAGCGCGTCGACGCCGGCGCGGATCATGGACGCGACCCGTGCATGCCGCTCCCAGACGGCCTCGAGGCCCTCTTCGCGCATCATCGCGAGGCCCTCCTGCATCGCGAAGAGCACTCCCACCGCGGGGGTGGTGGCCGTCTGTGACTTCTCCTGGAACTTGCGCTCGCGGGCGAAGTCGAGGTACCAGCGCGGCGTGGTGGTCGCGTCCGCACGCGCCAGAGCGGCGGCGCTCACCGCCACCATGGCGACCCCGGGCGGTGCCATCCAGCCCTTCTGAGAGCCGGTGACGAGCACGTCGATCCGGCAGCCGTCCGTGTCCAGCGGAAGGCACCCGGCGCCGCTGACCGAGTCGACCGCGAGCAACTTGCCGCGTGCCTTGACCACTGCGGCGATTGCCGGGATGTCATTGGTGACGCCCGTGCTGGTCTCGTTGTGGGTCACGAAGACGGTGGTGATGCCGGCGTTCTCGGCGAGGATGCGCTCCACGTCCTCGGGGTCGATGGGCTCGCCCGGTTCGACGCGAAGGCGCACCACGTCGGCGCCGTACGCGGCACCCATGTCGGCCCAGCGGTTGCCGAATGACCCCATCGTGCAGAAGAGCGCCCGCTCGCCGGGGCTGAGCAGGTTGACAACCGCCGCCTCGAGGCCGCCGGTGCCACTGCATGGGTAGATGAGCACGTCGTTGTCTGTCCGGAGCGCCCAGCGAAGGCCCTCTTCGATGTCGCGGAGAAGGGCCGCGAACTCGGGGCCGCGATGGTTGATCATCGGCCGGCTGGCGGCGCGGACGACTCGCTCAGGAAGTGGCGTGGGACCGGGGACGCGGAGCTGCTGTGCGAATGCCATGTCTGCTCCCAGCGTACGTGGATACCTTGTCGCGCAGTCTACCAAGCGTCAGGTTCGGGACCGCCTCGGAGCCGCGGCGCGCTCAGATCAGCTCGTCGTACACGTGGTGCGGACGTGCGAATCGCTGCGCGCGTGCGGCGTCGGCGCGCATCGCCAGCGCGCGCCGACGCCGGCGCCTGGCGGCGCGATGGATGAGCACGCGGTCGAGGGTCATGGGGAGGGCGGCTGCGATCGCCCGCACCACGCGCCAGCTGGCGCGTGGCCGGCGAACCACGATGACGAGGAGGCAGAGGATGAGCGCGTCGCGCACAACCGTTGCAAGCCAACCGGACGCCGCGGGCGGGGTTGTTCGCGGAATCACCGCGGTGGGCGCGGTGACCGGGCGATCGGGGTGTGACGTGTTCCAGGCCACGATCGCTGCCTTGCGCTGCAACAGCTGCGGGTCGTACCGCTCGATGCCGGCGCGGATCGACATGGCCAGAAGCTGCTGGAAACCCGGAGTGGCAATGAGAGCGGCTTCGCGTGCGTTGCTCAGGAAGGCCGGTTCCACCGTCACCGTCGGCATCTGCGTGTGGATCCACCAGTTGTCGCGCAGGGTCACCCCGTCGTTGGCCACGCCGAGCGGGCCGAGGTAGGTGAACATGGCGTCGCTCATGGTCTTCGCAAAGGCCAGGTCGCTGTCCTTGGGGTAGAGCACCAGCGAACCGTTGGGGCCGCCGTCGGTGAACGAGTTGAAGTGCACGCTGACGAAGACGGAGGCGCCGTTGTTGTTGGCGGTGTCGCTGCGCTGCTGCACGCTGAGAGGGATGTCGGCGGAGCGCGTGAGGATGGCGTTGATGTCGTCCTGTTCGAGAAGGGCGCGCAGGCGCAACGACACCGCCAGGGTGGCGTCCTTCTCTTCGAGGCCGTTGCTCGGGGCGATCGCCCCCGGGTCGAAGGGCATGTCGGGCTGCGCCGGGTTGACAGCTCCGCCATGACCGGGATCGATGACGACGACCATGGGCACGGGGGCGTCCTGGGCGTGCGCGTTCGGCGAGGCGGCGATCACCAGTGCGATGACGACCGGGACGCTGAGCAGGACGTGGAGAAGACGGGTCGCCGGACGGCGCATGGCCACCCGCAGTATATGAGCGACTCTTGTTCAGCGCCGCAGCGACGAGCGAGCCGGCGCGAGTGCGCCGAGTGGGGAGTGACGGCGCCGGCTCTGCCGGTGCCGGAGAGGGGCGCATCGCCCCTCTGATGAGCCCCGGGGTCCCCACGCGGCCGGCCGCGTGGGTGTTCTACCTGACCTCTGCCTGATAGGGCAGAAGCGCGATGTGGCGGGCGCGGTTGAGCGCTGTGGTGAGGCGTCGCTGGTGGCGTGCGCAGGTGCCGGTCATGCGCCGGGGCAGGATCTTGCCGCGGTCGCTGAGGTAGCGGCGCAGCCGGGCCACCTCCTTGTAGTCGATGACCTCGATGTGTTCGAGGCAGAAGCTGCAGACCTTGCGGCGGCGGCGATCGTAATCGGGCATGTGGGTGTTTCTCGCCTGCCTAGAACGGGATGTCGTCGGGGTCGACGTCACCACCGGAGTTGGATCCGAGCGCCGGGATCGCCGCGCCGGCGCCGGCGGGCTGCCCGCTGAGGTCGGCACTGCGGCCGCCGCCATCACCGTCCTGGCGGCTGTCAAGGAACTGCACGTCGTTGGCGTTGACCTCGGTCTTGTAGCGCTTGGCCCCCGTGTCCTTGTCGTCCCACGAGCGGGTCTGGAGGCGGCCCTCGATGTAGACCATGCGGCCCTTCTGGAGGTACTGGCCGCAGAGCTCGGCGAGCTTGCGGTTGCCGGAGTTCCACACCACGATGTCGTGGTAGTCGGTGTACTCGCGGCGCTCGCCGCTGGGATCCTGGCCGTAGCGATTGGTGGCGATGGCCAGGTTGCACACGGCGGTTCCGCTGGGTGTGAAGCGCAACTCAGGGTCGCGGGTGAGGCGGCCGATGAGCATCACGCGGTTGAGCGAGCCGGACATCAGGTCTCCTCCTCGTCGGCGATGAGAACCGCGGCGGGAACATCCGCCACGTCGTCATCCTCATCTTCGTCTTCCGCGCCATCATCGTCGAGGGCTGCGACAACTGTCTGACGCGCCGCCTCTCCGTCTCCATCCGGTGCCGCACCATCGGGTTCGGCCTCGGCCTCGGCCTCACGGAGCACGAGCAGGTGGCGAAAGACGGTCTCGTGGATGGTCAGAGCCCGCTCGAGGTCCACGACCCGGGCGCCGTCCATGCGAACGTGCAACAGCATGTAGTGGCCGTCGCGGAGGTGGTCGACCTCGTAGGCGAGGCGGCGCCGGCCCCAATTGGTGGTGTGCACGACCGACCCGCCGGCGGCGCTGACGATCTGCTCGACCGAGGCCACCGCGGCCTGCAGTCCCTCATCGTCCAGCTCGGGCCGAACGATGTACATGAGTTCGTAGTCGCGCACCATGCGCGCACCTCCTTTCCCCTGGGCTTGCGGCACCCGGACCTGATGCGCCGCCGAGGTGGCTGGCGGGCAGCGCCGGATACAGGAAAGCTTTGTGAATGTCCTGACGGGACGCGGGCAGCATACCATCCGCCCCGGAGCGAGCCGAGGCCGGAAACCTCAACGAGCCCGGCTCATTCCTCGCGCCGCGCAGTCCCGGCATGTGCCGCGCACCATCAGCGGTTCTCTCAGCGAGAGGCGAAATCCCGTTCGCCTCGCCAGCGTGGCACTGAGCGGCCTGACCGCGTCGGCGGGCACGTCCTGGGTGGAGCCGCAGACGACGCACACGGCGTGGTGGTGGGCGACCCCCTGCACCTCGAACCTGGCGACGCTGTCCTCGAGGCGCACCTGGGTGAGCAGACCGGCGTCGGCGAGGTCGGCGAGCACCCGGTAGGCCGTGGATCGATCCATGCTCGATCCCCCAGACGACAGCCGCTGCCACACGTCGTCGGCGCTGAGGTGATGCCCGCCGGCGTCGCTCAATGTCTCGAGGACCGCGACCCGCTGAGGGGTGACCCGCAGACCGGCGCCGCGGAGCGCCTCGCGTGTCGCACCCTTGGTTGCCTCAACTGCCTTCTCCGGCGGGCGCCGGCCGGACTTGACCACCGGACGCACTGCGATCACCGTCCGCCCGGTCATCTGGCGGAGCCGGACTCGAGCCGTTCGCGGGCTTCGGCGTTGGCGCGCAGCTCGGCTGTGCCCCCCGCGGCAGTGGGCGCCATCGACCAGCGCTGTTCGATGTGGCCGAACCTCCACACCGCGATGGCCGCCACCCAGGTGACGATGAACATGCCGACGATGATGAACCCGATCGTGTTGAGGTTGATACCCCTGAGGACATCCCAGACGCCGCCCGAGAGCTTGAAGTAGGTGATGCAGATGGAGACGACCTCGATGGTGCCGATGATCAGCGCCACCGCGACGGACAGTCCCGTGATCGCCAGGTTGTAGAACACCTTGCGCACCGGCTTCGAGAACGCCCACCCGTAGGCCACGTTCATGAAGGCGCCGTCGGCCGTGTCCATCATCGACATGCCCCCGGCGAAGAGGATGGGCAGGCTGAGGATGGCGAACCAGGGCAGCCCCTGCGCGGCGGTGGCGCCGGCAAGGGCCAGGAAGGCGACCTCGGTCGCGGTGTCGAAGCCGAGGCCGAAGAGCACGCCCACCGGGTACATCTGCCAGCTGCTCCGTATGGCCCGCACCGCCGGCCCGAGAAGACGGTTGAGCAAGCCTCGGTCCTGCAGCTTCTGCTCCAGCGTCGCCTCGTCGTACCTGCCCAGGCGCATCTCTTTGAAGATCCGGTAGATGCCCAGCAGGATCACCATGTTGATGGCCGCGATCAGGTAGAGGAAGAACGCGGAGACGCCGGTGCCGAGGTAGGTGCCGATGTTGCTGAGGCTGCCGCTCTTCACCGTCCCGGCCACCGCCTTCGCAGCCACGGCGATCACCACGCCGAGCCCGAAGACGATCGTGGAGTGACCGAGGGAGAAGAAGAAGCCCACGCCCATCGGACGTTTGCCGTCCGCCAGGAGCTTGCGTGTGACGTTGTCGATGGCCGAGATGTGGTCGGCGTCGAACGCATGACGCAGGCCGAGGCTCCAGGCGGTGAGGCCGATGGCGATGGTGAGCCGGCTGTGGTCGACGAACACCGAGTAGGAGACCAGGCCCCAGCCCAGGGCGTTGATCACGAAGACGGCGCTGCCGAAGCCGAAGAGGCGACGTTTGTCCGAGGTGGTCAGCCTGGACCGAGGCCTCGCCTTCGCCGCCGTCGCCATGTCCGCGCCCTCCCACCTTGTTGCGCTCGGAGAGCCGCAACTATCGCAAACAGGTGGCATCTGCGATATGTTGGCAAGAGCGTCGCTGTGGCGCTTCGGGCGGTGTCTCGACGTGGTCAGACGGCGGCCGGCGCTAGACTTCGAGCCCGTTGTCGCCGGGGTCAGCTAGCTCAGTTGGTTAGAGCGCACGGTTCACATCCGTGAGGTCGAGGGTTCGAATCCCCCGCTGACCACGCCCCACACAGCCTTCCTCGCTGCGCTCGGTCGGCTGGGTGGGGGCCCCGTTTTTCCATCAGGAGGGCGATGCGCCCTCCTCGACCGCCCGGCGGAGCCGGTCGGTCTCACCTCCCACTCGGCGCGATCAATCGCGCCGGCTCGCCGTTCGGCTCGCGGGGCAGGCTTCGCCGGCTCGCCGTTCGGCTCGCGAGGGAAGCTTCAGCTTCCCCCGATCGCGCGGTAGCCGGCCTCGTCGAGCAGCGCGGCGTTGTTGTCGACGTGGTTGAGGCGGATCATCCAGCCCTCGCCGTAGGGGTCGGCGTTGACGCGCTCCGGTGCATCGGCCAGCTGGTCGTTGACGCCGGTGACCGTGCCGCCCACGGGCGCGTACAGGTCGGAGGCCGCCTTCACCGACTCGATCGTGCCGAACTTGTCGCCCGCCTTGAGGACAACGCCGACTGCGGGCAGCTCGATGAAGATGACGTCGCCCAACTCGGACTGGGCGTGGTCGCTGATGCCGATGGTGGCCACGCCACTCTCGACGTGCACCCACTCATGGCTCTCGGTGAAGCGGTACTCGCTGAGGTCGGCCACTCATCCATCTCCCTTTGGTCGTTTGTAGAACGGCAGCGGCACAATCTCGGCGGCCGCCACGTTTCCGCGGATGTCGACGGCGACGTCGCCGTCCCGGTCGAAGCCCGGGTCCACAGACGCCGTGGCCACCGCCGTGCCCACCGTGAACCCGTACGTGCCGCTGGTCACCACGCCCATCTCGCGGCCGTCCTGGAGGACCGTCTGGCCGTGACGGGCGATCGTGCGCGGGCTGAGGCGGAGACCGACGAAGCGGCGCGGCGGGGTCCCGCCGAGCTCGCGGAGCGCCGCCGCGCCGATGAAGTCGCCCTTGTCGAGCTTCACCGTCCAGCCGAGGCCGACGCTGTACGGGTCGGTGTCGTCGTCCATGTCCTGGCCGTACAGGCGCAACCCGGCCTCGAGGCGCAGGGTGTCGCGCGCTCCGAGCCCCGCTGGAAGGAGCCCGTGCGCGGCACCGGCCTCGATGATGGCGTCCCACACCTGCCCGGCGCGCTCCGAGTCGATGTAGATCTCGAAGCCGTCCTCGCCGGTGTACCCGGTGCGCGAGATGCGCTGGCGCTCTGCATCCGTCACTCCCGCAAGCGACAGGCCGGTCGCGAAGAACGGGCGCAGCTCGCGCAAGCCGGGAGCACCCTCGTCCATGCGGGCCAGCGGCTCGAGGATGTCGGCGGCGTGCGGTCCCTGCACGGCGATGAGCGCGATCTCGTCGCTGATGTCTGTGACCTCGACGTCGCTGCCGGCGTGCTCGTGCATCCAGGCGACGTCCTTCTCACGCGTCGACGCGTTGACGACGATGATGAAGTGGTTGTCCCTGTTACCGCGCATGACGATGACGTCGTCGACGATGCCCCCGCGCTCGTTGCACATCACCGAGTAGAGGAGCTGGTTGGGCACCAGGCGGCCCACGTCGTTGGTCACCAGCCGCTGCACGAAGTCGGGAGCTCCGGGGCCGTTGACGGCGACCTCGCCCATGTGGCTGACATCGAAGATCCCCGCGCGCTCGCGAACGCCGACGTGCTCGTCGCGGATCCCGCTGTATTGCAGAGGCATGTCGTAGCCCGCGAAATCGACCATCCGGGCCCCGGCGGCCACGTGGCGGTCGTAGAGTGGCGTGCGACGGCCCATCAGGCGTGCGAGTGTACGGACTCGGTGCCGCCCCGGTGGAAGCCGTCGCTGGCGCCTGCCGTCCCAACGCGTCGGAATCGGAAGAGGAGAGCCGGTTGATCGTCGCCGCCATCGTTATGGCAGGCCTCTTGCTGGCCGCCCTCACGGCGCTCGCCGTCATCGCCGCCAACCTGCGAGCGCGCCTGCCGCGCACCGGCGGAACGCTCAGCGTCGACGACCTCCGGGCGCCGGCAAGCATCGTGCGCGACCGCTTCGGCGTGGCCCACGTCGACGCGACCTCGATGGAGGACGCGGCCTTTGCCATGGGCGTTGTCCACGCCCAGGAGCGTCTCTGGCAGCTCGATGTCACGCGCCGTGTCGCCGCTGGCCGAGTCAGCGAGATCGCCGGCGTCGAGGGCCTCGACGCCGACAGGTTCCTGCGCCGCGTGGGCCTTCGCCGCATCGCGGCCGAGGAGGCGGACCTCCTCGAGGGCGACGCACGGGCGATGCTCGAGGCCTACGCGGCGGGGGTCAACACCGTGATCACCAGCGGCCGCCGGCTCCCCCTGGAGTTCTCGCTGCTCCACATCCGCCCGGAGCCCTGGAAGCCGGTGGACAGCATCGCCTGCGCCAAGCTCCTCGCCCTCGGCCTCAGCCTCAACTGGGACAGTGAGGTGCAGCGGCTGCGACTGCTGCGCGAGGTGGGACCGGAGACCGCCGCCCGGCTCGACCTCGTGTACCCGGACGCCAACCCCACCATCCTGGCCGCCACAGCCGCCAGCGCCGGCCCGCGCGCCGGCGAGGCGATGCTGGCCCTCTACCAGCAGGCGGCACGCTGGCTGCCCAGCGCAACGGGCGCGAGCAACTCCTGGGTGGTGGCGCCGTCGCGCACCTCCACAGGCCGGGCCATGCTCTGCAACGACCCCCACCTCGAGCCGTCGGTGCCAGCGATGTGGTTCGCGGCCCACATCCGCGCCGGCGACGACTTCGAGACGACCGGGGTCACCTTCTCAGGGAATCCCTTCCCGCTGATCGGCCACAACCGGCGCATCGCCTGGGGCTACACCAACTCGTGCGTGGACTCGCAGGACCTCGTGGTGGAGCAGTTCGACGCGCCCGCCGCCACCCGGTTCCGCACCGAGCGCGGCTGGGCCGAGTCGCAGGTCGTGCGCGAGATCATCCATGTGCGGGGACTGCCCGACGAGGTCGAGGAGGTGATCATCACCCGGCACGGGCCGGTGGTCGAGCGCTGTGACGACGTCGCCACCGGGCGCTGGCTGGGCCTCGCCCTGCAATGGACGGCGCTGACCCCGGCCTGCGCCGCCCAGACCGTGCTCAGCCTGCAGCGCGCCACCGACTGGAACAGCTTCCGCAACGCGTTCGCCACGCTCGACGCCCCCTCGCAGAACGCCGTGTACGCAGACGTGGATGGGCACATCGGCTACTTCTGCGGCGGCCGTGTCCCGATGCGCCGGCGCCGCCCGTCGGGCCTGCCCGAGCCTGGCTGGGACGGTGGCGTCCTCTGGGAGCGCTTCCTCACCGTGGACGAGGTCCCCCAGGCGTTCGACCCGCCCAACGGCATGCTGGTCACGGCCAACAACCGCATCGTCAGCGACAGGTACCCCTTCTACATCGCCGACGACTACATGGCGGGATACCGCGCCCGCCGGCTCGAGGAGCTGCTCGACCGCACCGGCATGGACGTGGCCTACATGCGCACCGTGCAGATGGACCTGGTGTCGCCGCCGGCGGCGCAGGTGGCCGCCCTGCTCGAGGGGGTCACCTGCACGCTCGAGCTCGCCGAGAGAATGCGCCTCCGCCTCGCCGCCTGGGACGGCCGGATGGCGCCCGACCTCATCGAGCCCACCGTGTACGAGGCGTTCATGTTGCGCCTCGCCGAGCGCGCACTTCGGCCGCTCTGCGGGGACGCCTGGGGGATCGCCGCGGGCGTGGACCTCGGCAGCCCCGTCTTCGAGTATCCGGGGAGCCTCTCGGGCCGGGCCACCCCCCTCCTCGTGGAGCGATGGGCGGCGGGCGACGAGAGCATCTTCGACGGGCACACGACCTGGAAGGAGGTCGCGGCCGACGCGATGGAGGACGCCGTCGCCGACCTCCGCGCCAGGCTGGGCTCGCAGCGCGGCTGGCGCTGGGGGCGCGCCCACCGCATCCACCTGCGCCATCCTCTGGCCTCACGCCGGCTGCTGCGACCACTCCTCAACGCCCCCAGCCTGGCCGTGGGCGGCGGCGTCGACAGCGTCATGGCCACCGCCCACCGGCCCGGCCACGGCTTCGCGACCACGCTCTTCGCCCCGTCGTGGCGCCAGGTGATGGACGTGGGCAACTGGGACAGCGGTTGCACCGGCGTGCTCTACCCCGGTCAGTCGGGGCACCGTGCCTCGCGCCACCACCACGATCTCTCCAAGCGGTGGCTGACCAACCGGCAGTTCCTGCTCGCCTGGGGTGACGCCGCCTTCGCCGGCCGCCGTCGCCTGCGCCTCGTGCCCCGCGAACGCGGGCTCATCTCGCGGCAGTCGCGTTGACGGTGAGCGGGTCATGACCCATCGGCTCGGACGGTCGCGCCCGGGTGAGACCGGGCTTGTCCGCGGCTGCTGCCTCGGGCTGGTGCTGCTCGCGGGCCTGGTCGCGGCCACCGTCATCCTCGGCCAGAGGGTGCTCGCCGCCCCCAACCTCGGCGGGGCGCCCCGGGGACCGTCGCACGGCAGCAGCGAGGTGGTCATCGCGGCCACCCTCGCAGGCGCGGCCTCGAGCGAGCTTCTCAACGCGGAGCACGCCTCGGTGACGCTGAGCGAGCGTGACCTCACGGTCATCGCCTTGGCGCGCAACCCCTCCCCGAACCGCTTCCGGAATCCCCAGGCGCGGGTGCGCAACGGCGACATCGTCGTGTCCGCCAACACCGACGTTGGGCCGTTCGGCGTCACCGCCGTGGCCAGGTTCGCGCTGGTCGTGCGCACAACCACTGCTGGAGCGCAACTGACCGCCCAGGTCATCGATTTCGCCGTCGGCCAGCTCGGCCTGCCGGGCTTTGTCGGCGACCGCCTCGACCCGCGCGGATCTGACACCCTCAACCTGACCGCCCTGTTCGCCTCCAACCTCGCACTGAAGGCGCTGTCGCAGTCCCTGGATTGCGTCGCGGTGAGGCCCGACGGCGTCCATGTCGGCTTCCACCGTCCCGGTGTCAGCGCCACCGCGTCGACCTGCGCGTGACCGGGGCGGCGGCAGCAGCCTCCTAGAATCTGCCCGTGAACCTCGCGGACATCCTCACCTGGTCGGCCCACCTCGCCGGCTTCGACGACGTCCCCGCCGATTCGCAGGTGTACGTCGAAGCGCTGACGGATGTGCACCGCGTCCTCTTCGGCATCGACATCTCGCTTGCCGAGGTGATCTGGGCGCAGCAGAACGGGTTTGACGCCGTCATCGCCCATCACCCGCTCGGCGACACCGCCCGGACGCGGCTGACGGAGGTGGTGCGCCGCCAGGTCGACCAGATGGGCGCGGAGGGGATCGCCCGAGACGTCGCCGAGAACGCCGTCGCCGCGCGGCTGGCGGCGATCGGGCGACGGCTCCACGTCAGCAACGTCAACGCTCTGGTCGATGGCGCGCGGCTCGTCGGCATGCCGCTCTGCAACGTGCACCTCGCCGCCGACATGATCACTCGCAACGCGATCGTCGAGCTGTTGCGGCGCCGGGCCGAGGCCGCCAGCAGCGTCTCCGACGCCGTCGACTGGCTCAACGAGGAGTTCGCCGAGTACCGGCGCGGTCATGCCCGGCCAGAGGTGTGGGCTGGGTCGATACGCAACCGGCTGGGCCGCTGGACGGTGGCCATCGCGGGCGGCACCAACGGCGGATTCCCCGTGTTCAGCGAGTACTTCCGAGTGGGCGTCAACACAATCTTCGCCATGCACATCGACGAGTCCGATCTCCAGCAGCTCCGCGCCACCATCGACGAGACGAGGGCTGTGGTGATCACCGGCCACATGCCCAGCGACAGCATCGGCATCAACGTCATCGTCGCCGGCCTCGAGGAGCGCGGTATCGAGGTGGTCCGCACCGGTGGGCTTCTCGCCCCAGCGTAGTGCGGCCCTAGCCGGCGGCCATCACGAACGCGGCGTGGCTCTGCACCTGGGGGTAGTTGCCCAGCGGAGCGTGGTCGACGGGGTCGGCGACCTCGCCGAAGAGCCCCAGCGCCCCCCGCGACGCCGCCGCGGCGGCGAACTGCCGTGAGCCGTCGCGACCGCGCCTCTGCAGCGCCTCGGCCACCCAGAAGGTGGGGAACACGAAGGGCGCACAGGGGTCGCTGCCGCTGTCCTCCGCGGGCACATGGCGCTCGACGAGACCATCGTTGTCGAGCGCTGTGAGGATGGCGTCGAGGGTCCTGTCGGCGCGGGCGTCGCCGTCGTCGAACAGGCCGAAGATCACCGCCTGGGCAAGGGCGGCATCCGGGCCGCCGCCGTGGTCGTGGAGGGTCAGCGCACCCTCGCCGCGGAGGACATCCGCGCGGATGGCGGCAGCGGTCTCCCGCCATCGCTCGGCATCGCCGCGCACCACCCCGCGAGCGCCAAGGTCGGCGGCGTGAGCCAGGCCCGCCCAGGCGGCGACGCGGGAGTGGGTGTAACGCCGCGGGCTGCCGCGGATCTCCCAGATGCCGTGGTCGGCTCGCGTCCAATGCTCCGCTGTCCAGTCGGCGACGCGGGTGACCCCGGCGCCGAGGGCCGGGGGCAGCACGTCACGTGCCGCCAGCGCCGCGGCGAATTCGAGCACCTCACCGGCGACGTCGAGCTGCGGCTGGTCGGAGGCGGCGTTGCCGATGCGCACCGGGCGCGCCCCGCCATGGCCGCGGAGGTGGGCGAGGGTGCGTTCCTCCGGAGGTGTGGTGCCGTCGACGCGCACCAGCACGGCCGGCGGCAGGGCGACGGTGGCAGCCCCCAGGAAATCGCCGAGAGCTGTGGCATTGGCGACAAGCCCGAGGCGCAGCATGCCCAGGCCGGCGAGGGCCGTGTCGCGCAGCCAGCTGTAGCGGTAGTCCCAGGTGCGCGAGCCACCCGGCCATTGCGGCAGCGACGTGGTCGGCGCGGCCACGATGCCTCCGCCGCGCTGGTGGAGGGCGGTCAGCACGACCGCGCTGCGCCGCATCAACTCCTGCGCCGTCGACTCCCCGAGGGTGGCGACGGCGAGGCCGTTGGGGCGCAGCTCCGCGGCCGCGGGGACGGTCGCGGCGAACCACTGCCGCGTCGCCGCGAGCGACGCCGAGGGGACGGCGCCGCCGCCACAGAGCACCACGGCAGCTTCCTCGGGGCCAACGCGTATGAGGCAGGTCGCGACCCCGGCATCGTCCGCGCTCCAGGGACCGGGCGCGTGCACGGCGACGTCCAGGCCACCCCCGGTCACCCGCAGCGCGTGGCCGTGGGGCGCCACTCGAGCAGTCGCGAGCGCGGCGTCAGGGGC
Source organism: Candidatus Dormiibacterota bacterium (assembly GCA_036828955.1). Taxonomy (GTDB): domain Bacteria; phylum Chloroflexota; class Dormibacteria; order Aeolococcales; family Aeolococcaceae; genus Aeolococcus. The sequence continues at coordinate 53,601 of DAISRJ010000002.1, read as the reverse complement.
CAGCGCCAGCGTGACCGCGACCTCGACGCTGCCCCGGGCGCTCATGCTGCGCAGCAGGCGCGGCTCGCCGTCCCACGCCAGGGCGTCGAGGACGGTGAGCTCGTCCCCACCGACCCGCCACACCGTCCGCAGGATCAGCGTGCCGGGGACGTAATCGCGCGCCACCACCACCGCGGCGGGGTCGGACGGCGCCACCCGGAAGCAGCCACCGACGACGTCGTCGAGGATCGACAGAAGGCACGGCGCCGAGTCGATGCGCGGCCAGCACAGCCAGGCGATGTTGCCCCCGGGATCGACGAGAGCGGCGGTACGGCCGTCGGCAAGGAGCGCGTGCTCCCCGATGGCGTGCTGCACCGGGACGGCGGTCAGCCGGGGATTGTGTCGGCGATGCTCGCGATCTTCGACGCCCACAGCGGGTCGCTTGCATAGTCCACGTTCATGCCCCGCAGTGTGGGGCCATGGTAGAAGGCGCCGCTGCTCGAGAGGTAGTCCTGGGCCACCCTTTGGGCGACGAACTGGATGCAGGCGTCGAAGCTCGAGAAGCTGACCGCGTCGCCGTAGGGATTGGCGTCGTTGGCGCCGTAGCCGAAGAGGTTGTGCTTGTTCTGCGCGATCGCGCTGGTGCCCCACGCGGACTCGAGGATGGCGTGGGCGACGAAGTACCTGGCGCTGACGTGTTCGGTGGACTCGGCGTTCATGAAGCTGGCGCCGAGGCCGGCGAGCGCGCTCCCACTCAGGAAGGCGTTGAGGGTGGCGGCCGTCTCGCCGGAGGGCCTGGTCAGGTCGGTGTCGATGGTGAACGTCGCTCCGGGCACCGGGGTGTAGATGGTGCCGGTGTTGCGCGCAGCCGCCGCTGCCGCTGCGGCGGCAGCCGCCTCGGCCGCGGCCTGCCTGGCGGCCGCCGCCTGCGCCGCCGACAGCTGGTGCGCGGCCGTGGTCACGTGGCCGTTGGCGGCGACCGATGCGGTTTGGAGCTGGGCGGTCTCGATGGCGACCACGGCCTCGGCCGTCGCCGCCTGCCGGCTTGCGACCTGCGCCTCCGCACGGGCTGCATCGGCGTCCACGAGCGCCCGGTGGGCCGCCGTCTGCGCATCCGCCATGCGGTGGAGCAGGATCTTGCCGGCCTGGTCGACCCGGTCCATCTCGGCGACTCGCTGGAACACCTCCCCGATGTCGGACGCGGCGACGACGTAGGCCAGCGCGCCCTCCTGGCCGCCCGACTTGTAGACGCTGCGCACATAGGCGGCGAGCTCCGTCTTGTCCTGGCTCACCTCGAGGTCGAGCGCGGCCAGTCGAGCGGTGTCCGTGGCCACCGTCCTGTCGAGGCCGGCAACCCGGGCCTGCACAGCGGCCAGCTGAGCCTGGGCGCCGGCAAGCTGCTGCTGGGCGGCACCCAGGGCGGTGCTCGCCTGGCGGGCCTGCTCCTCGGCCTGGGCCAGCCTCTGCTGAGCGGCGGCGACGTTCGAGGGTCCGGCGGCATCCGCCGGGAGCGCGACCGCCGTCAGGGCGACGGCCAGCAGCCCGATCGCGAGCGTGCGACGACGGATGGTGAGGTGCACCACGAGACTGTGCCAGCCATGCCATGCAGCCCTGACGACGTCACAGCGCCGTCACGGGACCGTTGCGCGGTGGTCAGAGGCTCCGCCGGGCGGAGCCCCGGGCGCTCTAGGAGGCCTTGCGCTCGAGGAGTGTGTCGCTGACGGTGGTGGTCTGGAAGGTCAGCTCCTCGGAGTGCCGTGGACCGCAGTCAGGGCACTGGATGTGACCGCCGATGGGCTCGTTGTTGGCGTCGAAGTAGACGACTGCCAGGCGTTCCGCGCGGCACCGGGGGCACGTGTCCAAGGTCGTCATTGCCATCTCCGCGCGTGGGCGACTCTGCAAGCTGGCTGACATCATGGCATGGCGACGGCCGGCGCGCGACTCACTGCCTGCTCGCGGCCCCGTCCGGGCCGGTCCGGGACGCCGTGTCGTACGGTCGCGAGCGTGTCACAGGGTCCCCCCAGCACTCCGCAGCGCGCGCTGATCGAGCGCCATCTCGATGAGCTCGACCGCTGGACAAGGCGCCTCAACCTGACCTCGGTGCCCCGCGACCGGGCGTGGGATCGACATGTCGGCGAGACGGTGGCCCTGCTCGACGCAGCAGCCCTTGCCGAGGGTAGCCGGTGCGCCGACCTGGGCTCGGGTGGGGGCATCCCGGGGGTGGTCGTCGCCGTCCTCCGTCCCGACGTCTCGATGACCCTGGTCGAGTCCGATCGGCGCAAGGCCGGGTTCCTCGTGCACGTCTGCGGCCTCCTCGAGCTTGCCAACGTCAGCGTCGCCGCGCGCCGTGCCGAGGAACTGGGCGCCGACCCCGTCCACCACGAGGCCTACGACGTCGTGGTGTCGCGCGCCGCCGCTCCTCCACCGCTGCTGTGGCGGCTGTCGGCGCCACTGTTGCGCCCGGGCGGAACACTCTGGGCGTTGGTCTCCGACGCCGACGCGCAGTCCACGGTCGCCGCGCTCGACAGGGTCACCGGCTCGAGGGCGTGGAGCCCCGCGGCCGGCATCCTCGCGGTGCGCAGGGAGGCGCCGGGCTGACGGCGCCCAGGGTGCCTGGCGGTCAGCGCCGGCTGTCGCTGAGCACGGCCAGGATGGCGTCGCGCTCGTTCCAGGGCAGGCTCACGTCACCGGACTGGATCGAGCTCTCGTGTCCCTTGCCGGCGCAGAGCACGGTGTCGCCTGCCCGGGCGCCTCGCAGCGCAAAGGCGATCGCCTCGCGCCGCTCGGGGATCACGTGGAGGGTGTCGTTCCGCTTCGCCCCGGCGCGCTCCGCCCCCGCGGCGATCTGCTCGCAGATGGCCATCCGATCCTCGTGGCGCGGGTCCTCGTCGGTGATCACCACCTGGTCGGCGAGGCGGCCCGCCACCGCGCCCATGACCGGACGCTTGGCCACGTCCCGCTCACCGGCCGAACCGAAGACGACCCAGAGCCGTGCCGTGGTGGCGGCGCGCAGCTCGGTGAGCACCTTCTCCAGCGAGTCGGCCGTGTGCGCGTAGTCGATGACCACGGTGAACGGCTGGCCCGCGTCGACGCGCTCCATGCGCCCATGGACCCGCGCCAGCCCGGTGATGCCCGCCACGGCGTCCTCGAGCGATGCCCCGGTGCTGCATGCCGCCGCCAGTGCCGCCAGGGCGTTTCCCGCGTTGAATCGCCCGGCCAGCTGAAGGGCGATGGCGGCGTCCCCCCACGGTGTGCGCGCGTGCAGTCGCACCCCCTGTGGGCCGGCGCTCACCTCCTCGGCCACCAGGTCGGCCGCGGCCCCGGTGGCGCTGTATGTCAGGCGCGTCGCCACCTTCATCGAGGCCAGCCGGGGGTAGGCGAAGTCGTCGTCGCGGTCGAGGACAGCGATGCCGTCCGGACGGGACCCGGCCAGCTCGAGCAGGCGCGCCTTGGCGGCGAGGTAGCGGTCGCGGTCGCCGTGCACGTCGAGGTGCTCGGAGGTGACCCGCGTGTACACGGCCAGCCGGTAGTCGACGTCGTCGACGCGGTGCATCTCCAGGCCGTGCGAGGACGTCTCGACAACCACGTGCGTACAGCCCGCGTCGCGCAGCGCGGCCAAGCGGCGATGGGTCTCGACGGCCTCCATGGTGGTCTGCCGGGTGGTGTTGGCGACCACGGTCTCGCCGTCGCGGAAGTCGACCGTCGAGATCAGGCCGGTGCGGAAGCCGGCGGCCTGCCACGCCGCCCAGAGCATCGTTGAGGTGGTCGTCTTGCCGTCGGTGCCCGTGATCCCGGCCACGGTCAGGGACCGCGACGGGTGACCGTGGAAGGCGGAGGCCAAGGCGCTCAGGGCCCGCCGGGCGTCGTCGACCAGCACCACGGCGACGTCGGCCGGCAGCGCCGGGTCGAAGGGCCGCTCCGCCACGACCGCCACGGCTCCGCGGTGCACGGCCGCTGCGGCGTGTCGATGACCGTCCTGGCGCAACCCCGGCACGGCCACGAAGAGGGCCCCGGGGACCGCGTCGCGTGAGTCCTGGGTCACCGCGCTGACCCCGAGGCCGGCGCCGCTGGCCGAGCCGTCCCGGGGAAGCACCCCGGCACTACGGAGGAGGTCGAGAAGTCCGATCACGGCGGCAGTCTAGGAGCGCCGGGGCGGTGGCCGCCGTCCGTCGCGGCCTGAATCACGACTGGATTGGTCGGGTATTGGGTAACATTCAGGCATGCCAAGTTCTCGCGATCTCCTCGACGACGCCCGCCGCGTCATCCCCGAAGTGACCCCCGCGCAGGTCGCCCGGGCGGCATCCTCACGCACCCTCATCGACGTGCGCGAGCGCAGCGAATTCGAGGAGGGCCACATTCCGGGTGCGCTCCACCTCAGCAAGGGGTTCATCGAGGTGCAGATCGAGGACCGCGTTCCCGGCAAGGACACGCCGATCACCCTGTATTGCGCCGGCGGGACGCGCTCGTTGCTGGCCGCCCGTGCCCTGCATGAGCTCGGCTACAACGACGTGCGCTCCATGAGCGGCGGTTTCAACGGCTGGAAGCAGGCGGGCTTCGATTTCGATGTGCCTCGCCTGCTCAGCGCAGACCAGAAGCGGCGCTACAACCGCCATCTGCTCATCCCCGAGGTGGGTGAGGAGGGCCAGGCCAAGCTCCTCGACGCCAAGGTGCTCCTCATCGGCGCCGGTGGCTTGGGCAGCCCGGCGGCCCTGTACCTCGCCGCCGCCGGCGTGGGCACGATCGGCCTCGTGGACTTCGACATCGTCGACGAGTCCAACCTCCAGCGTCAGATCATCCACACGCGGGACCGTGTCGGCATGCGCAAGACGGAGTCGGCGCGCATCGCCATCGAGGCACTCAACAGCGACGTGCGTGTGGTTCAGCACAACGAGATGCTCAACTCGGACAACGCCCGTGGGCTGTTCGACCAGTACGACATCATCGTCAACGGCTGCGACAACTTCCCCACCCGCTACCTCGCCAACGACGTCGCGCTCTTCGCGCGCAAGCCGCTCGTGGACGGTGGCATCTTCCGATTCGAGGGCCAGGTGACAACGGTGATCCCGTTCGCGTCGCCCTGCTACCGGTGCCGTTACCCATCACCGCCGCCACCGGAGGAGGCTCCATCGTGCGCGGAGGCGGGCGTCCTCGGCGTGCTCCCGGGCATCGTCGGCATCCTCCAGGCCACCGAGGTGGTCAAGCTGATCATGGGCATCGGCGAGCCCCTGACCGGCCGGCTGCTGCACATCGACGCGCTCGACATGCGCTTCCGCGAGTTCCGTGTCCCGCGTGACCCGGACTGCCCCGTGTGCGGCGAGAACCCCACCATCACTGAGCCCATCGACTACGAGAACTTCTGCATGGTTCCCGCCGGTGTCGCCACGGAGGCCGTCGCCGCGCGCGTCTGACACTCTCGGACGCGGCGGGCACGGCGCCTATGATCTGGCGTCGATGAGCACAGTGGAGATCGCCGAGGTGCGGTCCGACGAGATGGACCGATTCGTCGAGATCGCTCACGGGTTCTGGGGCGGCGCGCCCGAACCGGCCATGGAACTGGTGTCCAAGGTGCTCGACCGAGCCGTGCTGGCGCGGGCCGGCGGCGCCGACATCGGCGCAGCCGCGGTCATCGACTTCCGGCTGAGCCTGCCCGGCGGCCAGTGGGTTGCCATGGACGGGGTGACCTGGGTGGGGGTGTCGGCCACCGCCCGCCGCCGCGGCGCGCTTCGAGCCATGATGACCCACTGCCTGGAGAGCGCTCGCGAGCGCGGTGTCGGGTTGCTCGGCCTGGGTGCCTCGGAGAGTTCGATCTACCGTCGTTTCGGCTACGGCGTGGCCACCCACATCTGCACCGCCGAGATGGTCACCGCCCACGCCGCCCTCCGCGCACCGTTCCGCGACCCGGGCAGGCTGCGCTTCCAGTCATTGGACACCTCGATAGCGACCCTGCGCGATGTCGAGAGCCGGCAGCCGGACCGCGTCGGCGGCATCGGGCGCTCGGAGGCCTACTGGCGGCGCATCGCCGTCACCGACGCCACGCCCAGGGGTGAGACAGGGCCGGGGCAACTGGTTGTCCATGTCGGCGCTGCCGGAGATGTCGACGGCTTTGTCGTCTACCGCCTGGAGGAGCGCTGGACCGATGAGCTCGCCGACGGCGTCGTCCACGTCAAGGAGCTCACCGCGCTCAACCTCGACGCACACCTCGCCCTCTGGCAGCACGTGCTCACCATGGACCTCTCCGAGCACCTGCGCATGGAGCGGTTCTGGCCTGACGACCCCATCCAGCACCTCCTCGCCGACCCGCGGCGGCTGCGCACCGCGACCCGCGACGACCTCCACCTGCGCGTCGTCGACGTAGCGGCGATGCTGAAGGCGCGGCGCTACTCGTGCGATGGGTCCGTCGTCATCGAGGTGAGCGACCCTGCCTGCCCTGACATCGCGGGCCGCTACCGGCTCGACGGCGGCCGGGATGACGCCGCGGTGTCGAGGACACAGGAGCCCGCCGGTCTTCTGCTCGACGCCGCATCCCTCGCGTCCGCGTTCCTCGGCGACACGAGCGTTGCCGCCCTCCACCGTGCGGGCCTCGTCGAGGAACTGCGACGTGGTGCCGTTGCCTCGGCCACGGCCATGTTCACGTGGTCGCCGCGGCCGTGGCTGAACCACAAGTTCTGAACCGGCACCGGGTGAGGCCGGTGCTCAGCCGGACGCCGTGTGCATGTCCAGGAAATCACCGAGCACGGCCGAGAACCGAGCCGGCTGCTCGAGGTTGGCGAGGTGAGCGGCGCCGTCGAACTCCTCGACGACGGCGTGCGGGATCGCCGCCGCCATGGCGCGCGACTCGTCGATGGGCACGATGACGTCGGCGCTGCCGCACACCACCAGGGTGGGAACGTCGATGCCGTTGAGCATGGCGCTGCTGTCGGGACGGCCGGCGATCGCCGCGATCGCTGTGAGGACGCCGTCGGCGCTGCAGCGGCGGATGCGTCCGCGCACGGGGTCAGCGATGTGCGACTCCCCGCGGCACTGCGCGCAGAGCAGGCGCCCGGTCATGGCCTCCACGATCGCCTCGACGCCGCCCGCGCGCACCTCGCTGACCATGGCCGCGCGGGCGGCCAGCGCCAGGTCGCCGTCTGCGGCCGCGCGCGTGTTGACCAGCGCCACGGAGCGCACCCGGGGGCGCGCCTGGCGCAACAGCGAGAAGCACATGTACCCGCCCATGGAGACCCCGCACACCGAGAAATCGTCGACACCGAGCGCGCCGAGCGCGCCGAGCACAGCGGCGATGTAGCTGTCGACGGTGACGCCCGCTGGAGGTGGGGGTGACGCGCCGCATCCCCAGAAGTCGGGGCGCAGGCAGCGATACCGGCCACTCAGCGCGGCCACCTGTGCGTCCCACTGCGAGGCGTCGAGAGGAAATGCATGAAGCAGGAGGAGCACCGGTCCCTCGCCGCTGTCGTGGATGTGGGGTGCGCTCACGGGCCGACAGTAGCCGACGCGCGAACGCCGTGCGTCAGCTGGTCGCCGGCGCCGGCTGCACGGGGAAGTCCTCGAGGCTGGCTGCCTCGATTGTGGTGCGGGCGTGCTTCTCGACGTCGCGCAGCTTGAGGATCTCGCTGGGGGTGATCAGGGTGATGGCCACGCCTGTGCGACCGGCCCTGGCGGTGCGCCCGACGCGGTGGAGGTACTCGTCCGGCGTCGTCGGCACGTCGTAGTTGATGACGTGGGAGATGTCGTCGATGTCCAGCCCGCGGGCGGCGACGTTGGTAGCGATGAGGTGTTTCACATGGGTGGCCACGAATGCCGCCATGGCGGCGTTGCGTTCCTTCTGGGTGAGGTCGCCGTGGAGCAGGCCGACACTCTGGCCGCGTCGTTCGAGCTGTGCCTGGAGCAGGTCGGCCGTCCGCTTGGTCTCGACGAAGATGAGCGACATGACCACATCGGGCTGGTCGAGGATGCGCATCATCACGTCGACCTTGTCGGCCCACGTCGTCTGCACGTAGAGCTGGCGGACGCCGGCCGCGATCTCCGGGCGCGCGCTGATGGCCACCGTGACCGGGTTGCGCATGTGGCGCAGCGCGAGGCGCCGCACCCATTCCGGCATGGTCGCGCTGAACAGCATGGTCTGCCTGTCGACCGGGCATTGGCGGAGGATCTTCTCGACGTCGGGCGCGAAACCCATGTCGAGCATCCGGTCGGCCTCGTCGAGCACCGCGAAGCGCACCCGCGCCAGGGAGAGTGAGCGGCGCTGGATGTGGTCGGCGAGGCGGCCCGGCGTGGCCACGACGATGTGCGCGCCGGCGCGCAGGGCCTCGAGCTGGCGGCCCATCGAGTCGCCACCGTAGATGGCCACCGACGAGATCTGGTGGCGCGCCGCAAGCACGGTGATGTCCTCCTCGACCTGGACGGCGAGCTCGCGCGTGGGGCAGAGGATGAGCGCCTGCACCGACCCCTTCCGTGGGTCGAGCTGCTCGATGATGGGGATGCCGAACGCGGCCGTCTTGCCGCTGCCCGTGTGCGCCTGGCCGATGACGTCCTGGCCGCGCAGAGCGGGCGGGATCGCCGCCGCCTGTATGGGCGTGGCGATCGTGAACCCCATCTCGCCGACGGTGGTCAGCATGGCGGCACTGAGCCCCAGCTCTTCGAAGGGAGCGGACTGTTGAACCGGTTCTGTCGCGGCCGCGTCATCAACGCCGAAGGCGGCGGGACGGGGCCTTGCGACGGGCGGTCTGTGCGACCGCACGCGAGAGGATGAACGCAAGACCACACAATGGTACTCGACGGTGCCGCTTCGACGACCCGTGCCCCGCCACTAGAATCGAGGCGGTGGCCGACGTCCTCTGCACGCTGTCCCTGCCCGCGCCCTTCGAGGAGATGGTGCGTCCCCGCGCCACGCTGTCGGTGTTGGGCCGGATCCCGGCGACGTCGCAGCTGATCGACCAGCTCCGGGCCGCCCCCGTCGAAGTCCTCTGCCCACAGTTGGGCGACCCCATCACAGCCGCGGTCCTCGACGCCGGGTTGCCCCGCCTGCGCTGCGTCTCCCTCTACGCCGTCGGCTACAACAACGTCGACGTCGAGGCGGCCACGGCGCGGGAGATCGCCGTCAGCAACACGCCAGGCGTGCTCACCGACGCCACCGCCGACTGCACCATGGCGCTTCTCCTCGCCGCCACGCGGCGCATCTGCGAGGGCGACGCCGCCGTGCGCGCGGGAGCCTTCGAAGGCTGGGAGCCCGGCTACATGCTGGGCATGGAGCTGACCGACGCGCTTCTCGGCGTGGTCGGCTTCGGCCGCATCGGCCAGGCGGTCGCGCGCCGCGCCCTGGGCTTCGGCATGCGCGTCGCCTACGCCACAGACGTGGCCGTCGTCATCGACGACGACCTCAGCGGCAGGGTGACCGAGATGCCGTTGCGCCGGCTCATCAGCACCGCCGACGTGGTCTCCCTGCACGTCCCCCTCACAGACGCCACGCACCACCTCATCAACGAGAGCGCGCTGCGTTCGATGCGCAGCACCGCTGTGCTCGTCAACACCTCGCGGGGCCCCGTCATCGACGAGACCGCGCTCGTGCGCGCCCTCCGGGAGGGCTGGATCGGCGGCGCCGGGCTCGACGTCTACGAGAACGAACCCGTGCTCGCTCCCGGTCTGGGCGAGTGCCGCAACGCTGTTCTCTCGCCGCACCTCGGCAGCGCCACCGTGGCCACGCGCGCGGCCATGGCACGACTCACCGCCCAGAACGCACTCGACGCCCTCGACGGCCGGCGACCCGGCAACTGCATCAACCCGTCCGTCTGGGAGTCGGCACCGCCGCCGCCGGTCTGGTGAGCGACGTCCCTGGAGGGCCGTCGACCAGCGCGGCGGCGGAGCCGCCGCTGATCGCCGACCTGCCGATCACGTTCACACCGCGCGTCGCCGTCCTCGACATCGACGGCACCCTGATCGACAACGACCTCGTGCTCCAGCCCCGGGCGCGCGCCGCAGTCCGCGCCGCCACGGAGAGGGTGCCGGTCATCCTCGCCACCGGGCGCATGTACAGCTCGGCTCTCCCGTGGGCCCGCGAGCTGCGTGTGACCCAGCCGCTGGTGTGCTACCAGGGAGCGGTGGTGCGTGAGCCGGGCGGCGGCGAGGTGCTTTTCGAGGAGGGCCTCTCGGCCTCCGTCGCGCGCGCCACCATCGCCATCGCGCGTGCCCACGGCTGGCATGTGCAGGCATACAGCGACGACAGGCTCTTCTGCGAGCAGGACCGTCCCGAGGCACACCTCTACGCACGCATCGCCCAGGTGCCCATCAACTTCGTCGAGGATCTGGACACTGTTGTCAGCAAGGGGACGACCAAGATCGTGTGTGTCAGCGAGGACCCGGCCATCGTCGATGCCTGCGTCGAGGCCCTGACCGACGGCTTGGGGCAGGAAGCCAGGGTGACCCGCTCCATGGAGTGGTTCGTCGAGGTGATCAGCCCGCGTATCAACAAGGCGCGGGCGGTCGAGCTGGTGTGTGCCCGCCTCGGCCTCTCGTTGGGCGACGCCGTGGCCGTCGGCGATGCCCCCAATGACCGCGAGATGCTCGCCGCCGCCGGCTGCGGGGTGGTGGTGCGCACCGCCCGCCCCGAGGTGGTCGCGGTGGCCGACGCCCGCTGCGCCACCCCGGGCGAGGCCGGCGTCGCCGACGTGCTCGAGCACTTCGGCCTCAGCCCCTGAAGGTCAGCCGGCGCCGGCCGCCGCGCGCCCCGGCGTGGTCATCGACTCCGGGTCGAGGAGTTCGCGCAGCTCCTCCTCAGTGAGGTCGGTGCGCTCGCGGGCCACCTCGCGCACGGTGCGGCCGCTGGCGTGGGCCTCCTTGGCGATGGCGGCGGTGGCGTCGTAGCCGATGCGTGGCGCCAGGCCGGTGCCGGTCATCAGCCCGCGCTCCACCGCGGCGGGGCCGTTCTCGGTGGCGCGCAGGCCGTCGACGCAGCGCGTGGCCACGTTGGTCGCGCCGGCGGCGAGCAGCGAGATCGCCTGGAGGAGGTTGTATGCGGCCACGGGCATCATCACGTTGAGCTCGAGCAGCGATCCCGTAGCCCCCGCGAATGCCACGGTGGCATCGTTGCCGATGACCTGGGCTGCGACCATGGTCATCGACTCGAGGATGACCGGGTTGACCTTGCCGGGCATGATCGACGACCCGGGCTGGACGGCGGGGATCTCCAGCTCTGCGATCCCGGCGCGCGGGCCGCAGCCCAGCAGGCGGATGTCGGCCGCGATCTTGTTGAGGGAGACCGCCAGGGAGCGGAGCGCGCCGCTCGCCGCCACCACGTTGTCCAGCGTCGCCTGCGCCTGGAAGTGGTTGTCACTCTCCACGAAGTCGATGCCGGTCTCCGTCGCGAGCCGGGCGCACACTTGAGCCGCGAACTCGGGGTGGGTGCCCACGCCGGTGCCGACGGCCGTGCCTCCCAGGGCCAGCTCGGTCAGCTCTTCGAGCGCAGCCTGGGTGCGGCGGCGCCCGCGCTCGACCTGCCCGGCGTAGCCGAGGAACTCCTGGCCGAGGCGGATGGGGGTCGCGTCCTGGAGGTGGGTGCGGCCAGTCTTGATCACCGGCCAGAACTCCCTGGACTTGGCGGCGAGTGAGGCCTCGAGCACGTTCAGCGCGGGGAGCAGCTCGTCGCGGATGGCCAGCGCGGCGGCCACGTGGATCGCCGTGGGGATCACGTCGTTGCTCGACTGCCCCATGTTGACGTGGTCGTTGGGATGCACGGGGGTTCTCGAGCCGCGCTCGCCGCCGAGCAGCTCGATGGCGCGGTTGCTGATCACCTCGTTGGCGTTCATGTTGGTCGAGGTGCCGCTGCCCGTCTGGAAGATGTCGACCACGAACTGGTCGTCGAACCGTCCCCCGGCCACCTCGGCGGCGGCGCGTGCGACAGCGCCGGCCACGGTCGGGTCGAGCAGGCCGAGCTCGAGGTTGACCTGTGCCGCGGCCTGCTTGATGAGCCCGAGGGCGCGAATGAAGCCACGGTTGAAGCGCAGCTCGCTGATCGGGAAGTTGTCCCGTGCCCGCGCCGAGGTGGCGCCGTAGTAGGCATCGGCGGGAACCTCGAGCTGGCCCATCGAGTCGCGCTCGACACGGCTGGCGGTGCTGGTCATGGCTGGCGCTCCGCGGGTGGCGCAGCGCCGGCCGCCGCCCCTTCTACTGCTGGCTGGGGATGATCATCTCGAACTCCGCGCCGTCGCCGGGCGCCGAGCGCGCGAAGACCTGTCCATTGTGGCGCAGCGCCACGGTCTTCACGATGAACAGCCCGAGCCCGCTCCCGGGCACCTTGCGCTGCCGCTCCGCCACAGAGCGGAAGTACTTGTCGAAGAGGTGGCCGGCGTCCTCGTTGGGAAAGCCCTGACCCTGGTCGCGGACCAAAAAGTGGGCTCCGTCGTCGCCGCCGAAGGCGCGCACTGTGATGGTGGAGCCGGGGGGGCCGTGCTTGACGGCGTTGCCGACCATGTTGGTCAGCGCCAGCGTGAGGCGTCGCCGGTCGCCGCGGATGTTCACCCCGGGTTCGACGTCGGTCTCGATGACGGTGTCGCGCAGCTTGGCCTCCATGCTGACATGGTCGACAGCCCCCGTGACCACCTCGTCGACGGAGATGACCTCGAAGTTGAGCTGGTCATCGGGGTCCTCCAGGCGGGAGACCTCGGCGATGGCGTTGACCATGCGGACCATCATCTCGGTGCTGGCCGTGATCCCCTCGATCGCCACCATGGCGGTCTCGGGGAGCTGTCCGAGCATGCCGGTCGAGAGCAGCTGGCCGTAGCTGTTGAGGATGGTGAGAGGGCGGCGCAGCTCGTGCATGGTGATGCTCATCGAGGTGCCGCGCGCGCTGCTCGACGAGGTCACGGCGTTGAGCCTCCCCGCCAGTACGGACGTGACCGAGGCGGCGAGCCGCTGTCCGACCAACCCCGTCTCATCGGCGGCCTCGGCCGACAACGCGACCTGGTCGGCGGCGTTCAGCTCTTCGGCGGCCACCGCCACCGCCGCGCGGCGCAGCGCGCCCAACCGTGCCAGGGCTGCCTCGAGGCGAACCCCGATGCCTGCCGGCTTCTCGCCGCCCAGGGCGAAGAAGGCGGTCAGGGGGCGCAGATCGTCGGCGGTGATGGCGAGCAGAACCGCGTTGATGAACTGCCGTGGACCACGATCTCCGTCGGTTGACCCGCTCGCCTCCTGCTCGGCCCCGGTGCGGCGCACGACGTCGGCGACCCGCTCGGCGTGAGCAGCCAGGAAGTTGCTGAAGTGACCAGTCATGCGCCACCCGAGTGTATGGGCTGCAACTTCAATGCGGCCCAGCCGTCAACGAGGCGTTGCCGTCCGTTGCAGCCTCCGACCAGCGCTCCTGGACGCGGGAAGACGTCAGGCGGCGACGGCGACCAGCTCGTGGGCGGCGGTGGTTTCGGCCTGGGCCACCTCGGCGATGGCGGGGGCTACCTCCTGCCTGCGATGGCGCATCCAGAGCCCGGCGCCGACAATCCCGAAGGGCAGCATCTGGACGTCGACGAGCACGGCCATGGCGGCGGCGTGGCCCGAGCTCACCCCGGCGTGGGTCAGCATGCCCACCAGAACGCCCTCGCGGATGCCGAGACCATTGACCGAGAAGGGGGTCAGGGTGGCGACCAGCGTGACCGGGATGGCCACCGCGAAGACCGTCCAGCTGACGTCGATGCCGATGGCCCGGGCGAAGATGTCGAGGGCGAGGATGTTCACCCCCCAGCCGGCTGCCCCGACCACGATGCACTGGACGATGGCGTGGGGGTGGCGGCGGTAGCCCGAGAAGGTCTGGGCGAAGGAGTGGATGGTGCGCACGAACGCCCTCGAGCTGCGCTCCAGGAAGTGGCGGCCCACGATTCGGTCCGCGGCCAGGGCGGCCATCCAGGCAAGCACCATGACGGCGGCGAACACGCAGGCTCCGATCAGCGAACCGATGCCGATCCAGCCGCGCAGCAGGACGGCGGCGGCGAGGCCCCAGAAGGCCATGCCCATGGTCCCCGCCATGCGGCTGCCGGCCAGGGAGGCGAGGATCTTGCCGTGCCCGACCACCTTGCCCATCTCGACGGTGCGCATCGCGTCACCGCCGACGCCGGCCGGAAGCAGCTGCGCGAAGAAGAGGCTCTGAAGGTAGGACGACGACAGCCGCTGCCAGCTGAAGAGGTGGTGGTGCTGGTGACCCTCGGCGTGGTCGACCGGGCTACGCACCCCAAGCCCCGCGCTGCTGCGCAGAAGCACCCCCCACTCGAAGACCGAGGCCAGGCACGCGACGGCGGTGAGGGCCAGGCCCAGGACGGCCCAGCGCCAGTCGGCGCCCATCAGGCTGCGCCCCGCCTTGCCCATGTCCACGTTGTGGACGAGGAAGGTGATGCCTGCGAGGGTGCCACCGATGCGCAGCCACTTCGACCGCAGCACGGCGCGCGCACAAGCCATGACTCTCCTCACGCTGCCATTGAAACACCGGTGTACCGTGGCCGTCTGTCCGTCGGCGCTCCGTCACCCTTCCCAACGGTCACCGTCAGCAAAGAGTGACGCTTGGCGCGACATGCTCCCCTGTGCCTCGTGAGGACTACTCGTCGTGGGGGTAGGGCTCGCGGAAGGTCGTCTGCTCGGCGTTGAAGATCAGCTGGATGTCGCCGGTCGGCCCGTTGCGGTTCTTGGCGACGATCAGCTCCGTCTGGGCCTTGTCGACATCCTGCTTGTGCATCCCCTCGCGGTAGAGGAACAACACCACGTCTGCGTCCTGCTCGATGGCGCCGGAATCGCGCAGGTCGGACAGCTGCGGACGCTTGTCGGGTCGCTGCTCGCTGGCGCGGGACAGCTGCGACAGGGCCAGCACCGGCACCTCGAGCTCCTTGGCCACGGCCTTCAGCCCCGCTGAGATGTCGGTCACCTCCTGGACGCGGGACTCCTGGCGGCCGCCCTGCATCAGCTGGAGGTAGTCGATGATCACCAAGCCGATCTTGTGCTGCGCCTTCATGCGCCGCGCCCGGGCCCTCAGCGTGGCGATCGACAGGCGCGGCGTGTCGTCGATCCACAGCTCTGCCTGGGTCAGCTTGTCCATGGCGGCGGCGATGCGTTGGAAGTCGAGCTGGCTGGCGTTGCCGGAGCGGAGCACGTGGGAGTTGACCATCGCCTCGCTGCAGATCAGCCGCTGCGCAAGGGCCTGCCTGCTCATCTCGAGAGAGAAGATGGCCACGGGAACGCGGGCCAGGACGGCAGCGTTGCGCGCGATGTTGAGCGCCAGCGACGTCTTGCCCACCGAGGGGCGGGCCGCGAGGATGACCAGCTCCTGGGGCTGGAGGCCCTGGGTGAGCCCGTCCAGGCGCGCGTAGTTGGTGCGGACGCCGTTGATCAGCTCCTTCTTCTGGAGGCGTTCCTCGAGCAGCTCCCAGGTGTCGTGGACGAGCTTGGCGATGTGTGTGGCTTCCTGGCCGCGGCGGGCCTGGCTGATCTGGAAGATCTCCTGCTCGGCCAGCTCGATGGCGTCCTCCGCAGGCACCGCGTTGTCGAAGCCGAGACGGGCCACCTCGCCGCCGACGCCGATCAGCTTGCGGCGCAGCGAGTGGTTGATGACGATGCCCGCCCAATGGCGGACGGACGCAGCGGTGGGCACCTCGAGGGTGAGCTCGGAGATGTAGTCGAGTCCGCCCGCCCGGCCCACGCTGGAGCTGCGTTCCAGCTGGGACTGCAGCGTCACCTCGTCGATGGGGTCGCCACGGTCGGCGAGGGCGGTGGCGGCCCGGTAGATGAGCGAGTGGCGCTCGGCGTAGAAGTCGCCGGGCTCGAGGATGTCGCGGATCTCGGCGATCGAGGCCTGGTCGATCATCAGCGAGCCGAGCACGGCGCGCTCGGCTCCGAGGTCGTGGGGCGCGACCCGCCCCGAGGTCACGGCCGTCCCGGTGAGGTTGACGGTGACGTCGGAGGCCGGGTAGGTGCTCATTGCGCGGCGACGACGACGCGCAGTGTCTCACTGACCTCCGTGTGCAATTGGACCGTGACCTCGTGGGGACCGAGTGACTTGATCGCCGGCTCGACGGCGATCTTCCGCTTGTCGATGTCGAGGCCGGCCTCACGCTTCAGCTGGGTGGCGATGTCGGCGTTGGTGACCGAGCCGAACAGCCTGCCGCTGTCCCCGGTCTTGGCGTAGATGGTGACGGTGAGCTTCTTCAGTCGTGCCGCCGTCTCGCGTGCCTCGGTGAGCGCCTTTTCAACGCGTCGCCGCGTGGCCTCCTCGCGGCGCTTGATCTGCTCGACGACTCGATCGTCGGCGACGACCGCAAGCCGCTTGGGGAGTAGGAAGTTGCGTGCGTAGCCCGGCGACACCTCCTTGACGTCGCCGGCCCTGGCTGTCCCCACGACCTCCTTGACGAAGAGCACCTTCACCTGCCAACCCCCGCGACGGGCTCGGCTTCCCTCGGCGTAGCCGGCTCGCTGAATGCTGGTGGTGCCGAGGCCATGTCGTCGTGCTGGAAACGCCGCGTGAGGGCGGTGGCGATGCGCTCACCGTTGTGGACATCCTCGTCGAAAACGCTGCGTCCCTCGAGGATCTGCTGCTGCACGTCGGCGACCACGTCATCCGGGCAGGCGGCGATGAACAGACGAATGGCCAGCAGGGTTAGGGCCAGCATGTCGATCTCGCCGACAAAAGGGATGACCGAAGGCAGGTCGATGAACGGGGTCACGATGGCGCCCATGGCCGCCGCAAATGCCGCCTTGTTGCGCCGCGACACGCGTGGATCGCGCATCAGGCAATAGGCGAGGCGCGCCCGCTTGGGGAGGTCGAGGGCGAAGCGCTTGAGGAAGCGCACTCGGCTCAGCATGGAGCGCGCATTCTATCGCCCGCCGCCTCGCGGGCCGTCGAAGGCTCAGCCCTCGAGGAGCTCGGGATGCCGGGCCAGCCAGTCGCGCGCCGCCACCGCGTCGTCAGGGGGGATGGCTCCCTCGAGCACCGCCTCCTCGAGCGCACGGCCCACGCGCCCCACCCACGGCCCCGGCCTGCGCCCCCCGGCGAGCCGGATGATCTCGTCGCCGTCGAGCGGTATGCGCATCTGTGAGAGAGCGCCGCCGGCGTCCAGGTGACGCATCCTCGCGTCCAGCTCCTCGATCTTGTCAGTGTCGGGGAAAGACGACGCCCGCGTGTCGCCGCGCGCCAGGTCGAGGAGACGCTCGCGCTGGTCGCCGACGGCGCGCACCAACCGTCGCACGGCGGTGTCGCTCCACTCGCCGGGGAGGTACTGGATGGGGCGGAGGTGATGGCGCACAAGCAGCGCCACAGCGGCGATGACGTCGTTGCTGAAGCGCAGCCGCGTGAGCAGCGCCTCGCTGATGGCGGCGCCGACGGAGGGATGGTTGTAGAAAGTGTGCTTGCCGTGTTCGTCGATGACGTGGGTGGGCGGCTTGCCGACATCGTGGAGCAGGGCGGCAAGTCGCGTGACCACGTCGGCTGGCACGTCGGCGACGGTGTGGGCCGTGTGGTCGAACACGTCGTAGATGTGGTAGCCGCCCTGCTCGACGCCCACCATCGCCTCGAGCTCGGGAAACCAAGCGGCGAGCAGGCCGCCGTCACGGAGCAGGTCGAGCCCGCTGCGGGGGTGCTCGGCGACGAGCAGGCGGCGGAGCTCCTCTGCGACCCTCTCGGCGCTGAGGATCTCCGACCGCGACGCCATCCGAGTCATCGCGGCGGTCAGCCCGGGGGCGGTGCCGAAGCCGAGCTGCGCCGCGAACCGCGCCGCCCGGAACATGCGCAGGGGGTCTTCGCCGAAGGTCTGCTCGGGGTCGAGAGGCGTGCGCAGGAGACCCCGGCGCAGGTCGTCGAGGCCGCGACCGGTGATGTCGAGGACACGGCCGTCGAGGGTCTGGCAGAGGGCGTTGACCGTGAAGTCGCGCCTCCAGATGTCCTCCTCCAGGGTGCCGGGGCGGACATCTGGCTTGCGCGAGGCGGCGTCGTAGCTCTCCGCCCGGGCGCGGACCACCTCCACGACGAACCCGGAGCCGCGCACCTGGCCCGTCCCGAAGCGCTCGAAGCGCTGCGGTGGGTGCCAGTGAAAGCGGCGCGCGATGGCGGCGAGCACCTCGGTGCCGTCGTCCCCGACGGCGAGGAGGTCGATGTCCTTGCCCGGGCGCCCGAGGAGGCGATCGCGGACGAAGCCGCCGACGAGGTACACCTCCACCCCGGCCGCCTCGGCGGCCTCGGCGATGGACTCGATGAGCAGCTCCTCGGTGAGCGGCACCTCGTGTTCGCTGACCCCCAAGCTCACGCGACGCCCTCCACGAGATGGGTCTCGCCGCGGCCGCCGCCGCGGAGCAGGGCAACGGCCAGGACGGCGGCGAGCAGGGCGCACAGTGCCGCTCCCATGAACACGACGTGCAGCTCATCCACGATCGCGCCAGTCTCGAGGCTGTCGTAGGCGGCACAGCTGAGGGGGCTGCGTGGGCACAGAGACGCGGGGTTGGGCAGCATCGACTGCACACTGTAGAAACGGCGCAGCCCGATCGCTGTGAGCAGCGAGAGGCCGGCGAGCATCCCGACCATCCTGGCGGCCACCGTCAGCGACGCGGCCACGCCGTGCAGGGGTTGAGGGACGGCGTCGAGGATGGCCGCCGTGATGGGCACGACAGAGAGCCCGAAACCCAGCCCGCAGCCTGCCAGAACCGGGTCGCTGGGATGAAGCCAGCCGAGCCCGGCCAGGGGGTCGACCAGGGTGTGCGCCGACCACCCGCTCATGACCACGAACATGAGCGCGCTGAGCAGCATGCCGGCGCCGGCGACGGTGCGGTGGCCGAGCCGTCCCACCAGCGCGCCGCCGATGAGCACGCCGGCGGGGATGGCCACGAGCAGTCGCGCCAGCACCAGCGCGGCGGCGACCTGCGAGGCGGCGCCTGCCGTGGCACGCGCGAAGACCGGGACGTCGACGAGCGCCGCCATCAGCGCGGCTCCGACCGCAAGGTTGGCGGCCAGCGACCCCGTGGCCGCGCGGCTGCGCAGCGCGCGGAGGTCGATGAGCGGTTCTGGGGTGCGCAGTTCCCGGCGCACGAAGAGCGCGCTGAGCAGCGCCGCGGCGACGAGCAGCACCGGCGCCGCTCCGCCGACCGCCGCCCGCTGCGGGTCCGCCGAGGCGAACGAGACGACCACGCAGCCGAGGATCAGCGCCACCAGCACAGCCCCGGCCCAGTCGACGTGGCCCAGCCCGGTGGGGAGACCGCGCAGTGGCACCAGCGCGCGCACGGTGTCGGGGACGAACACCTCGCGCACCACGAAGGCGACGGCACTGAGCACGGCAAGGAGAGCGATCGGTGAGGTGATACCGGCGTCGCCGAGGAGCGGCGCGAACGCCGTCCCCACGGTCACAGAGTCGGCCAGCGCCGGCGGCGTGATGACGGCGAGGACCGCGGCCAGCGCGCCGACGACCGCCAACGCCAGGCCGGCACGGTCGAAGCGGCGCCCCGCCGCTTGGTCGTGGCGCTGGCGGCGCCGGCCGGGGCCGACCCCGGCTGCGACGACGGCCGCGAGCGGCACGTTGACGTAGAAGATTGCCCTCCACGTGCTCGCCGCCGTCAGCGCCGCCCCATACAGCGGGCCGACGACGCTGCCGAACTCCTGCACCGCCCCGACGATGCCCAGGGGCACGCCGCGGCGGTGTGACGGCCACAGGTCGGCGACCAACGCCAGGGTGACCGGCACGAGCCCGCCTCCGCCGGCCCCCTGGAGGGTGCGGCCAATCACCACGGCGCCGAGGGTGTTCGCCGAGCCCGTCAGGATCGAGCCGGCCGCGAACACGATGAGGCACGCGCTGAGCACCGGTCCGCGCCCGTGCAGGTCGGACAACCTGCCCAGCAGCGGCAGCACCGCCACGTAGCCGACCAGGAACCCGCTGATGATCGGCGTCGCCTCCTGGAGGTGAGCCAGGTCGACGCCGACCGAGCTCATGATCGACGGCAGGGCCACAACCACCACGTACGTATCCGCGGCGCCGAGGAGCACGCCGGCGGTGGCGAAGCCCAACCGGCGGCGGGCCCCCCGCGGGGCCTGCGCGGCGACGACGGGCACCTCAGCCGGCGGGGGGCGTGATCGCCACGTTCTCGCCGTACTTGTCGAGAACAACAATGAACGTGCTCGGGTGTGCCTTGTCGAAGAAGGGGCCGACCAGGGTCACGCGGCGGAGTTGGTGGGTGGTGGCGTCGACGCCGATGGTGGCCTGCACCTGCTGTGACGAGTCGGCACTGGTGAGCAGGGCGGCGACGAGCGTCCCCGGGATCGAGCATCCCACCTCGTCGAGCTGCTCGCCGTCGAGCCTGTCGGCGTCCCGTGTCGCCGCCCCGGTGCAGGCGGTGATCAGGCTGGAGAGCCCGTGGGCGGGGTCGAGCAGCTGGGCCGGGTCGCCGAACCCGTAGGTCGCCGGGTCGGCCTTTGTGTAGCCGGCGGCAAGCGGCGTCTGCGCGTAGAACACGCCGCCGGTGGAGACGACGTTGACGGTCAGGGGAAAGCCGCCGACGAGAACGCTGAGGCTGCCTGCGAAGCCGCTGGGGCGGAGCGCGTCGCCGCTGCCGCCCGTGATCAGCGGTCCCGTCCCGGTCACGCCCTGGCTGGTCAGGGTGAAGTGAACCGCCGATGCCGAGTCGATGCTCTGCTTGGCGTCGCGCAGAACCTGGGCGGGTTCGACTGGCGCCGACCCGCACCCGCCGAGGGCGGCCACCGTCGCGACTGTGACGACCAGATCCCGGGCGCCACGCACGCGACCCCTCCCTCTGTGACCTGCGGGGCAGTATAGACAGCGTTCCGCACGCCACTCGATACTGCCGCTGTGACCGAGTCCCCGGCCGCCCCTGTCTCCGCACAGCACTTCTTCGACGTCGACATCCGCGTCGGCCGCGTGCTGGAGTGCGAGACGTTCGCGCAGGCGCGCCGGCCCGCCTACCGGATGGTCATCGACTTCGGGGAGCTTGGCCAGAGGCGGTCCTCCGCACGTCTCACCGACCTGTACGAGCCCGACGAGCTCGTCGGCACGCTGGTGGTCGCCGTCGTCAACCTGCCGCCGCGCCAGGTCGGGCCGCTGCGCAGCGAGGTCCTCGTCCTCGGTGCCTACGCGCAGGGAACGCCGGCTGTGGCCCTGCTCCGCCCCGACGGCGACTGCCGGCCCGGCGACCGCATCGGCTGACCGCCGGGCGCGCGGCCAGAGCGATCGCGCGTCGGTGTCGTGGATGGGCCGGCGTCGCACGGCACCGGGACCGGGGACGTACAGTGAACAGCCCTTCCGCTCGCCTGGGAGACCCGACATGTCTGCGACCGCCGAGCGTTCGGCGCGAGGCGCCTCGCCGATTCTCCTCGTGCTCGCTGCGCTCTGCTTCCTGCTTCCATTCGTGGGGGTGTCATGCAACACCGCGGCGGGCAGCGCCGCCCTCGGGGGGGCGCTCTCGCAGGCGGGAGGCTCCGGGCTGTCCGGCAACTCCGACGCGATCACCAGGTGCGTCCAGGCGCTCAGCGGCCGCGACCTCGCCACCTACACAGGCCTCAACCTGCTGACCGGCAGCGACCCGACCACCGCCACCGACCTTCCCGGCTGCACCGGCTCGACGTCGTCACCCGCCCCGAGCCCGGCGGCGTCGTCGGGGGCTGCGATCGGTGTCCAGCCGCTGATCGTGGCGGCGGCGATCCTGATCCTCATCGGCATCCTGGCGACGGCGCTCCCTGGTCGCCTGCGCTCCGCCGTCGCCGGCACGGCGGCACTGGTGGCCGCGGTGCTGGTCGCGGTCAACAACGCCGGCGTCCACACCCCGATCCTCAGCCGGCTCAGCGCCGGCGGCGGCAACACGCTCTCCAGCCTCGGCGTGACCGGTGGAATCGAGACGTTCTTCAACATCCACGCGGCCATCGGGTTCACGCTGGTGTTGCTCGCCCTCGCCGTCGCCGTGGCCGTCAACGCCGTCGCCCTTGCGATGGGATCGGCAGCGCGCCTGAACACGCTGCCGGCACCGCCGCCGGGGAACCCACCACCACCCCCGCCACCCCGGGGCTGACGGGGAGGGGTTCGCCCGGTCAGTGCGAGACCTGGAGCCATACGGCGGCGGCAAGGCCGAGGGCCACCACGACGAGGCGGAGCGGCTGGTCGGGGATGCGTCGTGCCGCCGAGGCGCCGATGCGCCCGCCCAGAAGCGTGGACGGCGCCAGGACGAGCACGTACACCCAGTGCACCGGCGCGAAGACGGCGAAGACCAGTCCCGCGACCAGGTTCATGGCCCCGGCGAGCGGTACCTTGAGCGCGTTGAGGCGCTGCAGGCTGTCACGGACAGTGACCGCGAGGAGCGCGAGCAGGAGCACGCTCACCGCGGCGCCGAAGTAGCCCCCGTAGACTGCCGAGACGAGTGTGCCGGTGCGCAGCAGCCAGGTCCGGTGGCTGCGTCGGTTCTCCAGAGATCGCGCGATGCGGCGCTGCAGGAGCAGGAGCACGCAGGCCACCACGATGAGCAGCGGCACCACCCTGCTGAAGACGTGTGCCGGGGTGCGCAGGAGCAGCACCGCGCCGGCCACGGCTCCGACGACCGAGATGGGCAGCAGGATGAGCAGGCGGGACCTCTGGGAGGCCAGCTCGCGACGAAACCCGAGGACACCGCCCAGCCCGGCCGGGGCGATGCCCAGCGTGTTGGTGACGTTGGCGTCGAGCGGGGGCAGCCCGAGGGCGACGAGGAGTGGGAAGCTGAGCAACGATCCACCCCCGGCGATGGTGTTGGCGGTGCCGGCAACGATGCCCGCGGCCAGCACCAGCAAGAAGTCGCGGAGGCTCACCGCGACCCGCGGCTACCGGCCGCCGCCGAGGAACGGGATGCCGTACGTCTCCAATCGTGAACCGACCGATGACCCCCATACCTCGGCGATGGCGTCGGCGGTCCAGCCGCCGTCGCGGTAGGCGGCGCTGATCTCCTGGGGGTGTGACCAGAGCGAGAGCTTGTCGCCACCGAGCCCGATGCACTGACCGGTCACCTCCCTGGCGGCGTCGGAGCAGAGGAAGACGACCAGGGGGGCGACGTCCTCGGGCGTGCCCATGCCCATCTCCTTGCGGACCGTGTCGGGGAGTGGGTCGCCGTCGGCTGTGGACTTGACCAGTTCCGCCATGCCCGGGATGCTGGCGATCATCCGGGTCATGGCGTTGGGGACGATGGCGTTGACGGTGATCTCGGCCCGGGCAAGCTCCATCGCCCAGGTGCGCGCGAAGGCGGCGATGCCGGCCTTGGCCGCGGCGTAGTTGGTCTGTCCGAAGTTGCCCCGCTGACCAGCCCACGAGGAGATCACCACGATGCGGCCGCCGCGGCCCTGCTCACGCATCCTGATGGCGGCAGCCCGGGCACAGGTGAAGGTGCCTCGCAGGTGCGTGTCGATGACGGCGTCGAAGTCCTCGTCGCTCATCTTCCAGAGCACGCGGTCGCGCAGGATGCCCGCATTGGTGCACATCACGTCGATGCCGCCAAAGCTGTCGACAGCGCGCTGCACCAGCCTGTCGGCGGCCTCGACGCTGCCGACGGCGACCACCTCGGCAACCGCCCGCGCCCCCATGTCGGTGAGCTCCCTCACGCAGGAGTCGGCGACGTCGCCGTCGACGTCGTTGACGACCACGGCGCAGCCCGCCTCGGCGAGAGCGCGCGCGTAGGCTCGCCCGATGCCCCGCCCGCTGCCGGTGACGACAGCGACCTTTCCGTCGAGATTCATGCTCCCTCCTGGTTGCGCCGAGCCGGCGCCTTCCATTCTCGCGATCGGGTCGGGCGCGCCGTCGTCACGACCCCAGGCGGCCACCGGCAATGATCTCGGCCACCACGTAGCCCACCCACGGCAGGCCGGCGAGGAGGAGCCAGCGTCCGTGGGCCGAGCCGCGATGGAGGAGCGCCAGCAGGTACACGGCGACGCCGAGGGTGAGCAGGCCGCTGAGCACGCCGTTGAAGTCGGGCCGCCACGGCGTGAAGCTGAGCCCGATGAAGCCGAGGATGCATGCCTGGAAGGCGGCCGAGCCGGCCACGTTGCCGAAGGCGAGCGCGTCGTCGTGGCTGCGCACCCAGAGCACGCTGTTGAGGGTTTCGGGGAGCTCGGTGGCCACGGGGATGACGATCAGGGCGAGCGTCAGGGGATTGGTGTGCAGGGACGACGCCACGTCGTTGAGGCCGCGCACGAACAGGTCGGACCCGAGGATGAGCATGGCCACGGCTCCCACCAGCTGGACGCCGATCCACCGCGATGCCGGCTCGCCCTCGCGCCAGCGAGCCAGGTGCAGCGGCTCGGGCGCCGCCTCCGAGGGAGCGCCGCCGGCAAGGGTGGCGCGCACGTAGAGGGCGTAGGCGACGAGCAGGCAGATGCCCAGGACGATCCGCAGCGGCCGCGGCAGGATGATGGCCACGAGCACCACGGAGAACCCCCCGATGAAGAGGCCGAGGTCGCGGCGCACCTGCCCCGCCTGTGGCTCGAGGCGGCGCCGGCTGCGCCGCAGGAGCACCGCCGCCCCGGTCACCGCCGTGCCCACGCCGAGAAGGAGAAAGGCGGAGCCGAGGACCGCGCCCGTCGCCACCGACGCCGCCGACGGCTCGCCGCTGATCAGCGCCACCACGGGCACCACCGTCTCGGGCAGCGACGTTCCCAGGGCTGCGAGCAGGCTGCCCGTGGCCCCGCTGGCGAGCTTGAGTCGATAGCCCGTCCACTCCACGGCGTTGGTGAACAGCTCCGATGCCGTCACGATCAGCACCAGGCCGCCGGCGAAGAGCATGGCCGGGGTCACGGCCGGGCGGAGTGGTGGCGCCCGCCCCCTCGGGCGACCTGCCGCTGTCTAGCCACCCTCGTGCCCCCCCCGGCCGCGCAGCCTGTCGAAGGGCGAGCTCAGCCAGCTCGTGCTGAACGCCGCCACCGTGCGCGGCGTGATCGGCTGCACGCGGTGCACAGGCGGAGCGCCCTCGGAACGGGCCAAGGCGTCGTAGACGCGCTGGCGGCACCAGGGGAATGCGGTGCGGGGGATGCCGTCGGCGGTGACGTAGATGGTTCTCAGCGACTCGAGGCTCCAGCGCGCATGCCCGCCGGCGACCTCGGCGAGGAACACGGCGTCCGCGGCGTTGCGCAGCCCGCTCCACGAGTACACGCCGACGAGGCCGCGGATGTTGACCCGCAGCCCGGTCTCCTCCTCGGCCTCGCGGACCGCCGTCT
This sequence comes from Candidatus Dormiibacterota bacterium, assembly GCA_036828955.1. Lineage (GTDB taxonomy): Bacteria > Chloroflexota > Dormibacteria > Aeolococcales > Aeolococcaceae > Aeolococcus. Next base: position 28,451 of record DAISRJ010000002.1, on the reverse strand, counting down.
GGGCGGGGTCCTCGTCGGGCTCGACGTGGCCGCCGGGGAGCTCCCAACCGGGCGGGAAGGGACGCAGCTGGAGGAGGACACGCGAGCCGTCGAGAATCGCCACCTGGGCACCCTGCACCGGCCACACAACCCCGTCCACGACCACCTGCGACGGACTCTCGGCCCGGCGGTCGCGCCGCGTCAATCTAGCTCGACACGCTTGGGACGGCGGGTCGCCGGCTTGCGCGTCGTGCCGCTGGCGCGCGGGTTGCGCGGGGTGCGGCCGGCGTTGTGCTCGATGATGACTGCGATGGCGAGGAGCAGCTCGCGCTGCGCGGTGAGGAGGTGCTGCTGGGCCTCGACGGGCACGAGCTCGGTGACCGAGCTGGCCAGCAGCCGCGCCGCGTCGCTCAACATCTTTGCCGAAAAGACGCCCGCTTCGCTCATTTCGATGCCCCCGAGAACGTGACCTTCAGCACACCATCATCGAGCTTTCCGCGGGTCACCTTGGTGCCGTTGAGCACCCGCGGAAGGCTGATCTCACGTTTGTACGGGCCCACGCTGACGAAGAGCTCACCGGGGCGGTGGGTGATGTCGATCTCGTCCTTGCCGACGAAGGGCAGCTGCAAGCGCAGCTCGTAGTTGTTGCCCACCTTCTTGAGGTTCTGGGGCACGGTCGTGTGGAAGTGCTTGGTGGGATCGGTGTCGCCGAAGATCGCCTCGGCCATCTCACCCAGTGACGTCAGGCCCACGATCTCGTGGTCGAACAGGGGCGTGCGCCGGATCGGGACCGGGGAGAACGCGGTGTCGACCATGGCGTCGTACTTCTTCTGGCTGCGATGCCAGGCGGCGAAGTACTCGTCGGTCACCTCCTCGGGGAGGACGCGGTTCACGATCACGAGGTCGGTGAGGTAGTCGTACAGGCAGAGGTAGGTGAAGGCCCGCTGTGCCTCCTTGACCACCATCTTCTCGAGGTTGAGGACAAGGCGGATGGTGCACACCTTGGGATCGCCGAGGATGTTCTTCATGCCGTCGAGGTCGAAGAGGAGATCCTTGACGTGTCCGAAGATGTCGTCGGTGGGCAGGGGGATGTTGGTGAACGGCTGCACCATCGGCCTGGCCACCTTCCAGACCTTGCGTTCCAGCGGGAAGATCTTGGTGAGGTACCAACGCGCCACGTCGGGGAAGGCGAGCAGCTGCAGGGTCTCGCCGGTGGGCGCGCAGTCGACGATGACGACGTCGTAGTTGCCCTGCTCCTTGTGCCGCTTGATCCACATCAGGCTGGCCACCTCCTCCATGCCGGGGGGCGTGGCCATCTCCTCGGCGACGAAGTCGTCAACGCCCCAGGAGGCGAACAGCGAGATCAGGTAGCGATGGACACGGTCCCAGTGCTCCTCCATCTCGTGGAGGGCGTTGATCTCCTGCGCGTCGAGGTTCTGCGTGACCCGGGTGGGATGATCGCCGAGCTCCATGTCGAATGAGTCGCCGAGGGAATGGGCGGCGTCCGTGGAGATGATCAGGGTGCGATGGCCCAGCTTGGCGCATGCCACGGCGGTCGCCGCCGCCACCGTGGTCTTGCCCACCCCGCCCTTGCCCGTGTAGAGGATGACTCTCAACAGCGGCCTACTTCACCACGTTGCTGACAATGATGTCCGCAATGATGATGAGTGCGATCATGATCCCGGCGATGATCGCGACGCGACGCAGGTCGGCCGGCACATAGGGGACGCGGTCGAACGGGATGGCGGCATCGTCGCTCTCCAGCGGCTGGATGTAGCCGGGTGCCTGGCTGCGGGCCGGCCTGACGCGAAGCCCGGGGGTCAGCCCCGAGACGCGTTCCACGCGGCGACGCGTCGGATCGGCATCGACCGCCGCCACCGGCACCGTCGTCACCGCCACAACGCCCGCGTCGTCATCGCCCGCCGCCGTCGCCGGCGCGATGCCGTCGGGGGTCGCCGTCGCGGGCATGCCGGGCCGGCGCGTGGCGGCGCGCTGTTTCTGCTTGCGAGTCTTCTTGGCCATGGCGCGCGGCGAAGCCTATCGGATCGAGTTCGGGGCCGCGCTCTCTGCCAAGTGGAGCGGTGGCCGCGGCGCCCTGCAGCCACCCCCGCATGGTGTGGTATGTTGGTCATGGCACCACCAGATGTTGGGTCGCGCCCTTCATCCGGGAACCACGGGCAGCAGGCGCCGGGAGCCCTCACCACCCTCGGCTTCCATCCTGATGGAGGCCGATCCAACCCGGCGTCTGCAGCCCACCCCGGACGCTCGTCAGACGTTGAACCGGAAATGCACGACGTCGCCGTCGCGGACGATGTAGTCGCGCCCCTCGAGGCGCTGCCTGCCCTGCTCGCGGAGCGTGTTGTACGAGCCGGCGGCGAGCAGGTCCTCGGCGTCGCAGACCTCGGCGCGGATGAACCCCTTGGCGAAGTCGGTGTGAATCACGCCCGCGGCGTCCACGGCGGTGAGCCCGCGGCGCAGCTCCCAAGCGCGCACCTCCTTCTCCCCGGCGGTGAAGAAGGTGACCAGGTCGAGGAGGCTGTGGGCGTGGCGGGCGAGGAGGTCGAGGCCAGGCTCGGCGATGCCAAGGTCCGCGAGGAAGGCCTGGCGGTCGCCGGGGTCGAGCTCGGCCAGCTCGGACTCGATGCGCGCTGAGATGACCACCACGTCGGCGCCGCTCTGCTCGGCGCGCGCGCGGATGGCCGCCGACGGGGCGGCGGTGCTGGCTGTCTCGGCGACATTGACGACCACCACGAGAGGGTTGGCGGTGAGCAGCCAGAGCTCATGCAACGAGGCCCGCTCGGCCGCGCTGAGACCGAGGGTGCGCACCGGCGCGCCAGCGTCGAGGTGGTCGCGCACGCGGCGCAGGACCTCGATGACCTCGGCGACGCTCTCCTTGTCCTTCTGCAGGCGAACCGCCTTCTCCGCCTTGTCGAGGCGCTTGGTCACCGTCTCCAGGTCGGCGAGCTGCAGCTCGAGCTCCACGACGTCGATGTCGCGGACTGGGTCGACGCTGCCCTCGACGTGGGTGATGTCGGAGTCCTCGAAGTCACGCACGACCAGCGCGATGGCGTCGCACTCGCGGATGTGGCCGAGGAACTTGTTGCCCAGGCCCTCGCCCCGGCTGGCTCCACGGACCAGGCCGGCGATGTCTGTGAAGGTCACCGTCGCCGGGATGACCCGGGGCGGGTGGAACAGCTGCGCCAGCCGTTCGAGCCGCTCATCGGGCACGGAGACGACCCCGGTGTTGGGCTCGATCGTCGTGAACGGGTAGTTGCCCACGGTGGCGCCGGCCGCGGTCAGCGCGTTGAAGAGCGTCGACTTGCCGGCGTTGGGCAGGCCGACGATGCCCACCGAGAGGCTCATGCCGACGCTCTCACAGCAGGTCGAGTTCGAAGGTGTGGTGCAGCGCCCGGACCGCGTCCTCGACGCGCGACCTCTCGATGATGCAGGTGACCCGGATCTCGCCGGTGCTGATCATCTTGATGTTGATCAACTCGCCGGCCAGGGCCTCGAAGATGCGCGCCACCACGCCCGGGGTCCCGAGGATCCCCGCGCCCACCACGGTGACCTTGGCGATGTCGCGGTCGGCGTCATAGCCGTCGGCGCCGACGCCGGCGACGACGCGGTCGAGCACCGGGCGCGCCCGGTTCAGGTCGGACTCGGCCAGGGTGAACGAGAGGTCTGTATGTCCCGAATGGCTCACGTTCTGGACGATGATGTCCACGTTGATGTGCGCGCTGCCGAGCGGTCCGAACACCGCGGCGGCGATGCCGGGGCGGTCGGGGACACCGAGCAAGGTCACCTTGGCGACGTCGGTCTCGTGGGCGATGCCGCGCACCTTGGGGAGGTCTTCCATGTGGTGCTGTCTTCCAATGAGCGTTCCGGGGCCATCGACGAACGCCGAGCGCACCCTGATCGGCATGGAGTATGCCGCGCCGATCTCGACCGCCCGTGGGTGCAACACCGTGGCGCCCGCGGAGGCGAGCTCGAGCATCTCGTCGTAGTCGATCGAGGCGACCGGGCGGGCGTCGCCGACCACGCGCGGGTCGGCGCTGTGGATGCCGGCGACGTCGGTGAAGATCTCGCACTGGTCGGCGTGCAGCGCCACCGCCAGCGCGACCGCGGTGGTGTCCGACCCGCCACGGCCGAGCGTGGTGACATCGAGCTGTTCGGACACGCCCTGGAACCCGGCGACGATGACGACGTGGCCGGCGCTGAGGTGGTCGACGATCCGCTGCGGGACGATGTCGACGATGCGCGCGCTGCGGTGGGCGCCGCTGGTGCGGATTCCGGCCTGCATCCCGGTGAGGGACACCGCATCGACCCCGCGCGCCGCCAGAGCCATGGCCAGCAGCGGCGCGGTCACCGTCTCACCGGTGCTGAGCAGCATGTCCATCTCGCGCGAGGGCGGATCCTCGTTGAGCTGGTGGGCGAGGGCGGTCAGCTCGTCGGTGGTGTCACCCATCGCGCTCACCACGACGACGACGCGGTCGTTGCGGCTCCGCGTCTGCGCGACGCGCTCCGCCACCGCGCGAAGCCGCTCCACGCCGGCGAGGCTGCTCCCCCCGTACTTCTGCACGACCACGCTCACGGGCGCACGTCGACGCGGGAGCCGAAGTTGCGCAGGCGCAGGCGCATCGCTGTTCCCGGCACCTCGAGCAGCCGGGCCGCGGATACAAGCGCGTCCTCGACGGCGTCCGGGTCGCGCGAGCACAGCGCCAGCACCGACGGGCCCGCGCCCGCCAGGCAGGCTCCGTCGGCGCCGCCGTCGTAGGCCGCGTCGATCAACGCGGGCAGGGCGGGAAAGAGCGCCGCCCGCTGACGCTGGTGCCAGCGGTCGTCCATGGCGTCGCGCAGCGCGCCGTAGTCGCGCAGCGCCAGGGCGCGGATCAGCAGTGCACACCGCGACGCGTTGAACACTGCGTCGGCTCGCGAGAAGGTCGAAGCCACCACCCGGCGCGCCTCGCTCGTGGCCAGGCGCGCCTCGGGCGAGAAGACAACCGCGTGAAGGTCATCGGGCGCGTCGATGCGCTGCACCGCCGCTCCCGGCGCGCAGATCACCACGCCGCCGAGCAGGGCCGCCGCGAGGTTGTCGAGGTGGCCCTCGAAGTGCGCCGCGCAGTCGAGGATCTGTGCCTCGTCCCAGGTGGCGCGATGCAGGGCCACGGCGACGAGCACGCCGCTGAGGGTGGCCGCGGCGCTCGAGCCCAGGCCGCGCGCCATCGGTATGGCGTTGACGCAGGACAGGTGCACGCCGCGCTCCTCATCTGCCACGCCGAGGCGCTCGCAGCTCTCCACGTAGGCGCGGGCGACGAGGTTGCGGGTGGGGTCGAGGAGCTGGGCGTCGTCCGGGTGGGGGTCGAGGTCGACGGTCACAGCGCCACTGCCCGTGGTCTCGGCAACGACGTCGTTCTGCACCTGCAGGGCGAGCGCGAGCATGTCGAAACCGGGCCCGAGGTTGGCCACAGTGGCGGGGACGCGAATCACCGCCCTCATGCGAACCCCAGCGCCTCGGCGAGTGACGATGCGTCGCCGCTCACGGCGGTGGGTGCTGGCAAACCCTCGGCGGCGACCGCGGCGTCCTTGAGCCCGTTGCCCGTGAGCACGCAGACCACGGCCGCACCGCGGGCCACGATGCCGTCGCGGACGGCCGCACGCAGCACCGCCAGCGACGTCGCCGAGGCCGGCTCGCAGAACACGCCCTCCAGGGCCGCAAGGTCGCGCTGGGCGGCCAGGATCTCGGCGTCCTCGACGGCGAGGATGGCCCCCTCCGACTGGTCGCGCGCGTCGATCGCGCCCTGCCACGACGCGGGGTTGCCGATGCGGATGGCGCTGGCGAACGTCTCCGGCTCGGACACCGGGTGCCCGAGCACGAGCGGCGCGGCGCCCGAGGCCTGGCCGCCGAGCATGCGTGGAAGCCGGGTACAGAGGCCGTCGGCGAAGTACTCACGAAAGCCCCGCCAGTAGGCGGTGATGTTGCCCGCGTTGCCCACCGGGATGGCCACAACGTCGGGAGCATCGCCGAGGTCGTCGACGATCTCGAACGCAGCCGTCTTCTGTCCCTCGATGCGGTATGGATTGACAGAGTTGACCAGCGTCACCGGGTGCTCGGCGGCGAGGCGGCGGACCGCCGCCAGCGCCTGGTCGAAATTGCCGGGTATGGCCAGAACCTGGGAGCCGTGCACCTGCGCCTGGACCAGCTTGCCCGTGGCGATGCGGCCCATGGGGATGACCACGATGGTGCGCAGGCCGAAGCGGGCGCCGTACGCCGCGGCCGACGCCGAAGTGTTGCCGGTGCTGGCGCACACCAGCGCGCGGCTGCCCGCCTCGAGGGCTCGCGCCACGGCGACGACCATGCCTCGGTCTTTGAACGACCCCGTCGGGTTCAGACCCTCGACCTTGAGGTGGAGCGAGCCCAGGCCGAGCTGCTCGCACAGCCGCGGCGCCGGCACGCACGGCGTCCCGCCTTCGAACAGGGTGATGCGGGGCGTCGACGGTGTGATCGGAAGACGGTCGGCGTAGAGGGAGATGACCCCCGGCGACCCCATCAGGCCGGTTCCAGCCAGTCCATGACGGCGACCACCTCGGCGACGGCAGCCAGGGAGTCCAGCGTCTCCGCGGCCCGCTCACGCATGGCCAGGCTGACCGACCCGGTGAGCAGCGCCAGCTGGGCGCCGGCGCCGCCCTCGTCGAGGGACACGGACGCGCGGACGGGGATGCCGCGGTCCTCGAGCGCCTGGAGCACGAGTTCCGTCGCCTCGGGGATGGGCTGCAGCCGGAGGCGCAGGTAGCCTCCGCGCTCGATGTCGGCGCTGTCCCCGGTGGTCACGCCGGCGCTGGGAACCGGCGGGGCCGCCGCCGGCTCACGCACGGTGGCCACGATGTCCGAGAGCACGGCGCTGGCCGTGCTGTGGCCGCCGGCCCCGGCGCCGCTCAGCCGGATCGGTCCCGCCAGTTCGGAGGTGATCAGCACCGCGTTGTCGGCGTCGTCGACGCCGAACAGGGGGTGGCCGGGCCGCACCAGCGCCGGGCCGACCGACAGCGTCAGGACGCCATCGCCGCCCTGGGCGGCGGCCACCAGCTTGATCGCCCCACCCAGCTGGGTGGCCGCCGCGACGTCCTGCGCGACCACACCACGGATGCCCACCCGGGTCACGTCGTCGACAGCCACGGGAGCGTCGAACGCCAGCCGGCTCAACAGAACCAGCTTGGCGGCGGCGTCGTGACCGTCGACGTCGGCGCTGGGGTCGGCCTCGGCGAAGCCGCGCTCCTGAGCATCGCGCAGCGCCGTCGCGAAGTCCACGCCGTCCCTCCCCATGCGCGTGAGGATCACGTTGGTGGTGCCGTTGATGATCATCTCCAGGGCGGTCACGTGGTCGCCGCGCAGGCTGTCGCGGAGCAGGGCCACCACAGGCAGCCCCGCCCCCACCGCCGCCTCGTAGCGCAGCGACACGCCGCATTCCACCGCGACCCTGGACAGCTCCAGCCCATGCGCTGCCAGGGCAGCCTTGTTGGCGGTGACCACCGGCTTGCCGGCTCGCAGAGCGCGCTCGATGAGGGCGCTGGCGCGGTCCACACCGCCCATCACCTCGACGACGACCGCGACCGCCTCATCGTCGACGAGCGCATCGGCGTCGCCGTCGAGGTGGACGCGCGGCAAGGCCACGTCGCGGCCGCGTGTGGGGTCGGCGACCGCGACCCGGCGCAGCAAGGGGATGCTCCCGGCGCGGCTACCGAGCAACTCCCAGTCGTCGACGAGGCGCCGGGCCACAGCCGAGCCCACTGTCCCGAGGCCGATCAGCCCGATGCCTGTCCCATTCGTCATCGCGGCCGGAGTCTATGTGGAGCAGGCAGAGGCGCCGCCTCAGATGACGTGTCGCTTCCAGGCCTGAAGCACAGCGGCGGCACGGTCGCGCGAGCCGAGCTTGTCGAAGATCCGGCGGACGTGGGTCTTGACGGTGTTCTCGCTGACAAACAGGCTGGCCGCGATCTGCGCATTGCTGTGCCCGTCGGCCATCAGCGTCAGCACGTCGAGCTCCCGTGCCGTGAGCCCGGCGTCGTCCGTCGCGGCGAGCACCATCTCGGGGTCGAGCAGCGATTCGCCCGCGGCCACCGCGCGGATGGCGCTGGCCAGCTCCTCGCGTGACGAGTCCTTGAGCAGGTAGCCGCGGGCGCCGGCACGGAGCGAGGGAAAGATGTAGTCCTCATTGCGGTACGTGGTGAGGACGATGACCTTGGCGTCGGGGTCCTCGGCGCGGATGCGGCGCAGCGCCTCGATGCCGTCGAGGATGGGCATCTGCACGTCGAGCAGGGTGATGTCGGGGCGTTCGCTGCGGGCCAGGCTCACCGCCTCCTCGCCGTCGGCCGCTCGCCCCACCACCACGATGTCGTCCTCGAGCTCGAGCATGGTGCACAGGCCCTGGCGCACCACCGGGTGGTCGTCGGCCACGAGCACGCGGATGACGTGGGGCGCTGCGCCGGGCACGGCGTCGTCCTCTGGGCCGGGGGAGATCGACGGCACCTGGGTCAGGCGGACGCCGCCGCGTCCTGGAGCTCGAGCGGCACCCGAACCGACACCCTGGTCCCACCCACAGCGGAGCTGGTCACCTCGAGGGCCGCGCCGATGAGCCGGGCACGTTCGCGCATGCCCACGATCCCGAAGCTGCCGGGTGCCGATGCCGCCATGCGGTCCTGCTCGACGTCGAAGCCGGCGCCGTCGTCACTGACGGTCAGCAGCAGGTCTCCATCGACGATGCGGAGCTCGACCTCGACGATCTGCGCCTGGCTGTGATGGCCGGCGTTGGCGAGCGCCTCCTGGAGGATGCGGAACACGGCGACCTCCGACTGCGGGACCAGGGACAGCTGGCGCGGCAGACCGTCGTTGCGCACAGTGATTGCCATCCCGGTCCGCTTGCCGAACCGCTCCGCCTCCAGCGCGATGGCGGCGGTCAGCCCGGCCGCCTCGAGTGGCATGGGGCGCAGGTTCCACACGCTGCGGCGCGCCTCCTGCAGGGCCAGCCTGGCCTGCTCCCGGGCGGCCACGATGAGCTCACGCGTGCGCTCACCCTGATCGCGGCTCTGCATCGCCTCTGCGGCCTCGAGCTGGAGCACGATGCCGGTGAGCTGCTGGGCGAGCGTGTCGTGGATCTCCCGCGCCAGGCGGGTGCGCTCCTCGAAGACCGCAAGCTCGCGACCCTCGGCGGCGTACTCCGCGGTGCGCAGCGCCAGGCCCACCTGGTCGGCGACGGCGCCGAGCAGGATGCGGACGCGCTTGGGAACCGTGGCCGTGCCCGGGACCAGCGCCGCCAGCGCCCCCAGCGGCGCACCGCCCGCCGCCACGGGAACGGCCAGGATTCGATGCCCAGACGCCAGCCGGACGGCGAGCTCGCCGCTCTCCAACGCGGCGGTCACGCCGGCCGAGAGCAAGCGCGCCCTCTCGCCGAGACGGGTCGGGTGGTGGACGACGAGGTGGGGGACGCCCTCTACCACCGTGTACCCCGCGGCGGCGGTGACTGGGAGGATCGCGCGCACCGCCTCGAGGGCTCCGCCGATCAGTTCGTGCGGATCCAGGGAGCGGGTCAGCGTGGCCGCCAGGGCGTTGAGGGCGACCAGCTCCTCGTTGCGGTCACGCAACTCCTCGGTGCGGTCCGCGACCCGGACCTCGAGCTCACGGGCCGCCGCCAGGAGGTCCTGGCGCGAGCTGTTGATCTCACGGCGCATCCGCTCCAGGGCCTCGCTGAGCAGGCCGACCTCGTCCTCACCCTGGCGGGCGACGGGCTCGTCGGTGTGCCCCTGGGCGAGGCGCTCCGACGCCGTCGTCAGCGCCCGCACCGGCCCCACCAGGCGGCGCGAGACCAGTGCCGCGAGCAGCACCGCGATGACACCCAGGACGACCGCGAGCGGCAGCACCTGGAAGATGAGGATGGTGCGCACGCCGCTGCGGATGCCATCGCCCAGCGAGGCAGCCGCCGGGGCGAGCGCCCGGTCGGGCACGACGCTGGCGACGATCCAGCCGGGACCGAGAACTGGGGCGGTGAAGAAGTCCTTGGCCACGCTGTGCAGCGACGTCCTGAGCAGCTGTGGCTGCTGCTTCAGCAGCGTCCTGGCGGCCATGCCGGGCACCACTGCGGGCGTGCCCTCGAAGCCGTCAGGCAGGCTGAGGTCAGCGCCGGCCGCGACCCCGGCACTGAGCCAGCGCCCGCTGGGGCTGAGCAGCACCGGGTAGGAGTCGGGCAGGCTCGACAGCGGCGCCGGGAGCAGGGCGGCGATCGCCGTCGAGGGCAGCTCGGCGCCGACGAACGCACCCGGGACGGTCAGTCCGATCCACACCGTCACCGACGTGCCCGTTCCGAACGCGGCGGTGTCGATGTCGCTCCACAGACCCCCTGTCTGGGTCTTGCCGCCCTGGCTCAGCCCGCTTCCCAGACCGCTCGAACCGGTCTGCGGCGTGCCCGCCTCGGCGGCGTGGAGCTGGCGGCCGAGGAGGTTGACGGGGTCGATCCTCTGGTTGGCGACAAGGCCGGCGAGGATGTGCGGGTCGACGACCGGCACCTCGGTGAGCGCTGCATTGGCGCTGTCGTAGAGCCAGACGGCGCTCAGCTCCGGGTCGCGCTTGAGGACGGTGTCGAGCGCGGCGGCAACCTGGCTGCGGTTGCCCCCGAGCGGGTCGGCCACGGAGCCCGCGGCGGTCACCAGCGGGCTCTGCGCCCCGACCAGCGTCGCCGCCGCCGGCGGCCCGGACTCGATGACGCGGGGGCCACCCGCGATCCGTTGCGCGGGCTCGTCCACCGCCGTGCTGCCGCGCAGAAGCGAGTCGAGTGTGCCGGCGAGCTGGCCGAGCTCCCCCTCGAGCCCGTCGAGCCGGCCTGCCACCGCCGCCGCGCCGTCGAGGGCCCCGTTGCTCTCGCGCTGTTCGGCGTCGGCCACGATCGTCTGGTGGGCGGCGTCCACCGTGGTCTGGTTGATCGCGGTCAGGTCGGCGCCGACGAGCGCGGTCAGCGCCGCCAGGGGCAGCAGAGCGACGGCGAGCATGGCGACGAGGATCCGCCGGCTCAGGCGCCGTGATCTCGACCTGCGCTTGAAAAAGCGGGACATGGAGCGGTGGCCAAGTATACGGTCGTCCCCTCGACGGTCCAGAGAAATCATCCCAACGGGTGATGGCGGCCGCGCCGGCACTATGTCACGATCCCGCTTTGGCCGTCGCCTTGCACGGCGCAGATTTGGTGCGGGAGAAACCCGCGGGAGATGTGGATGAAACATTCTCGGATTGCCTTTGCGCTGGTCGTGCCGGCGCTGGTTGCCACCGCTTGCGGAAGCGGCAGTACTGGCACCAGCTCGAGCGGCGGCGGCGCTGCCTTGGCAGCCAACCAGCAGTTCCGCTTCCCACTGATTGATGACATCAAGTATCTCGACCCGGGGCACGTCTCGACGGCTGTCGACATCGCGTTTGTTCAGAACGTCTTCGGCGGGCTGTATCGCTTCGACGACAAGCTCAAGGAAATCCCCGACATCGCCACGGGGCCGCCGGACATCTCCTCAGACGGGCTCACCTATACGTTCCACATGCGCAAGGACGTCAAGTTCTCCAACGGCGACCCGGTCACCTCAGCTGACGTTCTTTACAGCTGGAACCGCGCCGCGCGCCTCAATGACTCGTACGGCATCGTCTTCGCGCCGGTCGCAGGGTACAGCGCGGTCGCTCCGAGCAAAGGTACTCCCACCGCGACCACCCTCTCCGGTCTGAGCGCATCCGACCCATACACCGTGGTCGCCAAGCTCTCGCAGCCGGCCGGGTACTGGCTCACCGAGCTGGGGCTCTGGACCGCGGACGTGGTTGACCAGAAGGTCATCCCCAACGACACCGACAAGACGTGGTGGACCAATCCCGCAACCGCGATCGGCACCGGGCCCTTCAAGCTGACCGCATATGTTCCCAAGGACCATCTGTCCTTCGCCAACGTCCCCAATTGGTGGGGCGGAAGCACCGGGCACCTGACCGACATCGAGGCCACGGTCCTCGCCGATCAAGGAAGCCAGGTGACCAAGTACGAGAACGGCGGCTTCGATAGCGTCGGCCCGGCCGACCAATACCCGCCGCTCGACGCGGTCCGGAACTTCCAGGCGAACCCCGCGCTGAAGAGCCAGTTCGTCAACATTCCTGGCGCGCGCACCACCTGGGTCGGCTTCAACTTCACCGTCGGTCCGTTCGCGCCCGCGTCCGGCAACATCGACGATCCCATCGCCAAGGCGGGTCGCATGGCCTTCAGTGAGGCCATCGACCGCAGCCAGCTGGTCAACGTCGCCTGCGGTCCGGGCGGTATCACCTGCAAGCCGGCGTCGGGCGGCGTGATCAGCAAGGGCCTGCAGGGCTACCTCGGCGATGGCAAGGATGCCACCTCCGTCTTCAACGCGGCCAAGGCAAAGACGGACCTCCAGACCTGGGACCCGTCCGGCACCAAGCGGGTTGGGCTCGTGTACTGGTTCAACACCAGCACCTCCAACACCGCAATCGCCGGCAACCTCCAGTCGCAGTGGCAGACCAACCTCGGCGTCCATGTCGACACGCAGAGCACGGACTTCCCGACATTCCTGACCGCCCGTCAGGACAAGAAGTACATCCTCTTCCGTGACAGCTGGGGGGCCGACTACGACAACCCCCAGGACTGGTTCGACAACCTCTTCATCTGCTCCCAGGCCGCCGTCGGACTGGGCAACAACGACGGCATCTGCGACCCGCGCGTCGACACGGCGGTGAAGAAGGCCGAGGGTGAGACGGGCAGCCAGGCGATCACCGATTACCAGACTGCCGGCAAGCAGCTGGTCTCTGACGTCGCCTACGCCGGCCTCGAATACGGCGCCAACCAGTACTTCATCAAGCCATACGTCCAGGGCGGCGGGGGCAACTCGCTCTACGACAACTCCTGGTCGAGCATCAGCATCCTGGCCCACTAGGACCGGGTACGAGCCGACTCCCAACAACGGGGAATCGGCCGAGTATCATCCGGGGAGCCCGCCACACCGGCGGGCTCCCCGATCCGTCCCCGTCCCTCTTCACCGGCGAGAGGTCTCACATGAGCAGAGGCACAGCCACCTACGCCGCCAAGCGGCTCCTGCTCGTGCTTGGCACCGCGTTTGTGGTCTCCTCCGCGACCTTCCTCCTGGTGCATTCGCTCGCGGGAAACCCCTTCACCTGCGAGAGGAACCCCGCCGGCTGTGCCCACGAGGCGTTTGTCCACGGTCTCGACGACCCCCTGCTGGTCCAGTACCGAACCTTCATGTGGAACCTGGTCCACGGCGACCTGGGCACCTCGTACGTCAACCAGGGGGCGCAGGTCACCCCGCTGCTCCTGAAGGAAGCGGGCAACAGCCTCATCCTCGGCCTCTGCGCCATCATCGTGACCATCCTGGTGGGGCTGGTTGTCGGCATCGTGGCAGCCGTGCGGCAGAACACCTGGGTGGACTACACGCTGTCCAGCTTCGTCGTGTTCGGCTACAGCGTGCCGAGCTTCGTGCTCGCCACCTTCATGATCATTCTCAGCGCCATCCTCCTCCCCAACTGGGCCAATAGCATCGGCTGGGGATCGCCTGAGCAGATCCCCATTCCCGCTATCGCCTTGGGGCTGCCCTACGCGGCCATCGTGGCCAGGCTGGTGCGGGCCAGCATGCTCGACGTCATCCGCCAGGACTACGTGCGCACGGCTTGGGCCAAAGGACTCACCGGGCGGGTGGTGATCGTTCGACACGCCCTTCGCAATGCGCTCATCCCGGTGGTCACCATCGGAGGACCGCTGGTGACGGGCATCATCACCGGCTCCGTGGTCATCGAGACCATCTTCGGGGTGCCGGGGCTGGGGAAGGAGTTCGTCAACTCCATCCTCAACCGTGACTACGGCATCGTGGTGGGCCTGTACACCTTCTACGCGATTCTGGTCGGCCTCGCCAACCTCGGGGTCGACCTCATCTATCCTGTGCTCGATCCGAGGATTCGCTACGCATGAGTACGATCACCACAGGCCTGAACATGGGGGGGCCCATGGCCCCGCCCGGGACACCCGAGGAGGTCGACTACTCGGTCGCGCCCGAGCAGGTCAGCCTGTGGCAGGACGCTTGGCGCCGATTCCGGCGCAACAAGCTGTCGATGGCTGGGATCGTGGTGTTCGGCCTCATCGCCCTGATCGCCATCGTGAGCATCTTCTGGACGCCGTACTCCCTGTTCCAGCAGGGGCTCGGAGACATCACCGATCCGTTCAGCCGCGCCCACCCCTTCGGCCTCGATGCCAGTGGCCGCGACGAATTGAGCTTCCTCATGCGCGGCGCGCAGGTGGCCCTCGAGGTCGGCTTGCTCACCGCGGTGACAACATCGGTGGTGGGCATTGCCGCCGGGCTGCTCGCCGGCTTCTTCCGCGGCTGGGTGGACACACTGATCAGCGGAATCACCTACATCGGCTACGGCATCCCCAACTTGCTGATCGCCTTCCTCATCCTGTTCATCACCAACCGGCCCAGCATCGTCAACGTCATCGTGGCGCTCAGCGTGACCAGCTGGATGGACATGGCCAGGTTGGTCCGCGGCCAGACCCTGGCGTTACGCGAACGCGAGTTCGTCGAGGCTGCCCGTGCCACCGGGACCAAGGACTTCAAGATCATGACGCGGCACGTTCTGCCCAACGCGCTGGGGCCGATCATCGTGCAGGCCACCTTCCTGATCCCGCAGGCGATCCTCTTCGAGGCCTTCCTCAGCTACCTCGGCTTCGGCCTGCCCAACCCGGACCCGTCGTGGGGCGCCATGGTCTCGTCCGGCCTGGGGGACCGCTTCCTCGCCTACCACACCATCATGGTTCCGGCCCTGGCATTGTTGATCACGCTGATGGCGATCAACTTCATCGGTGACGGCCTGCGCGACGCCCTCGACCCGAGGCAGGCCAAGTAGTGGCGTCCCTCCTCGAGGTCAAGGGCCTCAAGACCCAGTTCTTCGTGCGTGGAGGGAGGGTTCGCGCCGTCGACGGCATCGACTTCCGCGTCAACCGTGGCGAGACCGTCGGCATCGTCGGTGAGTCCGGTTCCGGGAAGTCGATGACCGCCCTCTCCATCCTCCGGCTCGTTCCCGAGCCGGGCAAGATCGTCGAGGGCAGCATCACCTTCGACGGCCGCGACGTGCTCGCCTTCAACGACGACGAGCTTCGCAAGTTCCGCGGCAACGACGTGGCCATGATCTTCCAGGACCCGATGTCGTCGCTCAACCCGGTGCTCAAGGTGGGCTTCCAGATCGAGGAGGCGATGAAGGCGCACGACCGCTTCACCAAGGAACAGGCCAAGGAGCGCGTCCCCGGCCTGCTGAGCCGCGTGCGCATCCCTGACCCCAAGCGTCGTGCCGATGAGTTCCCTCACCAGTTCTCGGGCGGCATGCGTCAGCGCGTCATGATCGCCATGGGCCTGTCCAACGAGCCCGGCCTGCTCATCGCGGACGAGCCCACCACGGCCCTCGACGTCACCGTCCAGGCGCAGATCCTCGAGCAGTTGCGTGACCTCAACCGCGAGTTGGGAACGGCGATCGTGCTGATCACGCACAACATGGCTGTGGTCGCCAGCATCTGCACGTGGGTGGTGGTGATGTACGCCGGCCGGGTCGTCGAGCAGGGCCCCACCGAGGCGATCTTCGCGGCCCCACAGCATCCCTACACGTGGTCGCTGCTGCGCTCCATCCCCCGCATCGACGAGAAGCTGGGCAGCAAGCTGCTGACGATCAAGGGCCTGCCCCCGGACCTCACCAACCTGCCCCCGGGCTGCAAGTTCCACCCCCGCTGCCTGTTCGCCGTCGATCGCTGCCTCACCGAGGAGCCCGAGCTTGTCACGGTCGGCCCGGGGCACGAGTCGCGTTGCTGGGTGCAGATGAAGAACGTCAAGGACCCGGACGCCGACCTTCGGGAAACCCCGCTGGTGGCCGATGAAGAGGCGGCGGATGCAGCAGCCGTCTGAGTCGTCCGCCTCCGTGGAGCCGTCGGCGGCGTGGACCGCGGAGGCCGACGCCCTCGTCTCCCTCCGCGACGTCTACAAGACCTTCCCCAGCGGGCGCCAGACCGTGCGCGCGGTCGACGGGGTGTCGCTCGACGTCCTCCAGGGCGAGACGCTCGGCCTCGTCGGGGAATCCGGCTGTGGCAAGTCGACGCTGGGGCGCGTGGTCACGCAACTGCAGCCGGCAAGCGCCGGCAGCATCTTCTTCGAGGGCGAGGACCTCGCCGCCCTGCACGGCGAGAGCCTCCGGCAGATGCGCCGGCGCGTGCAGATGATCTTCCAGGATCCCTACGGCTCGCTCAACCCGCGCATGACCGTGGGCAACATCATCGGCGAGCCGCTGGCCAACTTCGGGCTGGCCAAGGGCAAGGAACGCGATGCGCAGGTGCAGGAGGTCATGCGCATCTGCGGGCTGAACCCCAACTTCAACAACCGCTACCCGCACGAGTTCAGCGGCGGCCAGCGCCAGCGCATCGGCATCGCTCGCTCGTTGATCCTGAGGCCCAGCTTCATCGTCGCCGACGAGCCCATCTCCGCCCTGGACGTGTCCATCCAGGCGCAGATCATCAACCTGCTCGAGCAGCTCCAGGACGACTTCAACCTCACCTACCTGTTCATCGCCCACGACCTCTCGGTGGTGCGCCACCTCAGCGACCGTGTGGCCGTGATGTACCTCGGCGTCATCGTCGAGGTCGCCGACAGCCTCGAGCTGTACGACAACCCGCTGCATCCGTACACCACGGCCCTCCTGCAGTCGATCCCCGTCCCGGACCCGGCGATCGAGCGTGACCGCAGGCCGATCATCCTTCGTGGAGAGATCCCGTCGCCGATCAACCCGCCGAGCGCATGTCGCTTCCACACACGCTGCCCGATCGCCGAGCCGATCTGCTCGGAGGTGCGCCCCGAGCTGATCGATTACGGCAACGGTCACCTCGCCGCCTGCCATTTCGCCGGCAAGCTGCAGGGATCGCTGGCCCAGAAGGTGGCCGAGCAGAGCACGGAGGAGCTGCGCGTCGCCATCATCGGCGACGCCGACGGCACGGGCTCGAACGGGTCCGACCCCGACAGCACGTAGCCATTGATGGCGCGGGGCCCAAGGTTCCCGGGGGGAGGAGCTGCGCATGCGTGACATCGCCGACGTAGCCATCGACGCCTCTGTTGTGGCGGGCGCGACATACGCCGACTGCCGGGTGGTGGATCAGCGCATGCAGTCGGTGCTCGTCAAGAACGGCAGGGTCAACAGCGTCACCGACTTCGAGGACACCGGTGTCGGCATCCGTGTGATCGTCGACGGCGCCTGGGGATTCTGCGGGACCCAGCGGACGGACCGGGCCGGCCTGGAGGATGCCGCCCGCTTTGCGGTGCGCATCGCCAGGGCGT
Source organism: Candidatus Dormiibacterota bacterium (assembly GCA_036828955.1). Classification (GTDB taxonomy): domain Bacteria; phylum Chloroflexota; class Dormibacteria; order Aeolococcales; family Aeolococcaceae; genus Aeolococcus. The sequence goes on along the minus strand of DAISRJ010000002.1, from coordinate 11,081 downwards.
CGGCGCGGACGGCGGTGGCGCGGGTCCGGCTGGCGCCCACCCCCGCCGTGACGGCGACGTATGTCACTCCTGTCTCCATCGACCCGTTCGATGTGTCCCTCGACCGCAAGATCGAGCTCCTCCTCGCGGTCGACGCGTCCATGGACCTCCCCAGCGTGACCACCCGCCAGGGTTCGCTGGCGGCGGTGCGCCACCACCAATTCTTCGCCAGCACCGAGGGCTCACGGATCACCCAGACGATCATCGAGACCGGGGGCGGCATCGACGCCACGGCGACCGGTGACGGTGAGGTGCAGTCGCGCAGCTTCCCCAACAGCTTCGGCCGCCAGCAGCTCACCGCCGGCTGGGAGGCGGTCCTCGCGATGGACCTTGCCGGCAACGGACGCAGGATCGCCGAGGAGGCGGTTGCGCTGCTCAGCGCCGACCTCTGCCCCGCGGGAACGATGACGCTCATCCTCGACGCCACCCAGGCCGCCCTGCAGGTCCACGAGTCGTGCGGTCACCCGACCGAGCTCGACCGCGTGCTCGGGTTCGAGGCGGCCTTCGCCGGCACCTCCTTCCTCATGCCTGAGATGCTCGGCAGCTTCCGCTATGGCAGCGAGGCGGTGACCATCAGCGCGGACGCCACCAGCCCGGGCGGCCTGGGCACCTTCGGCTACGACGACGAGGGGGTCGCCGCCCAGCGCACGCTGCTCATCGACGGTGGACTGTTCACCGGCTACCTCACCTCGCGCGAGACCGCCGCCGGCTTCGACCAGCCCAGCGGGGGCACGGTGCGCGCGGAGAGCTGGAACCGCCTGCCGATCATCCGCATGACCAACATCAACCTCGAGCCAGGCACGTCCAGCCTCGAGGAGATGATCGCCACCACCGAGCGCGGCGTCTACCTCGAGACCAACCGTTCCTGGAGCATCGACGACCGCCGTCTCAACTTCCAGTTCGGCACCCAGGCAGGCTGGGAGATTCGCGACGGACGGCGCGTACGCCTCGTGCGCAACCCCCTGTACAGCGGCCGCACGCCGGAGTTCTGGAACTCGTGTGACGCCGTCGCGGGTGCGTCGGAATGGAAGATGTTCGGGGTGATCAACTGCGGCAAGGGTGAACCGGGCCAGCTCATGCACGTCGGCCACGGGGCCGCTCCCTGTCGCTTTCGCAACGTGGCGGTGCGCCCGGCGTGAGCACGGAGTCGCGTTCGCACGACGAGATGCTGGCGCTTGGAGACACCGTCCTGGCGCGCGTCCCCGCCGGCACGGAGGCCGAGGTCACCGTCACCGAGTCGGCGATGGCGTTGACCCGCTTCGCCAACAGCGGCATCCACCAGAACGTCGCCGATCGCACGCTGCGCCTTCGCCTGCGCCTGGTGCGCGACGGTCGCTCCGGGGTCGCCGAGATGCAGGTTGCGAGCGACGACGCCGGCGACGCACTGGTGAAGAGTGCCGAGGCGATCCGCAGTCACTCGCCCAGCGGCGAGCCGGTGAAGCCCATCTCTCCCGACGGAGGCGCGGACACCGAGGCCGGCTACTGCGAGCGCACCACCCTGGTCACGCCCGAGGAGCGCGCCGACACCGTCGCCGCCATCTGTGCCGGCGCCGATTCGTTGGGGCAGAAGGCTTTTGGCACCTTCGAGACAGGAGGCACGTCGATCGCCATGGTGAGCACGACGGGCCTGCGCCGCGCAGCGCGGCACACGGTCGCCGAGCTGATCGCGGTCTGCCGGGGTGCGGACGGTTCCGCGTACGGGGCGCGCCACGCCTCTGACGTCTCCCACATCGATGCGGCCGCGCTCATCGCCGAGGTGACCGAGCGGTGCGCGCGCAACCAGGGTGCGGACGCCACAGAGCCGGGTACGTACGAGGTCGTGCTCTCCCCCTACGCGGTTGCCGAGATGCTGCTGTACCTCGGGCTGATGGGTCTCGGCGGCCTCGCCGTCGCCGAGCACCGCAGCTTCATGCGCTTCGGAGAGCGGCTGATGAGTGAGTCGGTGACCATCTCCGACGACGTGCGCCGCCCCGAGCTCGCACCCTTCCCGTTCGACGGCGAGGGATCCACCACACGGCCCGTCACCATCATCGACCACGGCGTGTGCGCCGCGGTCGTGCACGACTCGGTGACCGAGAAACGCTCCGGCGAGCCGACGACCGGCCACTCCCTGGCGCAGCCCAACAGTGAAGGTCCCTTCCCGCGCTACCTGTGCATGGAGAACGGCAGTGGCGACGATGCGTCGATGGTTGCCGCCTGCACGCGCGGGCTGCTGATCACCCGTTTCTGGTACGTCCGCCCCGTCCATCCGCTCACCACGAGCATCACCGGCATGACCCGCGACGGGACGTTTCTCATCGAGGATGGGCGCGTTGTGCGCCCCGTGCGCGACCTCCGTTTCACGCAGAGCATCGTCGACTCGCTCGCCGACGTACGATCCATCGGCGCCGAGCGGCGCGCCTGTCGCGGCTACTTCGGGGCCACGTTGGCGCCGTGGCTGCACCTCGGGCACTTCACCTTCAGCTCATGATCCCCTGAGGCCGGGGCTCTCGTCGTGTCCCGCGGCCGTCGCAACGCCTGGGCGGCAGCCCTCGTGGTGGTGGCCGCGCTCGTGGTCATTCGCAACCTGAGCGGCCTCGCCACTGCGCCGCTGGGTGCGTACGTCGACGAGACATCGATCGGCTACAACGCGTGGGCGATCAGCACACACGCCGTCGACGAGCACGGCGCCCATCTGCCGCTGTACTTCACAGCCTTCGGCGAGTACAAGAACCCCGTCTACATCTACACGCTGAGCGCATTGCTCCGCGTCCTGCCGCTGACGGTCACGACGATCCGTTTGCCGGCGGCCATCTTCGGCCTGCTCACCTGCGTCTTCATCGCGCTGATCGCGTGGCGGCGCAGCCGTTCGTTGCCGATCACCCTGCTGGCACTGGCCCTTGCCGGCCTGACGCCATGGCTCACCGTGGAGAGCCGGCTGGGATTCGAGGTGATCTCGATGGTCGCCGCGCTGTCGGCCGCGCTCTGGTGCCTGTCCATCGCGCAGGACGGCGGACGGCTCGGCTGGTACGCCGCTGCGGGCTGTCTGCTCGCCGTCGCGGTGTTCGCCTACAGCACCGGACGGGTTGCGGTCGCGCTGCTGGCGCTGGCGCTGTGTGTTGCTGAGTACCGGCGCGCGCAACGGCGGGTGCGGCCGTGGCTGGTGATGCTGGCCCCCGTTGCCGCCGCCTACGTGGTTCTGGGTGCGTGGAACCTGAACCATCCCGGCGCCCTGACCGAGCGTTTCAACCTGATCAGCATCGGCGCCGACGGCGCGCCGCCGGCCACGGTGGCGGGCCGTTTCGTGGGCAACTACCTCACGTATTTCGGCCCCGACTTCCTCTTCATCCACGGTGATCACAACACCCGCCACGCCACGCAGTTCGGCGGCATGCTTCTCTGGATCACGCTTCCGCTGGTCATCGCCGGGCTGATCGGCGTGTGGCGGAGACGAGAACAGACCTTCCTGCGTTTCGTGTTGCTCGGCACCTTGACGGCACCGGTGAGCGCGGCCCTCACCGAGGAGAGCGTTCCGCACTCGCTGCGCGCCGCGGTGATGCTTCCCTTCCTGCTCGTCCTCGCAGTCGAGGGGATGATCGTCGCGCGCAGCCTGGCGCGGCCGTGGCGGACGGCCGCCGCCGCCATCGCCGGCGTCGCCGTGTGCGTGCAGGGCGCGCTGTTCACGATCGACATGTTCGCCACCTGGCCGGCCCGTTCGGCACCGGGCTTCGACGCGGGCGAGATCGACGCCATCACAAGAGCTTCGGCGCTCGCCGGGGGCACGCAACTGCTGCTCTCGACGTCGCTCGACCAGCCCTACATCCAGGCGGCGTACGCGTTGCGTCCGCGGCCCCCGCGCGCGTTCACCGCGGACTCGGTGTCACCGCTCCTGGCGGCGATGAACATGGCGCTCTTCGATCCCAGTGCCCCGCCCGCGCGACCGGGCGCCGTCGTCGTCCTCGGCGCGGGCGACCCAATCCCGAGCGGTGCGCAGGAGATCTTCGACGAACAGACCCCGCCGGCGACGTTCTCCTTCGGGGAACCGCCACCGACCCACATCACCATCGTGGTGTACCGGCTGCGCTGAACGCGACACCGCATCCCCACGGCGTCGCCCCGTCCGGGGCTCGAGGACCGCTCCTGTACAGTGAACCGATGCGCGAGGTGGTGATCGTCGAGGCGGTGCGCACCCCGCTCGGCCGCGGAAACAGCAAGAACGGAGATCTCCGCGAGGTGCATCCGCTCGAGCTTGCCGCCCACGTGTTGCGCGAGCTGGTGGCACGCCCGGGGTTGGACCCCGCGCTGATCGACCAGGTGGTGATGGGGTGCGTCAGTCAGACCGGGGAGCAGTCCATCAACATCGCCCGCCAGGCAGTGCTGCTCGCGGGTTTTCCCATCAAGGTCGCCGCGACCACTGTGGACGCTCAATGCGGCTCCTCACAGCAGGCGCTGCACTACGCCGCCAACCTCATCCAGGCCGGTGTCTGCGACATCACGGTCGCGGCCGGGGTCGAGAGCATGAGCCGCGTCCCCATGGGCAGCACCATCCTGCACGGACCCGGAACGCCGTACCCCCCGGAACTGCTCGAGCTGTACGACCTCGTCAACCAGGGGCTGGCGGCGGAGATGATCGCCGACCAGTGGGGCATCTCCCGCGAGCGTGCCGACGCCTTTGCCGCCGAGTCCCATCGCCGCGCCGCCGCCGCCCAGGCCGCGGGGCGGTTCGACCGCGAGATCGCTCCCATCGTCGTCGGCGAGAACGGCGAGGCGCGTGTCGTCTCCCAGGACCAGGGGATCCGTCCGGGCACCACGGTTGCGGCGCTCGCCGACCTGCAGCCCTCCTTCCGCGCCGACGGCATCCTCCACGCCGGGAACTCCTCGCAGCTCACCGACGGGGCGGCCGCCGTCCTGCTGATGTCCGCGCAACGGGCGCGCGACCTCGGTCTCAGCGCGCGGGCCACAGTCCGGGCCCAGGCCCTGGTGGGCGTCGATCCGGTGACCATGCTCACCGGGCCGATCGCCGCCACTGAGCGCGTCCTCGAGCTGTCCGGGTTGTCCATCGACGACATCGACCTGTTCGAGGTCAACGAAGCATTCGCGCCGGTCGTCCTGGCCTGGGAACAGGAGCATCACGCGGACATGAGCCGCGTCAACGTCAACGGCGGCGCCATCGCGCTCGGCCATCCACTGGGCGCGTCAGGCGTGCGGCTGATGACCACGCTGCTCCATGAAATGGAACGTCGTGAGGTGCACGCGGGCCTCGAAACCATGTGCTGTGGCGGCGGTTTGGGCACCGCCACGATCATCACCCGTGAGGGCTGAACGCACGTGACGAGCAGGGTCACGCTTCTGTCGCACGCGGGTCGGAGGTTGCGGGGCGCTTGTTATGCTCGTTCGGCTGTGCAGCCCACCCTCTGCGTCACGGGCCTGCCATCGCTGTGAAACGGGTTCTCATCATCGAGGACTACTACGCCCTCGCCGACATCGAGTCCCTGTTGTGCACCATGGAGGGATACGAGGTGCGCGTCGCCAAGAGCGGCGACGAGGGCCTCACGGTTTTCAACGATTTCAAACCGGACCTGGTGTTGCTCGATCTCATGCTCCCCGGTGAGCTGAGCGGGACCCAGGTGCTGGAGCGCATCCGGGCCGATCATGGTGAGGGCGCCAAGATCCTCGTGGTGAGCGCGCTCGTCAACGTCACCACGACGCCCAAGCTCGAGGCGTACGGCAACGTCCAGACGCTTGCCAAGCCCTTCAAGATCAAGGAGCTCGCGTCGCGCATCCAGTCCATGCTGGCTGCCTGACAGCAGGGTTTGGATGCGCTCCCAACCGCCCCCATCCTGGCGCGACGACGATGATCCGCCGTTGCAGCCGCCGCGCCGCGCCATCCCGGTGCAGCGCTGCCCGTATCTCGAGCAGATCCTCCGCGACCGTACCGGGCTGGGCCTGCTGACCCGTTACAAGGCGGACTGCCACGTCGACCACCGAACCCACCATTTCACAGGGCGGCACCCGGTGCCCCCCTGCATCAGCGACCCGACCACGTGCAGCTTCTACCAGCGCAAGTGGGCCGAGGAGAGCCACCTCATCGATCGCTACCGGGACTGAGCCGCCGCCACCGGGCGCCTCGCCTCGGGCGACCCCGGGCCCTCACCCTCGCCACCACCGTAGACGGCGAAGTAGTGCGCCTCGGGGTGGTGGAGCACGATCGCAGCCGTCGACTGCTCGGGGACCAGCTGGAAGCCCTCGGTGAGCTCGACGCCGATCAGGTCGGTGGGCATGATCCCGAACAGGGTCCGATGGTCCTCGAGGTCGGGACAGGACGGGTACCCCCACGAGTAGCGCCGGCCTCGATCGGGATCCAGGCCCAGCTCATCGCGCACCCGGGCATGCACCCACTCCGCCGTCGCCTCGGCCATCTGGGTCGCAAAGCCGTGGATGCGGAGCATGTCGTCGTATTCGCCGTCTCGCTGCAGGGCGGCACTCAGCTCCGACGCGCCCGGCCCGGTGGTCACCACCTGGAACGCGACCACGTCGCGCTCACCAGCACGGGCCTCGCTGAGCGGGCGCACGTAGTCGGCGAGGCAGAGACGGTGCTGGGCTCGCTGCCTGGGGAATGCGAAGCGGGCGATCTCCCTGTCGTGGTCCTCGGGGTCGTAGATGATCACAGCGTCGCCGTCGGCGAGCGCCGGCCAGTACCCGTGGACGGCCTGGAGGCGCAGCCAGCCGCCACGGCGCGCCTCGTCGATGGAGCGCGCCAGGCGTGGCTCGAGCTCATCCTCGAGCAGGCGCGCCCACACCTCGGGGTCGCGCACGCCGCGGAACTGCCAGCTCATCTTGAACAGCGAGTTGCGGTCGATGCAGGGGACCACACCGTCGAGGTCGATGTCCGGCAGGCACCGCGCCCCCCAGAAGGGCGGCACGGGGATGGCCACGTCGGTGCGAGTGTCGCTGCGGCTGCGCAGCTCCGCGCCGTCGGCCTGTGCGGCCGCGGCCGCATGGCGGCGCGCATCCCGCTCGAGGTCGCGCTCGACCTGCTGCACGGCTTCGACCCGGGCGCGGTCCACCAGGGCGACGCGGCGGGGTTCGTCGATGAGCTGCTCGACGGTGTCGAGACCCTCGAACGCGTCCTTGCAGTAGAAGACGCCGGGCTCGTACGTGCGCCCGTCGTCGAGGGTGAGGATGCGCCGCCCGAAGCCGCGGTTGATGGCGGCACCGCCGATGATCACCGGGAAGGTGAGGGCGCGGGCGTCGAGCTCGTGCAGGCAGAGAGGCATCTGCTTGCTGGTGCTGACCAGCAGAGCACTGAGCCCGATCACGTCGGCGTCGACCTCGACAGCCCTGTCGATGATCGTCGTCAGCGGCACCTGCTTGCCGAGGTCGTGCACGGTGTAGCCGTTGTTGCTGAGGATGGTGTTGACGAGGTTCTTGCCGATGTCGTGCACGTCGCCGAACACCGTGGCAAGAACCACCGTCCCCTTCGAGGTTCCCTCGACGCGGTCGAGGTACTTCTCGAGCTGCGAGACGGCGCGCTTCATCACCTCGGCGCTCTGCAGCACGAAGGGAAGGATCAACTCGCCGGCGCCGAAGCGGTCGCCCACCTCCTTCATGGCGGGGAGCAGCACCTGGTTGAGCACCTCGACGGGGTCACGGCCGGCGACGGCGAGGTCGACCTGCTCCTCGATACCGTCACGGCGGCGCTGCAGGATCTGCGCGTGGATGCGCTCTGCCGGGTCCATCCCGGCGAACGGGTCGACGCTGGTGTCCGCGGCCTCGGCAGCGCCGCTGCTGTCGAAGTGCTGGATGTACCGTGCCAGGGCGTCCTCGCGGCGGTTGAAGATGAGGTCCTCGGCAAGCCCGCGTTCGGTGAGCCCGATCTCAGCGTACGGCGTGATGTGGGCGGGGTTGACGATGGCCGCATCGAGGCCGGCCTGCACGCAGTGGTAGAGGAAGACGCTGTTGAGAGGCGGACGGCTGGCCGGCGACAGGCCGAACGACACGTTGGACACACCCAGGACGGTGAGCACGCCGGGCAGGGCCGCCTTGATGCCACGGATGCCCTCGATCGTCTGGTGTGCGGAGTCGATGTACTCGGCCTCGCCGGTGGCTAGCGTGAAGGTGAGCGCATCGAAGAGCAGCTGATGCGGCTGCAGAGCGAATTCGGTGCAGGCGAGATCGCGGATGCGCGTGGCCACGGCGAGCTTGCGCTCGGCCGTGTTGGCCATCCCCACCTCGTCGATCGTCAGGGCGACAACGCACGCGCCGTGGTCGCGCACCAGCGGAAGCACGTTGTCGCAGCGGGTACGCCCGTTCTCCAGGTTGACGCTGTTGACCACGGCACGCCCGGGATAGGCCTCCAGCGCGGCGCGGATCACGGCCGCATCGGTGCTGTCGATGATCAGCGGCGCGTCCACCGACATCTCGAGGCCCCGAACCACCTCGCGCATCTGTTCGGACTCGTCGTTGCGCTCGGTGACCGCGACGCACACGTCAAGGGCGTGCGCGCCACCCTCAGCCTGGCCGCGCCCGATGGCCACGATGCCGTCGTAGTCCTCGGCGAGGAGCAGGCGCTTGACCGCGCGCGACCCCTGCGCGTTGACGCGCTCGCCGATGAGCATCGGCGCCGGAACCTGGCGGAGGTCGATGTCGCTCATGGCACTGGCCAGGCGGGGGACGCCGTCACCATGGCGGTCGGGCGCTGCCAGTGCGCCGACCCGGCGGACCAGTTCGGCGATGTGCTCCGGCGTCGACCCGCAGCAGCCTCCTACCGCGGCGACACCGAGACGGCGCACGAAATCCTCCAGCTGCACGCCCATGTCGACGGCCCCGAGCGGGTAGTGCGCTCTGCCGCCGACATTCGCCGGGATTCCCGCGTTGGGAATGCACGCGACGGGAACGGTGCTGCGTTCGGTGACCACGCGGATGGGGTCGCGCATCAATTCAGGCCCGGTCGAGCAGTTGAGGCCGATGACGTCGACGCCGAGCGAGTCGAGGATGGTCACGACCGCGCCGGCCTGCGTTCCCAGGAGCATCGTGCCGCTGCTGTCGAGGAGGCTCACCGAGGCGTGCAGTGGCAGCGTCACGCCGGTGCGCGCGAACGCCTCGCGCGAGCCGAAGATCGCCGCTTTCACCTCGAGGATGTCCTGCGCCGTCTCGATGATGAGCAGGTCACTGCCGCCCTCGATGAGGCCCTGCGCCTGCTCGGCGAACGTCTCCACCAGCTCCGCAAACGTGATGTTCGAGAGGGTGGGATCGCTCGACGAGGGCAGGTAGCCGGTGGGCCCCATGCTCCCAGCCACGAAGCGCGGGTGATCGTCGGTGCTGTACTCGTCGCAGAGCCGGCGCGCCAGGGCAGCGCCGGCGCGGTTCAGCTCGAGGGTGCGCTCGGCCTGCCCCCACTCGCCGAGACGCAGTCGCGTCGCTTGGAAGGTGCCGGTCTCGACCACGTCGCAGCCGACGTCGAGGAACGAGCGATGGACCGTCTCGACGAGGTGCGGGGCATGCAGCACCAGGCCGTCCATCCAGCCCACCAGTGCCGTGCCCCCGAAATCGGCTGTGGTTGGTTCCAATGACTGCAGGCTGGTGCCGAGGCCGCCGTCAAAAACGAGGACGCGCTGACTGAGCGCTCCGAGAAATGATCGACGTTGCACTGCCTGCTGTTGGGACATTCCCTCTCCTTGACTTCGCGTGATTCTAACGGCGATTTCGTTTCTGTCAGCCGCGGGGTCGAAGGTGGCCGTGCTACGCTGAGCAGTGAGTGCGGTTCGATCCGCGCCATCTCAGGGAGATCCTCTTGGCACGACGTCCACCTCGTCCCGGCGGCGCACGCCGTCGCGGTCCCGCACGCCGCCGCGACCCGGCCGCCGCCGCTGTCGCAGCAGAGGCCAAGGAGGAGACGATCGAGATGGATGCCACGGTTGTGGAGCCGCTGCCCAACGCGATGTTCAAGGTGAAGCTGCTCACCGGCCAGGAGGTTCTCGCCTACACCGCCGGCAAGATGCGCAAATTCTACATCCGCATCCTCATCGGCGACAAAGTGCGCGTCGAGCTGAGCCCCTACGATTTGACGCGCGGGCGGATCACGTTCCGCTACAAGTGAGGCTGACATCGCGGTCTACGTCATCGCGATCGTGGTTGTGGTCCTGCTCCTCTTCGGAGCCTACCGTTCGCTCGGCGGTGCTCCACTGCGGGCCGCCGATGCCGGGGTGTTGCTGAGGTCGCTGCACGCGTTGTTGCGCGCATCCATCGATGACCTCGCCACAGCCCTGACCTCTGTGGGCAGCGCGGAGGTCGCCGAGTCCGACGACGGTCGCAGGGCCCGGCGTGTGAGCGCATCGGTACAACAGACGCTCGATCGGCTGCCTCCGCCCGGCGAGCTCGCGGACGGCGACGCCGCCACCCGAGCGCTTCTTGGCGCGGCCGCCGAGGACATCGGTTGGGCGTGGAGGATGTTGCCGACCGACGGCGCCAACCCGGGCATCACCGCTGCGGTGGCCGCCCTCGCCGCTCACGCCTCGGAGTGCTGCGACCAGGCGCTGGAACTACTTGGCTCTGTCCCGGTCGGAGAACCACTGCACGGTACGTGAGATGCCCTCCTCGAGGGTGGTGCGCGGAGTCCAGCCGAGGAGCTCGGCGGCGCGGGCTGCATCCAGGCAGGACGTGCGCTGCTCGCCGCGCTTGGCTTCGCCATGTCCTGCCTCGCGGTCCACGCCCGCGGCCCGCGCGATGTGGGTGTACAGCTCGTTGACGTCGCACTGGCGGCCGGTCCCGATGTTGAACGCGCCGAGGGCTTTGCTGTGCGCGGCGCGCATGTTGGCGTCGACCACGTCGTCGACGTAGACGTAGTCACGCGTCTGGGTGCCGCTCCCGTTGATGACGGCCTCGCCGCCGGCCAGGAGGCGCTGGGCGAAGATGGCCACCACCCCGGCCTCACCGTGAGGATCCTGGCGCGGCCCGAACACGTTGCCGTACCGGAGCGCGACGAATTCCAATCCGTGCACCTGGTGGAACACGCTCCCGTACGTCTCGGCGGCGAGCTTGGCAGCGCCGTAGCCGGAGGCCGG
>DAISRJ010000001.1:53440-144536 GCA_036828955.1 Candidatus Dormiibacterota bacterium | reverse complement strand
TGCCCGCCTCCTTGGCCAGGGCCGCGGCGCGCTTCAGGAAGGAGAGCGGGATCGACGTGTAGTACAGCTTCTGCACGCGCCACGGATCACCGGCGTCGGGATACATCGAGCGCATGTGGGCTGCCTCGACGGCGAGCAGGGTGATGCGGTGGGTCTGGATGTGGTCGGGGTGGCCGTACCCACCGACCCCGTCGTAGGTCACCACGACGTGTGGGCGGAAGCGGCGGATGTGCCCCACGAGGCGGCCGACCGCCTCGTCGACCTCGACCCTCCAGAAGGCGCCGGCAAGCTGGTTGGTGGGCTCACCCCACATCCCGGAGTCGCCATAGCCGAGGAAGTGCACCTCGTCGACGCCGAGGATGGCGCAGGCCGCCCTCAGCTCCGCCTGGCGGATCTCGGCGAGGCGTGGACGGGTCGTCTCCTCCGGCATGTCGTCGGCCACGATGGTCGCCAGCTTCCCGTCCGTGCAGCAGATGTTGGCGGTGCGGATGCCACGGTCGTGGCAGGTGGCGAGCAGCCCGCCCATGGTGATCGACTCGTCGTCGGCGTGCGCGTGCACAGACATCAGGCGCAGCTCTGCGGTCACCTCTCTTCCTCCGTCACCGAGACCGAGCGCATGACGTCGCCCTGGCGGATCTCGCCGACCACGTCCATGCCCTTGACCACCTGGCCGAAGAGGTTGTAGGCCTTGGCCAGCTTGTGGCGGTCGTCGACGGTGCAGATGAAGAACTGCGAGCCGTTGGTGTTGGGCCCGGCGTTGGCGCAGGCGACAGCCCCGGCGATGTACTCGCCCTGTACGGGCTCGTCATCCCAGCGATACCCGGGCCCGCCGCTCCCGGTCCCCTCGGGGCACCCGGCCTGGATGACGAAGTCGTCGACCACGCGGTGGAAGGTGAGCCCGTCGTAGAACCCCTGACGGATCAGGAAGACGAAGTTGTTGACGCTCTTCGGGGCCTTGTCCGCGTGCAGCGACACGACGATGTCGCCCTTGTCCGTGGCGATCGTCGCCGTGAATTTCTTGGCGGGGTCGATCACCTGCTCGGCGTGCGCATAGGATTTGGGCATCGCCTCAGTGTACCCGCTGGTCGGAGACGGTCCGACCGACGGGTCAGGCGATCGGGGTTGGCGCAGTGGTCGCCGGGGCGCCCGTGGCCGGCGGGGCGCCGTGCTTGGCTCCGTGCGCGTGGAGGAACTGGAGCGCGCCGCGGGCGTCCTTGATCAACTGCGTGCCAGGCTCGGCCATGAGCGCTGCGATCCTGGTCTTGGCGACCGCCAGTCCGGCGGTCTCCTGGGCGGCCGTGATCCTCCCGGCGCTGACGGCGCGGTCGGCCAGCTTGGTGACCTGGGCGAGGATGCTGCTCTCGATCGCCGGGGCCTTTGCCCCCGCGATGTCGTCGACCGACTTGCCGGCCTCGAGCTGGCTGCGCACCGACGCGACGCTCTGCCCGGTGTCGCTGGCCAGCAGGCCGAGCGCGCGCTGGATCAGCAGCGCAGCCCGGGCGCCGGAGGTCTTGCGAGTTGCCGCCGAGGACGGCGCCGGCTTGGTCGCCCCCGCGGCTGACGATGCGGGAGCGGTGGTGGTGTGCTGGCTGGCCACGGCGTAGCCGATGCCTCCCCCGGCCGCGCCGAGCGCGATGGCGGTGGCGGCGACGGCCGGGAGGGCGTGGCGGCCGACCCAGCGGGCAGCGCTACGGGTGAATGTCAACATGTTCATCTCTCTGCGTGGGCCTGACGGTGCCGGGTGATTGTCCGCCCCAGCCCATTCAGAGGCCTGAGCCGCCGCTGAGAAGTGGGTGCGCCTGTGGAACGCGCCGATCGGCTGTGGAAAGGGTCGGCTAGAGTAGCGACGCCCTTTCGCACGCCCACGCAGGAGTGCCGATGAACGTCGTCGTCTGTGTCAAGCAAGTGCCCGACCCCAACTCGCCGGGGCGCCTCGACCCCTCGACCCACAACCTCCGCCGCGACGGGGAGCTGGTCCTCGACCCCGGCGACGAGTTCGGAGTGGAGGCCGGTCTCCAACTCACCGAGAAGCATGGCGGGGAGGTCACGGTGGTCAGCATGGGCCCCGAGCGAGCCCTCGACGCCGTGCGCAAAGCCCTCGCCATGGGCGCTTCCCGGGGGGTCCTGGTCTGCGACGACTCGCTGGCAGGCTCGGACGCGCTCACCACCGCCAAGGTCCTTGCCGCTGCGATCCGCAGGCAGGACTTCGACCTTGTTCTCACGGCGACCGAGTCGACCGACGGGTACACGGGCGTCGTCCCCCAGATGCTGGCGGGACTGCTCGACATCCCCGCCGTGACCTTCGCCAAGTCGGTGTCGTACGACGGGGAGGTCATCCGCGTCGAGCGGCAGACCGAAACGGGGATCGAGGTTGTCGAGGCCAGGTTGCCGGTCGTGATCAGCGTGACCGCGGGGGTGAACGAGCCCCGATACCCGTCCCTCAAGGGAATCATGGGGGCCAAGCAGAAGCCTCTCGACCGCCCCTCGCCCACGGACCTCGGCTTCGACGCCGGCGGTGGGGCCTCGGCCGGCCCGGCGATCACGGCGGTCACGGCGGCACCCGAGCGCGCCGCCGGTGAGATCGTCCGCGATGAGGGCGAGGCCGCCGCCCGGATCGTCGAGTTCCTGGCCGCGCGAAAGGTGATCTGAGATGACGGTTGCCCTGACCTGGGTGTTCTCCGAGATCGTCGACGGCAAGCCCATCCCCGCAGTTCTTGAACTGCTGACCGCGGCCCGCTCCCTCGGCGGCGCCGTCGAGGCCGTGGCGCTCTCGCCTGATGCGGAGGCCGCCGCCGCGGTTCTGGGCGAGTACGGCGCGACCACTCTTCTTGCGGGCACCGATGCCGCCTACGCTGAGCTCCTCCCCGGTGGGCCCGCTGCCGACGCCATCGCGACCCTTGCGGCTGAGCACCATCCCGACGTCGTCCTCATCGCCGCCACGTACCTGGGCCGCGACGTTGCCGGCCGGCTCGCGGCCAAGCTCGACGTGCCCGTGGTCGCCAATGGCCTGGGTGTGGAGACGGGCGGTGGGCTCTCGGTGCAGTCGTCGATCTTCGGCGCCACCCAGGATGTCACCACCACCTTTGGGCAGAGGAAGCCGGCCATCGTGCTGCTGAGGCCCAGGTCCGTCGACGCCGAGAGCTCGGGCGGTGGGCCGGCCACGGTGGTGGCCGTGACCGTCGAGATCGCCGAGCAACACCGGTCGGTGAAGGTCGTCGAGCGCCGAGCCGAGGAGGCCTCGGGACCGAAGCTCGAGGAGGCTTCGATCGTGGTCAGCGGCGGCCGAGGGCTTGGCGACGCCAAGAACTTCGAGCTTCTCGAGCAGCTCGCCGGACTCATCGGAGGCGCCGTTGGGGCCAGCAGGGCGGTGGTCGACGCCGGCTGGGTGCCCTACTCCATGCAGGTCGGCCAGACCGGCAAGACGGTCAAGCCGTCGGTCTACATCGCCTGCGGCATCAGCGGCGCCATGCAGCACACCGTGGGCATGAAGGGCGCCCAGACGATCATTGCCATCAACCGCGACGCGGATGCCCCGATCTTCAAGCTGGCCGACCTCGGCGTGGTCGGCGACGCCCTCAAGATCCTCCCTCAGGTCATCGAGCAGATCAAAGCCCGCAAAGCCTGAGGGGCGGGGACCGTGTCCCGGCCCTGTTTAGTCAACGACCGAAATCCGCAACAGTGGTCTGTTGACGGCGAGGCGCCGGTATACTCGCGCAGCCATGGACGACAAGGTCATTGTCGATCTGCTCGGTCAGGTCGGCAATCTCTTCACCTCCAGCCTGGAGCTCAAAGAGACGATCGACTTCATGCTGAAGGCCGCCTCGGACCTCGTGGCCTGCGACGCCGCCACCGTCTTCCTCCTCGACGAGAATGGCACCAGCCTGAGCGCCATCGCCACCTTCCCGTTCACAGAATCGGTCGCACAGGTGGCCACGTTCGAGCTTGGTGAGGGCATTGTCGGATGGGCGTCGCAGCGACGCAAGGTTGTGTCAGTTGTCGATGCCACCAAGGACAGTCGCTTCAAGAACCTGCCCATGGCCCACGCCCCGCGCAGTTGCCTGGTGATGCCACTGCAGTCCCCGCAGCGCCTGGTGGGCGCGCTCACCATGGCCCGACGCGAGGTGCGGCCATTCACGTCGGTCGAGCAGGCGCTGATGCAGGTCATCGCCAACCAGGCGGCAATCTCCATCGACAACGCGCGGCTGCACGAGCGCCAGACCGTGCAGCTTGCGCAGATCGCGGAGCAGAAGCAGGAGCTGGAGCGGAGCTACGCGCAGATCAACGAGATCTCCCGTCTGAAGAGCGAGTTCCTCGCCAACATGAGCCACGAGCTGCGCACCCCGCTCAACGCGATACTCGGGTTCAGCGAGATCCTCAAGGACAACCTGGTCGCGCTCGAGGAGGAGCAGCGCCACGAGTGCCTCGAGAACATCCACACCTCGGGCAAGCACCTTCTCGAACTTGTCAACGACGTGCTCGACCTCAGCAAGATCGAGGCCGGGCGCATGGAGTTGAGCTACGACGACTTCTTCGTCAACAACGCCGTGCGCGAGGTGCACAACGTCATCCGTTCGCTCAGTGAGCGGCGCGACATCGAGCTCTCCATCGAGGTCGAGCCCCACGACCTCATGGTGCGGGCCGACAAGAGCAAGTTCAAGCAGGTGCTGTACAACCTGCTCAGCAACGCCATCAAGTTCACAGCCCAGGGCGGCAAGGTGTGGGTCGCCGCACGCTGCGACGACTCGGAGACGCTGTGCGTCTCCGTTGGCGACACCGGTGTGGGGATTCCACCGGAACACCACGAGCGGATCTTCAACGAGTTCTACCAGGTGGACAGCGCCACCACCCGGCAGGTGGAGGGAACCGGACTCGGCCTGTCGCTGACCCGGCGCATCATCGAGCTCCACGGCGGAACCTTGAAGCTGGAGAGTCAGGTGGGCACCGGCTCGGTGTTCACCTTCAACCTCCCGTTGGCGGGTCTGCAGGCCACCAATGGCCACCGCCACAACCGCATCCTTCTTGTCGAGGACAACCGCAGCAACCGCGAGCTGGCCACCATGGTGCTGAGCGGCAACGGATTCGAGGTGGACATCGCTGTCGACGGCAACGAAGGTCTGCACAAGGCGCGGAGTTCCCCGTACGATCTCGTTCTGATGGACATCGAGCTCCCGGGCATCGATGGCCTCACCGTGACGCGCATGCTCAAGTCTGACCCCAAGACCTCGTCGATCCCCATCATCGCCCTCACCGCCAACGCCATGAAGGGCAACGAGCAGGAGGCACTCGCGGCCGGCTGCTCGGGTTACATCTCAAAGCCGATCGAGGTGGCGAACTTCGTGCAGAGGATCGCCACGTACCTGGAGACGGAGGCCTCATGACAGGAGCCGGAAAGACCATCCTCATCGTCGAGGACGACGCCCCCAGCCGGGAGGTTGTCAGGCTCGCGTGCAGCGCCCAGAACCACACGCTCATCGAGGCCGCCAACGGCGTCGACGGCCTGGCGGCAGCACGCGAACAGAACCCTGACCTGATCATCCTCGACATCAACCTTCCCGGCATGAGCGGCCTCGACGTGTGCCGCCGGCTGCGCTCCGAGGGCTCGCGGGTGCCGATCATCATGCTCACCGCCAAGGCCGACACGATCGACGTCGTGGTGGGCCTCGAGCTCGGCGCCGACGACTACGTCACCAAACCTTTCGAGGTTCGCGAGTTGATGGCTCGCATCGGGGCGCACCTGCGCCGCAGCGAGATCTCCTCGCAGGAGCAGCCTCGGGACCGCTTCGAGTTCCCCGGACTGACGATCGACCTGGGTCGCCGTCAAGCCTTCCGCGACAGCGAAGAGGTCATGCTCACGCTCACCGAGTTCAACCTCCTGGCCCTGCTGGCGTCGCGCCCAGGACAGGTCATGAGCCGCGGCGAGCTGCTCCGTCGCGTCTGGGGGTACGAGGTGGAGATCGAGACCAGGACAGTCGATGCCCACGTGTACCGGCTGCGCAGGAAGATCGAGCCAGACGCCGAGAAGCCGACATACATCCACTCGGTGCCCGGGATCGGCTACCGCTTCTCCGGGTAGAGCAAGCACGCCCCAGCCCAAGGGAAACAGCCCTCCGGCTGTTCCGCGCCACCGGCGGCTCAGGCGGCGGTCAGTAGATGTAACCGGTGATGCTGCGGAAGTCTGCCGAGGTGATCGTGCGTCGGTCGACGCGACCCCAGCCGCCGCCGTTGGCGTAGTAGTTCATCTCGGAGACGATGAAGCTGCCGTCAGTGTTGACCTGCTCCACGTACGCGACGTGGCCGAACCAGCCGGTGTGGAACACCGCGAGCGAACCCATCACCGGCACATGCCCCTCGGGGCGGATGCCGTTGGCGGCGTCGAACCACACCCAGGCGTTGCCGGACCAGTTCACGTTGCGGCGCACCGCCGCGTAGTAGGTGCACTGCCCGTAGGGGAACCCATCCGGGAGTGAGGTGTGCGCCTCGACGATTGACGGTACCCCTCCCGGGGTGCGCGCGAAGTAGCGACCCACCAGCGACCCGCCGGGAGCTGCGGTCAGCGGCACCTGGAGGTAGCTCCCGGCGGCTCGGGGTGTGTCCCTGGCCAGCGCGTTGTAGTCGAGCACGACACGCGGATCGAGGCCGAGGCGTTTGGCGAACGCACCGGGCCGCTCGTTGGGGAGCACCGGCACCAGAGCGCCCGCGCCCGGGGGGAGCAGGAGCGATGTCCAGGCCTGCGGCTGGGCGCCGGCGCCGAGACCGTTCGCCCAGCGGATGGCGGAAACGTCAGAGTGGTTGGCGACGGCCAGCGACTCCACAGTCTGCCCAGGGCGCACCACCACGCTGAGGGCCGGCCGCGCGGCGATCGGGGGAACGACCGCCGGGCGCTCGATGATGGCGCTCAGGATGATGTCGCCATTGGGCTGGGGGGCGGTGATGACAGCGGCCACCGTCGAAGGGGCACGGGGCGCCAGCACGGGCAGCAGCACGGCCGCCAGCAGCACCCACGCATGCCGGATGAGTCGATGTCGGCTACCGCGAATGACCTGCCCTCCTCCCGGGAACGCCCTACAACCCTGAACGCTCACGGCACGTTGACGACACATCCCCCAATGGTCCGACCGCGCCGGACGCTAACAGAAGCCGGCCGTCCTCCGTCAGCCTCGAACCCGCGCGTGCCGCCGTCCAGGGCAGTCCCACACTGACGCTAAAACTGATAGCAATACTGTTGCATAGAGTGCTACCATCCCGGCCAATGAGAAAGTACAAGCCCGTCGAATTGCCGCTCAAGAATGTGCCCACCCAATTCGCGCAGGAGCACGCCGTATGCCCCAACTGTCTCGACCGCGAGGCGGGGGTGATCGGCAGACTGGGCTTGCGACTGGTCTTCAAATGCCAGCTCTGCCGGGTGCGATTCCACCGACCGACAACCATGGTGGGCATCGTCTGACGCGGCGCTGACCCGGCGCCGGCTGCAACACTTGCGGTCGTGTCCGGATCGCCGCCGATCGACCTCGCCACCACCCGGCGGGGGGAGGTCGACGAGGCACTGATCCGCGGCCACGTCGTCGTGGTCGACGCATCAGGCCTCGTCGTTGCGGCGGCCGGCGACCCGGGCGCGATCACCACGCTGCGGAGTTGCGTGAAGCCACTGCAGGCGCTGCCCTTCGTGCGCGACGCCGCCGACGAGTTGAGCGTGTCCGACGAGGAGCTGGCCGTGGCCTGCGCCTCCCACAACGGCGAGTCGATTCACGTGGAGACGGTGCTACGACTCCTCGGTCGCGTGGGGCTGGCCGAGCCGGCGCTGAGCTGCGGGCCTCAGCCGCCCATGGACGAGGAGTCGTGGAGGGCCATCCTCGCGCAGGGACGGACCCCAGGCCGCGTCCACAACAACTGCTCGGGCAAGCACGCCGCCATGCTCGCCGTCTGCGTGGTCCGCGGCTGGCCGGTCGACGGCTACGCTGCCGCCGACCATCCGCTGCAGCGCGCCATCAGGCAGGTCATGGGCAGCTTCGGCGAGGTCGACCTGGACGTCGCACCATCGGGCATCGATGGGTGTGGCCTGCCCACCGAGGGCGTCCCACTGAGCGTTCTCGCCCGGATGTTCGCGGCAGCCACCGCGGACGCGGGCTTCCGCCGTTGCCAGGACGCCATGGCGGCGCGGTCCTACCTGGTGGCTGGACGCGGCCGCTTCGACACCGCGCTGCTCGCGGTCTCCGGGAGCGTGCTCACGGCCAAGGTCGGGGCCGCCGCGGTATGGGTTGCGGTCCGCCGGCCGTCCGGGCCCGCGCTCGCGATCAAGCTCGAGGCGGGCGATGGGACCGCTCTGCCGGCGATTGCCCTCGCCGCGCTCGGCGGCCTGGGCTGGCTCGACGACGCAGCTGTCGAGGACCCCCGGCTGGCCGGGTTCCGGCACATCGCGCTGCGCAACTGGGCGGGCGTGGAGGTGGGAAGGGTAGCCGTCGCGCCCGGCTGGGTCGAGCGCCTCGCAGGGTGAGAGCACGGGGATGCGCGCTGCGTCACGCATGCCGGGAAGACGGGCGGGGCGGTGGTAGAGTCGGCGAGAAATGTTGACGTCTATGTCAATGCGTGGTGAGGTTGGCGCGATCGCTGCCAGTGGTGACTGCCTCGACGCGGGCTCTGGACATGCCTGACGCCAGCCACGTCGGGCGCCGCTACGAGGCTCCGGGCCAGGTCGTCGACGCCGCCGCGGCTGAGGCGTTCGCGAAGGCGATCGCCGGGTCAGACGAGGTGTACGTGCCCGGTGCTGTGCCGCCGACGTACGCCGCCGTCTACTGCCTCTTCCCGACGCTCTACAAGCTCTTCGCCGATGCCGAGGTGGGCGTCAACCTCGCTGGGCTGGTGCACGGCGAGCAATCCTTCGAGTGGCCCATGCCGGTGCGTGGCGGTGACGTCATCGACGCCTTCGCGGTGATCACCTCCGTCGAGGACAAGCGCGGCATGACCTTCCTCACCATCGGCCACGAGGCCTCCCGGCAGGATGGCGAAACGGTGTGTCGCGGTCGCTCGCTGATGATCATCCGATGACGGTCGCGGTCGGCGACGAGATGACCCCCCTGGACAGGACGGTCACGCAGGAGCAGGTCAACGCCTACGCCGACGCGTCCGGTGACCACAACCCCATCCACCTCGACGTCGACTTCGCCCGGTCCGTCGGCCTCCCCGGCACCATCGCACACGGCCTGCTCGAGATGGGCATCCTCACCGAGGCCGTGGCCCGCTGGTCTGGAGGCTTCGACAGGGTGGTGTCGGTGTCCTGCCGGTTCTCCAGGCCGCTGCTCCCCGGGGCGACGATCACCTGCTCTGGGCGAGTCACCGACGTCGACGACGCCACCGGCATCGCCTGCTTGGAGCTCAGCGCTCTTTCGAGCAGCGGCGACCGCCTGCTCACCAACGGCCGGGCGACGGTCCGGCTCCCACTCTAGAGAGGACCAGACATGGGGTTCGACTTCAGTCTCACCCAGGAGCAGGAGGAGATCCGCCGGCTCGCCCTCGAATTCGCGGTCAACGAGATGCGCCCGGTCGCTCCTGAATACGATGAGAAGGAGGAGACCCCGTGGGCGGTCATGCAGAAGGCCCACGACCTCGGCCTCGACGCCGCCAGCGGGTTCCCCGAGGCGTACGGCGGCGGTGGCATCGACCTGATGACCTCGCTCATCCTGACCGAGCAGCTCTCCTGGGGCGACGCGGGCATCGCTGTCTCCATCAACGCCTCAGGCCTGGCCGGCGCGGCCATCATCGCCATGGGTACCGAGGAGCAGAAGAGCAGGTACATCGGCATGATGTGCGACCCCGCAGCACTGCGCATCGGGGCGATGGGGCTGACTGAGCCCAACAGCGGGTCGGACTCCATGGCCCTGGAGACCACCGCCACCAAGGTGGACGGCGGGTACATCCTCAACGGCACCAAGCAGTTCTGCACCAACGGCGGCATCGCCGACATCCAGGTGGCCTTCGTGACCACGGACAGGGCGGCCGGGCCTGCCGGCATCGCCGGCTTCGTCATCGAGAAGGGCACTCCGGGTATGAGGCAGGGCCGCAAGGAGAAGAAGCTCGGCGTGCGCGCCTCGCACACCGCGCAGGTGATCTTCGAGGACTGCTTCGTCCCTGAGGAGGCGCGCCTCGGTTACGACAGCAAGGGCAACGCCAGCGGCCCGGGCGCCGTCGGCGCGCTTCTCATGCTCGAGGCAACTCGTCCCCTCGTTGCCGCCGGGGCGGTGGGGATCGCTCGTGCCGCGTACGAGTTCGCCCGCGACTACTCCCTGGAGCGCCACGCGTTCGGCAAGCCGATCGCTCGCCACGAGGCCATCGCCTTCAAGCTGGCCGACATGGCGACGGACATCGACGCGGCATGGCTGCTGACCTTGCGCGCCGCGTGGATGGCCCAGAACGGCGTCCCGTTCGCGCGCGGCGAGGGGTCGATGGCCAAGCTCATGGCCGGCGACGTGGCCATGCGTGTCACCATCGACGCGGTCCAGGTGCTGGGCGGCTACGGGTACATCAAGGAGTACCCGGTCGAGCGCTTCATGCGCGACGCCAAGATCTACCAGATCTGGGAGGGGACGGCAGAGATTCAGCGGCTCGTGATCAGCCGCCTCATCCTCGGCGAGCGCAAAGCGCTCGAGGCGCCGCCACAGGTGCTGAGCGGCGACCAGTCGATTCCGGCGGCTGCCGCCGCGCGCTGAGCCCCGGCGGCGCCACCCGGGGCGCGACGGCGTCATGCTGAGACGAGGGTGACCATCCCCGACGACGGGACAGCGAGGCCCTTGGCGATAATCGGCAGCCGTCCCACCACCTCGAGACCACTGGGAGTGCGGGAGATGTTCGACCTCAGCGGCAAGGTCGCCGTCGTCACCGGGGGGTCGCGCGGCCTCGGCCGTGCAGACTGCCTCGCGCTGGCTCGGGCCGGCGCCGACGTGGTCGTCACCGACATCCTCCTCGAGTCCGACCCCGACATCCAGCGGGTGGCTGATGGCGCCAACTCCGCGCTGGCGCAACTGTTCACGTCGCAGCACTCCGTCTACTCCGAGCAGACCAGCGAGGAGATCCGCGCGATGGGACGGCGCTCCGTCGCCATGAAGATGGATGTCACCGATCGCGACCAGGTGGGCGAGGTTTTCGCGCAGGTGAAGAAGGACTTCGGCTCCATCGACATCCTCGTCAACAACGCCGGGACGCTCGACCACGTCGGCCAGATCGAGAGCCAGAGCGAGGACCTCTGGGAGCGCGACCTGCGCGTCAACCTGAGCGGCGCGATGCACTGCACCAAGGCGGCATGGCCCTACATGCGCGAGCAGATGTGGGGCCGGGTCATCTACATGGCGTCGGTCGCCGGGACGCTGGGGGGCTTCGGGCAGGCGTCGTACGCCACCACCAAGGCCGGGCTGATCGGCCTCGGCAAGTCGATGGCGCTCGAGGGCGCGCGCTTCGGTATCACCGCCAACATCATCGCTCCCGGGATCATCGGCACCGAGGCGTTCAGGGCCGGCAGTCCCAAGATGAATGACCGCATGGTGTTGCGCACCGCGCTGCGCACGGCGGGCGAGCCGGAGGACATCGCCCATGCCATCTGCTTCCTGGTGTCACCTGAGGCCCGGTACGTCACAGGTCAGGTGCTCACCGTAGCCGGGGGCATCGACCTGTTCGTCTATTAGGGACGCGCGCATGAAGCGTCGCAGTTCTGACCACGTCGAGATCGGGGTCACCTACTGGCCGGCGGCCGTGGGACCGTACATGTGGCACGAGTTCCCAGCCGACACCGTGATGCGCGACCTCGCCGCCATCGCGGCGCGACGTGTGCCGGTTGTGCGAGTCCTGCTCAGCTGGGACGCGTTCATGCCGACCGACCGCGGGCCCAATCCGCGGCGCATGCGCGAGTTGGAGACATTGCTCGGCGCGGCACGCGACCTCGACCTGAGCGTGGTGTTGACCCTGTTTGCGCAGTCGGTCGGCGATTGCGTGATGCTGCCCACGTATGCCATCGAGCGTCGATCGCCACGACGCGGTGTGCGCTGCGTCACCGATGCGCGCGTCGCCGACGGCGGGCCGCGCGACATCTACACGGACCCGCTCATGCTCGAGGTGCAGGTGCGCTGGCTCGATGCCATGCTGGCGGCCTTCGCCGGCCATCCGGCCATCGCCGCGTGGGACCTGGGATACGACCCGGCGACGACCATCCGCCCCCGCCGGATCGCCGACATGACGGCGTGGGCGGCCCTGCTCAGCGAACGCGTCCACGCTGCCGATGAGAAGTCCCGGCTGACGCTTGGGCAGGGCGACGTCGTCGGCGGCCGCGGGGTCAGGCTCGCCGCGATGGCGGCGCACGTTGACGCGCTCGGCCTGGTCCTCCAACCGCAGCGCCTTCCCCTGCCCGGTGACCCGCTCGACCCCGGCCGCGCGGTGTTCACCGTCGAGCTCGCCCAGGCCCTCGCCGGCGCGCAGACACCACTCACCGTGGAGGTCGACATCGCATCCGGCGACGTCGTCGAGGCCGAGGCCGGTGACACAGCGGTGCAGGACCATGTCACCGCATCGCCGCACGGTGCGTTCCGCGCCGCCGACCAGGTGCTGCAGCGGCTCATCGCGTCCGGGGTCGCCGGCCTGTGTGCGGGCGCGTGGTGTGACTGGGGAGAACGCCTCGCCGACGCCGCTCCGGCGGACCGGAGGCCGTGGCTGTCACGGCGGGGACTTGTTGACAGCACAGGTGTTTCCAAGCCGATCGCAGAGGCGTGGGATGCTGTCGTCGCCCGCGAGCACGCGCTCGGCGAGTCGGCCCCGTACCCGGTGTCGGTCGACGTCGAGTCGTACTACGCGAGCCTTCCCGACTCGCTGCTCGACGTGCACGCATCATGGAACGCCGAGCGCGGCGACGCTCCTGCTATTCTCGACTGAGCGTCGACTCGGAACGGATCCACCGCTTGCGGTCACGCTCTCGCTCGCGCTGACCGCAGGTTCCCGGTGCTGACCCGGGCAGTCCCCGTGTGGGTCGGCAGCGCGAACGTGTCCGATTGTTCGACGTCAGCTCGATTCGTATGGAGGAGCGCACATGCCGGCTGGCCGTATCAAGATGATCTCTCCCGACCGCGGTTTCGGTTTTGTCCGCGGTGACGACGGCTCGGAAGCATTCTTCCATCGCACCGAGCTCACCACCGTCGATTTCGACAGCCTCGAGGAGGGCGAGTCGGTGACCTTCGAGGTGGTCGACAGCCCCAAGGGGCCGCGGGCCCGCAACCTCCAAAAGGTCGGCTGACTCCTCTCGTCTAGAGGATGACCTGGGGCGCCGTCGCGCCCAGCGGTTCGCCGCGCCCGTCGAGCTCCACCATCCGGCGGGCGGCGGCGTCCACGCGGGCCCGCTCGAGCCCGGTGAGGCGGACGATCACCTGCCGCGCCTCGGTCTGCGGGTATGAGCCCACGGACACGTCCTGGTACTCCTCCCCAAGGCGGCGCAGCGGTGCGTACAGCTCGGACTCGGGCACCGCTCGGTAGCGCACCTCGACCACGCGCGACGCGGTGCCCCCGGTGAAGAAGCGCGGGATCAACTCCTCGTCGACGATGGTGGTGAACTCGCGGGGCACGCCCGGCAGGATGAAGAGCCAGCGCCCCGGCTCCACCTCGTAGGCCATGGGCGGCGCCATGCCGCGGCGGTTGGGCACGACGATCCCGCCTGCCGGGACCATCGCGCAGCGGCGGTTGCCCTCGCTGATGACGTTGTCGGCAATCCACCCGGCGGCGTGCATCCGCGAGACCATGGCGGCGATCCCGGCCAGGGCGACGGGGTTCTCCTCCATCGGCCGGTCGAGGGCGTGGGCGACCGCCTCGAAGGTGCGGTCGTCGGGGGTGGGGCCGATCCCGCCGCAGACGGCGATGCGATAGACCGCGGGCGTGGCGAGTGCGCGGTGGATGGCGCTGACGACGTCCTCGACTCGGTCGGGGACCACCTCCATGTGGCGGACGGGGAACCCCGACGCGAAGGCCCGCGCCGCCAGGAAGGCCGAGTTGGTGTCCTGGGTGTGCCCGGACAGCAGTTCGTCGCCGACCGCGATGATCACGGTCGCGGGGGGCTCGGGCATGGCTTCGAGCGTACACGCCAGAATCGCGGCGAGGTCGCCGGCCGGTACAATCCATCGGCTCGTCTAGTGGCGGCCGCGCACTGCAGTGCCGCCTATTCCTAAGGACCGCATGACCATCAATGTCCTGCTGCCCATCGCCGCGTGTGGGGCGCTCGGGTTGGCCTACGCCATCTACCTGATCTTCTGGGTGCTCCGCCAGCCCCAGGGCAACGCGCTGATGCGGGAGATCGCCCAGGCCATCCAGGAGGGGGCGGAGGCCTACCTCAACCGGCAGTACACGATCATCGCCGCGATCGGCGCCGTGATCTTCGTCTTCCTGCTCTTCTCGCTGGGCTGGCAGACGGCGGTCCTGTTCATCCTCGGCGCTGTGCTCAGCGCCGCCGCCGGCTACGTGGGCATGAACATCTCGGTGCGCAGCAACCTGCGCACGGCCGAGGCGGCCCGCGGCGGCCTCCAGCCGGCGCTGCGCATGGCCTTCCGGGGCGGCGCGGTCACAGGGATGATGGTCGTGGCCTTCGGGCTCATCGGGGTGGTCGTCGCGTACGGCATCTTCCAGAACATCGACTACATCGTCGGCTTCGCCTTCGGCGCCTCGTTGATCTCGGTGTTCGCCCGGCTCGGCGGTGGCATCTACACCAAGGCGGCCGATGTCGGGGCCGACCTCGTCGGCAAGGTGGAGGCGGGCATCCCGGAGGACGATCCGCGCAACCCCGCGGTCATCGCGGACAACGTCGGCGACAACGTCGGCGACTGTGCCGGCATGGCCGCCGACCTCTTCGAGACGTACGGGGTCACGGCGGTCGCGGCGATGCTGCTCGGCGGCCTGCTCTACAAAAGCAGCACCGGCCACAACCTCGCCTTCATCATCTACCCGCTGATCCTCGGGGCGATCAGCATCGTGGCCTCGATCGTCGGCACCTGGTTCGTCAAGATCCCGCGCAACGGCTGGATCATGGGCGCCCTCTACAAGGGGCTCCTGGCCGCCGTGGTGGTGGCCATCCCGCTGTTCTATCTGGCCACACGCCTCCTCGACAGCAACGGCGAGTTCAACAACACAGCGTTCACCAGCGGGGCCACCAACCTCTTCTGGTGCGCTGTCATCGGCATCGTCATCACGGTGGCGATCGTGGGCATCACCGAGTTCTTCACGGGCTCGCAGTTCTGGCCGGTGAGGACGATCGCGCGGGCCTCGCAGACCGGCCACGCCACCAACATCATCGCGGGCCTCGCCATCGGCATGGAGGGCACCGCGATCCCTGTGCTGGTCATCGGCGCCGGCATCCTCGGCTCAGCCGCGCTGGCCGGGCTCTACGGCATCGCCATCGCGGCCATGTCGATGCTGTCGATGACGGGCATCATCGTGGCCATCGACTCGTACGGGCCGATCACCGACAACGCGGGCGGGATCGCGGAGATGGCCAACCTCCCGGAATCGGTGCGCAACGTCACCGATCCCCTCGACGCGGTGGGCAACACGACCAAGGCCGTCACCAAGGGGTACGCCATCGGGTCGGCCGGGCTCGCCGCGCTGGTTCTCTTCGCGAGCTACACCGACGTCCTCAAGAACCATCACGGCGGCGTGCCGTACAGCTTCGATCTCTCGTTGAACAACGGCCTTGTCATCGTCGGGCTCTTCCTCGGCGGGATCATGCCGTTCCTGTTCGGTGCGCTCTGCATGCTCGCCGTGGGGCGCGCGGCCGGGGGCGTCGTCGTCGAGGTGCGCCGTCAGTTCCGCGAGATCCCCGGCATCATGGAGGGCACCGCCAAGCCGGAGTACGCCCGCTGTGTGGCCCTGGTCACCGCCGCCGCGCAGCGCGAGATGATCATCCCCGGCCTGCTGCCCGTCGTGGCGCCGCTCGCGGTGGGCTTCATCCTCGGCCCCCAGGCACTCGGCGCCATGCTCCTGGGCACCATCGTCGTCGGGCTCTTCGTCGCGTTGCAGATGACCACTGGCGGCGGGGCCTGGGACAACGCCAAGAAGTACATCGAGGAAGGCCACTTCGGCGGCAAGGGCACCGAGACACACGCGGCCGCGATCACCGGTGACACCGTCGGCGACCCCTACAAGGACACCGCCGGACCGGCCATCAACCCGATGATCAAGGTGATGAACATCATCGCCATCCTTGTCGCACCGACCATCGCTGTTCATCACCTGCTGTACTGAGGCGGGGCGGCGTCGGCCGCTGCGGGGAGGGGCGACGTGGACGAGTACCAGCTCGAGATCCAAGCGATCCGCGCGACCCTGGGCAAGCTGCGTGCCGGCCAGGCCGACCCCGAGCTGATCGAGGACTACGAGGCCCAGCTGCGCATCCTGGTCGCCCTGTACACGGCAGCGGCCGAGACGCTGGAGGCGGGGCGCACCGACGCGCGGCTGGGTGCCGTCCTTGCCGAGCTGGGCTTCGGGGGGTGGGACATGGAGAGCGTGTACTCGTTCGTCTACGACGCTGCCCTCGACATGGACGAATCGGGGCACGACCTCGCGGCGCGGGTGGGACAGACCGATTTCGTGGGCGCGCTGCTCAGCGCTGAGTAGCCGCGGGCCGGCCGGTCACGCTGCCGTCGCGACTCCTCGCCAGCGGCGCAGCGTTGCCGCCACCGCGATGACGAGCGCCCCGAGGACAGCTGTGAACGCCAGCCCGGCGTTCTCGAGACCGAGCGCGCCGGTGGCCAAGCCATCGCCGATGACGGGGATGACCAGGCCGACGTAGGTCACGACGAAATAGGTCGAGGCAACCTCCCCACGAAGCCCTGGGGCGGCACGCGCGACCACTGCCGCGAGGCCGCCGCCGACCGTCAGTCCCTGTCCGGCACCGGCGACGACCGCCGAGAGCACCAGGATGGCAAAGGAGTGGAGCAGGAATGCCGCCGCCAGCAGCGCAAGTCCGCCGATCAGGCAGATGCAACCTGCCATGAGCGCGGTGTGGTTGTTCAATCGCGGGGTGGTGACCTGACCGGCTGCGGACGCGAAGAACAGCAGCGCCACGACAAGTCCCGCCAGGACGTGGCTCTGCACACCGAGCAGCTGCGCCATCACCGATGGCGCCACGGCGCCGAAGAGCCCGGACACGGCGAAGCCGCAGAAGCCCGCGATGGCCGCCTGCCAGAAGAGCCCCCGGATCTCCGAGGGCACGCGCAGCCGAGCCAGCCTCAGGATCACGCCTGACGGCCTGCGACGCACGGTCTCGGGGGCGATCATCAGGGCTGCCAACGCCAGGGCAAGCAGCCCGAGGTCGACGGCGAAGGGCGTGCGGGTCGGGTGCGGGACCCACTCATCGAGTGACCCGCTGACAAGGTTGCCGAGGCCGAGGCCACCGATGTTCGCGGCCACCGCGATGGAGGTGGCGACCTCACGACGACCACGCGGTGCCAGGTCGACGAGCATGGCCGTGGCGGTGCCGGCGAACAGGCCAACCGACAGCCCGGACAGGACTCGACCGATGTACAGCGCCGCCGTGCCCTGCGCCGTCAAGAGCACCACCGCGCTGGCCCCCGAGAGGAGCAGCCCGGGGATGAGAACCGGCTTTCGGCCGACCCTGTCCGAGACCCCGCCCGCCACCAGCAGGGTCACGACCACGGCGATCGCATACGTCGAGAAGACGACGGTGACAGCGGCGGTCGAGAGGCCGAACTGGCGCTCGTACAGCGGGAAGATCGGCGTCGGCAGCGTTGCTCCAAGGGCCGCCACGGCGAAGGCGAAGGCCACCAGGGCGAGCGCGACGCTCGTGCCCTCGCGCCTCAGGTGGGAGCCGGACGGCGGCATCCCCGTCAGGACGCAGCGACCGCCTCCACCTGCGGCCTCTCGAGCGCGACCGTCGCCCCGGTGTCCGCGGGAATCTTCTTGCCGGGGTTGAGGATTCCGGCCGGGTCGAAAGCGAACTTGATGCGTCGCATCAGCGCCACCTGCTCGCTGCCGAGCTGGCGCTCGACAAACGCGAGCTTGGCAGTGCCCACCCCGTGCTCGCCGCTGAGTGATCCGCCCATCGCCAGCACCGTGTCGAAGAGCTGCTCGGCGGCGGCGGCCGCGCTGAGGCGGTCCCCGGGCACGCGCGGGTCGATGAGGAACGTGGCGTGGATGGTGCCGTCCCCGAGGTGTCCGAAGGTCACCACGCCGAGCTCGTTGGCGGCCCCGATCTGGCGGCTTCGCTCGACGAGCTCGGCGACGCGGTCGCGCGGCACCACGACGTCCTCGTTGACCTTGCCGATCCGCACCTTGGCGACCGCCGCGCTGACCGACTTGCGCAGCTTCCACAACCTGGCCGCCTCGACGGCGCTGGTGGCATGGTCGATCGTCAGCGCGGCGGCCGAGCTGAGCGCGCCGCGCACGGCCTCACCCTGGGCATTGACGTCCGCGGCGGCGCCCTCGACCTCGACGATGAGCAGCGCGCCGGCGCCCGGCGCAACCGCTCCGGCTCCGGTGGCGGCGATTGCGTCGAGGGCGGCACGGTCGAGAAACTCCAGGGCCGCGGGCACGATTCCTGCGCCGGCGATGGCGGCGACCGCCGCGGCGGCCCCGCCGATGTCGCTGAAGGTGGCGGCGAGCGTGGCCCGTGCCTCCGGCGCGGGGATGAGACGGAGCAGCACCTCGGTGATCACCGCCAGGGTGCCCTCGGACCCGCACAGGAGGGGGATCAGCTGCGGCGCGTCTGCTCCTTCGCCGAGACGCAGGACCCGCCCGTCGGCGAGCACGGCGGTGAGCCCCACGACGTAGTCGCTGGTGGGCCCGTAGCGCAGGGCGTGGGGCCCGGCGGCATTGCAGGCGACGTTGCCGCCGATGGTGGACGTGCTCGACGACCCGGGGTCGGGTGGGTAGTAGAGGCCGGCCGCCGACGCCCGCGCATGGACCTCGGCGGTGACCACCCCGGCCTCCACGGCGAGGCGCTGCGCCTCGAGCTCGAGCGCGCCGGCGCGGGTCATGCGGCAGAGGTTGAGGATCACGCCGCCGTCGGCAGCCGCCCCGCCGGCGTAGCCGGTGCCGGCGCCACGGGGAACCACGGCAACGCCATGCCGGGCGCAGACCGCCACGACGCCGGCGACCTCGTCGGTCGACCCCGGGAAGACGACCGCCTCGGCGACCCGGCGCAGACCTGAGGCCCCGTACGCGTCGTAGGCGTAGGCCGCGAGGTCGGCCGGACGCGTGTACACGTGTGAGGTCCCAACCTGCCTCTCGAGGTCACGCAGAACGTCGCGGGTCAGCATGACGCGCCATTCTAGTGTTGCCGGTCGGCCGTGCTCGGGGCTCTGCCATACTCGATGGCGATGAGTGACGCCTCGCCGTCGGCTGCCCTCGAGCAGGCGCTCGCCGCAGTCATCGATCCGGAGTTGCGCCGGCCGATGCTCGAGCTGGGGATGCTCCGCGATCTCCGCGTCGATGACTCCACCGCGTTCATGCGCGTCGTCCTCACCACGCCGGCGTGCCCGTTGAAAGACGAGATCCGCGGCGCCATCGAGGCAGCGGTGATCGGCACCGTCGCCGGCGTCGCGACAGTCGAGATCAGCTGGGACTCGAATGTCACCTCGACGCGTGGCCTGCCCGGACGTCAGGAGATCGAGGGCGTGCGCAACGTGCTCGCTGTCAGCGCGGGCAAGGGCGGCGTGGGCAAGACCACGGTCAGCGTCAACATGGCCATCGCGCTCAGCCTCACCGGCGCTCGCGTCGGCCTCCTCGACGCCGACGTGTACGGCCCCAACGTGCCGATCATGATGGGCATCACGGCGCAGCCGGAGCCAGGTGAATCGCAGCGCATCCGGCCGCTGAGCGCGTACGGCATCAAGGTGATGTCGTTCGGGACCATCCTCAAGCCGGGCCAGCCGGTGATCTGGCGCGGGCCGATGCTCGCCAAGGGGCTGCGCGAATTCCTCTACGAGGTGGAATGGGGCGAGCTCGACTACCTCGTCGTCGACCTGCCGCCCGGTACCGGCGACGTCCAGCTGAGCCTTGCGCAGAGCGTGCCCATGACAGGCG
The DNA here is from genome assembly GCA_036828955.1 of Candidatus Dormiibacterota bacterium. GTDB lineage: Bacteria > Chloroflexota > Dormibacteria > Aeolococcales > Aeolococcaceae > Aeolococcus. Next base: position 124,487 of record DAISRJ010000001.1, on the reverse strand, counting down.
CGGTGATCGTCACCACGCCCCAGGACGTCTCGCTGGCCGACGTGAGCCGCGGCATCGAGATGTTCCGGCAGGTCAAGGTGCCGGTCCTGGGCATCGTCGAGAACATGAGCGGCTTCGTGTGCTCGCACTGCGGGGAGACGACGGACATCTTCGGCAGCGGCGGCGGACGTGGCCTGGCCGAGACGTACGACATCCCCTTCCTCGGATCGATCCCCCTGGATCCGCGCATCCGCCTCGGCGGCGGCGACGGCCAGCCGCTGATGGCGGCCGCCCCGGACAGCGCGGTCGGCGGCGTCTTCCGCGATGTCGCGGCCCACATCGCGGGCCGGGTGAGCCAGGAGAACTTCGCCAGCACGGCGGCGCCCGTGATGCCCTCGGGCCCGCGCATCCCCCTGCGCCCCTAATCCCCATGGCGACGTCGCGGGTGGCCCATCGCGCGGTGGCGAGCCCGCCGGGCCCGGCGTCGCCGGTGTCCACAAGGGTGCGACCCGAGGCCGCCGCCGCTCCTCCGCTGCACCGCTGGCTGCTCGTAGCCCTCGCGGTCGGCGCCTTCATCAGCATGGCCGACGCCACCATCGTGGCCGTCGGGCTCGACCCCCTGGTGCGCCACTTCGGCGTCCCGCTCAGCGCGGGCCAGGAGGTGCTCAGCGTCTACCTGGTGGCGATCACGGCCACGCTGCCAACGCTGGGGCGGCTCGGTGACCGGTTCGGGCGGCGCCGCGTCTACCTCGCCGGCTTCGGTGTCTTCGCCCTGGGCTCGGTCGCCGCGGCACTGGCGCCCTCGTTCGGAATGCTCCTGGCGGCGCGTGCCGTGCAGGCCGTCGGTGGCGGCGTGCTGACCGCGGGGAGCCTCTCCCTGATCGCCGAGCACGCCCCTCGGGGGCGCACCGGGCACTCCGTGGCGGTGCTGGTCATCACCCAGGCGTTCGCGGGTCTCGCCGGGCCGCCGCTGGGAGGCCTCCTCGTCGCGGTCGGGGGCTGGCAGGCGATGTTCTGGGCAGGACTTCCGATGGCCGCGATCGGGGCCGGGCTGGCGATCCGCTTCGTCCCCGCCAGCGCCGCGCGCCGCCCGGTGAAGCTCGACGTGGCCGGCTCGATCCTCACTGCCACGCTCCTCCTCGGCATCGGCGCCGGCATCGCGTCCATCGGCGCGCCGGTGGTGGGCGGCTTCGGACCGGAGGTGTGGTTCTCGGTCGCCTGGGTGAGCCTGTTGCTGCTCGTGCCCACCGAGCTGATCGCCAAGCGCCCGATCATCGACGGCCGCCTGCTGCGCGATTCGCGCTTTGCCGCAGCCACCATGGCCACCCTGCTCAGCACGGGCACACTGATGTCCTGCTTCGCGCTGCTGCCGTACTGGCTGGAGCAGGCCCACGGCACGGCCCCGATTGTGGCCGGGCTCGCCTTCGTGCCGATCGCCCTCGGCATCGGCGCGACGTCACGCCGCGGCGGCATGCTCAGCGACGCGGGGCGCACCCGGGTGAGCACGGCGATCGGCATGGGCCTGGCGTCAACCGGTTTCGCAGGCGCAGCCCTCGCCGCCCACCTCGACGCCTGGTGGCTGCTGCTCGCCGGCATGCTGGTGCTCGGGCTCGGCAACGGGCTGTTCTCCTCACCGAACACGTCCGCGGCCATCCGCGTGGCTCCGCGCGATGCGCTGGGCAGCGCCGCCGGTTTCCTCTCCACAGCGCGCAATGCAGGCGTGATCATCGGCCTTGCGGTGACCGGTGCCGTGTACACGTCGACGGTGCACCACGGGGCCGCCGGCGCCGACGGTGTGGCCACCGGTGTGTTCGCGGTGGCGGCGGTTGTTTGCCTGTTCGTTGCGGCGCTCACCACCCGTGCCTACAGGCAGCGAAGCGACAGTTAGCTGAGCAGCTCCACGATGGCGCGATGCAGCGCCGGGATGGCGCTGACGTCGTCGGTGAAGACGCGCACCAGCTGGTTGTGCTGCGGCAGTCGCTCGATCATGTCGGCCGTGTGAGTGCGTTCGACGGCACCCTTGATGGGGTCGTAGAGGGCGACAAAACCGTGGTCCGCCATGGGGTTGTGGGGAGCGATCTTGGCCGACACGACGTCCACCTGCACACGCGCGCGCGCCGACACCTCGGGCACCGCGTCGAGCAGTCGGTGCTGTAGCGTGGAGAGGTCGACGCCGCGGTGGGCGATGGTCTCGTAGGCGAGATGCCAGTGGAGGTCGCGGTTGAACAGACGTGCCCACGCCTCGCCGAGGCGGCGCTCCTCACTGCCCAGCGGTGACTGCATCCATCGCTGCGCGGCCTCGAGGACGGCCCAGTCGTTGAGGCGCAGGTAGGCGTCGCGGTTGTCGAGCGGGTTGCCGGGGAGGAGGAGCGCGATCGTGTCGGCAAAGATCTCGTGCATGGAGAGGTCGAATCGGCGCCCGGTGCGGTGGTGATAGACCTGCGTGTACATGTAGAGCCGCGACGCCAGGAACATCTGCAGCGCGCCCGCGGCGTGCATGTGCATGACCATGGTGTCGCCGGCGATGAACGAGTAGTGGATCAGTCTCTGTACGTCGACGGGACCCAGTGCGATGCCGCACATGTAGGCGTCGCGACGCACGTAATCGAGGTTGTCGACCGTGGCCGGGCCACAGAGGATGGGCTTGCAGGCGCGCAGCCAGCCGGGGGGCTCGTAGCCGGGGATGTCGGCGTCGGCCATCACCCACGCCACCCAGCGGGGATCGACAGACTCGCCCTTCTCGAACACGCCCGATGGCGAGGACCGTTGCGAGCCGATCACGTCGGCCAACTCGTTCTCGACCAGTGAGCGCCCGATGTCCTCGTGGTCGATGTGCCAGCGCGCCAGCACCTCCTGGTCGAAGAAGTGACCGAAGGGGCCGTGACCGACGTCGTGGAGCAGGCCCGCGAGACGCAGGGTCTCCTCGACGCATGCCGGTGAGGGAGCATCGGGGAAGGCGGCGCGCAGCGATGCGTCGACTCGGCGCGCGAAGAGGCTGGCCAGGTGCATGGCGCCGAGCAGGTGCACAAAGCGCGAGTGCTCGGCGGAGGGGAACACCCACCAGGCCGACTGCAACTGGTGCACGCGCCGCAGGCGTTGCAGCCATTGGCTGTCCAGGAGGGTGCGCTCCCCGGGAGACGTGGAGTTGCCGTTGGTGATCTCGATGTAGCCGTACAGCGGGTCGGCGATCAGGTTGACCTCGCTGAAGCGGTCAGCCGCCGGGAGCGAAGAGTTAGGCACCGACCCTCCGCATCGTGACGATCTCAGGCGGCCTGCTCACGCGATCTTTATACGTCACAGCGGAGATCGGAGCGCAAAGCGGACGCCGCGCGGTCGGCGATGATGCGAGCCGTGGAGAGAGTGCAGACCCTCGCCGGATTCGCCGTCACCGCGGACGCCATCGCGGCCACGACGTCCAAGCGTGCCAAGGTGCGGTTGCTCGCCGAGCACATGGTGGCGCTCGATCCCGCTCGCCTGCTCCTGGCCACTCGCTACTTCGCGGGCCGGGTCTTCGCCCCCGGCGACGCGCGCACGCTCAACGTCGGCGGTGCGGCGCTGTTCCGGGTGCTCCGCGAGGTGGCGGGGGTGGACGATGCGGTGCTTGTCGCGGCGTACCGGGAGCACGGTGATGCAGGTGACACCACCGCGGACGTCCTGGCCGCGCGCGGCGCCGAGGAGGCTGGCGGGGTCGACCTGCTCGACGTCGACGCGGCCTTCGCGGACATCGCGACGCTGAACGCGTCGAAGGGCCGCGACGCGGCGTTCGCGAACCTGCTGCGCCGCTGCTCGCCGGGCGAGGCTCGCTACGCGGTGAAGTTGATCACCGGTGAGATGCGCATCGGCCTGCGCGAGGGGCTCGTCGAAGAGGCGATCGGTGTGGCGTTCGACCGGCCCGCGGCGGACGTCGCCCGCTCGGTGATGCTCCTCGGCGACCTCGGTGAGGTTGCCTGCCTGGTCGCCCGCGGCGAGAGCGTCGAACGCCCCAGGTTCTTCTTCCCGATGCGCTTCATGCTCGCCTCCCCGGTGGCCGACTCCGCCGCAGCGGTGCGCCGCATGGGGGAGGAGGTGTGGGTCGAGGACAAGTACGACGGCATCCGCTGCCAGCTCCACCACGCCGGGGGTCGGGTGGCCCTGTACAGCCGCGACCTCAAGGACGTCACCGAGCAGTTCCCCGAGATCGTGGGCGCGGCGTCGCACGTGCCCGAGGTGATCCTCGACGGCGAGGTGCTGGCCTTCGCCGCGGGGCGGGTGCTGCCCTTCGCCGACCTCCAGAAACGACTGGGCCGCCGCGCGCCCTCCGCCGCGATACTGCAGGAGATACCGGTCATCTACGTCGCCTGGGACGTGCTCCTTCACGGCGAGGAGTCGACGCTCGACACGCCGCTGCGCGAGCGGCGGCGGCGATTGGAGGACCTCGCGCTGGGCGACGGATTCGCGCTGGCGCACCTTCAGCCCGCGGTCGGCGCCGGGCAGGTGGACGAGCGCTTCGCTGCCGCCCGCGTCCGGCGCAACGAGGGCCTGATGCTCAAGGATCCCGACTCCGCATACACCCCCGGCCGCCGCGGCTTGGCGTGGCTGAAGTTGAAGCGTCCCCTCGACACGCTCGACGTCGTCGTGGTCGGAGCCGAATGGGGACACGGCAAACGCCGCGGCGTGCTCAGCGATGTGACCTTCGCCGTGCGCGGGCCTGATGACGACCTGCTCACCGTCGGCAAGGCATACACCGGGCTCACCGACGCGGAGATCGCCGAGATGACCGCTCTGCTCCAGGACATCACCGTCGCCGACGGCGGTCATTACCGAACCGTGCGGCCCCAGATCGTGCTCGAGGTCGCCTTCGACGCCGTGCAGCGCTCGACCCGGCACGGGTCGGGGTACGCGCTGCGATTCCCGCGCATCGCGCGGTGGAGACACGACAAGCCGTTCGAGGAGATCGACACTATGGAGCGGGTCGCCGCCATCGCCGAGGCCCAGGGCAGCGGTCGCGAGCAGCTGGTCGACCCGGCCGGGTGAGCGGGGATCTCAGCCCGCGCAAACGACCGTCGCACGGCTGATGCCGTCGGCGCTGCCGAACAGCGTCTCGCCGTTGGCCGCGGCGATGGTGCGCCAGCCCGCAGCCGCAAGCTCCGTGGCGAGCGCACCCGGCGAGGTGATCACCGCATTGGTGTGGCTCGACGAGAGGAGGCCGAGTGCCCCAGGGGCGGTGGTATCGCCGGCCGCGATGCGGACGTAGTCGTCGATGACGGTGGACCCGAGTGTGGTCTCCTCGCCGTAGGCGTAGACGCGTACCGACGGCCAACCGGCATCGATGGCATAGCCACTCTGCCCGTATGGCACCCACAGGCGGACGGGGCTCCCCCCGGCCACCAGGTTGGCGACCAGGCATGAGGGAAGCGCGCGGGCCAGCGCCGCCGGTGCGGTGGTTGCCGCCACTGACGCGATGGAGGTGGCCAGGACGACCCCGGCAGCGGCCACGCCGATGAGCGACAGCACCATCGGACGGGCGGGCAGCCGGTATCGGATGGGGAACAGCTCGGCGAGGGTGGGCGAGAGCAGCGCGACGCCGAGGGCAATATTGCGCACCGCCACCAGCGAGGCGGCGACACCGACCGCGGTGAGGAGAAGGTGGCTGGGGCGAACGCGGCGGCGGTTGACCAGCAGCGCCGCGGCCGTGGCGATGATGAGCAGGGCGAGAGGCAACATCGACAACGATGTGAAGTCAGGAGGCTGCCATTCCTGGATCAGGCGGTGTTCCGAGGCGCCGACCGCGAGAACGGCGCGTCCGTAGAGGTCGAAGCCGTTGGGGTTGACGAGCGCGACCAGGGCGCTCAACAGCAGAGCGATGGCGGCGGTGGTGTGGCGTCGGACCGTCTCGCGGTCGAGTCGCCTCTGCCACGCGGCATCGAGCGCCGTCCCGACCACCGCTGCGGCGAGAAAGCCGAGGCCGAGGGCAAAGCCGGCGTGAAGGTTCGCCCACACGAGGAAGATCGGGACCAGCAGCCAGATCCGCCGGCCGCCGCGTGAGATGTGCCCGTGCAGCAGCACCAGCGTCCAGCAGAGCAGCGCGAAGGTGAACATCTGCACCCGCGTCCCGGTGACAGGCTCCATCGCCTTGGCGCCGAGCAGGAGAACCACGCCCACTGCAAACCCGCCGGCGCCGCGCTGCCGCCCCAGCCACGCAAGGCCGAGCAGCCCACTCCAGGTCACCAGGCCCATGAGCAGCGCCAGCGCAGTCAGGCCGAGGCCGTGGTACACCACCCAGAGGATCACCTCCGACAGCCATTCGTGGGCGACCCAGGGCGCGCCGGGAGCGGTGTAGGAGAAGAGCTCGGTGTGCGGCACGGCCACGTGGTCGACGATCCACTGGCCGGTGCGCAGGTGCCACCAGAGGTCGGGATCGGAGGTGGCGTCGAGGCAGAGCGGCAGCGCCAGCAGCGCCGCCGCGATCAGCCACAGTCGACCGTCTGCGTACCGGCGGCGCGGGGGAGGGGTCACCCCCGCGAACTATGCCAGAGGGTTTCCGTTGTGACCTACGACTGGCGCGGCCCTACGAAATCCCCGAAGAGCTCGGGCGTGTCCGTGGCCGGGTCGCCGACCTGGACGAAGCTGGTGAAGCGGGCGCGCAGGGCGGCGTACTGGGCGATCAGCGCCGGATCTCCATACGCCTCCATGGGATCCCACGGATGCAGGAAGTGCACCTCGTTGATACCGGCCTGGAGCATCTCCTTGAGACAGCCGAAGCAGGGCTGCATGGTGGAGGTGAGCGAGGCGCCCAGCACCTGCTGCCCGAAACGAGCGGCGGTGAGGATGGCGTTCTGCTCAGCGTGCACGCAGATGCACACGTCGTAGGCGCCGCCTCGAAGGAGAGGGTCGGCGATGCGTTGTGAGCAGCGGTAGCAGCCGCCCTCGCTGCAGTTGGGCATGCCGAAGGGGGTGCCGTTGTACCCCGTGCTGAGTACACGGCCCTCACGCGTGATCACGGCGCCGACCCGGCGTCCAAGGCAGTCGGCACGAGTCCGCGCCGCCAGGGCGATCAGCAGGAAGTAGTGATCCTTGTCGGGGCGGCGGACGGGATTCGGGGACCCGGTGGCGTCGGCGATCATGGGGCCAGACTATCGCGTCTTCGCGTTCCGCCCGGCACAGGGCAGCACCGGGTAGGCTGTCGAGCCGCGGGCGGGTAGCTCAGCCGGTTAGAGCACGGGGCTCATAACCCCAGGGTCGCAGGTTCGAATCCTGCCCCGCCCACCCTGTTTTGAGTGAGGCTACGCTGGAGTCGCCGATGACAAGTGACAGTGACGACTACCGCGACCGCTGGCGTCGGTACTGGGACAAGCATTCGGCGTCATATGACAGACAGATGCCTTTCCTCGACCGGGTGTTGTTCAAGGACAGCCGCACCTGGGTCTGCTCACAGGCGGCAGGGGAAACACTCGAGGTCGGCGTTGGTACGGGACTCAACGTACCCTTCTACTCGGCGAACGTCCGGCTCACGGGCATCGATCTGAGCACCGCGATGCTTGCAATCGCGCGAAGCCGACCCAACCGCCAGGACCTCACAGTCCAGCTGCTCGACGCCGATGCCCACGCTCTGCCCTTCGCGGACGCGTCCTTCGATACGGTCGTCTGCACCTTTTCGCTCTGCGCGATACCAGAGGAGCGCTTGGCGATCGCAGAGATGTATCGAGTCCTCCGTCCCGGTGGACTCTTGCTCCTCGCAGACCACGTCGCTTCGTCGGCGTGGCTTGTGCGAGGCATCCAGCGACTGCTCGAGGTCATCACCGTACGACAGGGCGGTGAGCACCTTCTCCGACGACCAGTGGAACGGGTCCGTGCCCAAGGCTTCGAGATCGCGAAAGTGGAGTGCTTCAAGCTCGGCATCGTCGAGCGGGTGGCGGCGCGCAGGCCGGAACTCGACGGGTCATCTTGAGGTTCCCCATCAGCCCCACGCCCGACCAGCTCTCCTGAGCGGCTAGGGTACGGCAGGTTCGCGCCGATGGTCGCGTTTAGCGCGTTCTCGCAGGCGGCTCACGACCTCGATCGCGCCCGGACCAAGGCTCCGACGGCTCACGACTCCAAGGGTCGCAGGCTCAAATCCTGCCCGGCCACCTTCTTTGGCGCACGCTGCCGCGCCCCGACGCCTCGTGGCGCCGTGGCGGTTGCGCAGACCACCAGCACGCCCGCGCCGGCGATGTACTCCAGCAGACTGCGCGGGCCGACGAAGAGGGCGAGGGAGCCGAGCAGCACGCCGATGCCGGGGTGGGTGCGGTCCCATCGCAGCGCCACCGGCACGGAGGCCACGACGCAGCACAGCATCAGCGCGGTGAACAGCGGCGCCGCCTGGATGGGCAGCACGCCGGAGGTGACCAGCCCGATCGGACCGACGCCCAAGGGGAAGAGCCCGTCGACCAGCGGTCCCATGACGCCGTGGATGTACGCGCTCGCGCCCATGAACACGAAGGGCAGGTTGAGTGTGCCGAAGCCGATGGCGACACCGCCGCCGGCACGCAGCAGACCGCGACGACCGCCGCGCGCGTAGGCGGTGGCCAGCAACGCGGGGACCAGGAACCAGGCGGTTTGCTTGGTGCCGCAGGCGAGGCCGAGCGCGAGGCCACCCAGCAGGGTCGTCGGGCTGGCGCAGGCGATGAGCAGCATGGCCACCACAGCAGCATCCGTGTGCCCGTCGGGGATGAGCGCCAGCAGCGCCACCTGCGCGGCCAGGGCGAGGGCGACGGCACGGCGGTCGGTGGTGGCTCGGCGAACGGTCAGGGCAAGCGCGCCCACCAACAGCAGCGCCATCACCCAGGGAAACGCGGCCGGACCGACCAGGCCGAGCAGGAAGCTCCCGCTCGGGTAGTTCAGGTTTCGCTCGATTTCGGGCCGGGACGGGTCATGCAGTGCGGCTTGCACGGCTGCGGCCACCGCAGGGCCGGAGGGCGCGGCGGTCGCGGAGGCGAACTGCCCACGGCGCAGCGCAGTGGCGGCGATGTGGGCACAGCCGTAGGCTTGCGCGGTGCGCAGGGCGTCGTACGACGTGTAGGGATTGTGTCCACTGCGCAGCTGGTCGGCGCCTCCGAAGGTGACGACGGCGACGTCGTCACGGCAGCGCAGGTCGCCGCCCGGTGGTGACGCCAGCGTATGGGCGAGCAGCACGACGCTGCATACGGCGAACGCGACGCAGATCGCCGTCGCGACCAGGGTGGTTCGGAGGCCGGGCAGGCTGCGCCGATTCAGGGCGACGATGGATAACGCCACCCCGGCGGCAACCGCCATCCAACCAAGCTCGAGGTGGCCACTGAGGCTGTCGTGAGCCAGGACAGGAAGTGTCAGCAGCAGTCCGGCACAGCCCGCGAGTAGTACCCGGCGCGCACCTGGGTCCGTCGGGAGCAGGGACATGCTTTGGGTTATAGGGGCCGGCGTCACCGCTGAACCGCGTCGTTCCCGGTCTGCGACCAAAGCGGATGACGGTGCTTGCGGTTACCGAGCCGCGCGGCTATCGGCTCTCGTTGACTGCTACCGTGGACAGCGTGAACAGCCCCAAGGGTCTGCCCGCAACGCTGCGGGTCGTGGCCGACAACCTCAACAACGTCGTCAGCGAGCTGACCAAGCTCATCAACTCTGTCGCGTCGTCCCTCGAGGCGTCCAACGCTCAGAAGGACGGATCACCGCGATCCAAGCCGGCCCGCAAGGCATCGAAGGCTCGGAAGCCCAGCGCCAAGAGCGCCGAGTCGGCGTCACCGACCGGTCCGGTCACCGATGAGATCGTCGGCGCGGCCATGGAGCAGCTTGGGCCCGCCACGTCGGCGGCCATCGCCGCCCACATCAACACCGCGGCAGGCAGCACAGTCATCGACGGGCGCCGCATCCGCGGCCACGCCCGGCGCCTCGGCGCCAAGGTGGTGATGCGGCGCGGCGAGCGGTTGTACCGCCTCTAGGAGGCAGGCCGGTCATCGACATGAGCGACATGCCTGCACCGGGGACCGACCTCGACACGCTCGCTGCGTCGCTCAACGCGGACGCCCGCGACGCCACGGTGTTCTTCCGTGTCCTGTGCGAAAAGCTCCTCGCCGCCTTCCCGTCGGCCACGGTCGTGGAGCGTGATCACGCGCTGCTCAAGAGCCATCGCATGCCCCGCAAGGTGACCGTGCGCCTCGGCGACGAGACATTCGCCGCGGAGCAGGGGCCGGGCGGCGTCACCTGCCGTCACATCCACGCCGTGCACGGCATCGGCGGCGGACTTCCCTGGTCCAAGGAGGTGAGCGTCGACGAATGGCTCCGCGCCCTGGTGGCGATCGTCGCCCAGGACGTCGAGGCCACGGCGGCCGCTGCGGCGGCTCTCCGCTCGCTGGTCACGTAGGCCGTGCCCGTGTTTGGCCACCTCCTATACTCGCACCGCTGATGAGCGACGTTCCATCGTCGGAGCCCGACCTCGACGCGCTCACCGCCTCTCTCCGCGCCGACGCCAGCGACATCGGCGTCTTCTTCCAGGTGCTGGGTGGCAAGCTCGTCGACACGATGCCGGGCGCCGTCGAGTTGGAGCGTGAGGGTGGCCTGTTCAAGAAGGACCACCCGATCAGGCGCATCGTCGTCCACGCCGGTGACGACATCTTCGAGGCCGAGTGGCGCCACGGCGCGGTCATGTGCCGCCACGCTCATGCCGTGCGAGGCATCACCCTGCGCTCCGAGGAGACCGGCCTCGACCAATGGCTGCGTGCCCTTGTCGGCGTCCTCGCCGGCCAAGCGCAGAGCAGCGCCCAGGCGAGTGCCGCACTGCGCTCCCTGGTCACCTGAGAGAGCTCACCGCAGACTTTGGAGGCTGCCCACCCATGACCCAGCAGACGCCGCCGCCACCCCCGCCACCGCCGGCTCCAGAGCAGCCCGCGGCCGCGTTGCAGCCGGACCTCGAAGGCCTCCCCAAGGACGCGCTGCGTCGCCTCAGCGAGTTGCAGGGCAAGGACGGCCTGTTCACGTCCGACCTGTCGGTGAACGAGTTCCTGCTCGTCAAGGAGGCAGGGTTCCACCCGCGCGGCCTGGTTGTGGGGAGCAGCATCTACCACATCGGCCTGACCACCAAGAGCTGGAGCTCCAGCCAGGAGGTGAAGACACTCACCCAGGCGATGTACGCCGCCCGCGAACTGGCCATGGCGCGCATGGAGGAGGAGGCGACCGTCCTCGGCGCCGACGGCGTGGTCGGTGTGCGGCTCGACGTCGGCTTCTACGAGTGGGGTCGCGGCACCGCCGAGTTCATCGCTCTCGGCACCGCTGTCTCTGCCGAGGATGGCAGCAACTGGAAGACCAATGAGGGCAAGCCGTTCACCTCCGACCTGAGCGGCCAGGACTTCTGGACGCTCATCCAATCCGGCCACGCGCCGCTCGGACTGGTGATGGGCACGTGTGTGTACCACGTCGCCCACCAGAGGATGTTCCAGGCCCTCGGCAACATCGGCCAGAACAAGGAGATGGCCAACTTCACCCAGGCCCTCTACGAGGCCCGCGAGCTGGCCATGGAACGCATGCAGGATGAGGCCCGCAAGCTCAAGGCGGAGGGCATCGTCGGCGTGCAGATCCAGGAGAAGTCGCACGTCTGGGGGAGCCACACGATCGAGTTCTTCTCCATGGGCACCGCCGTGCGCAAGCTGGGCGACCGCGAGATCGAGAAGCCGCAGATGGTCCTCTCGCTGGACCGTTGATGCCTGACGACGCCACCGCCGAGCAACGCCAGCTGGAGAGCATCGCCGCCCTCGAACGAGGCGATCTACCGCTTGCCGCCCGCGATCGCATCGAGGAGATGCGCCAGCCGGGTGCGGCGTGGACGAGCGACCTGTCGGTGGCCGAGCTCTCCGCGATCCGCCACGCCGGTTTTGAGGCGGTCGGCATGGTGATGGGCTCGAGCGTCTACCGCATCGCCGCGCAGTGGGGGTACAACAACGTCTTCGGCAATGCGGGTTTCATGACGGTCGGCCAGGGGGCCTTCGGAGGAGGAGCCGTCCCCGCGCGCGTCGGATTCCTGCAGAGATACCCGTGCCCGCACGGGTACGGCATGGGCACCGACCACCGCTGGGGCTTCAACTGGGAGCACACCACCTACGAGGATGGCCTCGTGGCTGCGCGCGACGCTGCGCTGGCGCGCATCATCGAGGAGGCACGCGACCTCGGCGCCCACGGTGTCGTCGGGGTGAGGCTGATTCGACGGCACCTCGAGGGCGTCGGGAGCTCGCTGGAATTCACCGTCATCGGCACCGCCATCCGTCGCACCGGCGGCCCTGCCCTGGCGCGTCCGTTCATGTCGCACCTCGACGGCGTTGCGTTCAGCAAGCTGCTCCACGGCGGCTATGTGCCCGTCGCCCTCGTCGTCGGCATCGGGGCGGTGGAGATCGACCCCGGCTGCGGCACAGAGTGGTTGCTCCGCTCCTGGAACAACGTTCGCATCGACCAGGTCAGCGACGGCATCGAGGCCGCCCGCCTGCTCGGCATTCAACGCCTCGAGGAGGAGATCGAAGCTGTGGACGCCGACGGCGCGGTGGGCGTGGACATCGACTTCGTCAACCATGCCGTGGGCACCGGCGCCCTGCTCAGCGAGCTGGTCTGCGTCGGCACCGCCGTGCGCCGCTATGCGAAGGACGCGCTCGATGAGGTGCCGCTGCCGATCATGAGGCTGTCCTGATGGCTGTGATGCCGCATCCGCGCGCCGACGCGGCACTGCGCTGCCTCGCCACCGGCCAGGGAGAGCGCCACCAGGGCCGTCGCTTCAGCAGCGACCTCTCCGTCGACGAGGCGGTGTTGCTGAAAGAGGTCGGCTACGAGCCCCGCGGTCTCGTCATCGGCTGCGGCGTCTACCACATCGGCATCCAGTACCAGAACTGGAGCAACAACGAGGAGATGACCGGCCTCACCCAGGTCATGTACGCCGCCCGCGCCGACGCCATCCGGCGGATGCAGACGCACGCCGCCAAGATCGGCGCCCACGGCGTCATCGGGCTCAAGCTCGAGGTGCGCATCGACCGCGGCAGCGAGCACCTCGCGGAGTTCGTGGCGTTGGGCACGGCCGTGGCGACCACCTCGGAACGCCCCGGACGGCCCTGGCTCAGCGACCTCTCCGGCCAGGACCTCTACCTGCTCGTGCGCGCCGGCTACACACCCGTCGACCTCGCGTTCGGCGCGTGCGTGTACCACATCGCTCACCAGGGCCTGAGCACCTGGGTCGGTCAGGCGACACAGAACGTCGAGCTGAGCAACTACACGGCGGCTCTCTACGAGGCGCGAGAGCTGGCCATGACGCGCATGCAGGAGGAGGTTCGTGGCACCGGCGCGCTCGGCGTCGTGGCCATGCGCATCGAGCAGCAGTCCCACCTCTGGGGCAGCCACGTCATCGAGTTCCTCGCCATCGGGACCACGGTCCGCATGGCGGGCGACGGTCATCGCCGCATCAACCCGAAGATGGTGCTGCCGCTGAACGATGCGCCCGGTGCTCATGGCGGCGCCGCCGGGGGAGCTTCTACGCCACCGCAGGCGGATTGAGCCCGGCAGCGCCTACGTCGCGGCCGGCTCGCCCATCCAGTTCTCCTGCTGCAGCATCGAGGTGACCTCGTCGAGGGACATGTCGTCGCTGGGCAGGATGATGGTGCTGGCCGTGAGGTCGCCGTGCGGCAGGGCCATGCCCTTCGACTTCACGAACGCGGTGACGTCGCCCAGTGCCGCGTGGTACGCCGCGTCGTCGTCGGCCCGCACCGCTGCGATGAGGCGGTGGTCGAAGCCGTCGAGCTCAGGCCGGGCGGACGCGTCCAGGCGGTACTGGTCGTCGCCGTGGATGCGAACCACGATGCCGGACGCCTCGAGCTGCGGCGCATGTGCAGGCGCTGACAGGCCGAGCTGTGACTTCATCGCCGCCAGCTTCGCCTGCACGTTGCTGTCGACCACGGTGGCGGTGATCTGGTCGTCGAGGGTGGAGGCGCCGCCGAGCAGGGGCGCGTCGAGGACGCCGCTGTCGAGCAGCGAGTCCACCGCGTCAGCGTGGGCCTGGGTGCGTGCGATCTTGTCCTGGGCGCGCTGCATCATCATCGCCGCGTCGGAGGTGTGCTCCCCGATGCCGGCGAGCGTGTCCCCGGCGCTGCTGGTCGCCTTCGACGCCTCGTAGGACGCCTTCATCGACTCGCGCTGGTTGGCGAAAGCGGTCACCTTGGCCTGGTACTTCTGGATCGCCTGCTGCAGCTTGGCCACCTGGGCCCTGATCGACTGGATCTGGGGATCAATTGCCTGCCGCTGCTGGCCGAGCACCTCTGCCTGGGTGAGCGCCTGGGTGGCGAGATCCTCCTTGCCGGCCTGCATCGCCTGCTGCGCCGAGGTGTTGAGTTGGGCGATACGCTTGTCCATGTCCGCGGCCTGGTTCTCCAGCCGCTTCTGCCCGGTGGTGGCCTCGACCAGCGCGGTGCGGAGCTTCTGCTGCTGCTCGAGGAGCTGCTGGTAAGAGAGGTCGATTGCCTGGGACGGGTCCTCCATGCGATCGAGGGCGGCGTTGCTCTTCTCCTGGAAAATGTTGCTGAAGCGCCGGAACACGCTCATGGGTTCCTCCTTGCCATCACGTTCAAAGTCGCCGGGGAAGCGAATGGGAGTCGAAGCCGAGGGGCTTTCCACCACAACGCGTTTCGACGCCTCACCGCCGTCACGCAGGCTACCACGCCGGCCGTGCCGTGCCGGCACGCCCGCCGCTGTCGCGGGGCCGGCCGAGCAGGAAACGGTGGAGTGTCAGCTCCGCCGATCCCGGCTCGTCAACGGCCCCGGCGATTCAGCTCTGCTCGGACTGGCCGCGCCGGCGCAGGCGGCGCGCGACACCCACGATCATGCGGTTGCCGCGGCGGTAGCCACCCCGGCGGGTGGTGGCTGCGATCATGTGTTCCTGCTCGCGAACCTGAGCCAGCTCATACAACTGTGTGTTCATCATCTGGAGTCTCCTTGCATCACCGACGAAACCTTGTCAGTGGTGATACTATACCCCCACACCACGTCACCTGTCAAGCCATTACAGCGGTGACGAGTAGAGAGGATTGCGGCGATGGATGAGACCCCGACCACGCGGGAGCCGGCCCCAGGGCCGCTTGCGCTGGTCCAGGACTTCGTGAACACTGCGGAGCTGCCCGGCGGCTACGACGAGCTGACCGACATCCCCGCCGCAGTGACCTGGCTCGACGCCCACGGCTTCGAGGTCAACCCGGACGAGTCCCAACGCCGCCGCCTCGTGGAAACACGCGAACACCTCCGCACGCTGATTGGCGTCAACAGCGGCCTGAGCCTGCCGGCCCACGCCGCGACCAGGCTAGGCAAGCTGCTCGACGCGGCCTCGGTACACCCCGTCGTGGGCGCCGGGGGCGTCCGCCTCGCCTCCGCCGCACGCGGCGTGGACGGCTTCCTCGCAGCCCTCCTGGCCGCGCTGCTGCAGGGCAGCATCGACGGCAGCTTCCGCCGTCTCAAGGTGTGCCACTCCGACACCTGCCAGTGGACGTTCTACGACAACTCCAAGAACGGCTGCGGGACGTGGTGCAGCATGCGCTCGTGCGGGAGCCGCGCCAAGGCGAAGGCCTATCGCGAGCGCCACCGCCACGAGGCCGCCTCCGGGGGTGATGCCGGGGCTGCGGGCGTCGCCGTCGTGGCCAGGGCCAGGCGCCCGCATCTGCTGAGGCGTCGTCTCGCTGAGTGACCGGCACCGTCGATGAGCCGCCGATCAGCGCCGCGGCGTCGTTCGGCGTCGCTGCCGCCGCCTACGAGCGGGGTCGCCCGCAGTACCCCGACGAGGCCGTCGACTGGCTGCTTCCGTCCGCGGCGCGCCGCGTCCTCGACCTCGGGGCCGGCACAGGGAAGCTGACCGGGCTGCTCCAGCGGCGCGGCCTTGACGTCGTCGCCGTCGAGCCGCTGAGCGGGATGCGCGACCGGCTCGCCGCGGCGTTCCCCCAGGTCACCCTCCTCGCCGGTACCGCCGAGGCGATACCCCTCGACGATGGCGGCGTCGACGCCGTCCTCGTCGCGCAGGCGTGGCACTGGGTCAACCCGACGCTGGCCGTTCCCGAGGTGGCGCGCGTCCTCGCCCCGGCGGGCAGGCTTGGCCTCCTCTGGAACATCCGTGACGAGCGCGAGAGCTGGGTGCTTGACCTCGGCCGGCTCATGCACGCGCACGGGGAGCGGGACTCGGACGGCCCCAAGCCCGCGGTTGGCCCTCCGTTTGGGCCGATCGAGCATCGCGAGGTGGCGTGGACGCACTGGCTGACCCGGGCATCGCTGGTCGACCTGGTTGCGTCGAGGAGTTACGTGATCACGCTCCCCAGAGAGGAACGCGATGCGGTCCTGGCCGACGTGCGCCGCCTCACGGACACCCACGCCGACCTGGCCGGGGCCGAGCGATTCGGGCTTCCGTACCTCACCCAGTGCTTTCGTGCGGACCTGAGGTGAGCGGCACCCCGACCTGCGTCGTCCGCGGTCTCACCGAGGACGACTGGGAGGTGCTCCGCCGCATCCGCCTCACGGCGCTCGCCGAGTCGCCCGCCGCGTTCGAAACCATGTTCGCCGACGCCGCTGCCTGGAGTGACCAACGCTGGCGTGAGCGCGCCCGAGGATCGACGACGTCCCGTCTGTTCATGGCCTATCGCGACGACCACCCGGCGGGAATGGCGGGGATCTACGCGGAGGACGACGGCTCGGCCCAGGTGATCAGCGTCTGGGTGCGGCCGGAGCAGAGGCGTCAGGGCGTGGCGCGGGTCCTCATCGCCGCCGCGGTCGACTTCGCCGTCGCAGCCGGCCTGTCCCCGGTGCTCCTCTGGGTCGCCGAGGGGAACACCGCCGCGCGCTGCCTCTATGCGGAGCTGGGATTCTGGGTCACGGGCCGACACAAGCCGGTGCGGTCTCAACCCTCCATCGAGGAACACGAGATGAGACTGCACCGCGGCCCCACAACGGTCGCAGCGCTCCGGGCCGGCTGAGGGCGCGGTGACGCGGCCCGGGCCATCGTCAAGCGGCCCATCGCGGTCATCGCCGATGAGCCGACCGCCCAGCTCGACAGCGAGACCGCCGCCGGTATCATGCAATTGCTGCGCGAGGTAGCGGCGACAGGGACGGCCGTGCTGATGGCGACACACGACCGGGTCGCGGTGGAATACGCCGACCGCGTTGTGAACATGGAGGACGGCCGGCTCGCCGCCACCTCCACCACCTAGAGCGGGGAATCGTGCACGGGGAACACACGGTCGTCGTCCACCGCCCCGCCGAGGTCGTCTTCGACCACATCGCCGACGGGTCCCGCAACAGTGGCTGGCGTCCGTGGGTGATCGAGGTGGGCCGGAGCAGCGGCGATGGCGGTGAGGGAAGCGTCTGGCGCCAGCTGGTGTACGGACCGGCCGGCAAGGTCGCCGAGGCCGACTACGTGGTCACCGCGTGGCGGCGTCCGGAGTTCTACGCGTACACGGTCACCGCGGGGCCCGTCCGCGGCACCGCCGAGTACACGCTCGCCGAGGCCGCACCCGCCCGAACCACCGTGACGCTGGCGGTGACGCTGTCGCCGCGCGGCGCCTTGCGCCTGCTCACCGGCTTCGTCCTCCGCCAGATGGTCGAGGAGTTGGACAGCCTGGAGCGCCTGTGTGCGGTGCTGGCGCCGCCCGCCGAGGCCTCGCGGTGACCCGGCTGATCCCGCCGCTGCTGCGCGAGCGAACCTTTCGCCGTTACTGGACCGGCCAGACGATCTCGCTGTTCGGCGACCAGGTCAGCATCCTGGCGCTGCCGCTGACCGCCATCCTCGTGCTCCACGCGGGAGCGGAGCAGGCGGGATACCTCACCGCCGCCGGGCTGGCCCCCAGCCTGCTGTTCTCCATCGCCGCGGGCGGCTGGGTGGACACATTCGGGCACCGCCGTGTCGTGATGCTCGTGGCCGACCTCGTCCGGGCGCTGTTCCTGGGGACCATCCCCCTCGCGTACCTGCTCGGCGTGCTCACCTTCGCCCAGCTATATGCCGTCGCCTTCGCCGTCGGGTGCGCCAGCGTGCTGTTCAGCGTTGCCCAGAGCACGGTGTTCGCGGCCATCGTCGAGCCGCCCGCCTACGTCGACGCCAACTCCCTGGTCCACGGCAGCCGAGCGCTGTCATTCGTCGGCGGCCAGAGCCTGGGCGGCATTCTCGTCCAGGTGGCCACGGCTCCCGGGGCGATCGTCGTCGACGCCGTGTCCTACCTCGGTTCGGCCCTGTTCCTCGCCCGCATCCACCCGGAGGAGCCGCCCACCGCCGGCGGAGGCCGCGGTCACCTCACGGAGGGTGCGAGGTTCATCAGGCACTCGCACTCGGTGCGCGCCCTGCTCGGCGCGACCGCCACCATCAACGTGTTCTCCTTCGCGACCTCCGCGCTGCTCGTGCTCTACGCGACGCGCACCCTCGGCCTCGCTCCCGGCGAGCTTGGCCTCGTGCTCGGCGTCGGCGCCATCGGGGCGGTGATCGGCGCGGCGCTCACCTCGCGCGTGAGTCGCGCCCTCGGCGTCGGCGGCGCGTTCACTCTCAGCTGCGTGCTCTTCCCGGCGCCGGCAATCCTGCTTCCCGTCGCGGCCGGGATGAGCAAGCCGGTCATCCTGACGCTGCTCTTCGCGGCGGAGTTCGGGTCAGGGGTGGGCGTGGTGATGCTCGACATCACCATTGGGGCGATCCTCACCGCGACCGTCCCTGACGTGTTGCGAGCCCGAGTCTCCGGCGCCTACAGCACGATCAACTACGGGCTGCGGCCTGTGGGGGCGATCGCCGGCGGCACCCTGGGGGCCACGCTCGGGCTGCGTTCGACGCTGTGGATGTCCACAACTGGGGCGCTGCTCGGAGTCCTCTGGCTGCTGCGCTCGCCGCTACCGCGCATGCGGACCCTGCCGACGCAGGAGCTGCTCGCGGCCACGCTGCCGGCGGGCGCCGTCCCCGGCGTCGCTCAGCCGGAGACGTCAGGCACGAAATCCGCGCCCACCATCTCGTAGAGGACGTGGTCCTGCCACGAGCCGGCCACGAAGAGGAAGCGCTCGAGCACGCCGACCCTGGTGAACCCTGCCTTCTCCAGCACCCGTTGGGAACCGAGATTGCTCGGCATCGCCCCGGCGTCGAGGCGGTGCAGCCCGAGGTCGCCGAAAGCGCGCGCGACCACCAGGCGCAGAGCCGCCGTGGCCACGCCGCGTCCGCGGAACGCGGCGTCGACCATGTAGCCGACATTGGCGGTCTGCACCGGGCCGCGCTGGATGGCGTGCAGTGAGATGTCGCCGGCAAGCACGCCGTCGACGCGGATCGTCCAATAGGCGCGGCTGCCCAGTGCCGACTGCGCGAGGATCTCGGTGATCCGCTGCGCCTGGCCCGGGACGGTGAACGTCGCCTCCGTCTGCGGCGGGCTGACGCGCTCGATGTCGGCGCGGTTGCGGGCATTCATCGCGGCGACCTCGGCGGCATCCGACTGGCGCAGCTCGCGCAGCGACACGCCGGCCGGCACCCTCGACGAATCGATCACGCCCGGGCGCGCCGCCGCGCTGCACTCGATGGCGTCACCGCCGCACCCTAGCGCACCGCCGCATCGATGGCACCGTCACCGCCGCCGTGGAACGTCGCGCGGGCGGTGCGGCGATGCAGGATTAGGCGGATGAGCACAGCCCGCCTCCGCCTGCTGCCGCCGGCCGTCCGTGATCGACGTGGCTGAGCCGGGCCGCGCCCGCGTCGTGGTCACGGCCATGGGGGCGGTCACGCCCCTCGGTCTCGACGTGGCCTCGACGTGGAGCGCGATGCGTTCGGGGGCGAGCGGCGTCGGCCCGATCACGCTCTTCGACGCCGCCGCCCTGCCCGTCCGCATCGCCGGGGAGGTGCGAGGTTTTGATGCGACAGCGGCGCTGGGGGCCAAGGTCGCCCGGCGCAACAGCCGCAACAGCCAGCTGGCAATCGTGGCGGCTCGCGAGGCGGTGGCGGAAAGCGGGCTCGACCTTGCGTCGATCGGCACCGAGGTTGGGGTCTGCATCGGTTCGGGGGTGGGCGGTCTCGAGGTGGTGGAGATGGCCACGCGCACCCTCGACCGCTCCGGCGCCCGCCGCGTCTCGCCATTCGCGGCCGCCACATCGCTCATCGACATGGCGGCGGCGTCGGTGGCCATGGACATCGGCGCTCGTGGCCCAAACCAGGCCGTGGTGTCGGCGTGCGCGACCGGGGCCGATGCGGTGGGCGAGGCGGCTGAGTGGATCCGCCGCGGCGACGCGGTGGCGGTCATCGCCGGGGGCACAGAGGCCGCCATCACGGCAACCGGCATCACCATGTTCGCGGCAGCGCGCGCCCTGTCCACGCGCAACGACGACCCCGAGCACGCATCACGGCCGTTCGACCGCGACCGCGACGGCTTCGTCTCCGCGGAGGGTTGTGCGCTGCTCGTGCTCGAGGAGCGTGAGCATGCGCTTGCCCGCGGCGCCGCCATCCACGGCGAGGTGATCGGTTACGCCGCCACGTCCGACGCCTACCACATGACCGCGCCTGATCCGAGTGGCGACGGCGCCACCCGCTGTATCCGCCTGGCCCTGAAGCGCGCCGGGGTCGAGCCGCGCGACATCGGCTACATCAATGCGCACGGCACGGGGACGGGGCTCAATGACGCGGCCGAGACGCGGGCCTTCAAGGCCGTGTTCGGGGACGGTGCGTACACGACGCCGATCTCGTCGACCAAGTCGATGACCGGGCACATGCTCGGCGCCGCCGGCGCCATCGAGGCGATCGCCTGCCTGCTCGCCATGCGCGATCAGTTCATCCCGCCCACCATCAACCTCGAGAACCGCGACCCGGAGTGCGACCTTGATTACGTTCCCCTGGTGGGACGCGCCGCATCGCCGACCGTGTCGATGTCGACGTCCTTCGGGTTCGGGGGGCACAATGCCTGCCTCGTGTTGACGACAGGGCAGGACAGGTGAGCGGCGCTTGCCCGCGGCGTGACGGGCCTCCCCGCGCTACTGGCCCTGGCCCGGCGCCGGTGAGTCGCCGCCGGGCGCTTCACCCTCGGGCGACAGCAGGGCGGGAAAGGCGTGCCCCTGGAGATCGACGAAGGGCTGTACCAGGTCCACCGGAAGGGGCACCACCACCACCGTGGAACCGCCGCTGCGCGCGTCGCTGAGCGCCTGCAGAAAGCGTGCCTGAACATCGCGGGGCTGCGTGGCGAGGATCTTGGCCACAGCCTCCAGCTGCCGCGCGTCGGCGTTGGGCTCAGAGGGGGCGCGCGCGGTCGCCTGGCCGCCGCGCAGCTCGGCCTGACGGGCCATGGCGCGCTGCATGGCGTCGGGGAGCACGACGTCCGTGAGGTCTACCGACGTCACCCGGATCCCCCACGGCTCCGCGCGGGCATCGACAAACTGAGCCAGGGCCTCGCGCATCGCCTCCTGGTCGAGGAGCAGCTCGCGCAGTGCGGTGGCGGCGACGACGTCACGCAGCGCGGCCTGGACGAGCTGCACGGTGGCCTGACGGTAGTCGACCACGCGGGTGAGGGCGAGGAGGGGGTTGAGCACCTGGAGGGTCACCGTGGCACCGACCACCACGGGCACCCCGTCGTGGGTGATCACCTCGTGAGCGGGGACGTCGAGAGGCGCACTGCGCAGGTCGACCCGGGTGAGTCGGTCGATGCCGAGCGGGAGGATGTAGCGGAGCCCGGGGTCAAGCGTCGGGCCGTGCCGTCCCAGGCGCAAGATCACGCCTCGCTGGTACTCCCTGACGACGCGGAGACCGCTGAGGAGCACGGCGACCAGTGCGCAGCTGCCCCCGACGATTGCCGCGATGATTCCCGGCTCCACGCCCCCCTCCCACGACTCGCGTCATTGTACCGTTCGTCGTGTTCGTTTGCACTGACCGACGCGATTGCACCGTGCGATCCATCGCCGCCGCGGTGCTGAGCGGCCGGCCACGGGCGGGGTGCTTAGCGGAGGGAGTAGGTTGCGGGGCGGTCGGCCGACACGGTGACGCGCGACCCTGCTCGCTCGAGGAGACGGCGGACCTGCTGGCCGGTGGCCTCTGGGCCATCGAGCCGCTGACGGATCGCCGCGATGGCGAGTGGCCGGTCACTGGAACGAAGCACCCCGAAAACGCGCTCCTCGAGGTTCGATGCGCCGGCAGCGTCGCCTCTGAGCTCCTTCTGCGCCCCGTTGCGGTCGGCGCGGGCCACCCGACCGGGGCGACCGGCGACGACGGTGTCCGCACTGGACAGCTCATCGACGACCACCGCAGCGGTGCTCGGCGCCAGGGTCGCGGTGCCCGGTGCCGGAGGCGCGGGCATCGAGATGGTGGTGCGCCCGCCGGCCTCGCCGCGCAGGCGCGCCATCAGGGCGGGAAGGTCGTCGAGGACCTGGCGGACGAAGGCGGGATTGCCGCTGACCTCGATCTCCCGGTCGCCGTCGCGGAGGCGGACGACGTGCTCCGGTGGTGCCATGTCTCCGCCCCGTGTGGGCGGCCGGACGAACGGGCGCGGCGGCACGAAGCCCGGGCGGTCCATGTGCGGCCGGTCGCCGCGATCAGCTCCGGGACCCGCCGGCCGGTCGTTGCGGTTGCGGTCGTACGGTGCGCCCTGGAACGGACGTCGATCGTCCGGGCTCACCGATTCAACTCTTGGCGCCTTCGCCCTTGGTCGGCGCCGAGCCCGACACGACGCCGTTGGAACCACCGACCGCTTCCGCGGTATCCTCGGTGTCCGCTTGCGGGGCCTGCTCCTCGTGCACCCCGGCATCCTGGTGGGACGAGGGGAGCGTGATCGACTCCGGGATGTCATCCTCGAACTGAGGAGGAGCACCGAACAAGCGGTCCGCCAGCTTGGAGCGCAGCGGCGACTTGACCAGCGCCACGATCGCTCCGGTGATCGCGCTGAAAACGACGAGGCGGCGAAGGCGGTGGCGGCGCTTTGGCCGCACCGCGACCGCAAGTGCCTCGGAAGCGTCCGCGAGGCGGTGCCGGGCGGCGACGACGGCCGGCCCGACGCGCTCCTCACCGGTGTCGGCGAGACGCTCGGCGGTGTCAGCGAGAACCACGGCGGCGCGCTCTGCCGCGTGGCTCAGCGTGCCGGCCGATTTCTCCGCGGCCGAGCGAAGCACCGGGGTCGCGACCCGCTGAGCGTTCTGCGCGGCGGCGACGGCGCGCTCGGCGAGATCCGATGCGGCGTCGCCGACCACTTCGGCTGCGCGCATACCGGCGCTGGGGATCTCACGTTCGAGCAGTGCCGTCTTCGACTTGCGTCCCAACATCACGAACGTCCTCCGTTAGCCCTCCGGTCGACTGTGCACGTCGATCATACGTGGGGGGGCCGATCGGGGCACAAACGCCCACGCCGCGTTGGCCGGCTCAGGCAGCCTTGGCGCGGGCGACCGCAGTCAGGGAGAGCCCGGTGTCAAGAGGGGCGTCGAGGAACCAGCGGATACGTGACGCCACCACAGGATCGACCACCTTCACGAGCTGTTCCTCATCGGCCCCATAGACCGCCGACAGGGACGGAAACGCCCGTGCCAGCCGCTGCGCGGAAGCGGGATCGATCCCCGAGACCGTCATCAGGTGCTGCCAGCGGCGGGTGGTGAGCTCGTTGGGAGCGGCCGCATCCCCCAGGGGCAGGAGCAGTTCCCTCAGATTCGCGCTCATGGCCCAAGTATAGCGAACGGATGTTCGTAGCGCAAGGACGGCTGGCGCGTCAGCGCTAGCGATTCGCGCCGACCTCGCCCAGTTGCATGCCCAGGCGGTGGTAGTGGCGGGCGAAATACAGCAGTGGGTTCCCGTCCGTGCATGCAGCGGCGACCACGCGGCCGACGATGATCGCGTGGTCACCGTGCTCGGAGATCGACTCCACCTCGCAGTCGAACCAGGCGAGCGCGCCGAGGAGCAGCGGCGCCCCGGTCACGGCAACCGTGGTGGGTGCCTCGTCGACCGACGCCCGCGGAGCGCGTCCGCGTACCGACGCGGTACGTCCGATGTCCTCCTGCTCTGCGGACAGGATGCTCAGCCCGACGTGGCCGCTGGCGCGCACCAGTCCGATCAACTGGCCAGCGCGGTCGAGGGCGAGCAGGACCAGGGGTGGTTCGATGGACAGCGACGCGAAGGCCGTCGCCGTGATCACGTGCTGCACGCCATTGTGGGCCGCGGCGGCGACGGTGACCCCACTGGCGAACCTGGCTGCGGCGTCGCGGAAAGCCGTGACGTCGACCGAGGGTTGCGGCGTCGCCTTCACTGTTCGAGCATAGGCGGCCAGCGCTGCCGACGAGCTCCCCTCAGGCCTGGGCGGCTTCGAGAGCCGACGCCATCGGCGCGTCGAAGGTGAGGTCCAGCTGCATCAGGTTGTCGATGAAAACGGTGCGATGCTGCGGGTGCGGACCGTGACTGAGGATGGCTTCGCGGTGCTCGCGCGCACCGTATCCCTTGTTGCTCGCCCAGTTGTAATGGGGGGCGTGGGCGTGCATCGCGGTCATGATCGCGTCACGGTGCACCTTGGCGACGATCGAGGCCGCCGAGATCGCCGGCACGAGGTTGTCTCCCTTGACGAGGCAGTGGACGGTGTGCGACGCGTTGATACGCAGCCTGCCGTCGCAGCAATAGCCGTCGGCCACGACGAGGTCGACGAGGCGGCGGAAGATCTCCACGTTGGCCCAGCCGAGGCCGCGGTGGTTGATGTCGGCTGCCGAGATCTCGGCCACCACCCAGGCGAGCGCGCGTCGCCGGATCACCTCGCCGACCAGCTCGCGCTGACGGGCGCTGAGCAGCTTGCTGTCACGCAGAAGCGGGTGACGGAAGCGAGGTGGAAGCACAACAGCCGCGGCGACCAGGGGACCGGCGTAGGAGCCACGGCCCACCTCGTCCATGCCACACAGCCGAAAGCTCCTCAGGTCTTCGACCCCGAAGGTGTCGCGCAGGTAGGTGGTGAGACGGAAGCGGGGCATCGCGCGCGCTCAGTCTAGAACGCGGGGTGGTGGTGGAGGCCGGGTCAGGCGACGACGCCTCTGCTAGGGTGACCGCAGATGCGACGCAGTGAGGACAGCGGCGATGGCTGAGGTCACGTGGACGGACGTTGCGCCGCGCGACGGCCTGCAGAACGTCGCCGCCGCGGTTTCCACAGAGGTGAAGGTCCGGCTCATCGAGGGCCTGCTCGCGGCCGGCGTACCGCGCGTCGAGGCCACGTCCTTCGTGTCGCCGGCGTGGGTGCCGCAACTGGCCGATGCCGCCGAGGTGCTCCGCGATCTCGGCGCGGATTCGCTGCCGCGGGTGCGCGTGCTCATCCCCAACCGGCGCGGCCTCGAGCTTGCCCTCGGCCACGGTGTGCACAACGTTCTGTACACGATCGGCGCCACCGAATCGTTCAACCGTCGTAACGTCAACCGCAGTGTCGCCGAGTCGCTTGACGACCTCGACACCGTCGTGGCCGATGCGCGCGCTGCGGGCTGCACGGTGGACGTCGCCGTGTCGGTGAGCTTCGGGTGCCCATTCGAGGGCGAGGTCGACCCGCAGCGGGTCGTGGACCTGTGCGCCGAGCTTGTGCGTCGTGGCGCTGACGAGGTGGGTATCGCCGACACGATCGGTGTCGCCCACCCCGCGGCGGTGCGCGACCTCTGCACGCGGGCCGGCGCCGTCGTCCCGGGAGAACAGCTCTCGCTGCACGTCCACGACACACGGGGACTCGGCGTCGCCAACGTGCTCGTCGCCTACGAGGCCGGCGTGACCCACTTCGACGGCAGCGCCGGCGGACTCGGCGGCTGCCCATTCGCACCGCGCTCGACGGGCAACGTCTGCAGCGAGGACGCGCTCCAGGCGGTGGCCAGTGCCGGCGCCACGCACGGTTGTGACCTCGTCGCCTACTGCGCCGTCAGCGAGGCTCTCGGCGTCGACCTGGGCATGGAGCTGCCCGGCAAGCTGTATCGCGCCGGGGTCTGGTCGCCGGCGACGATGGCGGCGTCGACGGCGTGACCGACACGGCCCGGCCCGGCGAGCCGGCGGTGCACGACGCCACCGACCTCGCAGCCCGCCTGCAGCGCGCGCGCAGCGGTGGATCGGAGAAGGCAAGGGCCAAGCTCGAGGAGCAGAACAAGCTCATGCCGCGCGAGCGCATCGCCAGGCTGCTCGACCCGGGTAGCGACTTCGTCGAGGATGGCCTGCTGGCCAACAACCTCGCCGCCGACCTGCCCGCCGACGGCGTCATCACAGGCATCGGCACGCTCGGCCGTCGTGCGTGCGCGGTCATGGCCAACGACCCCTCGGTGAAGGCCGGCAGTTGGGGAGCGCGCACCGTCGAGAAGATCGTGCGTGTCCTCGAGACCGCCGAGCGCCTGCAGATCCCCATGGCATACCTTGTGGATTCCGCCGGGGCACGCATCACCGACCAGGTCGCCATGTTCCCGGGCCGGCGCCACGCGGGACGCATCTTCCGCATGCAGGTGCGCCTCTCCGGTCAGGTGCCGCAGGTGTGCGTCCTGTTCGGGCCCTCGGCCGCGGGCGGCGCGTACATTCCCGCGTTCTGCGACACGGTGATCATGGTCGAGGGCAACGCGTCCATGTACCTGGGCTCACCGCGCATGGCCGAGGTGGTGGTGGGGGAGAAGGTGTCGCTCGAGGAGATGGGTGGCGCGCGCATGCACTGCAGCGTCAGCGGTTGCGGTGACATCCTCGCCGCCACCGAGGACGACGCCATCGCGGCGGCGCGGCGTTACCTCTCGTACATGCCGTCGTCGTGGCACGATACGGTGGCGCCGGCGGAGCCGGCCGCGCCCATCGAGGACGCCGCCGCGATCGAGTCGATCATCCCGCTGGAGCCGGGGCGTGGCTACGACGTGCAAGAGGTGATCAGGGCGCTTGTCGACGCCGGCTCCTTCTTCGAGATCAAGAGGCTCTTCGCGCGCGAGCTGGTCACCGGCTTCGCACGGCTCGACGGCCGCGCCGTCGGCATCCTCGCCTCGCAGCCTCGCTTCAAGGGGGGTGTGCTCTTCGTCGACTCGGCCGACAAGGCAGCGCGGTTCATCACCTGCTGCGACGCCTTCAACATCCCGCTGCTCTTCCTCGCCGACGTTCCGGGTTTCATGATCGGCACCGCCGTCGAGCGTCAGGGAATCATCCGCCACGGCGCCAAGATGATCGCCGCGCTCAGCCAGGCGGGCGTGCCCAAGGTGTGCGTGGTCATGCGCAAGGCGTACGGCGCCGGGCTCTACGCGATGTGTGGCCCCGCGTTCGACCCCGACTGCACGCTGGCCCTGCCGTCCGCGCAGATCGCGGTGATGGGCCCCGAGGCAGCGGTCAACGCGGTGTACTACAACCGCATCCAGGAACTACCGGAGGAGGAGCGCTCGGCCTTCGTGCAGACGCTGCAGGAGGAGTACCGCGCGGACATCGACATCTACCGGCTCGCCGACGAGCTGATCGTCGACGCCGTTGTCGATCCCGCCGAACTGCGTGGCGAGCTGGTGCGCCGCTTCGCGGCGTACTCGACGCGCACGCGCGACGACGTCGCCCGTCACCACGGCAACTACCCGACGTAGAGCTGCGCGATCCTCAGCTTGTGCTGGGAACCAGGCTGGCGCGCCAGACGATGCGCTGGCTGTCCACCCAGAAGGGTGTGCAGGTGATCAACGTCAGGTCGTGACCGCTCGTCGGTTGAAGCTGGGTGACCTTGTTGGGGTCGAGCACCCAGCGGCCGGTGATCTTGTAGACGAACGTATGGCAGGACTGGTCCTGGACGCTGACCGTGTCTCCGACGACGAGCTGGTCGATGTGCTCGTAGTCGGGCTCGCGGTGGAAGGCGATGATGGAGTTGCCCTGGGCGCCCGGGGCCGGCGTGCCCGTGTAATGGACCATCGAGCGATTGTGCAGCGAGTCCCAGGTGCCGTCTGTGGCAACACCGGCGTAGTGATCGGCCGTGGGCGCGCTGAAGCTCACCAGGGCGTAGTCGGACGGTGACCCCGAGCCGCAAGCCACGGTGCGAGGCGCCGCTGTGCTGGTCGCCGGAGCGCCGGCGAGGGCGTTGGAGCCTCCCTTCTGCCACGAACTGAGGGCGGTCTGGTCCGCCTGGCCGCGTTGCCAGACGCCCAGGAGCGGTACCGCCAACAGGCCGATGCCGGCGAGGATGGCGATCAGCCCGAGAGCGATCAGGGCGCGCCTCGCCGGACCGCGTTTGACGCGTACGGGATGTAGGGCGGGAATGTGCATCGTGTCGAGAATACGTGCAGAGGCGGCGACGACAGCCGTCGTGACCTCCTCGCTACGCTTCTGACAGGCTGGTGGCGTCCCTCAGCGGCGGCGCGGGTTGCGCGGCCGCTTGCGCCCGTAGGCGACGCCCTCCGCCACCGCGTCGAACGCGGCAACGGGTGCATTGCTGGCGAGCTGGATGCCATCGCCCTGGACGAACACCTTGCGGGTGCCGACGTCGATCAGGTAGGACACCAGGCGGCTACCGGACGCGTCGGGGAGGACCGACACGTCGGCGACCGTCCCCGTACGGCGGCTGCCGCCGTACGGGAAGGTCACTCTGCTGCCGATCGCAATGGCGCCGTCCGGCGCGGCATCGCTCAACGGCCGGTTGGCCGGAAGCAGTCGCTGCAGTAGACGGGCTTGTCACCTCGTGGCTGGAAGGGCACGCGCGCGATGCCGCCGCAGCCGGCGCAGGTCACCTCGTACATCTGGCGCGGTCCGCTGGAGCGGGCACCGTACCCGCCGCCTCCGCCGCCACCACCACCGTAGCCGCCTCCGCCGCCGGACCCACCGGCTGCGGCCCGTCTCGCGGCGCGACAGCTCGGGCAGCGGGAAGGGGGATTGGTCAGACCGCGGGAAGCGAAGAACTCCTGTTCCCCCTCGGTCCAAATGAAGTCAACGCCGCACTCGCGGCAACGCAGGGTCTGGTCTACCGGCACGCGCCAAGGTCCTCCGCCGGGACGTTTGGGCGCCCGGTCATAAGTGATACGTGCAGGTAACAGTACACGGTCACGGGTTCGATGACCACCGCCGCCTCGAACACGTTTCGATCTCAGGAAGGCCTTCGCTGGTACCATCGCGCCGATCCCGGACAGGAGCGGGCGCTGGCGCACCTGGGCGCCGGGGTGGCCACCGGTGGGGTCGAAGGAGACCTATGACTCACAGCCGCCGGCGTCTCTTCACCTCCGAGTCTGTGACCGAGGGTCATCCTGACAAGATCGCTGACCAGGTCAGTGACGCCGTCCTCGACGCGGTCCTGGAGAAGGACCCGATGGGCCGTGTGGCCTGTGAGACCGCCCTGACCACGGGCACCGCCCTGGTCTTCGGTGAGATATCCACCAACGCGTATGTCGACATCGCCGGGATCGTGCGCCGCACCATCAAGGACATCGGCTACGTCCGCGCCAAGTACGGGTTCGACTACGAGACCTGCGGCGTGCTCGTCTGCATCGACGAGCAGTCACCGGACATCGCCCAGGGCGTCAACACCGGCGGCGCCGGTGACCAGGGGATGATGTTCGGCTTCGCCTGCGACGAGACCCCCGAGCTGATGCCGGCGCCCATCCAGCTGGCCCACCGCCTCGCCCGTCGTGTCAGCGAGAAGCGCCGCGACGGCACCCTGCGCTGGGCGCGCCCCGACGGCAAGACCCAGGTCACCGTCGAGTACGACGAGCTGGGACGTCCGCGCCGTGTCGACAACGTGCTGGTGAGCATCCAGCACTCCGAGGACGCCTCGCATGAGCAGATCTACGAGGAGGTCCAGCGCCACGTCGTCAACGAGGTGATCCCGGCCGAGTGGATGGACGACGCCACCATCCGTCACGTCAACCCGACCGGCCGCTTCGTCATCGGCGGCCCCCAGGGCGATGCCGGCCTCACCGGCCGCAAGATCATCGTCGACACCTACGGCGGCTACGCGCGCCACGGCGGCGGCGCCTTCAGTGGCAAGGACCCGACCAAGGTCGATCGCAGTGCTGCCTACGGGGCACGGTGGGTGGCCAAGAACATCGTCGCCGCAGGGATGGCCAGCAAGTGCGAGATCCAGGTGGCCTACGCCATCGGTGTCGTCAAGCCGGTGTCCACGCTGGTGGAGACGTTCGGCACCGAGACAATTCCCCTCGAGCGCATCGAGGAGCTCGTCGCCAAGCATTTCGATCTCTCGCCGTTCGGGATCATCTCCGCTCTCGAGTTGCGCCGTCCCATCTACCGCCAGGTCGCGGCTTTCGGCCACTTCGGACGGAGTGACCTCGACCTCCCCTGGGAGCGCACCGACCGCGCCCTCGACCTCGCCGAGGACGCCGGCACAGAGCCGATGCTCGCCCTCGCCGCGGCCGGCTGACCCCGCCACTGCCACTCCTCGGGCATCATCGCGGCCGTGGCATTCCACATCCTCGTTCTGGCCGGAGGCTTCGGCACACGTCTGTGGCCGCTCAGCCGCGAGTCGATGCCCAAGCACCTCCTTCCTCTCGGGCCCGACGGCCAGGCGCTGCTCCGTGCCACCGTCGACCGCGTGGCGCCGCTGGGCGGCGCCATCCACGTGGTCACGGCGAGCGCGCAGGTGGCAGCGTGCGCCGCCGCCCTTGAGGGCAGCGCGGCCGGCGACGTCTCGGCGATCCCCGAGCCGCGCCCTCGCGGCACCGGTCCGGCGCTCGGCCTGGCGGTGCACCAGGTCGCGCGCGATGATCCTGACGCGCTCATCGTGTCGGTGCATGCCGATCATCACGTCACGGACACCGAGGCGTACCGCGTGGCCATCCTGGCCGCTGCCGGGTGGGCGCAGAGCACGGGGGGGCTCGCCACCGTCGGGCTGATCCCCACCTTCGCGGCCACCGGGCTGGGCTACATCGAGGTGGGGGAGGCGCAGCAGCCGGATGCATGGACACCCCCGGCCGGCGTGGTCGCGGACGCGGTCCTCCTCGCGGCCGCCGCCGCGCTCCCCGCCGCGCACGCGGCCGCCTTCGTGGAGAAGCCGCCACTCGACCGGGCCACGACATTCGTGGCCGACGGGAGCCACCTCTGGAACCTGGGGCTGTTCGCCTGGACCGCCCGCGGCTTCCTGGAGGAGCTCGCCGCCGTGGAGCCCGCCCTGGACGCTGCGCTTCGCCACGTCGTCGAGGAACGCGCCGCCGGTCGCGAGGAGCGCGCCGCCGAGGTCTACGCGGCGTTGCCCTCGACGGCGGTCGAGCCACTGCTCCTGGAACGCAGCTCGCGCCTGACGGTGGTGCGAGCAGCGTTCGCGTGGTCCGACCTCGGGTCATGGTCGGACCTCATGGACGCCCGGGCCGGGCGCGCCGACGCTGACGGCAACGTCTCAGATGGCCAGGCAGTGCTCATCGACAGCCACGACTGCCTCGTCGAGTCCCACGGGGGCCGTACCGTGGTGCTGATGGGCGTCGACGGGCTCGTTGTGGTGGACTCCGGCGACAGCGTCATGGTCATGCCGGCGACGGCGTCGCAGGATGTCAGGAAGGTCGTCGAGCGGCTCCGAGCGCAGGGACGGGATCACCTTCTCTAGGGGTCTCCCCCAGCTATCTCGCATCGGGCAGAATGCCCGCTGTGGATGAGATTCTGTTTGGTACCGACGGCTGGCGAGCGATCGTCGGCGACGACTTCACCTACGCCAACGTCCGCGCCGTGGCGCAGGGGGCGGCCACCTACCTCGAGGGCGAGACACGCCCGGTCGTGGTCGGCCACGACGCCCGCTACTGCGCGGAGCTGTTCGCCCGCGAGGTCGCCCGCGTCCTCGCCGCCAACGGCCGCACGGTCATCCTCCTCGACCGCGTCGTGCCCACTCCGGCGGTGTCCTGGACGGTGGTGGACAGGAAGGCTGCCGGGGGGATCATGGTCACCGCCAGCCACAACCCCATGGAGTTCAACGGGCTCAAATACAAGCCCGACTTCGGCGGTTCGGCCTCGCCTGAGGTGGTCGCCGAGCTGGAGAAGAACACCGCGCGTGCGCTCGCCCAGGGCGTCACCGCCATGTCCTTCGACGACGCCCTGTCTTCGGGGAGGGTCGAGCTGTTCGACCCGCTGCCCTCGTATACAGCGCAGCTGGGCCGCATGGTCGACCTCCCGCGCCTGCGCGGCGCCGGGTTGAAGGTGGTCCACGAGGCCATGTACGGGGCGGGCGCGGGCCTGATCGCTCACGCGCTGGGTGGCGGGAGCACGACCGTCACCGAGCTCCATTGCGATCGCAATCCCGGCTTCGGTGGCATGCACCCGGAGCCCATCGACCGTTACATGCCGGAGGCGATGGCGCTGATGGCCGGGGGTGGCTACGACATGGCCATCGCCAACGACGGCGACGCCGACCGGGTCGGCATCATCGACGAGAAGGGCCGCTACGTGAACCAGTTGGAGGTGATGGCGCTCTTCAGCATGTACCTGCTCGAGAAGCGCGGTCTGCGCGGCGACATCGTGCGCTCGCTGACCACGACCAACATGGTCGACGCGCTCGGCGAGCGCTTCGGCGTGACCGTCCACGAGCTCCCTGTGGGCTTCAAGTACATCGGCGCCACCATGCGTGAGACCGACGCCATCCTCGGTGGCGAGGAGTCCGGCGGATTCGCCTTCCGCGGGCACATCCCGGAGCGCGACGGCGTCCTCGCCGGGCTCATGGTTGCCGACATGATCGTCGAGTACGGGCAGCCCCTCTCGCAGATCGTCGAGCGGCTCTTCTCCCTGGTCGGTCCGCACGCGTACAAGCGCCACGACATCCGCTTCGAGCGCGAGGGCTACCCGCAGCGCAAGGCGGCTGTCTACGAGCGCATGGAAAAGGACACGCCGCAGGAGCTCGCCGGCGAGCCGGTGGTGCGCACCCGCACGGATGACGGCTTCAAGTTCTACCTCGGCGACGGCTCATGGGCGCTGATGCGCATGAGCGGAACGGAGCCCCTGATGCGCGTCTACAGCGAGGCGGCCACGCCGGCGCGGGTCGACGAGCTGATCAGCGCGCTCGAGGACCACGTCGGTGTCGAGGCCACGTGACCAGCTCGAAAGCAGCGGATGAGTGAGTCTGGCGGCGCCGACGAGGTCCGTGCGGCACCGGGAGAACGCGTCGACAAGCCCTGGGGTCACGAGCTGCGCTGGGCGGTCACCGACCGGTACATCGGCAAGCTCATCCACGTCAAGAAGGGCCACCAGCTCAGCCTGCAGTACCACGTGCAGAAGGATGAGTCGATCTTCATCGTCTCTGGCCTTCTCGACCTGGTCCTCGAGGACGCCGCCGGCGAGCTGAACGTGCACCGCATGACACCGGGCATGACCGCCCGCGTCCGGCCGGGGCGCCGTCATCGTTTCATCGGCGTCGAGGACACCGACCTCGTCGAGGTCTCCTCTCCCGAGGTCGACGACGTGGTGCGGCTGGAGGACAGCTACGGACGTGCGGGCAGCAGCACGGCGTGACCCGGCGCTGACCCCGGGTGCACCGGGTGGGGCGAGAGAGCGCCGTGGATGACCGGCCGCCCCGTCGCGGCCGCGGCAACGCCTTCTATGCCGAGAGTGCGCGGGCGGCCCTGGGCATCGGCACCGAGGTGCACACGCTCGCCGACGTGCCGCTGCCGCTGGTGCACACCGCCCTCGGCATTGCGGTCTGCGCGGTGGTCGCTGCCCTCCGTCCCCAGGTGCTCGGAGTGCGAAGCAGCGTCATCGCGTGTGGCTCGCTCGCCATCGCCACGGCGCTGACGCTCACCGCCTACGACAGGCTCGTCTACGGGCGCGACGTGCGTCACGCGGCGGCGGCCACGGCTCTCCCGGTGGCAGCCATAGCGGCGTTCGTGGTGGTGCTGGGCGGGACGGGCGACCTCGTGGTACGCGTGCCGGCTGCGATCATCGCGGCGCTCACGATCGGCGGCATCCCTCACCTCGGTGGCCTGCGGGCGGCCGGTCGCGAGGGGACGGCGGCGCGCCTCCTCCGCGACGGCGCCGGCGTCGTGGTTCTCGCCCCGCTGCTCCTGGCCGCGTTCGACGGGCCGCTGCCGATCGGGGCAGCGGCCGGGCTGTGCGGGGCTGGCGTGCTGCTGGTCTCCGCCGACGCGCTGCTCACCGAGGCACTCCAGGGGCGGGTCGCCGTGGCCGGGGCGTTGGTCATCGCCGCGATCATGTCCGGCCTCGTCTTCGTACTCCCCGCAGCCCACCGCGACACCGTGCGCGCGGCGCTGGTGCTGGTGATCTGGTATGGCCTGCGCGGGATCGTCGCCGAGCTCCTCAGCCGGGGACGGCGGAGATCGCTGCTCCTCGAGTACGGCTC
This sequence comes from Candidatus Dormiibacterota bacterium, assembly GCA_036828955.1. GTDB lineage: Bacteria > Chloroflexota > Dormibacteria > Aeolococcales > Aeolococcaceae > Aeolococcus. The sequence goes on along the minus strand of DAISRJ010000001.1, from coordinate 90,339 downwards.
GTTCGTGGTGGGCGCGGCCGCTGTCATCGCGGTGCGCGTGCTGCGCTCCTGACCGGTCCCGCGAGGGTCGCCCTAGGGTGCCGCCGGCGAGGCGGTGCCGTCGCGGACGCGGCGGCCCGTGTAGAGGGCCAGGTCGGCGCGTGCCACCAGCACCTCGGCGTCATCGTCGGGCTCAAGTTCTGCCACACCGACGCTGATCGACCCTTGGGCGCCGAGGAGGACGTTCTCACGAAGGGCTGCGGCGGTGCGCTCCGCCTCGGCCGCGTCGCTGTTGGTGAGCACGCAGACGAACTCGTCGCCTCCGTAGCGGATGACGAGGTCGTAGGAGCGCAGACGTTCGCGGATGGCCTTGACCGTGGCCCGCAGCCTCTCGTCGCCGGCGGCGTGTCCGTCGCGGTCGTTGACCGCCTTGAGGCCGTCGAGGTCGATGAAGATCGCCACCAGGCCTTTGCCGGGCGAGCGGCGGTTGCGGTCGATCTCCCTTTGCAGGGCGGCCATGCCCGAACCGCGGCGCATCGCGCCCGTCAGCTCGTCCACCGTCGCCTGGTCGGCGAGGCGGGCGCACTGGTCGATGAGAGCCCGCAAACGGTCCACAGCGCGGCCGACATCCGTGTCGTCCATCTGTGTCAGCGACGCCGGCGATATGCCGAGCACAGCGGCGAGAACCTGTCGTGAGCGTGGCCGGGGCACATCCCCGTGACCGATCAATTCAGCGGAGACCTCGCCGATGTCCGGGAGGGCGGCCGTCAGGGCTTCGCGACTGCGCCTGTGCGTCTCTGCGGACGGGTCGGCCGGGTGGGCGGGCTGCGTCTCCACGATCTCGTCCTGGCGCGGCACCCGGTCACCCCTCAGTGGCTCTCACTCGCCTCAATGGTGACACGACGCAGGGGTCTGTGCGGTGCGTCGCCTACATACCGAGGTAGGCGCGCTGCACGTCAGGCGAGTGCAGGAGCTCCTGCGAGGGCCCCTGGGTGGCCACCTCCCCTGTCTCGAGCACGTAGCCGCGGCGCGCGGTGTTGAGCGCAAGGAGCGCGTTCTGCTCGATGAGCAGGACAGTGGTGCCTCCCTGGTTGATCTCGCGGATGACCTCGAAAACGGAGTCGACGACGATCGGCGCGAGACCGAGCGAGGGCTCGTCGAGGAGAAGGACGGTGGGCCGCGCCATCAGCGCCCGACCGATGGCGACCATCTGTTGCTCGCCTCCGGAGAGGCTGCCGGCGAGCTGGCTGGAACGCTCCTTGACGCGCGGGAAGAGGGCGAAGACACGTTCGAAGTCGTCACGGATGCCGGCGCGGTCCTTGCGCGAGTAGGCGCCCATGTCGAGGTTCTCACGCACCGTCATGCGGCTGAAGAGGCGGCGACCCTCGGGTGCGTGGCCGACGCCCAGCCTCGCGATGGCCTCCGCGCCCATCCCCTGGATTGGCTGGCCGCGGAGCAGGACCTCGCCCGTGGACGGGCGCACCAGGCCGCTGATGGTGCGCAGCGTTGTCGTCTTGCCCGCGCCATTGCTGCCGATCAGCGCGACGATCTCGCCCTCACCGACGGTGAGCGAGACGCCGCGCAATGCCTGCACGCGCCCGTACGAGACGTCGACGTCGCGCAGCTCGAGAACCGGCACCCCACTCGGAGCCGGCGCCTGCCGCGGCGCGGCGGCGGTGTCGGTCACGCGTCGACCATCCGCTCGGCGGCGCCCTGCCCGAGGTACGCCTCGATGACCTGCGGGTTGCTGCGCACCTCCGCCGGCTTGCCCTCGGTGATCTTGACGCCGTGGTCGAGAACCACGATGCGGTCGCTGATCTCCATGACCACACGCATGTCGTGCTCGATCAGGAAGATGGTCAGGCCCTCGTCGCGGAGGCGCGAGATGAGCGCCATCAACTCCTTCTTCTCCTGGGGATTGAGGCCGGCCGCCGGCTCGTCGAGCAGCAGCACGCGCGGCTGCGTGGCCAGCGCCCGGGCGATCTCGAGGCGGCGCTGCAGGCCGTACGGCAGCTCGCGCGCGTAGGAGCCGGCGTAGCGCGTGAGGCCCAGCTGCTCGAGCAGGTCCCGCGCCCGCGCCTCCACGCGCTTCTCGTCAGCGCGGGCTCGCGGCGACTTGACCACGCTGTCCCAGACACGTGCCGACATCCACCAGTGGGCGCCGACCATGACGTTGTCGAGCGCCGTCATGAACGAGAACAGGCGGATGTTCTGGAAGGTGCGCGCGATCCCCAGTCGTGTGATCCGATGCGGTGGCTGGCCGGTGATGCTGTGACCGTCGAAGCGCACCGCGCCGCTGGTGATCGGGTAGAGGCCGGTGACGCAGTTGAAAGCTGTCGTCTTGCCCGCGCCGTTGGGCCCGATCATCGACACGATCTCGCGGGCGTCGATCACGAAGGACACGTCGTTGACAGCCATCAGTCCGCCGAAGCGCTTGACCAGCGACTCGACTTCGATGAGCGCCATCAGGCGATTCCCTGCACCGCGGCCAGCGATTCCTCCTCGCCTCCCGACGTCAGCTCGATCTGGCGCGCGCGACTTGGGATCAGCCCGCCAGGCCGTAAGAGCATCATGAGGATCAGTGCGACCCCGTAGATCATGTACGTGTACTGGCTGTAGTCGATGTTCCCGAGGCTGGGCACATTGATCGTCTGACCCAATGTCGCCGACCATTCGTTGAGGTACTGCAGCATCCAGAAGATCACGAACGTCAGCACGAAGCTGCCCACGATGACGCCCGTGATGTTGCCGATTCCGCCCAGCACGATGATGCTGAGGATCGACACCGACACCGAGAAGCTGAAGTCGTCCGGGGAGACGATGGTGACGATGGAACCGTAGAACGCACCGGCCAGGCCGCTCACGGATGCCCCGATGGCGAAGGCGAGCAGCTTGGTCGACGTGGTGTTGATGCCCGTGGCCGCCGCGGCCACCTCGTCCTCGCGCAATGCCACCCAGGCGCGCCCGACGCGCGAGTGCTCGAGGTTGCGTAAGAGGACGATCACGATGATCACCACCAGTAACACCGACCAGTAATACCACTCCTTGTTGATGCCGAAATTGATGGTGGCAAAGGGAAGATGGACGATCGGCTGGTCGATCGACGAGATCCCGTCAGGGCCTCCGGTGAGCTTGCCGACGTTGTTGGTGGCGAGGTCTGGGATGATCTCGCCGAAGCCCAGCGTGACGATGGCCAGGTAGTCGCCGCGGAGGCGCAGGGTGGGGGCGCCGAGGACGGCGCCGAACATCGACGCCACCGCGGCCCCAAGGAAGATCAGCACCCAGAGGGGAAGGTGGATCGAGTGCTTCGGCGAGGCCAGTGAGCCACAGGTGTACGCCCCGATCGCGAAGAAGGCGGCGTAGCCGAGGTCGAGCAGTCCCGCGAAACCGACGACCACGTTGAGCCCGAGGGCGAGCAGGGTGTAGATGCCGAGCGAGCCCGCCGCCCAGAGGATGAACACCGGTGCCTGGTGGAACATCAGTGGGAGCAGGATCCCGACCGGCAGGGCGATCGCCGCGAAGGCCGTGGTCGGCCGCCGGATCACCCATCCGCGCAACCCGTACGCGGTGGCCGCAAGGATGTACCCGACCATGGTCAGCCACACCGCGGAGTCGGTGATCGTGAAGGTATCAATGGGCCCGAAGAGCTGCTCTTCCTGGATCACCCTGGTGAGCAGGAAGACGACCACTGTGCAGACCAGGCCGAACAGTGCGATCAGCACCCTCACCTGGTCTATGCGCGCCGGCACCGCCCTCTTGCGGGCGCGGTAGAACAACTCCGCGAACGGTGAGAGCACCATCACGAGCAGGCCGATGCCGAGCAGGTAGACGAGGAAGGTGCCGATGCCGGTCGGCGCCGAGCTGACCACGTCCATCGGGCTGAAGCCGATGCCGCTCGACGTCGGCCTCACGAACCAGGGCAGCAGCCAGCCCATGAAGAGCAGCGTTGCCGAGCCGATGCTGAAGATCCAGAAGGTGCTGGTGCCGGCTCCCCGGGGGCGGCGCGCGGTGGGGTCGACGCGCTCCCAGGTCAGCAGGCGACCGAGGCTGAGGCTAGGCACGGGTGGTGACGTCCACGCCGAAGAGCCCGGTGGGCCGGAAGGTGAGGATGATCACCAGGATCGCGAAGATCAGCGAGTCGCTCCACTCTCCGCCCGCCAGCTGACCGCCGAACACGTAGATGATCCCGATCACGAAGCCGCCGATGCCGGCTCCGACGATGTTGCCGATGCCGCCGAGGACCGCCGCGGTGAAGGCGATGATGCCCAGCCTGTAGCCCAGGCTCCACTGGATCGAGTGATAGTTGATGCTGTAGACGATCCCCCCGGCGGCGGCGAGCGCAGACCCGATGAAGAAGGTCGCCGAGATGGTGCGGTTGACGTTGATGCCGCAGAGCAGCGACGCGTTGCGGTCCTGGGCGGTGGCGCGCATGGCCTTGCCGAGCGTGGTGATGCGCACGAACGCCCCCAGCGTGAACATCAACGCGACGGCGGTGGCGAAGACAAAGAGGTCGGTCCAGGCGATGGATACCTTGCCGAGGGTCAGCGCCGTGCCCGTGATCCACAGGTTGTTCTTGGTGGGCACGTTGTCCGCGCCGAACTTGACGAGCATGAAGCCCTCGAGCAGGAAGGACACCCCGATGGCGGTGATCAGCGGCGCCAGCCGAGGCGCGTCGCGAAGCCGCCGGTAGGCGACGCGCTCGATGGCCATCCCCGTGAAACCGGCTGCGGCCATGGTTGTCACAAACAGGATGAGCAGCGCCACGAGCAGGCCGATGCCGCTTCCCGTGGCCAGGCTGTTGACGAAGCCGCCGAACGAGGTGGCGATGATCAGCGCGTAGAAGCTCGACAGCGCGAACACGTCGCCGTGGGCGAAGTTGATCAGCTCGATGATGCCGTAGACCATCGTGTAGCCGATCGCGACCAGCGCGTAGATGGCGCCGAGCACCAGCGCGTTCTTGATCTGCTCGCCCATGAGCGTGAGCCCACCACTCGTGTACACGAAGAGGATCGACAGCGCGATCCCGGCGACGAGGATCTGCGGGAAGTACCTCTGCACCAGCGAGTAGAGCTGTCGCAGCACGGTGCTCGTCGCCACCACGGCAGGACTGGCGGCGGTGCCGCGGTGGGAACGTGAGGTCAGCCCCCGCTGGTCGACCAGCATGCCATCGGCCGCCGCCGGGCTCTCGTCGCTCACGGTCTCACCCCTCAGGTGGGCCTACGGAAAGAAAAAGAAGGGGAGAGCGCACCCTGCGCTCTCCCCTCTGATGCACCTCAGGTCAGCCGGCGACCGTCACTTTGCCCGTGGCGTCCGCCGTGAGCAGTTCCTTGGGGGCCCACTTGGTCCCGTTGATCGTGTAGAGGCTGAAGCCGGCGTGGGTGGTGTCACCGTTGGCATCGAACGCGACCGTGCCCGTGGCACCGGAGTAGCTGATCTTATGCAGCTGGGCGACGACCGCGTCGCGGAAGGTCATCGAATCGCTCGGCGGCTGGTCGTTGTTGGCCACGATGACCGCCTTGATCGCCTGGATGAGGGCGTTCATGGAGTCGAACCCGTACGGCGTGTACGGGCTCTCGGTGCCGTCCTCGTTGTACGTTGACTTGAAGTCGGTGTAGAACTTGGTGGCGGTCGTGAGCTTGCTGGCGTCGGGAGCGCTGGTCACCTCTGAGCCGAGTGCGTTGGTACCGGCGTCCGAGATGAACTTGTCGTCCTGGCAGCCGTCACCACCCAGCTCCGGGAGGCTGGCGGGCATCTGGCTGCGGAGGATGCCGCAACCGTTGCCCGAGGTACCGCCGAAGAAGATGACCTGGGCGCCCTTGGACTGCGCATCGGCGACCTGGGTGTGGAAGTCCTTGGTGGTCCCGGGCAGGCTGGCGGTGCCCACGATGGTGCCACCGTCCGCCGCGAAGTACTTCTGGAAGAATGTCGAGAGGCCCTTGCCGTACGTCTCCTGGTCATCGATGACGTAGGCCTTGGTGAACTTCAACTCCGTGGTGCCGACAAAGGAGAGGATCTGGCCCTGGGTGATGTCGGTTCCGATGGTCCGGAAATAGGTGTGCGGACCCGGGTAGAGCGAGGCGGTGTTGACGTCAGGGTTGGTTCCCGTCTGGGTCAGCCCAGGGTTGGTGTTCGAGGGGCTGATCATCGCGAGGTGGTTCTGGCTCGCGACGGGGATCTCCGCCACGGCGACGCTGGAGTTGAACGGCCCGACGACGCCCACCACCGACTGGTCGCTGGACAGGGCGGTGATGTTGGCCGCGCCCTGCGCCGGGTCGTGGCCGTTCTTGAGAACGGTGGCGTCGTCCTTGCTCACGTACTTGAGCGTGCAGCCGCCGAGCACCTTGTTGGTATTGGCCTGGGTGACGGCGAGGTGAGCCGCCTTCTCGACGGGTGGCCCGTCGGTGGCGTCACCGCCGGTCAGTGGAAGGTCGGTGGCGACGGTGATCGTGCCCTGGCAGGAAGCCAGGCTGCTGCCTCCTCCGCCTGAGGACGAAGTAGTGGTGGTCGACGTGCCGCACGCAGACAGCGCGGCGATGCCCACCACGCCAAGGATTGGCAGCATCCGTTTGGACAGGATCATGTACTTCTCCACGAGAGTTGAAGGATTGGTGAACAATTGGTGTGCTTATCTACACGCCGCAGGGGATCAATGTCAACGCGGCACGGTCCCCGGCGGAGTTGCAGCTGCCAAGATCGTTCCGGACGGGTCAAACGTAGCAAAACGTGTCGGCGACGACTGCTGTGAACAGCAGTCTGCCTGACATGAAGACGACGAGGGGGAGAGGTGGCAGCAATCGCGGCATCGGTGATCAGCGCGGCGTTCGCCGCCGTCGTCTTCGTCCGCTTCAGGATGTCCGGTCGCCCCGCGTTCGCGGCCTGGACAGTGGGGCTGGCGATCTTCGCCGCTGCCGCCGGGTGCCAGGCGGTGGGCGAGCACTTCGGTTTCAGCGCACCGATCTTCCGCGCGTTCTACCTCCTCGGCGGCGTGCTGGGCGTGATCTGGCTGTCCATGGGCACGCTGTTCCTCCTCGCTCCGCGTCGCCTGGCGGCCCGCGCCACCGCGATCCTCGCGATTGTCACCGTGGTGCTGGCCGTGGACGCCGCGCTCGTGCCCGTGGACACGTCGCGGCTCGACACGGCTGCGGGCGTGCTCGGTGACGCGATCGCGCATGGCTCGCTCCTGCAACTGGGCGCGGTCATCCTCAACGTCCTCGGAACCCTGATCCTGGTTGGAGGATCCGCCTGGTCTGCGTACCGGCTCATTCGCGACCACGGTGGCGTCGACAGGGTGGTCTGCAATGTCCTGCTCACCGCCGGCGCCTTCGTCATCGCGGCCGGCTTCAGCGCCGCCAAGCTGGCCGGCGGCTCGCTGGACACCCTCGGCGTGTACGAGGCGGTGGGCATCGCGGTCATGTTCGCCGGCTTCCTGAGCCTCGGCAGGCTGCGACGGCCGGCGGCGCGCTGAGCGGCGACGCTGTTCCCATCGAACAGGACGACTCGCTACGCTCGTCGCTGACCGCGCCAGGTGACCGCGGACCATCAACGAGGAGGAGCGCGGTGACCGACCTTGCCGTCCGGGGAGCGGACAGCGCGGGCGTCTGGCGAGAGCGAGACGCCGAACTGATCTCGCCCGCCTACTCGCGCTACTCCGACCTCGTGGTTGACCGCGCCCTCGGCGCGCACCTGCACACGGTCGACTCGCGCGACGTGCTCGATTTCGGCTGCGGCATCGGCGTGACCAACCTCGGTCACCTCCATCCCGCCGTCGTCCAGGCGGTGCACGAACAGGTCGACAGGCTGTGGCACACCTCGGTGACAACCCTGAGCCCCCGCATGATCGACGCCGCCGCAGCGCTGGTGTCGATCACGCCCGAGGGCCTCGACCAGGTCTTCCTCAACAACAGCGGCGCCGAGGCCGTGGAGACGAGCATCAAGCTGGCGCGGCGCGCGACGGCGAGGACGGAGATCATCGCGTTCACCGGCGCCTTCCACGGTCGCACCTACGGGGCGATCACGCTGACCGCCAGCAAGGCCAAGTACCGCGAGGGGATGGGCCCCTTCCTGCCCGGCGTCCACCACGTGCGTTACCCCCACTGCTTCCGCTACTGCGACCACGGGCCGGACGCGCCCTGCCCGATCGCCCGCGGCGACGAGATCGAGCACCTCTTCAAGACGACGGTCCCCGCCGACTCGGTGGCCGCGATCATCGTCGAGCCGCTGCAGGGCGAGGGCGGCTTCGTCGTGCCACCGAAGAACTTCCTGCCCCGCCTGCGTGAGATCTGCGACGAGCATGGCATCCTGCTCATCTGCGACGAGGTGCAGAGCGGGTTCGGTCGCACCGGCCGCTTCTTCTGCGTGGAGCACACCGGGGTGCGACCCGACATCATGTGTGTCGCCAAGGCGTTCGGCAACGGCCTGCCCATCGCCGGCGTCATCGCCACGCACCGGGTGATGTCGGCCTTCCACGCGGGCGAGCATGGCACCACCTTCGGTGGCAACGCGGTGGCGTGCGCCGCCGCGGTGGCCGTCATCGAGACCCTGCGGAGCGAGCACCTCCCGGAGCGCGCCGACGCCCTCGGCAGGCGCGTCATCGACCGGCTCAACGGCTGGGTGACCGAGTTCGCCGCGGTCGGGGATGTGCGCGGGCTTGGGCTGATGATCGGCATCGAGTTCATGCGTGGCGACAAGCCCGACGCCGACATCGTGCGGCGGGTGCAGCGCCGCTGCCTGGAGCGCGACCTTCTCGTGCTCACCTGCGGTATCGACGACAACGTGATCCGCCTGCTGCCCCCTCTCACCATCGGCGACGACGACCTCGACGCAGGCATCAGCATCCTCGAGACCGCCGTCCGCGAGGAGGCGGAACGATGACGGTGACCAGCTCGCTGGCCGAGCCCTTCAACCTCATCGCCGGCGAGCACCGCCGGGCAGCCAGCGGCCGCACCTTCGAGTCGCGCAACCCGGCCCGCCATGACGAGGTCGTCGGCGTGTTCCCGGAGAGCTCGGCCGCCGATGTCGACGCTGCGGTCGCAGCGGCGCAGCGCGCCCTGCCCGGCTGGCGGTCCACCCCCTGGCCGCGCCGCGGCGAGATCATCCTTGCGGCAGCGACCATCATGGAGCAGCGCAAAGAGGAGCTCGCCCAGCTCATGACGCGCGAGATGGGCAAGGTGCTCACCGAGGCGCGCGGCGACGTGCAGGAAGCGATCGACATGGGCAAGTTCATCGCCGGCGAGGGCCGTCGCGCCTTCGGTGAGACGGTGCCCAGCGAGCTGCGCAACAAGTGGGCGATGACCATGCGCCAGCCACTCGGCGTGGTCGGCTGCGTCACCCCCTGGAACTTCCCGATCGCGATCCCGTCCTGGAAGATCTTCCCGGCGGTGATGGCGGGCAACACGGTCGTGTTCAAGCCGGCCGAGGACACCCCACTCTGCGCGCTCCGCTTCGTGGAGATCCTCGAGGAGGCCGGCCTTCCCGGCGGAGTCATCAACGTCGTCTTCGGCGCCGAGGAGGCGGGTGACGCGGTGGTGCATCACCCCGGCACCACGGCGATCTTCTTCACCGGCAGCGCCGACACGGGCCGCCTGATCGCGGCCACCTGCGGCTCCATGCTCAAGAAGGTGTCACTGGAGCTCGGCGGCAAGAACGGCATCGTGGTGTTGGCGGACGCCGACCTCGAGCTGGCCGTCGAGGGGGCTCTCTGGGGCGCCTTCGGCACCGCCGGCCAGCGCTGCACGGCGTCGTCGCGGCTCATCGTCGAACGCAGCGTGCTCGCCGACTTCACCGACGCCTTCGTGGCTCGCACCCGGGCACTGCGTCTCGGCGACGGGCTCGTTGACGGCGTCGACGTCGGACCGGTCATCAATGAGACGCAGCTGCGCCGCATCCACGGCTACACGGAGATCGGTATCGACGAGGGCGCCGAGCTGCTCACCGGGGGAACGGTGGCCGGCGAGGGTGAGCTGGCGCGGGGCTTCTTCTACACACCCACCGTCTTCGCCGGGGTCAAGCCGTCGATGCGCATCGCCCAGGAGGAGATCTTCGGTCCCACCGTGGCCATCCTTGCCGTCGACTCGGTGGACGAGGCATTGGCCACGGCCAACTCAACGCAGTTCGGCCTCAGCCTGAGCCTGTACACCAACGACCTGCGCCATGCATTCCGCGCCATCCACGAGCTGGAATCGGGCATCGTCTACGTCAACGCACCCACCATCGGCGCGGAGATCCAGCTGCCCTTCGGTGGCACCAAGAACACCGGCAATGGGCACCGCGAGGCCGGCGGCCACGTGCTCGACGAGTTCAGCGAGTGGAAGTCGATCTACATCGACTACAGCGGTCGCCTGCAGCGCGCCCAGATCGACACCAACGCCCCGTAGCCACAGCATGGCCCAGCTCGAGGAGAGGTTCGTCAGCCACGGGGGCGGACGGGTTCGCTATCTCGTCGGCGGCAGCGGCCCTGCACTCGTGCTTTGCCATGGCTTCCTCGGCTCCGCGGAGAACTTCGAGACCTGGTTCGAAGAGCTCGCTCGTATCCGCACCCTTGTGATCCCGGACCTGCCCGGGTGTGGGGCGTCCTCCGCGCTCCAAGGGGCGCGCCACACCGCCGCACGGCTGGCCGAGGCGGTGGACGCGGTGTGCGCCGACGCCGGCGTGAAGCGCTTCGACGTCGGCGGTCTGTGCCTCGGCGCCTCGGTGGCCACGAGCCTGTGGCGGCGTCGTCCCGCCGATGTCACCCGCCTGGTGCTGCACACTCCCCTGGTCGCGCCCGCCCTGGTGCGCCGCCGCTTCCACGTCCAGGTGCGGGGCTTCACGGCGCCGGGCGTGTTCCCGGCGATCACCTGGTTGAGCAGGCAGCGCGTCGTCAGCGACCTCTACAAGCGCCTGCTCGTCGAGGGTGACAACGTCGACAGCGCGGCCGCCGAGATGAACTTCCGCAACCAGCTGCGCGCTGACCCGCGCGCGCTCCGCGAGTGGATCCTCGACGGCCTGGCCCGCGACGACGTGGCGTTGCTCCGTGCATCCGCCAAGCCGGTGCTCATGATCGCCGCCTCCGATGACCGCATCGTCGACGTCCCCCTGCTGCGTCGCGCGGTCGCGGGCATGCGACAGGTGCAGCTCGCCGAGGTTGCCGACGCCGGCCACGGGTGGACGGAGGCGTACGTCCGCCACCAGCTTGAGGTGATCGTCGCCTTCCTCGAGGATCGCCCGCTGCCCAGGCCGTCGGCCGTGGCCGCCTGAGGCCGGGTGGCCTGATCAGGCGGTGCGACGCCTCGCGAAGTTGGCGCCGACGAAGCAGAGGACACCCAGCACCGCGGCGACGGTGGCGTGCTTGTAGTGGCGGGCGACGGCGCTCGCGAACAGCCCGGTGTCGGTGGTCGCGTAGAAGATCGCGAAGGCGATGAAGAGCACCCCGAGGAGGGCGAGCAGGATGGCGGGGAGCGAGGTCCGAGGGTTCATGGAACTCCAGTGTGTTCAGCGAAGGACGATCAGCCCGGTCACGCCGAGGGCCGCGCAGTAGCCAGCGAACGGGTCGAGCCGTCCGATCTCGAAGTAGCGGACGAGGAACCGCGCGCTGGCATAGGCGATCACCCCGGCGACGACCGCTCCCACAGTGTAAAGGCCAAGCGGCGCTCCGCTGCCGGGGAGCTGGGGGACCTCGAGCAGGCCGGCCGCCAGGATGATCGGGGTCGCCAGGAGAAACGCGAAGCGCACCGCCTCGCCGTGGCTCAGGCCGGCGACCAGGGCGCCGGCCATGGTCACCCCGGAGCGGGAGATGCCGGGAAGTAGCGCCGCCACCTGGAAGAGCCCCACCAACCCGGCGCGGGTGTAGGTGAGCTCCTCGACGGTGCCGAAGCGCTGCTCGCGCTGCGCTCGCTCTGTCGAGCCGCGACGGCGCTCCTCACGGCGGCGCAGAAGCTCCGCCGCCAGCAGGATGGCGCCGTTGACGACCAGGAACGCGGCAGCAGTTCGGGGGTGCGCGAAGAGGGACTTCAGCGGGTTCTCGAGCAGGAACCCGATGACCCCGGCCGGGATGGTACCGACCACGAGCAGGAAGGCGAGGCGCTCGTCGCCGGTCTCGATGCGCCCACGAATGGAGGCACGGATGAAGCCCCGGATGATCCGCCACCACTGCTCGCGGTAGAGGACCAGCAGCGCGACACCGGTGCCGACGTGCAGGAGGGCGAGGAAGGGCACGAAGCTGGGAGCGGCTGGGTCGACCCCGAGGTTGAAGATGGCGGGGACCACCACCGCGTGGCCCAGCGACGAGACCGGGAAAAGCTCGGTGGACCCCTGCAGGGCGGCGAGGAAGATGACCAGGGCGGTGCTCACGATGCCCGAGCCTATCAGCGATTCCCGCTTCCGAGCCGAACGACCGCGTGACGGGCAGCGATGATGCACCCGTGCGCAAGAGCGAGGCGGTGGTGCCCCCAGGGCCGGTGGTGAGCCCGCTGCCGGCCGCCCTCGGCGGCGAGCCTGTGGCGGCACCGCCCCTGCGCCACTGGCCTCCACCGGCGCTGGCGGTGCGCGCCTTCCGGTGGTACTGGATCGCGCAGTGGCCCACCCTGCTCGGCACCTGGATGCAGGTGGTGGCGCTCGGCTACCTGGTGTACGACCGCACCCACAGCAGCACGGCCGTGGCCGCCGTCGCGGCTGCCGACGGGTTGCCGGCGGTCATCCTGTCGCTGGCCGGCGGGCTCCTCGCCGACCGCCTGCCCCGGCGCCGCATCCTCCTCTGCACCCAGTCGGTGCTCGGGATCAGCTCTGGGGTGCTCGCCGCGCTCGCCCTCACCGGGCACGCCACCTTCTGGGCGATCATGGCCGTGGCGGTGGTGTACGGCTCGGCAGACTCGCTGGACCTGCCGACCCGCCAGGCGATGGTCTCCGACCTCGTCGGCCGCCGCGACATCGTCAACGCGGTCGCGCTCAGTTCCACCGCGATGAGCGCGACCCGCATCATCGGGCCCTCGCTGGCGGGCGTGCTCATCGCCACCGCCGGGCCGGGCGCATGCTTCGCCGTGCTCTCGCTGGCCTACATTGCGCCGCTGGGGGTACTGCTCACGGTCATCCCCGACGTCACGCCCCTGCCCCGCGCGGCGGGAACAACCGCGCTGCGCGAGCTCTTCGACGGGGTGCGCATCGTGCGTCGTGACCCTCTCGTGCGTGGCATCGTCATGGTCACGGCCGCCCTCGCGTTCTTCGGTGTCTCGTACATGCCGTTCTTGCCGATCCTGGCACGAACCCAGCTGCACGGTGGCGCCGGCGTGCTCGGACTTCTGTACTCCATCGGGGGCATCGGCGGCGTCGTCGGCGGCGTTGTGATCGCCACTGTCGGCAACACCGGCGGGCGGCGCCGCCTCCTCGTGGTCGGCGGCGCCGTGTACGCGGTGAGCCTGTTCACCGTCGCGCACTCGTCGCTGCTGCCGCTCACGCTGGTGGCGCTGGTGGGCATCAGCTTCGCCTTCCTGGCCATGAACACGTCGATGATGACCCTGCTGCAGACGGAGGCCGATCCCGCCGTGCTCGGGCGGCTGCTGGGCATCTACGCGATGCTCTTCGCCGGCCTTCAGCCGCTCGGCACCTTCATGTACGCCGGCGCGCAGCACCTCTTCGGTCTCTTCAACGCCGTCGGCATCGGCGCCCTGGTGGTGGGCGTGGTGGCCATCACGGTGGCGGTGTCGCCCGGATTTCGAGCCCGTTTCAGCGCCGCCGCTGGCGTGGACGGTGGTGCCGTGCGGAGCGCTGACTAGACTGGGCCGACGTGGGTCGTGCCTCAGTCGTCCTCCTCGCTGTGCTCTGCTGCTCGTGCAGCTCGGGCACGTCGACGTCGTCCTCGCCGACGGCGCAGGTGATCGCGCGCGTGGGCCCGACGGCGATCACCGCCGACCTCTTCAACATCCGCCTGCAGAGCGCGCTCACCGGCGTCGCCCAGGCTGGCGGGCCGACCGGGAACGCGGCGATGACCTCCCAGGTGCGCGCCTCCGTGCTGCGCAGCCTGCTCATCGACACAGTCATCGCCCAGGAGGCGACGGCGTCCGGAGTGGCCGCGACGGCCGGCGAGGTGCAGACGCAGCTCTCCGCCGACACCCAGGCGGCCGGCGGACTGTCGCAGCTGGTCAGCCAGCTCGCCTCACTGGGCGGCTCGCTGGCGCAGCTGCGCGACGAGATCCGCTCCTCGCTGAACGAGCAGAAGCTCGAGGACACCTTCGCCCAGCAGCGGGCCACGGAGATTGAGCAGAGCCTGGCTGCCGGCACGGGTTTTGCAAGCCTGGCATCACAGTTCTCCGACGACAGCGCCACCTCGTCAAAGGGCGGTGAGCTCGGCGCGGTGCCGCGCACCCAGGTCCAGGGCGACGACCCGGCGTACGCAGCAGCGGTGCTCGCGCTCCACGCCGGCGCCTACACCAACCCGCCGGTCCACGACGCCCAGGGGTACGACATCATCCAGCTTCAGTCGTCCGACGCCACCACGCTCACCCTGGTGCACATCATCGTGAACGCGCCCCAGCCCTACACCGTCAACCAGCGCCCGAAGTGGTTCTCTGAGGCGATCTTCGAGTCGCTCGCCCAGGATTGCGCCGCCGGGCAGATCCACATCTTCGTGAGCAACGTTGGCGACGACCCCTGCGCCGCGGCGTCGCCGAGCCCGTCGCCGTCCGGCGCCGGCCTGCCGACCCCTGCGCCGGCGCCGAGCCCCTGAGGCCGCAGCTCAGCTCGTTCAGTGGCCGTCCGGCAGGACCATGTCATAGAGCGCGATCAGCGAGGCCGAGCCACCGCACCCGGGGCTCCCGGCGGTGCCGCAGCTGCCCACCACCCAGCAGTCGTCGCTGTCCGGGCAGGTCACCCCGCTGAAGCTGGCGACGTGGTTCTGCGCCGCCGCGGGCCCGCGGATCACCGCCCATGCCGTCCCCTTGAACTGCTCAGACAGACCCTGGGCACCACCTCCGGCGGACCGGGACACGCCCACCGCCCAGCAGTTGGACTTACTGATGCACGCCACCGCCTGGAGAGAGCTGCCGGTGCTGAAGAGCGGCACCGCGCTGTGGACGATGGTCCAGCCGCTCCCGGTGTCGTGCTCGATGAGCGGCGCGCTCATGGCACCTGCGGTGTCGCCACCCACCGCCCAGCAGTCCGAGGCCGCGGTGCAGGTGACGCCGCTCAGCGTGGCCGCGCCGGCGCCCGTGTCCGGCGAGGTCACGACCGACCATGACGTGCCGTCGAAGCGCTCGACCAGGGTGTGTTGAGCGCCCGCCGAGCCCACCGCCCAGCAGTTGTCGACAGCGGCGCATGCCACCGCGTCCAGCGAGCTCGGCCCCGGGCTCGCTGGGGAGGCGGCGGTCGACCAGCCGGTGCCGTCGTCGTGGAGCACGAGGCCGGTCTGCGCGGACGATGGTCCCGTCGCGCCTACCGCCCAACAGTCGTCGTGTGCCGGGCAGGCCACGCCGTACAGGGCCGTGTTGCCGGGAATCCTGTTTGTCACAACCGACCAGCCCAAAGCCCCGTATCCTTCGATGAGCGGCTGCTGGTCGCCTCCTGGCCCGTCCCGGTTGGCGCCCACCGCCCAGCATTCGGAGACACCGGCACAGCTCACCCCAAAGAGCACGCTGCCCCGGCCGGAGGCCGCGACCGGGCTTGAACCAAGCGCCCAGCCCGTCCCGCTGTAGCGCTCCACGAGGGCGTGGGAGTGCAGGGTGCCCGGCGCGCTCCCGCCCACGGCCCAGCACTCCGCGTCGCCGGCGCAGGTCACCCCCAGCAGGGGGCCGCCCGGCGCCGGCCCGGCGAGCAATGACGCGAGGGGCTGGCCCCTGCCCTTCACCGGCGCCCCGGTGGCGTCTGCGCAGGCGCCGCACACCAGGGCGAGGAGGGCGGCCAGGATGACGGCCCCCGACGAGCCCATCGGGCGCCGGGCGCGACCCACTAGAGCAGGCGCGGCTCGGCACCCTCGGTGCGGACGCCGTACTCCTCCAGGGCTGCGGTGACCACGTGCCGCGGCACCCGCTCCTCGTCGGCCAGCGCATCGAGGGCGGCGATGACGATGCTGGGGGCGTCGATCTCGAAGTGGCTGCGGAGCGCGGCGCGTGTGTCGCTGCGCCCGTAGCCGTCGGTGCCGAGGGGCACGAATCGCTGGGGGACGAAGCGCGCCACCTGCTCTGCGACCGTCTTCTGGTAGTCGCTCACCGCAATCACCGGGCCGGGCAGCAGTCCGAGCTGCTCCTGGAGGTACGAGGTGTGGTGCGGGCCCTCGGGATGGAGCCGGTTCCAGCGCTCCGCGGCGAGTGCGTCGTTGCGCAACGCCAGGTAGCTGGTGACGCCCCAGATGTCGGCGGCCACGTCGTGCTCGGCGAGCATCGCCTGCGCCTCGACCGCCGCCTGCATCGCCGTACCGCTGGCGAAGAGCTGGAGGCGGTGAGGCCTGTCCTCGGGAGCGCGCTGGAACAGGTACAGCCCACGCAGGATGCCGTCCTCGGCGCCCTCGGGCATCGGGGGCATCGCATAGTTCTCGTTGTAGAGCGTCAGGTAGTAGAAGATGTCCTCACCGCGCTCGAACATGCGGCGCATCCCCTCGCGGATGATCACCGCCACCTCGAAGGCATATGCGGCGTCGTACACCTGACAGTTGGGCACCGCGGAAAACAGCAGCGGGGAATGGCCGTCCTGGTGCTGCAGCCCCTCGCCGTTGAGGGTGGTGCGACCGGCCGTGCCGCCCAGCATGAAGCCGCGGCCACGTGCGTCACCGAACGCCCAGACGAGGTCCCCGACGCGCTGGTAGCCGAACATCGAGTAGTAGATGTAGAACGGGATCATGGCCTCGGCGTGGGTCGCGTAGGCCGTGCCCGCTGCCGTGAAGCTGCCCATGGCGCCTGCCTCGGTGATCCCCTCCTCGAGCAGCTGACCGTCGCGAGCTTCCTGGTAGCTGAGCACCATGCTTGCGTCGACGGGCTCGTACCGCTGTCCGAACGGCGCGTAGATCTTCACCTCGCGGAAGAGCGCGTCCATGCCGAAGGTGCGCGCCTCGTCGGGGATGATCGGCACGACCCTTCGGCCCACCTCGGGCTCACGGAGCAGGTTGCGCAGGATGGCCCCGAACGCCGCCGTCGTCGACACCGCGCGACCGCCGCTGCCGGTGATGGAATCGGCCCACACCGAGTCGCCGGGGGCGGGCAGGGGACGGTTGCGCACCACCCGCTTGGGAAGCATCCCGCCCAGCGCAAGACGCCGGCTCATCAGGTAATCGATCTCGTCGGACTTGGTGCCGGGGTGGTAGTACGGCACGACGCCGTGGTCCAGCTGCTTGTCGCTGATGGGCAGCTGCAGCTTGTCGCGGAAGGCCTTCATCTCGGTATCGCCGATCTTCTTGATCTGGTGGGTGGCGTTGCGCCCCTCGAACAGCGACCCCAGGGTCCACCCCTTGACGGTGTGGGCGAGGATCACCGTCGGCGCGCCCTTCTGCTCGACGGCGAGGCGAAACGCGCTGTAGACCTTGCGGTAGTCGTGGCCGCCGCGACGGAGGTGGCGCAGGTCGTCGTCGCTGAGGTGCTGGACGAGCTTGCGCAAGCGGGGATCGGGTCCGAAGAAGTTCTCGCGGATGTACGCACCGGTTTCTGTCGAGAACTTCTGGAACTGGCCGTCGTTGGTGCTGTTCATCTTGTCGACAAGCACGCCGTCGACGTCGCGGGCGAGCAGCGGGTCCCACTCGCGCGCCCAGATCACCTTGATGACGTTCCAGCCAGCGCCGCGGTAGAGCGACTCCAACTCCTGGACGATCTTGCTGTTGCCGCGCACCGGGCCGTCGAGGCGCTGGAGGTTGCAGCTGACCACGAAGATGAGGTTGTCGAGCTGTTCACGCGCCGCCAGTGGCAGTGCGGCACTCGCCTCGGGCTCGTCCATCTCGCCGTCGCCGAGGAACGCCCACACGCGCGACTCGCTGGTGTCGGCGATCTTGCGCTGGTACAGGTAGCGGTTGAAACGCGCCTGGTAGACGGCGTTGAGCGGGCCGAGGCCCATCGACACCGTCGGGAACTCCCAGAAGTCCGGCATGAGCCGGGGGTGGGGATAGGAGCTGAGCCCCTTTCCGGCAACCTCGTGGCGGAAGTTGTCGAGGTTCTCCTCGGTCAGCCGTCCCTCCAGGAATGCGCGTGAGTACATGCCTGGTGCGGCGTGGCCCTGGTAGTAGATCTGGTCGCCCGACCTGCCGTCGTCCTTGCCACGGAAGAAGTGGTTGAAGCCGACCTCGTACAGCGATGCCGACGACGCGTAGGTGCTGAGGTGGCCGCCGATGCCGTCGGTGCGCTTGTTGGCGCGGGTGACCATGACCGCCGCGTTCCAGCGCACGATGCGGCGGATGCGCCGCTCCATCTCCTCGTCGCCGGGGAACCAGGGTTCCTCCTCGGGCGGGATGGTGTTGATGTATGGGGTCGACACCATCGCCGGGACGCCGACCTGCAGCGTGCGGGCGCGCTCAGTGAGCTTGCCGAGGACGAAGCGCGCCCGCGACACACCCTCGGTGGCCACCAGGTTGTCCAGCGACTCCAGCCATTCCCCGGTCTCGTCCGGGTCGCTGTCGGGGAGTTGTTGCAGGAAGGCGTCGGAAGTCATGTCATCCGTTTGTGGCATCGACCTGAAGGCAAATGGGAGCGTACCGCGCTAGGTTCGGAGTCCGACCTCGGCCTCGGACGCGCGGTCGGCTGCCTGGGCGCGCTGCAGACGGAGTGTCTGGTCGCGGCTCTCAACGACGAGGCGACGCCCCGCGTCCTTGAGCTCAGTCCCCTCGAGAAGCAGATCGGCTGCGGCCACCACGGCGTCGTCGACGCGGAACAACGGGTACATCCCCGCGGTGAAGAACTCGGCCTCCTCTGCGCTCCGCTCACGCCAGTAGCGCGGCACCATCCCCGCCCAGCGGGTGAGGAAGGCAGCGAACAGCTCCTGCTGGTCGCGGTCCTGGAGACCTCGGATGAGCGCCTTCTGCGTGGCCAGCGGGGTCTCGGGATCTGTGAGGCGTTCCCATGCGGCTTCCTTGGCGGCCGCGTCGGGCCGGGCGGCGCGGGCGGCCGCCGCCTTGCGCATGCCGACGTCGGTCTTGTCACCTGCCGACTCGGCGGCGATGGCGGCCTCGTCGAGCCTGCCCGCGGCGGCGAGCCTGCGCACCAGGAACCAGCGCAGATCCTGGTCGACGACGATGCCTTCGGGGAGGTCCGTGCCGGCGAGCAGTCCCTCGGCGATGTTGAGGTCCGCGTCGCTGTCGGCGGTCGTGACCGTGGCGCGCAGGGCGGTCAGCTGGTGCGGCGTTCCCGGTTTCGACTGCTTCAGGATCTGCTTGGCGGTGGCATGGAGGATGGCGCGCAGGCCCGCGCGGTTCTCGGGATGGCTGTACAGCTCGACGGCGCTGATCGCCTGGCCGAGGATGTCGTCGACGATCGTCGGCAGCGGCTCGTTGGGGGCGTGGCGGGCGACGAGGCTGAGGTAGCGGCTGGCGGGCAGCTCACCGTCGCGGGTCATGTCCCACACCGCCGCCCAGATCAGCGAGCGGGCGAGGGCGTCATCGAGGTCGCAGAGGTGGTCGATGACCGTCTGGGTGGAGACGTCGTCGAGACGGATCTTGGCGAAGGTCAGGTCTCCGTCGTTGAGCAGGAGGAGCGCGGGACGCACCCGACGCTGCAGTGCGGTGACCTCGGTGCGCGCGCCTCTGACGTCCAGCTCGAGGCGCTCGGTGCGCACCAGGCGGCCGTCGTCGTCGAGGTCGTAGAGGCCGACGCCGACTCGGTGCGAACGCAGCGTCGGGAACGCGGGGCTTGCCGCCTCCTGGAGGATCGTGCAGCTCTCGATGATGCCGTCGGCCGTGGTGGAGATCTCGGCGCGGAGCACGTTCATGCCCGCCGTCTGGAGCCATTCACGCGTCCATTCGGCCAGGTCGCGCCCCGAATGGCGCTCCAGCGGTGCGAGGAAGTCGCGCAGCGACGCGTTGGCCCACTGGTGCTCGGCGAAGTAGTCGCGCACGCCCCCGAAGAAGGCGTCCTCACCGACCCACGCCACCAGTTGACGCAGCACGGAGGCGCCCTTCGCGTAGCTGATGCCGTCGAAGTTGAGGCGCCCTGTGCTGACGTCAGGGACGTCCGCGGCGATGGGGTGGGTGGTGGGCAGCTGGTCCTGCGACGCGGCCCAGGACTTGTCGCCGTTGGCGAAGTCCACCCACGCGCTGGTGTACTTGGTCGCCTCCGCCTGCGCGTCATTGCCCATGTAGGTCGCGAAGCTCTCGTTGAGCCAGAGGTCGTCCCACCAACGCATGGTCACGAGGTCGCCGAACCACATGTGCGCCATCTCGTGGAGGATGGTGCCGGCGCGCCACGCCAACACGGTCGCGGGCACGGCGCCGCGGTAGATCGTGCTCTCCTCGTTGAAGGTCACGCAGGCGACATTCTCCATCGCTCCGGCGTTGAACTCGGGGACGAAGAGCTGGTCGTACTTGGCACCGAAGGGGTAGGGCATCTTAAACCTGCGCGCGAAATGTGTGAGGCCCTGCTTGGTGATCTCGAAGATCTCGGCGTCGTCCAGGTAGCGACGGAGCGACTGCCGGCAGTAGAGGTTGAGCTCGATGTCCTCGTACCTGTCGGTGACCCGCGCGTACGGTCCGGCAACGATGGCCACAAGGTAGCTCGACATCACCGGCGATTCGCTGAAGTGCACGGTGGCGGTGCCGGCATCCCCGCTGTTCGCGTCCGTGTCTGCCACGGGCGCGTTGCTGACCACCGTCCACTCCGACGGGGCGGTCACGTGGAGTGTGAAGCGGGCCTTGAGGTCGGGCTGGTCGAAGCATGCGAAGACGCGGTGCGCCTCGAAGGGCTCGCACTGCGTGTACAGGTAGACGTTGCCGTCGGCGGGATCGACGACGCGGTGCAGGCCCATGCCGGTGTGCGAGTAGTGGCAGTCGGCGACGACGCGCAGGTGGTTGTGTTCGGCGAGGCCGTCGAGCGCGATGCGGTTGTCGGCGAAGGCGGCGACGTCGATCGCGCGGCCATTCAGATCGATGTGGTGCACCGCCTCGGCGTCAAGGTTCACGAAGGTCGCGGCGCCGTCGAGGGCTGAGAACTCGATCTCGGCGACGCTGCGGAAGGTTGCTGAGGCGGTCCCGCCGGTCACGTCGAGGCGGATGTCGTAGGTCAGGCCGGAGATTGCGGCGACGCGAGCCTCGGCCTCGGAACGCAACAGATCATCAGGTGTCACCGCGCTAGCCTATCGTCCCGGCGACCGACCGTGCCGCTTCCTCACTCAAACCGTCGCAATGCCTGGTCGATGTCGGCGAGGAGGTCGTCGAGGTCCTCCACCCCCACAGAGAGCCTCAGCAGTCCGTCGCCGAGGCCGATCCGGCGGCGCTCTTCGGGCGGCACCGAGGTGTGGGTCATCAGCCCGGGGTGCTCGGCGAGGGACTCCACCGCCCCCAAGGACTCCGCGAGGGTGAAGAGGCGGAGGGCCTCGAGGACCCGTACCGCAGCGGCCTCGTCCTCGAGTTCGAGCGACACCATCCCCCCGAAGCCGCCACTCATCTGACGGGCGGCGAGCGCGTGCTGGGGGTGGCTCTCCAGACCCGGGTAGTGGACCACGCTCACGGACGGGTGGGCGTCGAGGTGGTGGGCCACCGCCAGGGCGTTGTCGCAGTGCCTCTGCATGCGCAGCGCCAGCGTCTTGAGGCCGCGAAGGAGCAGCCAGCAGTCGAACGGCGAGGGCACGCCGCCGACCGCGTTCTGGTGGAAGCGCAGGCGGGCGGCCACGTCGTCGTCGGAGGTGACCAGGCAGCCACCGAGCACGTCGCTGTGGCCGCCCAGGTACTTGGTTGAGCTGTGCATGACAATGTCGGCGCCCAGTTCCAGCGGGCGCTGCAGGAACGGGGTCGCGAATGTGCTGTCGACAGCCAGGCTGGCCCCGTGGCGGTGCGCCACCTCGGCGGCGCCGGCAATGTCGACGATGCGCAGGCGCGGGTTGGTTGGAGTCTCGATCCACACAAGGCGTGTGCGCTCGGTCATTGCCGCCTCGATCGCCCCCGGCCGGGTGGCGTCGACAGCGCTGAAGCGCACCCCGTAGCGTGCCATCACCTTGTCAAAGAGCCGGTAGGTGCCGCCGTAGGCGTCCTCCATGTAGACGACGTGGTCGCCGGGCTCGAGCAGGAGCAGGGCGCAGGTTGTCGCGGCCAGGCCGGAGGCGAACGCCAGGGCGTGGCTGCCGCCCTCCAGCGACGCCAGGCAGGTCTCCAACTGCTCGCGGGTGGGGTTGTTGCTGCGTGTGTACTCGTAGCCGCCGTGGCGGCCGATGCCCTCCTGGGCAAAGGTGGTGGCCAGGTGGATGGGCTGCACCACGGCGCCGGTCGAGGCGTCGGGCCCCTGGCCAACGTGGATGGCGCGGGTCGCGAAGCCCGCCTTGCGCTCGGTCACATCAGCGATGGTGGGCGACGTACTCGAGCAGGTCGGCGCGCGTGATCACGCCGACGGGGCGGTCGCCGTCGATGATGGTCACCGCGGCCTCGCCGTTGAGCAACGGCGCGAAGGCCTCGTCGATCGGCGCGTCGGCCGCGACAACGGTGAAGGGCGGGTCCATGGCCGCGGACACCGACGCCGTGACCACCGTGGGGTCGCGGTACACGCGGTCGAGGAGGGTGCGCTCGGCGATGCTGCCCACCACCGCGCGGTCGCCGTCGGTGCCGTCGACGACAGGCAGCTGCGAGATGTTGTAGCGCTGCATGAGGTCGATCGCCTCGCCCACCGTCCTGCCCGCCTCCACGGCGACCAGCGAGGGCACATTACCCCCCTCGGCGTGCGAGGCCAGGACCTCGCGGACGCGTGCCGGGCCGAGGCGATCGAGGAAGCCGTTCTGGCGCATCCACTCGTCGGAGAAGAACTTGCTCAGGTAGTTGCGCCCGGTGTCGGGGAGGAGGACCACGATGACCGCGTCGGGGTCGGCGTCGACTGCCACCACCAGCGCCGCGTGCAGCGCCATGCCCGCAGACCCGCCCACGAGGATGCCCTCCTCGCGGGCAAGGCGGCGCGCGGCCACGAATGCCTCGCGGTCGGTCACCTGGATGATCCGGTCCACGACGGCGGGGTCGAACGTGCCCGGCCAGAAGTCCTCGCCCACCCCCTCGATCTTGTAGGGGGCGATGGCTCCCGAGAAGATCGAGCCCTCGGGGTCGGCGCCGACGACCTCGACGGCGGGGTTCTGCTCCTTGAGGTAGCGCCCGGTGCCGCTGATGGTGCCGCCCGTGCCCACCCCGGCGACGAAGATGCTGACCCGCCCGTCGGTCTGGCGCCACAGCTCGGGGCCGGTGGTCTGGTAGTGCGCCTCCGGGTTCCTGGCGTTGAAGTATTGGTTGGGTTGGAAGGCCCCGGGGATCTCCCGCGCCAGCCTCTCGGCCACCGAGTAGTACGACTGCGGCGAGGCGCGCTCGACGTTGGTGGGGCAGACCACCACCTCGGCTCCGTAGGCCTTGAGCAGGCTGATCTTCTCCGTTGACATCTTGTCCGGCATCACGAAGATCATCTTGTAGCCCTTGATCGCGGCCACCATGGCAAGGCCGTGGCCGGTGTTGCCCGACGTCGGCTCCACGATGGTGCCGCCGGGACGGAGGTGGCCGGCCCGCTCCGCCTCCTCGACCATGCCCAGGGCGATGCGGTCCTTGACGCTGCCGCCGGGGTTCAGTTGCTCGAGCTTGACCAGGACAGTCGCGCGCACGCCGCGGGCCAGGGCCCGGAGGCGAACCAGGGGCGTGTTGCCCACCAGGTCGAGGATGCTCTCCGAGTACTCCACGGCCGGGATTCTAGGCGCCTCGCGGGCAGCCACCCCGGCAACGTCGTGGCGACCACGTCACCTCGCGCCAGCCTCTGAGAGCGAGCGCAGCAGGTAGGCGTCGTCGATGTAGTCCTCGACCATGCGCGTCGCCGAGAAGAGCGGACCGTTGGTCATCAGCGAGCGCTTGACGCGCTGCACCCAGCCGTGGGGGATGCCGTCCTCGCCGCGGTCGTAGAAGAGCGGCGCCACCTCGTGCTCGAGGAGGTCGTAGAAGGCGGCGGCGTCGCGCCTGTCCTGGACGCTGGGGTCGTAGACGGTGTCGCCAGGGATGCCCCAGCCGTTGGTGCCGTCGAAGGCCTCCGCCCACCAGCCGTCGAGGACAGAGAGGTTGAGGCCGCCGTTGAGGACCGACTTCATGCCGCTGGTGCCGCTCGCCTCCAGGGGGGCACGAGGGAGGTTGACCCAGAGGTCGCACCCGGCCACGAGGTGGGAGGCGATCGTGAGGTCGTAGTTGTCGAGGAAGGCGACGTGTTCGGGGGCGTTGTGGAGCTGCTTGAAGGTGAAGAGGCCCTGCGCAGAGCGCTTGCCCTCCTCATCGTCGGGGTGCGCCTTGCCGGCGAGGATCAGCTGCATCGACCGCGCACCATCGGTGAGGAGATTGGCCATCCGCTCGGGCTCGAGTGTGAGCATGTAAAGGCGCTTGTACGTGGCCAGGCGGCGCGCGAAGCCGATGGTCAGGGAACCGGGGCTGAAGCCGCGCTCGGCGGCCGCGATCATCTCGCGCGGCTCGCTCCGCGCCAGCCGGGTGGCCACGCTGCGGTCGCGGACATATTCGACGAAACCGGTGCGCAGCTGGGAGCGCAGTTCCCACACCTCGGCGTCGGGGATGCCCGCGACGGCCGCCCAGGTCTGTGGGTCCGAGGCCCGCGTGATCCATCCGTCTCCAAGGTGACGGTCGAGCAGCTCTCGCGTCGCCGGCGCCATCCAGGTGGGCACGTGGACGCCGTTGGTGACGTGGCCGATCGGGACTGTGTCGACGGGGCTGTCCGGGAAGAGCGGCTGCCACATCTGCCGGGCCACCTCGCCGTGGCGGCGGCTGACGCCGTTGGCCGCCCGGCTCATCCTGATCCCGAGCGGGGTCATCACGAAGGGCTCGTACGGGTCCTCGGGTCGGGTGCGGCCGAGCTGGAGAAAGCTGTCGAAGTCCATGCCCACCTCGGCGGGCAGGTCACCCATGACGTCGGCGACCTCGGCGATGTCGTAGCCCTCGTTGCCGGCGCCGACCGGCGTGTGCGTGGTGAAGATGGTCCGCTCCCGCGCGGCGGCGAGCGCGCTGTCACGGTCGCGTCCGCCGGCCATGTCCATGCGGGCCAGCTCCAGCGGCGCCAGGGCCGCATGGCCTTCGTTCAGGTGGACAACGGATGGGGTCATCCCCATGGCGTGAAGCACGCGCATCGAGCCGATGCCGAGCAGCGCGTACTGCGCCAGGCGGATGGACCGGTCGCTCTCGTAGAGGCGCGCCGTGATCCAGCGGTCGGTGCGCGAGTTCTCACGGAGGTCGGCGTCGAGCAGGAAGAGCGGCACCCGCCCCACCTGCACGCGCCACACCTGCACCATCAGCTCGCGGCCCCGCAGTGGGACGGTCACTGTGAGCGGCGTGCCGTCGTGGTTGCGGACAAGGACGGCAGGAACGCGTTCGGGGTCGAGGGGGATCCAGTACTCGTGCTGGTAGCCGGTGCGGTCCATGCGCTGCAGGAAGTAGCCCTGCCGGTAGAGCAGCCCGACGCCCACCATGGGCACGGCGAGGTCGCTGGCCTCCTTGAGGATGTCGCCGGCGAGGACGCCGAGGCCGCCCGCGTAGATGGGCAGCGACGTGTGCACCGCGAACTCGGCGCAGAGGAACGCGACGGGCTGCCGAGCCGACGCCCGCCCGGCCATGGCGGGGCGCGCGTTGTCGGCCTCGATGACGGCGAGGATGGCTGCGGCCTGGCGCATCAGGCGCTCGTCGGCGGCGGCACGCTCCAGGCTTGCGGACGTCGCCTCGAGCAGGAGTCGCACCGGGTTGCGGTTGCTGCGCTCCCAGCGCAGCGCGTCGACGGCGGCGAACAGCTCGTTGCCGCCGGGTGTCCACGACCAGCGGTAGTTGTAGGCGATACGGGCCACGATGGCCATCGGCGCCGGAAGGCGCGAGGCGAGCTCATCCTGGGCGCGGACGATCTCGGCGCGGCTGTCGAGGAGCGCGGTGACGGCGGCTGTGTCGGTCATTGGGGCGCGATGGTAGGTGAGCCCGCCGTGGACAGCGCCGCGACGATGGCGCCCACCCCCGCCGCCGGGCCGTCTCCATGGCCGAACACCGCCGTCCCGGCGACAAGGACCGTGGCCCCGGCGGCCGCGCACTCGGCAGCGTTGGTCACGTCGACGCCGCCGTCCACCTCGATCTCCGTGGACAGGCCGCGCCGGGCGATCTCGGCACGCAGCGCGGCCACCTTGTGGAGCGTGTGGGGAATCAGGCGCTGGCCGCCGAAGCCGGGGTTGATGGTCATCACCAGGGCGAGGTCGCAGATGTCGAGGACGTCGTGGAGCTCGGTCACCGGCGTGCTTGGATTGATCGCAGCTCCCGAGCGGCAGTCGAGCGCGCGGATCGCCGACAACGTCCGATGGAGGTGGGGCGAGACCTCCTGGTGCACGGTGATGCCGTCGGCCCCGGCAGCTGCGAACGTCTCGAGGTGCCGCTCCGGCTCGCGGATCATGAGGTGCAGCTCGAGGGGTAGCGATGTCTCCCGCCGCAGAGCGCGGACCGTGTCGGTGCCGAAGGTGAAGTTGGGCACGAACGAGCCGTCCATGACGTCGACGTGGAGGCGCTCCGCGCCGCCCCCCTCGAGCGCGTGGACGGCGTCGGCGAGGTGCCCGAAATCGGCCGCCAGCAGGCTGGGGGCGATGCACACGGCGCCCGCGCACGCGGGCCAGGTCGAGCGGGGCACGACCCGAGCCTACCTGATGCCGTGTGGCGCGTTTGCGGCGAGGCGACGCGCCCCCGCGAACCTGCCCAGGGACAGTGGGCTCATATGTAAACGGACAGGTAGCCTAAAGTGAGTGTCATCATGGTGGGAATGTGATCGTGGCCGCACCTGGGCAGACGCCGCTCGGCAGCGCCGGCGAGGGCGAGACGGTGGATGCGGGGTTGTACGCGCAGGCCCAGGCCGAGTCACGCACGATGTCCTCGTTCCTCAACCTCATCGTCCACGACCTCCGCGCGCCGCTGACGGTGCTCTCCGGCTACCTCGACCTGCTCCGCGACGGCACCTTCGGGGAGGCTCCGGACGGGTGGAGAGGGCCGCTCCGGCTGATCGCGGGCAAGGTCCAGGAGACCAACCGCCTCGTGGACGATCTCCTCCTTGCCGCCCGCCTCGAGAGCGGGGCAGTCCCGGCGAGCATCGAAACGCTCGACCTCACCGACGTGATCGCTCGCGCCGCGACGCGCAGCGAGGCGCGCGCGCGCCTGACCGTCGCCACCATCGAAACCTCGCCCCCGCCCAACGCGGTGATGGCACGCGGCGACGTCTTCCACGTCGACCGCATCGTGGACAACCTCATCAACAACGCCCTCAACTACGGCGGCGCGACGCCGTGGGTGCGCGTGTCGGTCGACCCCGGGGACCCACCTGCCATCCGCGTGGAGGACCACGGCGTGGGCATCAGCCCGGCGCTGCACCAGCGCATCTTCGACCGCTTCTTCCGCGTCGACAACAACGTCCCCGGGACGGGCTTCGGGCTCCACGTGGGCCGCGTCCTCGCGGAGGCGTGCGGAGGGTCGCTGAGCATCGAGCGCAGCGCACCCGGCGAGGGCAGCGTCTTCCGCCTCGAGCTTCCTTCAGCCCCCTGAGCGGAGGCAGCCACGCGCCCGTCAGTCGATCGAATGCGCGGCCGTGCTGTCGAGGAACCAGTGCAGGCCGCCGTTGTGCGGCCGCACCCGGGCCGCGGGCACGTTGCCGTCGATGACGCCGCGAAGGGCGTGCGCCTTGCTGGTCCCGGTGACCAGGAAGGCCACGTGCGCGGCGGCGTTGAGCACCGGCAGCGTCAGTGTGATGCGGTCGCAGGGAGCCACAGGCGCGAGGCCGCGGCCGGCCCAGGCATCGGTGATGTCGAGCGCGGGAGTTCCTGGGAAGAGCGATGCGGTGTGCCCGTCGGTGCCGAGCCCGAGCAGCACGACGTCGAGACGCGGTGGGGCGCCGGCCTCGGCCTCGAGGAGACGCGAGTAGTCGGCGGCGGCCGAATCGAGGTCGGCGCGCTCCGCCTCCATGCGGTGCACCTGGGGGGCGGGGATCGGCACGCGGGCGAGCAGGCTGTCGTGGACGAGACGGAAGTTGCTGGCGGCGTCGTCAGGCGGCACGGCGCGCTCGTCGCCGAAGAACACGTGCCATCGCTCCCACTCGACGCCGTCGCGGAACGTCGACGAGGCCAGCGCCTCGTAGAGGAACTGCGGGGTGCTGCCGCCGGCGCAGGCGATGCGAAAGTCGGCACGCCCCGCGCATCGGGTCGTGATCCACTCGGCAACGGCGGCGGCGACGCTGATCGGGTCGGTGAGAACGTGAACCTCGCCGGGGAGGCGGCCCGCGCTCATCGCGACGGGGACGACAGCTCGGCTCCCGAGCGGAGGGCGGCGCGATAGTCCGGGTCCTCGCCGCTGTCCTCGATCAGGGTTCCGACCACGTCCACCGCGTCCAGCTCGGGGGCCGGCACGGCGCGTTCGGCGGTGATGCCGCCGTCGACGTCGATGACACTGTGCAGTGCCGAGCCGCGGCGTTCCACCGTCACCAGCGCCTCGTGGCCGTCGACCCGGCAGCGCAGGGACACACGCACCAGGTCGTGCTCCTCGATGCCGTCGGCCGCCCGCGCCGTGATGGCGAGGCGCGGGGCACGCTCCTCGCGCGTCCACCCCAGCCGGCTGGCCAGCCAGCCCGCGATCAGCCAGGTCTGGGCCGAGACGCGCTCTCCGCTGCATTCGATGTCGACGTGCGTGACGCCTCGGAGGAACGCGCGCACGCCCTCGCCGTCGAAGGAATGCGCGATCACCTCGCGCCACGTCCCGCTGCGCTCCCAGGCGACGTCCGAGAGGGAGATCGAGTCGCCGACGACGTCGAGCTGGTCGGAGAGTAGGCGCAGCGTCCCGGCGTGGTCCTCGTACTCGCCGGTGTCGATGATGAGCCGCTCGCAGATGGCGATAGCGTCCTGGCCGAACGCCTGGCGCAGCGGCGGGGAGCCGACTAGCCAGAGGTAGACCGGGATGTCCGGGACAAGCAGCGGCGTGACCACGCTGGCGAGGTGATACGCGACCTCACCGCCGACGTGGAGGCTCACCTGTTCGGCGCACACCTGGTCGGCGTCGAGAAGCAGGCACTGCAGCGACACGTCGGCCTCGATGTGGTCGCCGGCATCCGCGTCGGCGACGATGATGATCGCCCGTGCCGGGTGCGTGGCCGCCAGCCGTCCCACGGCCAGCGCGGCCACGCTGGCGCCTGCCTCGTCGACGCACGCGGCGACGAGGTTGAGAACGCTGAGTCGCACCGCTCTCCCCTCGATGCCGCCGCTGCGCAGCATCTCCCTGTGCATCTCCGCGAGGACGCGGTTGACCGCGTGCAGCCCACTGGCGTGGGACACCTGCAGGGGCGTGCCCACCGAGGTCATGTCAGAGCCGCCGCCACTGCCGGCCGTCGCGAGCCATGAAGTCGCTCGAACTCTGCGGGCCCCAGGAGCCGGCCTCGTAGTTGGGACAGTCGTTGGGATCCGGGGGATGGGCGCGCCAGCCGTCGAGGATGGCCGTGCAGAAGCGCCACGCCTCTTCCACCTCGTCCTCGCGCGCGAAGAGCGTGGGGTCGCCGAGCATGCAGTCGAGCAGCAGACGCTCATACGCCTCGGGCGACTCCTTGAGGAACGCGCTGCCATAGAGGAAGTCCATGTTGACGGTGCGGATCGTCATCGACTGTCCCGGCGTCTTGGCACTGATGCGCAGCGTGATCCCCTCGTCGGGCTGGATGCGCAGCACCAGGAGGTTGGGGTCGATGCTGTCGATGGGGAGCAGACCCGCAGGCGTGGCGGTGTTGCCCCCGAAGGGGGAGTGAGGCACGCGTCGGAACTGGATGGCGATCTCGGTCGCCCTCTTGGGGAATCGCTTGCCGGTGCGCAGGTAGAAGGGCGTGCCCGCCCAGCGCCAGTTGTCGATGTCCACCTTCATGGCCACGAACGTCTCGCGTAAGGAGTCGGGGGCGACGCCGTGCTCCTGGCGATATGCGGGGACGCGCTCGCCGTCGATCCATCCCTCGCCATATTGACCGCGCACGGTGTGCGACAAGGCGTCGTCGGGGTGGATGGGGCGCACCGCCCTGAGCAGCTTCACCTTCTCGTCGCGGACGGTCTCGGCGCCGAAGTTGCTGGGCGCCTCCATGCCGACGATGGCCACCAGCTGCATGACGTGGTTCTGGATGATGTCGCGCAGCGCGCCCGACTCCTCGTAATAGGCGCCGCGCCCCTCGGCGCCGAGGTTCTCGGCCACGGTGATCTGCACGTGGTCGATGTACTGGCGGTTCCACAGCGGCTCGAAGATGCCGTTGGCGAAGCGGAACACCAGCAGGTTCTGCACCGTCTCCTTGCCGAGGTAGTGGTCGATGCGGTAGATCTGGTCCTCGTGGAAGGCGACGTGCAGCTTGCCGTTGAGGGCGCGAGCGCTGTCGAGGTTGTGGCCGAAGGGTTTCTCCACGATCATGCGCCGAAAGCTGCCCCCATCCGCGTGGGAAAGCCCTTCTGTACCAAGGCGTTCGGCGAGCGCCGCGAAGCCGCTCGGCGGGATCGAGAAGTAGAAGATGCGGTTCCCGGCCGTACCGCGTTCGCGGTCCAGCTCGTCGAGGGTCTCGTGCAACGCGTGCAGGCCGTCGGGGTGGTCGAGGTCGTACGTGCAGTAGCGCAGCCCGTCGGCGAAGACGTTCCACACGTCAGTGCGCAGGGGCACGCGGCCGAATCGCTCAACGGCCTTGCGCATGGCCTCGCGGAAGTCCTCGGTGGACTGCTCGGTGCGGCCGGCACCGATGATGCTGAACCCGGGGGGCAGCAGCCCGTCGGCGGCGAGCGCGTAAAACGCCGGCACCAACTTGCGCTGCGTCAGGTCCCCGGTGGCGCCGAAGATCACCACCACGCAGGGCAGGGGCACGCGCCCCTGGCGGAGCCCTTCGCTGAGGGGGTTGGGTTGAAGCGCGACGTCCTCGAGGAGGGTATCGGTCACAAGGGCTGAGGTGCGGACGGTGCCGGGTCCTCGCTCTGCACCGCATGGCCGCCGAACTCGTTGCGCAGTGCCGCGATCACCTTGTTGCCGAAGCCGTCGGGCTGACGGGACTGGTAGCGGGCCATCAGCGACAGGACGAGCACGGGCGCGGGCACCGACAGGCTCATCGCCTCGTCGATCGTCCACCGGCCCTCCCCGGAGTCGTCGACCCAGCCACGCAGCTTGCTCAGCTGAGGGTCCCTGTCGAAGGCGCTTTCGGCCAGCTCGAGCAGCCAGGAGCGCACCACGCTGCCCTGGTTCCAAAGATGGGCGATGCCGTGCAGGTCGAGGCCCGGAAACGCCTGCGACGCCTGGAGGATGTCGAACCCTTCGGCGTACGCCTGGAGCATCCCGTACTCGATGCCGTTGTGCACCATCTTCACGTAGTGTCCGCTGCCGGCCGGGCCGACGTGGAGGAACCCGTCGGGGGGTGCCAGGGTCTCGAAGATGGGACGCAGCCTTTCCACGGCATCCGTGTCCCCCCCGACCATGAGGCAGTAGCCAACGGTCAGCCCCCAGACCCCGCCGCTGGTGCCGGCGTCGATGAAGGTGATCCCCTGCTCCGCGCAGCGCTTGGCGCGGGCCACG
Source organism: Candidatus Dormiibacterota bacterium (assembly GCA_036828955.1). Taxonomy (GTDB): domain Bacteria; phylum Chloroflexota; class Dormibacteria; order Aeolococcales; family Aeolococcaceae; genus Aeolococcus. Next base: position 58,694 of record DAISRJ010000001.1, on the reverse strand, counting down.
CTGTCGTGCCAGTTGCTGTTGCCGCCGTCGATGATGGTGTCGCCGCGCTCGAGAGTGGACAGCAGGCCGTCGAGCGTCTGCTCGGTGATCGTCCCGGAGGGCACCATCATCCAGACGGCTCGCGGCGCCTCGAGCCGGGCCGCGAGGTCGGCGAGGGCGGTGACGGTGGTGGCACCCTGCTGCTCCACCGACGCGCGCGCCTGCTCATTGGGATCGAATGCCACCACCGCATGGTCGCCGTCGCGGCGCAGGCGATGGACCATGTTGGCGCCCATCCGTCCGAGGCCGACAAAGCCGATCTGCATCACCGTGCTCCAGTGGCCGCGTGGATGACTGAATCGGTGAGCCTGCTGAGGCCGAGCGCGAAGTCACCACCGATGTGGAGGCGGATCACCCGCCGGCCGTGGTCGCGGAGCGAGCGCAGGTCGCCCTGCGCCTGTGCCTGCTTGAGGATCGAGAAGCTGAATGGCTGTCCGGGAATGGGCACGTCGACTGCGTCGTCGGTGGTGACCTGGATGTACAGGCCGCTGTTGGGGCCGCCCTTGTGGAGCTGTCCGGTACTGTGCAGGAAGCGCGGCCCGAACCCGAGCGTGGTGGCCACGCGGTGCTCGTCGCGGATGGCCACGCGGAGGCTCTGCAGGGCCGCCTCGTTCTCGCTGTTGGGGGTGACATAGGCCATCAGCGCGACGTAGTCGCCGATGCGAACCTCGGCGAGGAAGTCGGTGAGCGCATTGTCGATGTCCTGCCGCCCCGGCGCAGCGAAGACGGAGATGCCGTCATCGCTGGCGCTCGCCGACTCATCGGCGAGGCTGCCGTTCTTGACGTACTGGTCAAGAACTCGACGCGTGTTGTCTTTGGACTCCTTGACGTTGGGCTCGTCGAAGGGGTCGATGCCCAGCTCGGCTCCGGCGACCGCGGTGGCGAACTCCCAGCGGAAGAACTCGGCGGCCAGGTCGGCGAGGTCATCGAGCTGCATGGTCACGTCGGGGATGCCGGCGGCACGCAGCGGCCCCACCTCGGCGTCGAAGTGAGCGTCGTCGCGGAGGCGGAGCACGGCGAGGATGCGGTCGTCGCCGTACACGGCCGGCTCGCCGATCGGCTCGTCGCCGACCGGGATCAGGCCCTTGCCATCCTTGCCGGTGCTCTCGGCGATGAGTTGTTCGGCCCACAACGAGAAGGCGGCAATGCGTGGCGGGGCGAGGATGGTCACCTTGTCGCGGCCGCTCCGTTGGAGCAGGCCGAGGACGGTTCCCAATGCCAGGCCGGGGTTGAGGTCGGCGGGGATGCCCGGCTGAGATTGCAGGCGCATGTTCTCGGCGCGGTCGAGGAAGGCCTCGACGTCGATACCGATGATGGCCGCCGGGACCATGCCGAAGAAGCTGAGCGCGGAGTAGCGGCCGCCGATGTCGCCGGGGTTCTCGAAGACGTGGCGGAACCGGCGTTCGGCGGCGATGCCGGCCAGGTCCGAGCCCGGGTCGGTGATGCAGATGAAATGGCTGCCGGCGTCGACGATGCCGGCGGTACCCATCCAGTCCCAGAAGTGGGCGAGGTGGCTGAGCGTCTCCAACGTGGTCCCCGATTTCGAGGCCACGATGAACATCGTGCTGCGCGGTTCGAGCCGGTCGGTCAGCTGTGCGATGGCGGCCGGGTCGGTGGTGTCGAGCACGTGCAGCTCGGGCTGGCCGGCGGCGCTGCCGAAAGAGGTGCGCAACACCTCGGGGCAGAGGCTGCTTCCCCCCATGCCAAGAAGCACGCAGTTGCGAAAGCCGGCCTGCTGCACCTCCGCGGTCAGGCCGATCAGGCGGGGCAGCGCCTCACGCATGGTGCCGATGACGTCGAGCCAGCCGAGGCGGTTGGCGATGACCGCCGCGTGGCCCGCGTCACCGGGCTTCCAGAGGTCGGCGTCGCGCTCCCAGATGCGTCTGGCCACATCCTTCGTGGAGGAGCTGGCCACCGCCGCCGCCACCGCTTCGGTGCTGGCGGCGAGGTTGAGGTGCTGGCGGCGTCCGTAGCCGCGGTGCATGTCGTCGACCTTCTCGGCGATGCCGCGGATCAGCTCATCGAACGAGGCGGAGAAGGACGCCACCCCCTCGGCGAGAAGATCGTCCGTGACCTTGTTCATGTCGATGCCCGCCTCGGCGAGTTGCTCGAGCACCCTGTGGGCTCCGGCGTAGTCGCTGTTGACGGTGCTGCCCAGGACGGAGCCGTGGTCACGGAACGCGGTGATGGTCGCCGGTGGCATCGTGTCCACGGTGTCGGATCCGACCAAGGCCTCGGCGTAGATCACGTCGCGGTACTTGGGGTTCTTGGCGCTTGTGCTCGCCCAGAGGGGACGCTGCACGTGGGCGCCGGCCCTGGCCAGGTCACTGAAGCCGGCGCCGCGAAAGAAGTGCTCGAACTTCTCATACGCCAGCACCGCATTGGCGATGGCAGCTTTGCCGAGCAGGTCCTCGAGCAGGGCATTCCCGGGATCGGCGGCCAGCGCCTCCTCGATCAGCTTGTCGACGGCGGTGTCGACGCGGCTCACGAAGAACGACGCCACCGAGTGGACGTTGAGCGGTTCACCCGTGGCCTGACGGGCTTGCAGCGCCGCCAGGTAGGCGTTGATGACGCTTTCGTAGGCGTCCAGCGCGAACAGCAGCGTGACGTTGATGTTGACGCCGGCCGTCAGCGCGCGCTGGATGGCCGGGACGCCGGCGGGGGTGCCGGGGATCTTGACCATCAGGTTGGGCCTGTCCACCCGCTTGGCGAACTCCAGCGCAAGCTGGGCGCTGCGCTCGGTGTTGTGAGCGGCCTCGGGGGGAACTTCGAGGCTCACGTAGCCGTCGGCGCCCTCGGTGCGCTCGTGAACGGGGCGGAGGATGTCGGCGGCGTGCTGGATGTCGGTGACGGCCAATGCCATGAAGATGTCGGCGGGGTCGTCGACGCCGTCAGCGAGCAGCTCGCGGATCTGGTCGTCGTAGTCGCTTCCCTGCGCGATCGCCTTCTGGAAGATGGTGGGATTGCTGGTCATGCCGGTGACGTTGTCCTCGGCGATCATCCGCTTCAGCTCGCCGCTGGTGAGAAGGTCGCGGCTGATGTAGTCGAGCCACACGGATTGCCCCTGCTCGGCCAGCTGCTGGAGTGGGTTCAGCGCGGCCATTCAGCGCCCTCCCGCAGGGAACGACTGCACCGCGTGCACGATGGCGTCGGCGTCGATGCCGGCGGCCGCCATCAGCTCCGCCGGCGTCCCCGACCCGGGCAGCTCGCGGACCGCGAGGTGCACAACTCGAGGGGGGTGCTCGTCACCGGCAAGGGCCTCGAGCACCGCCGCGGCGATGCCGCCCTCGGGGTAGTGATCTTCGACGATCACGAAGCGCCCGCCGGTGGCCTGCGACGCTTCGCGCAGAGTGCCGGTGTCGACCGGCTTGACCGAGTAGAGGTCGACCACGCGGCAGGCGACGCCCTCGGCGGCGAGCCGTTCGGCGGCGTCGAGGCAGTGGTGCAGAGTCACGCCTGCGCCGATCAGCGTGACTGTGTCGACGTCGCTGCGGCGCACCACCTTGGAACCACCGACCGGGAACGCCTCGTCGTTCTCGTAGAGCGTGGGGTAGGCGCCGCGTGTGGTGCGCAGGTACACGATGCCGTCCGTGTCGGCCATCTGCACGACCAGCTTGGCGGTGGACACGGGGTCGCTCGGGTAGAGCACCGTCGAGCTGTGCACGGCCCGCAGTGACGCGAGGTCCTCGAGTGCCATCTGCGACGGCCCGTCGGCACCGATCTCGCAGCCGGCGTGGGAGCCGGCGAGGCGGATGTCGGCGCCCGACACGCCGGCCATGCGTACGAAGTCGTATGCACGGCTGAAGAAAGCAGCGAAGGTGGAGGCGAACGGCACCAGGTGGCGCACGCTCATGCCCACCGCTGCCGCGACCAGTTGCTGCTCCGCGATGAACATCTCGAAGAACCGGTCCGGGTAGACCTTCTTGAACTCTTCGGCGTGTGTCGAGTTGCTCACCTCACCGTCGAGCGCGACCACGTCGGGGCGGGCTCCGAGGGCGGTCAGCGCGTCGCCATATGCCTTGCGGGTGGCCACCTTGGCGTCCTTCGCGTAGGTGGGCGGTGTGATCGACACGCCACTGCCGCCGCGGCGTACGGAGGACTCGCCAGGCGCCGGGTCGATGGTGTCGACGAGGATGTGGCGCACGCCACCCAGCTCGGCGATGGCCCGCTCCGCCATGTCCTCCGGCAGTGCCTTGCCGTGCCAGTTGTCCTTGTTCTCGATCTCTCTGAATCCCTTGCCCTTGATGGTGCGCGCCAGCACCACGGTGGGACGCTCCGTCTCCGCCCGCGCGGCGCTCAGCGCCTCGTCGATCTCGGCGACGTCGTGGCCGTCGATGACCAGCGCGCGGCAACCGAACGCCTCGACGCGGCGCTGATACGTCGCCATGTCCCACTCGAACTCGGTGGGTCCGCGCTGACCGAGGCGGTTGACGTCGACAATGGCGGTGAAGTTGTTGAGGCCGTAGTGGCCGGCCTTGTCCAGGCCCTCCCAGATCGAGCCCTCGGCGATCTCCGAGTCGCCGCACACCGTCCAGACATGGAAGGGCAGCTTGTCGACCGCGCGGCCGGCGAGGGCGACACCGACTGCGATGGGCAATCCCTGGCCGAGGGAACCGGTGGCGACGTCGACCCAGGGGAGGATGGGTGTTGGATGTCCCTGCAGGCGCGAACCGTGGACCCGGTAGGTCATCAGCTCGGCGTCGTCGATCGCCCCGCATGCCTTGAACACGGCGTAGATGAGCGGCGAGGCGTGGCCCTTGGAGAAGATGAGGTGGTCGTTGTTGTCGAGGGTGGGGTTCTTCCAGTCGTAGTGGAGGTGACGCGCGATCAGCACCGCGAGCAGGTCGCTCGCTGACATGCTCGAGGAGGGATGACCGGAGCCCGCCCTGGTGCTGGCGCGGATGCCGTCGACGCGCAGCTGCTGGCCGAGATCGCGCAGGAACGCCGTGTCCTCGGCAGTCAGGGTTGCCTGGAGACTGCCTGTCATCGCCATGTCTACGACCTCCGGGGACGACCTTCACTAGTGCTTTCCACCATCATGCCGCGCCGGTCAGCGCCGCCGCAGCCGCAGGATGCCATCAGGGAGGCGCCGGAGCGCTCGTGTAAACTGGAGTTCCGCTCCACGCTCGGAGCCGCGCGCCTATAGCTCAGCCCGGATAGAGCGTCTGACTACGGATCAGAAGGTCGCGGGTTCAAATCCTGCTGGGCGCGCCAC
>DAISRJ010000001.1:9253-53340 GCA_036828955.1 Candidatus Dormiibacterota bacterium | reverse complement strand
AGCGTCTGACTACGGATCAGAAGGTCGCGGGTTCAAATCCTGCTGGGCGCGCCACCCCCTCACACGCCGTCTTCAACGACGGGCAGGGCCCCGACCCCACGCGGCAGGCAACCGTCAGCGGGCCTCAGGCGTGGTCCGACCTGCCTGCCGCGGCGTTCGACGGCGCCATCCGGACCTTCTCTGTCGCGACTCCGGCGACCTGACGGGGTCGCCGCCCTCAGGAAAGTACTGCCGCACAACTCGTTCGTAGAGCTCGATGTCCAGCGCGTTGTAGCGCACCACCTCCGCGCGTGTGTCGTCGTCGAGCACGAATGCGCGGGGCTGTGGGTCGACGTTGATCCGGGGCACCGAGAACTTGCGGGGCCACCCGAGTGCGCTGCCGATCAGAGCCACCGACTCGTCCATTCGCTCCGTGATCCCGACGGCATCGAACTGCGTGTCGAGGTTCGCCTGCGCACGATCGAGAAGGCCACGGTCGCCGGTGGTGCCGGCATCCGGATGCCCACTGAGGATGCGCACCATGTGGTTGTTGACCTGATGGCAGTGCTCACCACGGAGCAGGTCTTTCAGCGTCATGCCCTGGGCGATGAGGCGGTGGTACTCGTTGTCATCGTGGTTGGCCTGATGCCGGAAGAACGACACGACTCGGTCGACCGGATCGCGCAGCACGGTGACGTAACGTGCTTCGATGCCAAAGATCTCGTGAATGCCAAAGGACACGTGCCCGTACACCGCTTCGGCGTGCTGCACGTCCTCTCGTAGCGCGTTGATGCGGGCGGGATCCAGGTCGTAGATGAAGACGCAGCGGCCCCGCGGGTACACGCGGCGCACGGTTTCGCCCATCGACATTCCGGCCGTCTTGGGGATGTGCAGGAAGATCGTCTTCTGAGGCGCTGAAGGCTGCATGGGTCAACATGGTGACACAGGCAGATTGCGCGTCGGCGTGGTGCGCGTGATGATCGGACGGCCGCACCCGTGACAGGCGGTATCAGCGCAGGAACTCGAACGGGTCCTGGCCGTGGAGGCGTTCGCGCCGTCTTCTCAGCAGCACGTTTGCGCCGACCGCAATCGCGACGAGCAGGACCACCACGACACCCGCGACGGCCATGCCGCTCGGTCCGGACGTGCCTCCGCTCGTCGGCGTCAGCGGGAGCACGTCCGCCGCGCCCGGCGTTGTCGTGGACGTCGGCGTGGCCGCGCCAGTGGGTGTGTCCGTCGGCGCCGGGGTGTCGGTGGGGGTGGGCGCCGGGGTTGGGGTCGGCGTCGGTGACGGCGTCGGCGTCGGCGTGGCCGTCGGCGCCGCTGTCGGCGTGGCGGTCGGAGGCCCGACCACGGTGAACGCGGAGGACGCCCTGGCCCCGCTGTTGGCCCGGGTCTGGACCGAAGCGGTCGGGAAGTGAGCGCCTGGCGAGGCGTTGCCGGGCACGCGCCCGGTCAGCGTTGCCTCGCACGAAAGCGCGGTGACAATTGGGCTGTTCGTGATCACTGTCCTCGCCCCGTCATCCCACACCAGGGTCACGGTGTCGGTGGTTGCGCAGGTGTGGCCCGGCCACGCGTAGTCGTACGTCACGGTGGCACCAGGAAGGCCGACTGCGACCCCGGTCAGCGTGAGGACCGGCGATGGGGCCGGTGGCGCCGTCGGGGTGAGCGCCGGCGCGATCGCCGCAGCCGAAGCCCCGCGCGCAAGCGCGGCGATCACTGCCACCACAGTAATCGCACCGGCCAGGACGGCCCTCATCGACGCCCGCGCCACCCACTCCACAGCACGCAGCGTAGCGGGCCGTGGCAGCCCTTTTCAGAACCCGCCGTTCCCCTACACTCGTGCCTCATGAAAGGCGTGGGACGGATCACTGCGGCGCTGGGAGCGGCGATTGCCGGGGTCGGCGCGGCCATCTTCTTTCACCCTCGTTCGGGCGGTCGCAACCGCCACGCCGCGGCCGGGGTGGCCCGCCGTCGGTCGACGAACGTGGCGACCCTCGTGGGCCGCTCCTCCGGCCGGGGCGGACGCACGGAGTTGCACCTAGCGGACGATACCCTGGCGGTGATCGTCGAGCGCCACCCGGGTGCGACCAACGACCTCCAGGTCACCGCTCACAGGGGCACAGTCACACTGCGGGGCGAGGTGGCGCGCCTCGACGACATCGACGCCCTCGAGGCGACCGCCCGCTCCATTCCCGGGGTCGCCGACGTCAACAACCTGCTCCGGCTCGCCACCACAGCCACCTCGACCCGGTGAGGCCCCCCGCTGGGCGCGGGGTCGCGATCTCGCGGCTGTGACGCTGCCCGTCTCACCGCCCGTCGAGCCGATGCTGTCGCGCGCCGCCGAGCGCATCCCCGACGGCCCGGGCTGGCGCTACGAGCCCAAGTGGGACGGCTTCCGCGCTGTGGTGTTCCGTGATGGGCCGGACGTCCACATCGGCAGCCGCAACGGGCAGCCGCTGCAGCGCTTCTTCCCGGAGATCCTCGACCCCCTCCGCGAGGCACTGCCCGACCCCGCCGTCGTCGATGGCGAGATCATCATCGCCACGCCTCGCGGGCTCGACTTCGACGCTCTCCAGATGCGCCTCCACCCGGCGGCCTCGCGCGTCGCTCGGCTCGCCGCCGAGACGCCCTCGACGGTCATCCTCTTCGACATCCTCGGTCAGGGTGCCGACGACCTCCGCTCCCGCCCGCTGACGGCCAGGCGCGACCTCCTCCTCGCCGCGATCACCCCCAACGCGCGCGTGGCCGTGACGCCCCACACCGCCGACCTTGCCGAGGCCGACGACTGGTTCACCCGCTACGAGGGCGCCGGCCTCGACGGGATCATGGCCAAGCCGGGCGACGGCGCCTACCGGGTGGGCGAGCGAGGCTGGACCAAGGTGAAGCACCTGCGCACCGTCGACTGCGTGGTGGGCGGCTTCCGCATGGAGGTCAAGGGAGGCGGCGTGGGCTCGCTGCTGCTCGGCCTCTACGACGCCGACAGCGTCTTTCACCACGCCGGGCACACGTCCTCCTTCTCGGCACAGGAGCGCCGCGAGCTGGTCCAGCTGCTTGAGCCGCTCACCGGGGGGGAGAGCTTCGGGGGCGGTCGCACGCCCGGGGCGCCCAGCAGGTGGTCGACCGGCAAGAATCTCGACTGGACCTCGGTGACCCCCACGCTGGTCTGCGAGGTGTCCTTCGACCACCTCCAGGGCCAGCGCTTCCGCCACGCCGCACGCTTCCTGCGCTGGCGCCCCGACCGTGACCCCGCCACCTGCACCTACGACCAGCTCACGCCCGCCGAGGCCTTCCGGCTCGCCGACATCGTCGACCTGCCGGACGCTGGCGAGTAGCCATGGGCCACGTCATCCGGCGCGGCGGCTTGGGTGACGTCGAGCAGCTCCGCCCCCTCTGGGTGTCGATGCTCGAGCACCACCGTGAGGTGTCCGGGCGCGCATGGCCGGTGCGCAGCGCGGACGAGGCTTGGAGGCGACGCCGCGAGGAGTACGTTGCCTGGCTCGGCGATGGCACGGGCACGCTCTTCGTCGCCGGCGCCGGGGGCGGCCGAGCGCTCCTCGGCTACGCGATGCTCCAGGTTCATGCGCCGGGCGCGACCTGGGACCTCGGTGACGAAGTTGGCGAGATCGAGTCGCTCGCCGTCCTGCCGCAGGCTCGGGGCGGCGGTGTGGGCAGAGACCTCATCGGCGCATGCCGCGAGGAGCTGCGCCGCCGCGGCATCGAGTACTGGTCGGTGGCCTACGTCGAGGCCAACGACGGTGCGGGCCGCCTCTACGAGCGCGAGGGATTCCGGTCCTACTACCGCACCATGCTGGGCCACGTCGATCCCAGCGAGCCATAGCCCGGCCGGGCGGCGGCCGCCGGGTGCGGCGCGTAGAGTGGCAGGGGATGAGCGTTGGCGACCCGCGCCACGTCCGCTACGAGGGGCGCAGTGACCTCGAGGCGGAGCGGCTGAGCGACCGCCTGCAGTGGCGCCACCACCACGCGCTCATGGCCTCGCGGGAGATCGGCATCAGGCAGGGGACCGGCGGCAGTCTCGGTGTCGCCTACCTGCAGGCCACGCTCGACCGGCGCTTCTTCCCCGATCTCTGGGAGGTGCGCAACCGGCTGTGACGGCGCCGATCAACCGCGCCGCCTGCGCAGCCCGCGACGCCGCCGACCCGCTTGCTGCTGTGCGCGGCCGCTTCGTCATCCCGGACGGCGTCGTCTACCTCGACGGCAATTCGCTGGGCGCGCTTCCCCAGCAGACGCCGGGGCGCGTCGCCGCCGCCGTCGAGCAGGAATGGGGCCAGGGCCTGGTGCGCAGCTGGCTGGACGCGCACTGGATGGAGGCGCCGGCGCGCGTCGGCGACAAGCTCGCCCGGTTCGTCGGCGCCGGCGAGGGCGAGGTGGTGGTTGCCGAGAGCACGTCCGTCTGTCTTTTCAAGCTCCTCTGCGCCGCGCTGACCATGCAGGCCGGGCGCTCGGTCGTGCTCACCGAGGAGGAGAACTTCCACACCGATCTCTACGTCGCCGCGGCGGCGGCGCGCATCAGCGGCGCCACGATGAAAGTAGTGCCGCGCGAGCGCCTGCACGACGAGCTGACCGACGAGGTCGCGATGCTGCTCCTCACCCACGTCGACTACCGCACAGGCTTCATGCACGACATGCACGCCATGAGTGACGCGGCGCACGCCGTCGGCGCACTGGCAGTGTGGGACCTCTGCCACAGCGTCGGAGCGGCGCCGCTGCACGTCAACGCCGACGGCGCCGACATGGCCGTGGGCTGCGGCTACAAGTACCTCAACGGCGGTCCGGGTGCGCCGGCGTTCCTCCACGTCCGCACCGGTCTTCACGACGCGCTGCGCAACCCGGTGCCGGGCTGGCTCGGCCATGCCGAGCCCTTCGCGTTCGAGCCGACGTTCCGCCCCGCGAACGGTCTGCGCTCCATGGTCACGGGATCCCCGCACGTGCTCCAGCTGGTGGCGCTGGAATCCGGCGTCGACCTCTGGTTGGACGTCGACATGGCCGCGGTGCGGGAGAAATCGGTGGCGCTGACGGAGCTGTTCATCGCCCTCCTCGAGGAGCGCTGCGCAGGCATGGGCTTCACCCTCCTGACGCCGCGCGATCCTGCTCGGCGAGGGTCGCAGGTCTCGTTTCGCCACGCCGACGGCTACGGGGTCGTGCGCGCCCTCATCGAGCGCGGCGTCATCGGTGACTTCCGCCACCCCGACACCTGTCGCTTCGGGTTTGCCGCGCTGTACCTGCGCCATGTCGACGTGTGGGACGCGGTGCAGGCAATCGTCGAGGTGGTGGGCGCGGGAGCGCACCTCGACACGCGGTGGGCGGAGCGCGCCGCGATCACCTGACCCATCGACGGGGTGGCGAAGCTCAGGCCGCGTCCTGGCGGCGCGCGCCGCGCCACGCCGACACCATGCTGAAGGCGACGATCACCAGGATCAGCGCGATCGTGATGCGCCCGCTGTACTGGCCGACGGCGTCGGCCACGTTCTCGGCCGGTTTGCCGATGACGTAGCCCAGCGCCACCCACAGCCAGATGAAGAGAAGCGTGCCCACGAAGTCGACCGCGATGAAGCGGGGAAAGCTGATGCGCGCGTCTCCGGCGCCGAAATAGAGCAGGTCGTTGGGGACTGGGAGGTAGTACGCGAAGAGGATCGTCCACAGTCCCCACCTCGCGAAGAAGGACTCCGCGCGCCGCGCTCGCCGATGCCAGCGACGGTCGTTCTTCTCCAGGAAGCCGACCAGTGGGCGCCCGTAGCGCCGCCCGGCCCAGTAGTAGAACGGATCGGTGAGCATCGTGTAGGGGATGGGCGCCAGCAACACCGCCCACAGGGGCAGGCGCCCGCCGGAGGCGAAGGCGCCGGCAATGATCAGCGAGATGGTGCTGCCGCGCAGCAGTTCCGCCAGCAGCGGCCGGGTGAACTGCAGAGCCGTGCCCAGCGGGATGCCCGCATAGTAGTAGACAGACTTGACCAGAATCGGGCCGAGGCAGAGGACGTCACGGGCGCCGAGGTTCTTGAGCAACTCCTCGCGCGCGTCCTCGTCGACGTCGGGCGCGGGGGCCGGGGTGAGGGTATCGCCACTCCCCTCCGAGTCGATCACGCAGCCCCCGCCACGGGGATGTCCGGGCGCCGTTTGACTGGCAGCGGCGGACGCGAAAGGATGAAGGCCACGGCGGCGACGATGAGGGCTCCGGCGACCAACGTCTGTCCGGTGACGCGCTCACCCAGCACCGCCCACCCCAGCAGCACGGCCACCAGGGGATTGACATAGGCGTAGGTGGCCACCGCCGTGGTCGGCGCGTGACCGAGCAGCCAGACGTAGGCGCTGAACCCCACGAGCGCGCCGAACACGATGAGGTACAGAAGCGACAGCCACGACGCCACGCTGATCTTGTCGAGGTGGACGGTCGACGCTTCGCCCATCGCCAGCCCGGCGATGACCAGCATCACCCCGCCGCAGAGCATCTCCATCCCGGTCGCCACCATCGCGCGCTTGGGGAGCGGCCCGCGCGTCGTGTAGAGGGACCCGATCGCCCAGGCGAGGGGCGAGACGAGCACGAGCAGCATGTGCCCGGGGTCCGCTGCCCCGCCGCTGCCGGGGCGGAGGAGCACGGCGGTGCCGGCCAGCCCGATGACGATGCCGGCGATGGCGATGCGGCGGAGGCGCTGGCCGAGGAAGACGGCGCCCAGGACGGCGATGAAGAGAGGCACCGTCGCCACCTCCAGGGCGACCACCCCGGAGGCAACGAACTGCTCGCCGTAGGCGATGCCGCCGTTGCCGAGGAGCAGCAGCAGGGCGCCGGCGATGGCGCAGGCTCGCCACTGGGGGCGCCCGATGGGGTCGTCGGCCGGTTTGCGCATGCGGCTGGTGATGGCCAGGAGGACGCCGCCGGCGATGATGTAGCGCACCCCGGCCATGAGCAGCGGCGGCATCGTCTCCACGGCGATGCGGATGAAGAGGTAGGTCGAGCCCCAGATCACGTAGACCGCCGCAAACGCGGCGATGATCTGGCCGCCCACCCTGCGGCGGACGGGCGACCGCGCCACAGTCGTCATCGCGGTCACCCTACGGCATCGGCGCAAATCGACGCGCCGGACGGGCCCCGTTCGTACCATGACCCGCAGGAGGACCTCACATGGCCGTTCAGGTGGCGCTGCTGCGCTCCGTCAACCCGGCGACGGAGGAGCCCGTCGCCACATACCCGGTGCACTCGGAGCGCGAGGTGGACGAGGTCCTCGACGCGGCGATCGCGGCCTTCCCGGGATGGCGGGCGACGCCCGTCGACGAGCGCTGCGCCCTGCTGGTCCGGGTGGCGAGGCTGCTCCGTCAGGGCAGCGAACAGCTGGCCCAACTGGTCACCGCGGAGATGGGCAAACCGATCGCCGAGGCGCGCGCCGAGGTGGACAAGTGCGCGTTCTCCTGCGAGTGGTTCGCCGAGCATGCCCCCGGCTTCCTCGCCGACCAGCCGTCGCCGAGCGACAGCCCCCGCAGTTTCGTCGCCTTCGAGCCCCTCGGTGTCGTCTTTGCCGGGATGCCCTGGAACTTCCCCCTCTGGCAGGTGTTCCGGTTTGCCGCCCCCTCCCTGGCGGCGGGGAACTGCGCAGTGCTCAAGCACGCCAGCAGCGTCAGCGGATGCGCCCTGGCCATCGCCCAGCTCTTCGAGAGCGCGGGCTTCCCAGAGGGGGTGTTCAGCGTCGTGCTCATCCCCAGCGAGCGCGTCGGCGCGGTCATCGAGGACCCGCGCATCGCGGCCGTGACCCTGACCGGCAGCACCGCCGCTGGGCGCAGCGTCGCCGCCGCCGCCGGCCGCAGCCTCAAGCCGGCGGTGCTCGAGCTGGGTGGTTCCGACGCCTTCGTGGTGTTGGAGGACGCCGACATCGCGGCCGCGGCGTCCACGGCGGCGAGGGCGCGCTTCCAGAACGCCGGTCAGAGCTGCATCGCCGCCAAGCGGTTCATCGTGGTCGAGGACGTCGCCGACGAGTTCGAGGAGCTGCTGGTCGCTGAGGCGCGCAGGGTCGTCGTCGGCGATCCGCTTGACGCGTCGGTCACCATGGGCCCGCTGGCGCGCAGTGATCTGCGTGACGCCATCGAGCGCCAGCTCACGGAATCGATCGCCGCGGGCGCGACGCTGCGAGCCGGCGGCACGCGGCCCGATGGTCGCGGCTTCTTCTTCACGCCGGCGGTGCTGACCGGGTGCACGTTCGAGATGAGCGCGTTCCGGGAGGAGACGTTCGGCCCGCTGGCCGCGGTGATGCGTGTGGCCTCGGCAGACGAGGCGATCGCCGCCGCCAACCACTCCGACTTCGGCCTCGGCGGCAACATCTGGACGCGCGATGAGGAACGTGGCGTTACGCTGGCGCGGCAGTTCCACAGTGGCGGCGTGTTCGTCAACGGCATGACACACTCGGATCCTCGTCTTCCCTTCGGCGGGGTGAAGGACAGCGGCTACGGCCGCGAGCTGTCCAGCTTCGGCATCCACGAGTTCGTCAACGTCAAGACCATCTGGCGCCCGGCGCTCGACACCGTCGGCGCCGGTCCAACCCCGGTGGAGTGAGCACGACACCGAGTCCTTCATGAGCCAACACGGCACTCATCTCTCTCAACGTCACGCCGGGCGCCGCCTCGCGATCCTGGTTTCTGTGCTGCTGCTCGCCCTCGTGACCGGTGTGACCGGCATGTTCGGTGGCTCGGCGGATGTGGCCAGGCAGGGACCGTTCCCGGTGCACGCCGGAACGCCCGACGACCGGCTTGGTCCCGAGGTGGCCGGCGGCGCGCAGCCCGCCACGGTGTCGATACCGGTCGGGCCCAACCTCGTCGTACCGATCCTCTACTACCACTACATCCGCACCATCGCGCCGACGCCGCAGAACCTGCTCAGCTTCGAGCTGTCCATCTCCCCGGGGCTCTTCGCCCGGCAGATGGCGCTCCTGCATGTGGAGGGGGCGCACACCATCACCCTGGCGACGTTGATGCAGGCCATGCAGGGCAGGACGCGCCTGCCGTCACACCCCGTGGTGCTGACCTTCGACGATGGTTACGCGGACTTCGCGACCGCTGCGGAGCCGGTCCTGCAGAAGTACGGCTTCGTCGCCACCGCGTTCGTGGTCAGCGGCTTCGTCAACCGGCCGCGCTACATGACGGCGACCCAGGTGCGCCAGATGGACGCGGACGGCATGGTCATCGGGGCGCACACCGTCCACCACGTCGACCTGTTGTCGATCCCGCCGGCCGCCGCTCGCATGGAGATCGACAACTCCCTGGCGGCGTTGGAGGTGTTGCTCGGACATCCCGTGCTGGACTTCGCCTACCCGTACGGAGGGTTCAACATGGCGGTGGAGCGGCTGGTGCAGCAGGCGGGGTTCCGCGACGCGGTGACCACAGTCGGCGGCGTCGTGCAGAGCCTCACTGCTTGTTTTGCCTTTCACCGCACCGACATCGGTGGGGCTCCAAGCCTGGCGGACTTCGCACGCGACGCCGGCCTGCCACCTCCCAGCGCGGCAGATCAGACGAGGATCGTGGACCTGACCCAGGTGTCGGCGCTGCACAACGTGTGACACCATGCCACCTCAGGTGTCCCCGGCGCGCTCAGGCTGCCCCGGGGTGTACCCACTGCAGGTGATCACCGGCAGGCGCGGGTAGCGCGGGAAGCGCGGATCGGACTCCGCGAGGCGGCACATCCAGAACTGCGAGCGGGCTCCGCGAATGACGCGGGCCTGCTCACAGCTCGCGCAGAGCCCGGGCTGTGTTGCGGACATGAAGACCGGCGCGGCGCATCGCAGGCCGCGACATCGTGACGACGCGCCGCGGGAGGCGGCGAAGGCTGGTCGCGGCGACGCCGCCGCCGATGTGCTCGAAGCGCTCGACGGGCCAGCCCAGCTGGCGCGCATGGGCGGTGAGGAGGCGGTCCCCGTTGACGCAGACCGGATGTCCGACCGCCTCCAGCATGCGCAGGTCGCTGGCGAAACTGTCGCCGTACGCGTACGAGACGGCGAGGTCGATGTGGTTGGCCTCCGCTGCCTCGCGCACCGCCTCCGCCTTGCCCTCGCCGTGGCACAGGCGCAGGATCCGGCCGGTGTAGCGACCATCGCGCACCTCCGCTTCGGTGGCGGTGACGCCGTCGACGCCGAGGACCTCGCCCAGCACTGCGATGAAGGCAACCGGCGACGAGGACACCAGGAAGACAAGGTCACCGCGCCCGCGGTGCCAGCTGATGCGTCGCAGTGCCTCGTCGAACACGAGAGGCGCCACGTACAGCGGCATCACGTGCCTGGCGAAGCGGATGAGGCGCTCGACGTCGACACCGGTGACGATGTCGCCGGCGCCGCGCACGGCGTCGTGAATCTGCACCTCGTTGAAGCCCGCGAGACTGAAGCGAGCCTGCACGATCAGCGAATGGAGCATCGCCCGCGTGCTCAGGAGTCCCTCGCGGCGCATCGGACGTGCCACGTGCAGCAGGGATGATCCACGCAGCAGGGTGCGATCGACATCGAAGAACGCTGCGCCTCGACGGGGGGGGTTGTCCTGCTCGGCTACCATGCGCGGGATGTCCAAGGTTGCGAGCCGCGGTGCGGTCTCTGCTCGGTCCAGTGTACGGACCACCTCCGCTGACCTGCTTTCTGATGCCGAGAATCGCATTGAGGCGTCTCGCAACATCGAGCACTGGCAGGCCGGACTGGCGCGATGGGATGCAGAGGTTCTGCTCGCCCACGCGCTGAATGTCGACATCGACGGGGACGGGGATATCACGCTCAACACGCCGTCGGCGGCGCAGCGGCGACGGTTCGAGGCGCTCGTGGAAAGGCGGCTCACCGGTGAGCCGGTGAACCACATCACCGGTCACTTCCGTTTCTGCGGGCTCGACCTGATGGTGCGTCCCGGTGTGTTCTCACCGCGCGCGTCGAGTGAGCACATGGTGGGGGAGGCGGCGACGCGACTGCGCCGCCGTCGCGGTCGTCGCGTCGCGGTCGATGTCGCCACCGGCGCCGGTGCGGTGGCGCTCGCGATTGCCGCCCAGGTACGTCGCAGCGAGGTGTGGGGAGCTGACATCTCCGCCGAGGCGGCGCGACTGGGCCGCGCCAACGCGCGGCGCCTGCAGCTCGACAACGCGAGCTTCGTGACGGGCGACATGCTGGCCACGCTGCCGCGGGCGCTCCGTGGTGAGGTGCATGTGATCACGATCCATCCGCCCTATGTGGCACGCAACGAGGTGCGCACACTGCCGGTGGAGATCCGTCGCTTCGAGCCGCGACACACGCTCACCGACGGGTCGGACGACGGCTTGGGCCTGGTGCGCCGCCTCGCCGACGATGCACCGGGATGGCTGCGGCCAGGTGGGTACGTGCTGGTCGAGATCGCACCGTACCTGGCGCGCCGCACTGCCACGGTCCTGCGTCACGGTGGCTTCGGCGATGTCCGCTCTCTTCGCGACGGCCTGGGTGTGACGCGTGTCGTGGTGGGACAGCTGTGAGCGACGCGCCGTCCACGAACGTCGGGCTGCCGTGGCACCAACCGCTGCGCGGCCGCCTCGATGAGCACGTCATCGACAGCGTGGCGCTGCGTGGCAACCCGCTCGGCGACCCGAGTGCGCGGCCGCTGCTGGTCTATTCGCCACCTGGAACCGAGCGCACAGCGCTTCCGGTCGTCTACCTGATCCAGGGCTTCACCGGGCAGGTGGATATGTGGCGCAACCGCGCGGCGTTCCAGCCCAATGCGATCGAGCTGATCGATGAGCTGTTTGCCGATCCTGCTGTACCGCCATGCCGGGTTGCCATGGTCGACTGCTGGACGTCGGTGGGCGGCAGCCAGTACGTGGACTCACCGGGCACCGGCCGCTACCACAGCTACCTCTGCGAGGACGTGGTCGGCTTCGTCGACGCGCGCTATCCCACCCTGGCGCATCGCGACCATCGAGCGATCACGGGCAAGTCCAGTGGTGGGTACGGGGCGATGATCACACCGATGTTGCGCCCCGACGTATTCGGCGCCCTGGCAACCCATGCCGGCGACGCCCTGTTTGAGCTGTGTTACTGGACAGACGTGCCCGAGGTGGTGCGGGTGTTGCGTGACAGCTATGACGGCTCCTACCAGCGCTTCTTCGCCGACCTGCGCAACCGGCCGGCGCGGAGCCGGCCCGGTGACGGTGTGCTCCGGAACATGTGGGCGATGGCGGCCGCGTACTCCGCCGACCCCGACGGCACCGTGAGGCTGCCGTTCGACACGTCAACGGGGCAGATGATTGCCGACGTCTGGCAACGCTGGCTGGCGTGGGACCCGGTGCGGATGGTTCCCGCTCATGCGGATGCGCTCCGAGCGATGAGGGGGATCTACATCGACGCGGGAAGCCACGACGATTTCTTTCTCGATCTCGGCGCGACAGCTTTTCGAGACGCCCTTGCCGGGATCGGGGTCACCGATGTTCACTTCGAGGTGTTCGATGGCACTCACGGCGGCATCGGGTACCGGTACCCGGTGGCGATCCGCTACCTCGCGGGGCGCATCGCCGCCGTTCCCTGATACCTGTCGCAGTGCCCGTCAGCGTGGAGACGGCGAGCCTGTGCCCACCGGTGTCGGTTGCTCCACCGGCCGCGGCGAGGGACTCGGTACGCGGACAATCGGGACGGGCACGTCGCCGGGCGGCGGATCCGGCGGGGGCATGCGCGGTCCGGGGCGGTCGTCGGGGCCGCCGTCCTGGTCGCGCTCGTCGGCACTGGCGGCGGTCAGGTAGATCGCTGACAGGGAGCCGAGGAACACTGAGAGCACCACGGCCATGGGGATGGTCAGTGACAGGTCGACGCTGCCTTGCACGCCGATGACCAGGAGAATTGCGAAGGTGATCACAACGGTCGCCGCAGGCACCAGCCACACCCACAGCGTGCGACCCTCGCGATCCGCTCCCAGCTTGCGCTCGAGCCGCCGCAGCGCCGTGGGGAGCCAGCCGGCCGGTGCTCCGCCCCGTGGTTCCACGCGTTCATCCTACGCGCCTCCGCCGAGCCGGGAGGCGGGGCCGCACGCGCTAGAGACAGGCGCCGCCGGCGCAACACGCGCGTCATCGTCCGGGTGACCGATCCCGGCGAGAGCTATTTGCCTTGGGACAGATGGCCCTTGCTCACGATGACCCTGCGCGACGGAGCCGACGGTCAGGATTGAACTGACGACCTACCGCTTACGAGGCGGTTGCTCTACCACTGAGCTACGTCGGCGTGGCTACCAGCGCGGGGCGGGCCGGAGCCTATGGTACCCGGGCCTCCGCAGCACGACGGTGCCGGACATCCGGTCACACCCGATCTGCAGCGTGCCAAGCCTCCGCTACGCTTGCCAGTGCCATGACCGAGACCACGTCCCCGCCGAGCCCCGCGGCCCGCAGGGTGCTCGACGCCTACGACCCGTCCGCGGTGGAGACCAAGTGGCGGCGTATCTGGGAGGAGCGCGGTGACCACCGCACCGACCTGGAGTCCTCCGATCGCCCCTTCTACAACCTCGCCATGTTCCCCTACCCCTCGGCCGAGGGACTCCACGTCGGCCACATGGTGCCGTACAGCGGCGTCGACATCCACGGCCGCTGGCGCCGCCTCCACGGCGACAACGTCTTCCAGCCCATGGGCTTCGACGCTTTCGGGATCCACAGCGAGAACTACGCCCTGAAGATCGGCCAGCACCCGGCCAGGGTGATGCGCCGCGCCGTCACCAACTTCCGCGAGAACCAACTCAAGAAGATCGGCGCCATGTTCGACTGGGACCACCAGGTCAACACGTCCGATCCCGCCTACTACCACTGGACCCAATGGCTCTTCCTGCGCCTCTTCGAAGCGGGCCTGGCGGAGTGGCGCGACGGCGGCGTGCTCTGGTGCCCGTCATGCCTTACCGTGCTCGCCAACGAGCAGGTTGAGCAGGGCCACTGCGAGCGCTGCGACTCCGTCGTGGAGACACGGTGGCTCCGCCAGTGGTACCTGAAGATCACCAACTACGCGCAGGAGATGCTCGACGCCCTCGACACCCTCGACTGGTCCGAGTCCACCAAGCTCATGCAGCGCAACTGGATCGGCCGCCGTGAGGGCGCCCGCATCGTCTTCGACCTCGCGGGCTGCGAGCGCACCGATGTCGCCGTGTTCACCACCCGCCCCGACACCCTCTACGGCGCCACCTTCGTGGTCATCGCCGCCGACCATCCCCAGCTCGAGGAGTTCGTCCCCGCCGAGCGCCGTGGGGAGCTGAACGCCTGGCGCAACCGCCTCCCCGGCCCCGAGGCGGAGCCGGATTTCTCGGTCGGCATCAGCCTGGGCTCGTGGGCGATCCACCCCCTCACCGGCCAGCGCCTGCCCGTCTGGGCAGCGCCGTACGTGCTCAACGACTACGGCACGGGCGCGATCATGGCCGTGCCCGCACACGACGACCGCGACCTCGCCTTCGCCACCGCCCACGAGCTGCCCGTCATCGAGGTGATCAGCGGCGGCGGCTCCAACGGTGCCTTCACCGGCCAGGGCGTGATGGTCAACAGCGGCGAGTTCGACGGCATGCCCTCCGAGGAGGGACGCAAGCGCATCGTCGAGCGCCTCGTCAGCGCCCGTCGCGGCGAGGCCACCGTGACCTATCGCCTGCGCGATTGGCTGATCTCCCGACAACGTTACTGGGGACCGCCGATCCCCATCATCCACTGCCCCAAGGACGGTCAGGTGGCGGTGCCGGACGACCAGTTGCCGGTGCTGCTCCCCGAGGTGGAGGACTTCCGCCCCACGGGCACCGGCGTGTCGCCGCTGGCCACGGTGGAGGACTGGGTCAACGTCACCTGCCCGCGTTGCGGCGGCCCCGCGCGCCGCGAGACGGACGTCAGCGACACCTTCCTCGACTCCTCCTGGTACTACCTGCGCTACCCCTCGACGGACTTCGACGACCTGGCCTTCGACGCCGAGCGCACCCGTCGCTGGCTCCCCGTCGACATGTACATCGGCGGCAACGAGCACGCCGTGCGCCATCTCCTCTACGCGCGCTTTGTGATGCGCGCGCTCCAGGGGATGGGCTTGGTCGACGAGCCGGAACCGTTCAGGCGCTTCCGTGCCCACGGGATGATCGTCAAGGACGGCCACAAGATGTCCAAGAGCCGTGGCAACGTGGTCAACCCCGACGAGTACATCGAGAAGTACGGGGCCGACACCTTCCGGCTCTACCTCATGTTTCTCGGTCCGTACACCGCCGGCGGCGACTTTCGCGACGAGGGCATCGTCGGCGTCACGCGTTTCCTGCACCGCGTCTGGCACGCCACCCAGCTGGCCACCGATCGCGACGCGGCCGACGAAGTCCGCGAGCGTCGCCGTCATCGCCTCATCGGCGGGGTCGACGAGGACATCGCCGGCCTGCACTTCAACACCGCCATCGCCCAGTTGATGGAGTTCTCCCATGATCTCGACAGGGAGGCGACCGCGGGCCGCGGCCGTCGCATCGACGCGGAGACGCTGCTGCTCTGCCTGGCGCCGTTCGCTCCCCACATCACAGAGGAGCTGTGGCAGCGCACCGGCCACGATGAGTCCGTGCACACGCGTGGCGGCTGGCCGGAGCACGATGCCGCCCTTGCCGCGCGCCAGGAGGTGGAGGTGGCGGTGCAGGTCAACGGCAAGCTGCGCGGCACCATGACCGTGGCCGCCGGCACCCCTCAGGCGGAGCTGCGTCAGCGCGCGCTGGAGCTACCCCGCATCGTCGAATTGCTCGACGGCGCCGAGCCGCGCAAAGTGATTGCCGTCGTCGACCGCGTGGTCAACGTCGTCCCGTAGCGACCGGAGGTCGCGGCCGCGCCGCTTCCCACCCCGGCGTCCGGCGCCGCGCCCGCAGCGTGCGGGGACGGCATAATCCACCCTCCGCATGAGCAACCTGGCGCCCCTTGCCGTGGGCTTCCGATGCCACTGACGGTCGGCGTCGCCGACGAGGCCGGCGACGATGAGCGCCGTGTCGCCGCCAGTCCGGCGAGCACGCGCGCGCTCGTCGCCGCCGGTCACGCGGTGGTGGTGCAGGCCAACGCGGGCGCGGCGGCCGGCTGGCCCGACGACCAGTACACCGAAGCCGGGGCCGTCATCGCCGGCTCGGCGGCGGAGATGCTGGAGCAGGCCTCGGTGGTGCTGTGCGTCCGCGGCAGCGGTCCCGGCGCGACGTGGCTCGAGGCCGGCGCCTCGCACACCGTTGCGGGAATGTTCGATCCCCTCAGCGACCCCGCCGCAGTGCAGACGCTGGCTGAACGCGGCGCCACCGTCTTCGCCCTCGACCTGTTGCCGCGGATCACCCGGTCCCAACCGATGGACGTCCTCTCCTCCCAGGCCACCGTGGCCGGCTACAAGGCGGTGATCGTGGCCGCCTCACTGTCGCCGCGGCTCTTCCCGATGCTCACCTACGCCGCCGGCACGATCCCACCCGCCAAGGTGCTCGTGCTGGGTGCGGGCGTGGCGGGCCTCCAGGCAATCGCCACCGCGCGGCGGCTCGGTGCCAACGTCAGCGCCTACGACGTCCGCGCCGCCGTCCGCGAGCAGATCGAGAGCCTGGGCGCCCGTTTCGTCGACCTCGCCGACGTGGCCGCCGGCAAAGAGGATGCCTCCGGCTACGCCACCGGGGCGGACGAGGCGGAGCTGGCGCGTCAGCGCGAGGCCCTCGCCAAGGAGATCGCCGCCAGCGACGTGCTCGTGACCACAGCGCTCGTGCCCGGCCAGCGCTCGCCCATCCTCGTGACGGCCGCCGCGATCGAGGCCATGAAGCCCGGTTCGGTCATCGTCGACATCGCCGCCGAGCGCGGCGGCAACTGCGAGGGCACCGTGGCCGGCAAGACCGTCGACATCGGCGGCGTGCTCCTCGTCGGCGCGGAGAACCTCCCGGCCACAGCCCCTCAGGACGCCAGCCAGATGATGGGTCGCAACTACGCCAACTTCATCCTGCACATCGCCAAGGACGGCGAGATCAACCTCGACAGCGACGACCCCATCGTGCAGGGCACCCTGGTGGCTCGCGGCGGGTCCGTCGTGAACGAGCGCGTCGCCGCGCTGCTCGCCGCCTCAGCCGGGGGCGGGAGCGCCAAGCCATGAACATCCAGACCGGGCTTTACGTCTTCCTGCTGGCCTCCTTCCTCGGATTCGAGCTGATCCGGCGTGTGCCCCAGTTGCTGCACACCCCGTTGATGTCCCTCACCAATGCGATCAGCGGCATCGCGCTCGTCGGTTCCATTGTCATCGTGGGCAGCTCGCAGTCCGTGACCACCACTGTGCTGGGGACGATCGCCATCGCCGCCTCGGCCTCCAACGTCATCGGCGGTTTCCTGCTGACCGACCGCATGCTCCGCATGTTCCGCAGGCGCCGCTGATGCGCGACACCATCGCCCAGTACCTGTACATCGTGGCGGGGCTGGCGTTCGTCTTCGCGATCAAGTGGATGACGGCGCCGACCACCGCGCGACGTGGTGTCCTCGCCGGCGAGCTGGGGATGGTGATCGCCGTGGTGGGGACCTTTGTGCGTCCCGAGGTGACCCAGTTCACCTGGATCATCGTCGGCCTCGCCGTCGGCGCCGCCATCGGTGTGCCCCTGGCGGCGTTCGTACCCATGACGGCGATGCCCCAGCGGACGGCGCTGTCACACGCCTTCGGCGCCATGGCGGCCACCCTCGTCGGCATCGCCGAGTACATCCTGCGCCAACCCCACCTTGACCGATTCACCATGGTGGTGCTCGGTTTCGAGGTGCTCCTCGGCGGCCTCACGATTACCGGCAGCCTCATGGCCTTCGCCAAGCTGCAGGAGTTGATCCGCGGGCGGCCGATCGTCTACCGGGGCCAGAACATCGTCAATCTCTCGATCCTTGCCATCGCCCTCGCCGGCATCGTCTGGCTGGCGATCGACCCGACGGCGGCCATCGTCTTCGGGGTGGTGGTGGCGGCGGCGGTGGCGTTCGGGGTCCTCCTGATCATCCCCATCGGCGGCGCCGACATGCCCACCGTCATTGCCCTGCTCAACTCCTACGCCGGCCTCTCCGCAGTGGCGATGGGCTTTGCCCTTGACAACAAGGTGCTGGAGATCGCCGGCGCGCTGGACGGCTCCTCCGGCTTCATCCTCGCCGTGATCATGTGCCGAGCCATGAACCGCAACTTCCGCAACATCCTCTTCGGCGCATTCGGGCAGGTGACCATGACCGCTCACGACGCCGAGGTTGACGACAGGCCGGTGCGCAGCGGCACCAGCGTGGACGGAGCGGCCATCCTCGACGGCGCGCGCCTCGTGGTGATCATCCCCGGCTACGGCATGGCGGTGGCCCAGGCGCAGCACAAGGTTCGCGAGCTGTCCGACTCGCTGGAGCGCAGCGGCACCCAGGTGCGTTTCGCCATTCACCCTGTGGCCGGGCGCATGCCCGGGCACATGAACGTGCTCCTTGCCGAGGCAGACGTGCCCTACGACCACATGGTGGAGCTTGAGGAGGCCAACGAGCTTCTCTCTCGCGCCGATGTCGCCATCGTCATCGGCGCCAACGACGTCACCAACCCGGCCGCCAAGAACGAGCCGGGCAGCCCCGTGTACGGCATGCCGATCCTCGACGTGGACCGAGCCGGCAGCGTGCTGGTGATCAAGAGGAGCATGGCCCCCGGCTTCGCGGGCATCGGCAACGAGCTGTACCACCTGGCCAACACCACGATGCTGTTCGGCGACGCCAAGCAGGTGGTCGGCTCGCTGGTCAGCGACCTGGGCCAGTCCCGCTAGCCTTCGGCAGTCACTGCCGAGCGGCGCAGCACCATCGGGGTGTGGGGCATGTTGTCCTCGTCGAAATCCTCCCCGCAGCGCTCGAACCCCATCGACCCGTACCACGGAGCCAGCCGGGCCTGCGCCGAGATGCGCACCGGTCCCGTGGCCACGCTGAGGGCGTGGCGCATGAGCATGCCGCCGAGACCGCGGCCGCGGTGGCTCGGGGCGGTGACCACCCGTCCGATCCAGGCGGTCCCATCAGTTCCCGGGTACATGCGCAGGTAGGAGACAACCTCTCCGTCGTCCTCGACCCAGACATGCTGCGTCGAGGGGAGGATGTCACGGCCGTCCAGCTCGGGATAGGGGCAGTCCTGCTCGACGATGAACGTGTCGACGCGCAGGCGGACGATGTCGTGGAAGGTGCGCGCCGAGACTGTGTCGAAGGTCGCCGAACGGATCGCTGGGGAGGTCACGGCTGGCAGGGTAGGGGCTGTGGCATGCGCTGGGCGCCCGTCGCCGGGGCGGGCGATGTGCCACCGAGTCGGTACCATCCCCCAGCCATCGAGATCGAGGACGACGCGGGGCGGCGCAGCGTGCCAGGACCTCGCCTGCTCAGGGGCTCGGCTGACGAGACACTCGCTGCCGAACTGGTCGAGGGATTCAACGCAGCCTCGGACACCGACGCAGCCGCGGTGGAGCGGATCAAGACCGACATCCTCCGCCTCGCCTCCCACGAGCTGCGCACCCCTCTCACCGTCCTCAACGGCTACCTCTCGCTGCTCCGAGCCGGCTTCTTCGGAAGTCTGTCCGAGTCGATCGACCGGGTCATGCAGATCCTGGAGCGGCGAACCGCGGAGATGAATGCTCTGGTCAACGACATGCTCGTCGCCGCTCGTGTCGCGGACCCGCAGGCACCGACCGAGGCGGAGACGCTCGACCTCCGCATCCTGGTGCGCGACGCGGCCGACTCGGTGGCGCCCCGCGCCTCTGGCCGTCACACCCTCCGCGTGGAGCTGCCGGGGGAGGCGGTGCCGGCCCGCGTCGACGCCGACCGGATCCTGCTCGCCGTGCGCAACATCCTCGACAACGCCTTGAAGTACTCACCGAGCGGGGGCGAGGTGAGGTGCTCGGTGGACGCCGCCGACGGCTGGGCGCGCGTCCGCGTCACCGACCACGGCCTCGGCATCGCCCCCGATGATCGCGAGAAGCTGTTCACGCGCTTCGGCCGTGTGCTGACCCCCGCCAACTCCCACATCCCCGGGATCGGGCTCGGTCTCTACTTCAGCCGCGAAGCGGCCCGCCGCTACGGAGGCGACGTGGCCCTGGTTGATGGAGAGGAGGGTGGCGGGAGCACCTTCGAGCTGAGCCTGCCCCTCGCGCACTAGCCACAGTCGCCCCTCACCCAGGGAGATCCGCGCGATCAAGACCCGCTGGCGTTGGGGGCGTCATCGTCAGCGGGGTAGCGCAGGCCGACCGCTGCCCGCCAGCGGTCCAGGGTGCGCATGTTGCCGAGGCTGTCGGCCCAGGGCATCTGCCACGCCTCCTGAATGTTGGCGTGGAGTGCCTCACCGACGATGTCGACTTCGAGGACGGCCTGCGCAGCCGAAGCTGGGACATTGATGAGTTCGGGGTTGCGCCCGGGGCGATGCAGCGCGATCGCGTCATGTGCTGTCAGTTGCCATGGATTCTCGACTCGGATCAGTCCCTCTGACCCGGCGATGACCAGGCTCCGCTCCAGCCTGCACCGAAGCGCACATTCAATGGAGGCGACGACACCGCTGGCGAAGCTCATGGTCGCCGCCGACCAATCGTCGGTCCCCGCATGGGTGTTGATCCTTGCCACCGCGGCCACCATCTCAGGTTCGGCAGCGCGCCGCTCGATGGCACCGGCGATCAGCCGAACCAACGACGCCGGGTAGCAACCCAGATCAAGGATCCCTCCACCGGCCAGGTCCCTCTCCACGAGCCTGCCCACCTGGGTGTCGCCGATGTCCATCCCAAAGCTTGCGCGCAGAACCCTTGGCTCGCCGACGGCGCCTTCGCGGACAAGCTCGACGAGCTTCCATGTCTGGGGATGCGCCCTGTACATGAACGCCTCCATGAGGAAGACGCCCTTGTCGCGCGCGGCCTTGACAACCGCCTCGGCCTCCCACGCGGCAACGGTCAACGGCTTCTCACAGAGGACATGCTTTCCCGCAGAGATGGCGGCCAATGTCCACTGGCGGTGCGATGAGTGTGGTGTGGCCACGTACGCGACGTCGATGGAGTCGTCGCCCAGCAACTCCTCATAGCTGGCGAGCACGCGCAGGTCGGCAGGCAAGCCGTCCCGCGGAAAGGCGGCTGCCCCCTCGCGAGATCGGCTGGCGACCGCGCAGAGACGCCCCGACTGGGAGGCGACGATGGCCCGCGACAGCTTTTGCGCGATCCTGCCGGTGGCGAGCACCCCCCACCGGAGCCTGTTGCCGCCGCGCGGTGCTGGGTGCATCGGCCGAAGCCTAGTGGCGAGGCAGGCGGCGCTGGCGTTCGGCCCCTTACCTCCGTCCGGGCTCGTACCTTGGTCTGGCCCAACCCCGCCGGCCACTCCCCGCTCGGCTCCAGTACCCACGGGGCTATAAACGGGACATGAGCCAGCGCCACGCCCCCTGCCTGGCGACGATCCGTGCGGACGCCGTCGCGTACCGCCCGGGCGTGACCGCGGCTGCACCATGACGCGACGCACCGGCGCCCTTGCCGAGACCGACGCTCGGGAGACGCTGACGCCTGCCCGACTGCGCGAAGACCGCCTCCGGCGCGTGGCCGGCGGTCAGGGTCTGGTGCTGCAGAGGAGCGGGCCACGTGGGTCCGGCGCTGCCGAGACCACCGGGTGGTGGCTGGTCGATCCCAACCTCAGGGCCGTTGTGTACCCGCCCAACCTGGCTAGGGGCGCAAGCGCGTCGCTCGACCAGGTTGAGAGGTGGCTCGTGCAGGGGTCGAAGCCGATGACCAAGCAGCGCTACATCCTCTGGCGGTCCGCGGGGCTCACGACCGACGTCGGCCGGCCGTACGGCAGGACGATCAAGACCGGCCACCAACGCTGACGGCCAGCTGGATTTCGGTGCCCTTTGGACGGTTCGCTACCGTACAGACGGGTCGGACCCTCGCGGCGATCATCCGACCCGATGGAGGAGCGACAGGACATGTCCTGGGCCGAGAACGACGCCTGCGCAACGTGCGGCCGGACACTGCTGCCCCTGACCTACGCCATTCCCGTTCACGACGACCCGCGAGGTCGGAATCGGCCGCTGCGAAAGTGCTCCGGCTGTGGCCAGCGGTACCCAGCAAGCGACGACGAGAGCTGGCAGTTCGTCGATTTCTGACCGCCGCAGGCGGCCACGACCGGTCTCTCAGACGCGGCGCAACACCAGCAGCGAGCGCGAGGACACGCGCAGGGGCTTGGCTGCCTCGATGACACGGGCGCGCGCAGGCGGGGTGCCCTGCGCGGTGTTGAGCAGCACCTCCCAGTGGTCGCCCCAGCCGCTCGGCAGCGTCCACAGCTTGTCCTTGTGGTGGGAGTGGACGATGAGCAGGAGCGTGTCGCCGCGAATCCGGTGGCCGTCGGCTGTGTGGTCGGGGATCTCGTCGCCGTTGAGCAGCATGCCGAGCGAGCGACGCGACTCATCGTCCCACTCAGCCTCAGTCATCTCAACACCGTGGTCGTCGAGCCACACAACGTCCTTGCGGCGCTGGCCTCTTCCCACCTGGCCGGCGAAGAAGCGCTGGCGGCGCAACACCGGCTGCTCGGCGCGCAGCGCGATCAGGTGTCTCGTGTAGTCGAGCAACTCCCGGTCGGTGTTCGCCCAGTCCAGCCAGGAGGTCTCGTTGTCCTGGCAGTAGACATTGTTGTTGCCGCTCTGGGTGCGACCCATCTCATCACCCGCGACGATCATCGGACACCCCACCGACAGGATCAGGGTCGCCAGGAGATTGCGCTGCTGTCGCTGGCGCAGCGCCTGCACCGCGGGATCGTCCGTCTCGCCCTCCACGCCGCAGTTCCACGAGCGGTTGTCGTCGGCGCCATCGTGGTTTTCCTCGCCATTGGCCTGGTTGTGCTTGTCGTTGTAGGAGACCAGGTCGCGCAGCGTGAAACCGTCGTGCGCGGTGACGAAATTGATGCTGCTGAAGGGAGAGCGGCCATCGCCCTGGTACAGGTCACTGCTCCCCGTCAGCCGGGCGGCCAGCTCGCCGACACCGGCAACCTGGCCACGCCAGTAGTCGCGTACGCAGTCACGGTACTTGCCGTTCCACTCCGCCCAGCGCACCGGGAAGTTGCCCACCTGGTAGCCACCCTCGCCGACGTCCCAGGGCTCGGCGATGAGCTTGACGTGGGCAAGCGTAGGATCCTGGTGGATGATGTCGAAGAAGGCCGAGAGCCGGTCGACGTCGTAGAACTGTCTGGCCAGCGCCGAGGCGAGGTCGAACCTGAAGCCGTCGACATGCATCTCGCTGACCCAATAGCGCAGCGAGTCCATGATCATCTGCAGCGTCGACGGTGAGCCGGCGTTGAGGCTGTTGCCGCAGCCGGTGACGTCGTAGTAGAAGCGCGGCTTCTCCTCGACGAGGCGGTAGTAGGAGCGGTTGTCGACGCCGCGGAAGCAGAGCGTCGGTCCCATCTCGCTCCCCTCAGCCGTGTGGTTGTAGACGACATCGAGGATCACCTCGAGACCGGCGGCGTGCAACGCCTTGATCATCGCCTTGAACTCGACGACCTGCTCACCCTTGTCGCCGGCGCTGGAGTAGCGGGCCTCAGGCGCGAAGTAGCCGACGCTGTCGTAACCCCAGAAGTTGCGCAGGCCGTGGTCGACGAGGTGCTGAGGGTCGACGAACTGGTGCACGGGCATCAGCTCGACCGAGGTGATGCCCAGGGTGGTGAGGTGTTCGATCGCCGCCGGGTGTGCGAGCCCGGCGTAGGTGCCGCGCAGCTCTTCCGGGATGCCGGGATGGCGCATCGTGAAGCCCCGCACATGGGTCTCGTAGATGACGGTGTCGCTCCAGGGGACGTCCGGGCGGTGCTCACCGGTCCAGTCGAAGCTGTCGTCGACGACGACGCTGTGCGGCATGTGCCCTGCGGAGTCCAACCTGCTGATCTGGCCGTCGCCTCTGCCCCACCCATAGCCGAACACTTCCGGGCCCCAGCGGACCGAGCCGGTGATGGCACGTGCGTAGGGATCGAGCAGCAGCTTGTTGGGGTTGTGGCGCAGTCCGCGGTTGGCGTCATAGGCGCCGTGGACGCGGTAGCCGTAGCGCGTGCCCGGGCCGACGTGGGGGATGAGCCCGTGCCAGACCAGGTCGGTCTGCTCCACGAGGTCGTATGCGGCCAGCATCCCGCCCGCCTCGTCGAGGAGGATCAGCTCGACCGCATCGGCATCGGAGGCGAAGAGGGCGAAGTTGGTGCCGTCGTCGCGGATGGTGGCGCCGAGCGGGTAGGAGCGACCGGGCCACGCCGCGATGTTGCCGTCGGTCATGCGTCCCTTTCGAGCAGCGCCACCGGGAATCGGCCGAGCAGGCCCTCGAGCCCTGCCCGGCCGCCGCCCACCCGGGAGCCGTCGCAGAGGTTGTGCCAGCCGCCGTCGGGCAACGCGATGATGGTGTCTCTCCACTGGCCGCTCCGCGAGAGGGCGCGGCGTTGTGCGATCGCGATCACCGCCGCGGGTTCTCCCCGGGTGAAGGCGACGACATCATCGGCAAACGCGCCCTCGGCGCGCACCGGCACGTATGTTCCGAACTCGCCGAACGCCTCCGGGCGGCGCCGGCGCACGGCCAGGGCGTCGCGAGTGAGGAGCAGCTTGGCGGCGCCGCCGGCGGGGTCGGCCGCCCATGCGTCGGCCGCCGTCTGGGCGGCGCCGGCAGCCAGCATCGACCGACGGAGGGCGTAGTCGACCGGGCGACGGTTGTCGGGGTCGACGAGGCTGAGGTCCCACAGCTCACAGCCCTGGTAGACGTCGGGAACCCCGGGACAGGTCAGTTTGAGCAGCGCCATGCCCAGCGAGTTGACACGGCCCCAGTGCTCCAGCGCGGACACGAAGCCCTCGAGGTCGGCGACAAAGCCCGGGTCGTCGAGGATCCCCGTGACAAACGCCGCGAGCGCTGTGTCATAGGCCTCGTCCAGTTGCAACCAGCTGGTCTGGCGCTTGGCCTCGTGCGCGGCCTTGTCCATGTAGGCGACAGCGCGCTCCGTGGAGAGAGGGAACGCACCGACCAGCGTCTGGTAGAGCAGGTACTCCATGGATGCGTCGGGCATGCCGTCGCGGCGGTGGCGATCGTTCATGGCGCGCCAGCGCCGCACCGCCGAAGCCCACTCCTCGGGCATCTCGCTGAGCAGGTCGATGCGGCAGCGCACGTCCTCGCTGCGCTTGGTGTCGTGCGTCGACGTCGCCAGCAGCGTCAGCGGCCGGCGTTCCTGGACGCGCGCGTTGCGCGCGTGGAAGCTAGGGACGTCGGTGCCGAGGTGCGCCGGCGAGTCGCCGACCTCATTGCACGAGACCAGGACCAGGTGGCGGTAGTCGGCCGTGTCCTCAACGCCCTTGGCCATCGCCGTTGCGCAGAGTTGCTGCAGGCGCATCACCAGGTCGCTCTCGGCGAGATGGGTGTCCTCGTCCGCGGTGGCCACATCCTCCGGCTCGCCGAGCACGAACAGGTCGCAGATGAAGTCGAGAAGGCGCGGGTCGACCTCGGGAGCGTTGCCCTTGGCCTCGGCGACCGCCTCGCGGACGATGGCGACGTCGGTCGGCGACGGCGGCGGATCGCGGGGGTCGACGTAGGTGCGGTACACAGGGGTTGCGGCGACCAGTTCGACGATGGCGTCGCGCATCTCCGTGCGGGTGTGGTCGCGCTGCGCCGGGTATGCCTCACACACATTGGCGAGCAAGCCGGTGATGCGCTCGACGTCGCTGACCAGCACCGAGCGCAACACCTCGCGCTTGCTCTCCAGCGCGGTCAGGGCGAAGTCCGACGTCTGGCCGGTGACCTCCTCGTGGAGGGCCTCCAGGCCGGTGCGGCCGGACGGGTCGACGAAGAGGCCGTTGACATCGGCGAGGAAGTCATAGCCGCTGCTGCCGTCGAGCGCCCAGGGTGGCGGCTCCTCGTCGCGCCGCAGGATCTTCTCGCCGAGCAGCCAGGTCTCCGGCGTGGTGGCGTCGCGCAGCCGCTGCGCGTACTGCAGCGGTCGCCGCAGACCGTCGATGTGGTCGACGCGCAGGCCGTCGACGTCGCCGCGGCGCACCAGGTAGGACACCAGCGCCGTGGCCGTCGCGAAGACTTCCTCATCCTCGATGCGCAGCGCCACCAGCGTGTTGATGTCGAAGAAGCGGCGGTAGTTGACCTTCTCGACCGCGGTCCGCCAGCGCGCGAGGCGATGGTGCTGGTCGTTGAGGATGCGGTCCAGCGCGGCGACATCGCTGTTGATCCCGTTGAGGACGGTGTCAACGGCCGGTCCTGCCTCGCCCTCGAGAAGGGCGGCGGTAGCCCTGGTCAGAGCGGCGCGATCGGTCGCGCGTGTCCGCCTCGTGGCAGCGTCAGTCCCCGCCGGCAGCGCGGCGACGCGCGTGCCCAGCGCCACCGCCACCGGGTGGTGGCTGGCCGCGAGCAGCGCTGCGATCGTCTCCACTGACAGCGGATACCGGCTGTCCGCGAATGCGATGAGGATCGTGCCATCCTCGCGGACCAGCTTGATCAGGCCATCCTCGAGGACGCGCCCCACCTGGTCTTCGAGCACCGGCAGCAGAATGCGGTGGCGCTGCCCCGGCTCGTCCGCCTCCCAGTCGATGTCGAAGAACGCCGCGTACGGCGACGCCGGCCCGTCGGCGAGCACGTCCCACCACCACACGTTGCGGCGGTCGGCGACCGACATGTGGTTGGGGACGATGTCGAGCACCTGGCTCAGGCCGTGCGCGCGCAAGGCGTCGCACATCACACCATATCCCTCCGCGCCGCCGAGGTCGTCGCTGAGTTGTGTGGGATCGACGACGTCGTAACCGTGGGTGCTCGCCGCCGCCGCCTGCGTGTACGGCGAGCAGTACACGTGGCTGATCCCGAGGTCGGCAAGGTACCCCGCCTGCTCAGCGACCGCTGCGAAATTGAAGTCGGGGCGCAGCTGCACCCGGTAGGTTGCACGTCGCTGCGGCGGCGCGGAACGGTCGTCGAGTGTCATCCGCTCACAATCACGTGAGTCTCTGCAGACGTTGAATCATCGAAGTATGAGGGTGTGGTCACCGTGAACCCCTGCCGGGTCTGGGCGCCCCGGGCAACGCATGTCGAGCTGGTGACACGCGGTCAGCGCCTACCCCTCGAGGCGGTGGCGGACGGATGGTTCGAGCTTGTCGACGGCCACCTCGCGCCCGGTGACGACTATTCGTTCATCCTTGACGGGGGCTCGCCGCGCCCCGACCCGCGCTCGTCGTGGCAGCCGCACGGCGTGCACGGCGCGTCGCGCGCGGTGGACCGCGACGCCTTCGTCTGGACGGACGCGTCATGGCGCGGACGGTCGCTTGGCGACTGCGTCGTGTACGAGCTGCACATCGGCACCTTCAGCGATGCCGGCACCTTCGACGGCGCCATCGAGCACATCGGCGCGCTTGTGGACCTCGGTGTCGGGGCGGTCGAGGTGATGCCGGTGGCAGAGTTCCCGGGCGCGCGGGGATGGGGCTACGACGGCGTCCATCTCCACGCGGTTCACGACGCCTACGGTGGCCCCACCGGGCTCAGCCGCTTCGTCGACGCCTGTCACGGCGCCGGCTTGGCCGTCGTCATGGACGTCGTCTACAACCACCTCGGCCCGGACGGCAATCATCTGCCGGACTTTGGACCCTACTTCACCGACCGCCACCGCACGCCGTGGGGCGAGGCCATCAACTACGACGGCGCCGACAGCGACGAGGTGCGCCGCTTCGTCGTCGACAACGCGCTCATGTGGCTGCGCGACTACCACTGCGACGGACTGCGCCTCGACGCCGTGCACGCCATCGTCGACACCTCGGCCGTGCACCTTCTCGAGGAGATCACCGAGGCGGTCCATGGTCTGTCTCGCCGCCTCGGCCGGCCCCTCTGGGTCATCGCCGAGAGCGACCTCGGCGATCCTCGCGTGGTCACCGACGCGGCCCAGGGAGGCCTCGGTTGCGATGCCCAGTGGAGCGACGACTTCCACCACGCGTTGCACGCCAGCCTGGCCGGGGAGACCAGCGGCTACTACGCCGATTTCGGGTCCGTCGAGGCCGTCGCGCGGACCCTGCGCGACGTGTTCTTCAACCCCGGTGGGTACTCAGCCTTCCGCCGACGTCGCCATGGACGGCCGGTCGGCGACCTCGCAAGCACGCGTTTCTTGGGCTACATGCAGACGCACGACCAGGCCGGCAATCGCGCCCGGGGCGAGCGCAGCGCCGCGCTGATGTCGACCGGGAGACTGCAGATCGCCGCTGCCCTGGTCCTGCTCGGGCCCTTCGTCCCCATGCTCTTCGCAGGGGAGGAGTGGGCGGCGTCGACTCCGTTCCAGTACTTCACAGACCATCAGGACCCCGAGCTGGCGCGGCTGGTCTCGGAGGGCCGCCGTAGCGAGTTCGCCTCGTTCGGCTGGGACCCGTCGCTGATCCCCGACCCACAGGACCCGGCCACCTTCGAGCGGTCGAAGCTGCGCTGGGCGGAGCGCGACGAGGAACCGCACGCCACCGTGCTGCGCTGGCACACCGACCTCATCGCCCTGCGCTCGCGCACACCGTCGCTGCGCGACGGCGACAGAAGCGCGCTGCAGATCGAGTTCAGCGAAGCGGGACGCTGGCTGGTGATGCGCCGCCCCGGCGTGATCGTCGCCTGCAACTGGGGAGACCACGCCGCGGATCTTCCCGTGCCGGCGTCGGCCGTGGCGCTGAGCAACGGTGACGTGGCGCTGTCGCCGCACGGGGTGGCCGTGCTCCCCGACGGCGTGGTGGTGGCACTGACCTGATCGCATCGACGCGGCGGCGGCGCGTCAGCCGGCGAGCCGCCGCCGCGGAGGCTAGGCGAGGGTTGCGCTGAGCCCGGTGATGCCGGCCTGACGGAGCAGGGCACGGGTGGCGGTGACCCGGCAGGCGAGCATCTCGAGAACCTCGTCGAGGCGTTCACGGAGTTCGGAATTGAGCGCGATCGGGTGGTTGTCGATGTCGCGGAGGAGGGCGGAGAGACGGACAGCCTTCTGGTCGATGTGGGCGACGATCTCGTGCGGGCTCTCGATCGTCGCGGCGATCTGACTTGGCTCCATGCAGATACCTCCGTGGTGTGCCGCTGCGCAAACAGCCGGCCCCGGCGGCCGACCCGGTCACCTCCTAGCCTAGGCGTCGTGCGCTCCGCTCGCAAGGCCCGCGATCCCGCGCGGGCTCGCCGCCGCCCGTGCTCGGTCGCGACGTCCCTGTAAACTGGCAGGCCACCGGAGGAAGGCAGCCTGCGCGGATGGCGGAACCGGTAGACGCGCGGGACTTAGGATCCCGTGGGGCAACCCGTCCGAGTTCGACTCTCGGTCCGCGCACCATCGCCGCAGTCACCCCTGGGAGCCCACCGTGAGCACAGTCACCCCGACCACCGACACCTCAGACATCTCTGTCGCCGTGGAGCGGCAGCCGGAGTCGCGCGTTCAGATGCGCGTCGAGGCGCCCGCCTCCGAACTGGAGGCCGCGGTCACGGCGGCAGTGCGCCGCCTGGCGGGGCGCGTCCGCCTCCCCGGCTTCCGTCCCGGCAAGGCTCCCGTGGCGATGGTGGAGCGCGCCGTGGGCTGGGAGACGGTGCGCCAGGAGGCGATCGACGCCCTCATCCCCGCCCTCTACTCGCGCGCCCTCGAGCAGACCGGGGTCACCCCCGTCGAGGATCCTCAGCTCGACTTGGAGCCCGTGGATCGCGGCAACCCTGTGGTCTTCACCGCCACCGTGACGGTGCGGCCGGACGTCGTCCTCGGCGATTATCACGGTCTGCGCGTCGATGTCCCCTCCACGGAGGTGACCGACGAGCAGGTGGAGGAGATGGTCGAGGAACTGCGCCGCCGTCACGGCGAGCTGGTCGACGTCGACCGTCCCGCCCAGGCCGGTGACGTGCTGCGCTGCTCGCTGGTGATGCGCCGCGGTGAGGAGGTGGTCAGCGGCGACGATGAGAAGGACCGCGACCTCGACCTCGACCGCGAGCGACTGCTCCCTGGCCTCGCCGACGCGCTCATCGGGCTGACCGCGGGCACGGAGCGGTCCTTCCAGCTGATCCTCCCGGAGGACTTCAGCCAGGAGGAGATGAGGAACGCGACAGTCGATGTCGACGTCAGTGTCAGCGCTGTGCGCGAGCGCATCCTTCCGCCGCTGGACGACAACCTGGCCGCCCTCGACGAGCACGGCACCACGCTCGACGAGCTGCGCGCCCACTACCGCGCCCGCCTCGAGGAGATCAGCGCGGAGCGGGACCGCGAGGCGCTGGAGGGGGCGGCACTCGAAGCGCTCCGCGACCACGTGGCCATCGACCTGCCGGGCTCCATGGTGGAACGCGAGATCGACCGCCAGGTCGGCGAGTTGCAGGTGCGCCTGGAGGCGATGGGGATGCCGTTGGACCGCTACCTCGAGTACTCGGGCTCGAGTCTCGAGAAACTGCGCGGGGAGCGCCGCGAGGCGGCCGTTCAGCGCCTCAGGCTCGAACTGGCCCTCGACGCGCTCGTCGAGGCCGAGGGCATCGAGATCGACGAGGCGGCAGTCGTTCGCGAGGAGCAGCGCCTCGCCCAGGGACGCAAGCTCACCGCTCAGCAGCGCCGCTCGCTGCATCGCGGCACCCACGTCGACCTCGCCCGGCACGCCGCCGGCGACCGGCTCATCGAGATCGTCCGCGGCGACGGCTGAGCTCGGAGATCCCCTCAAAGCGGGGATCCCCGTGTACGCTGCGGCAGCCGTGTGGTGGAATTCTCCCCTGCGTTCCCGTCCCACCCGCCGGCCCGACGGTGGTTGCACTCTCGTCAGGTCCGACGACGACCTTCCTGCCGTGCTCGTGACGCCTCTCGAGGATCTGCCCAGCACTGCCGCCCAGGACCTGCGCGCCGCCGCCCTTCTCGCAGCACAGATCCATGCCGATGGCCCACCCGTGGCCGGTGCCGCGGCGGCTGCGGCGGTGCTCCGCAGGCTCACCGCTCCCACCGACCCGCGCCGTTTCCAGGCCTGGCTGCTGCAGGGCCTCTACCACCGCATGGCGGGCGCCGAGGCGCGCCGCTCGCAGCGCACCGACGCCCTGGCGCGAGCCCACGAGGTGCGCGCGCGCAGCCTGTTGCGCCTCGCCGCGACCAGCCCTGACCGCCTCACCGCCCGCAGGGCGCGAGTCGCGCTCGTCCGCCTCGCCGGCGCCCCCACTTGCTGACTGCGCAGAGGCCGATGGATCATCGGGTCGTCCCTATAATGACCCGACCATGACACGCGAAATGACATCGACACCGCAGAACCTGATCCCGATGGTCGTCGAGACAACCAACCGCGGCGAGCGCGCGTTCGACATCTACTCGCGACTCCTCAAGGACCGCATCATCTTCATCGGTACGCCGATCGATGACCAGGTCGCCAACGTTGTCATGGCGCAACTGCTCTTTCTCGCCGGCGAGGATCCCGAGAAGGACATCATGATCTACATCAACAGCCCCGGCGGTTCGGTGTACTCGGGCCTGGCGATCTACGACACGATGTGCTACGTCGAGCCGCGTGTCGGCACCATCTGCATGGGCATCGCGGCATCGATGGCCGCGGTGATCCTCGCCGGCGGAGAGACGGGAATGCGCTTCTCGCTCCCCAACACGCGCGTGCTCATCCACCAGCCCTCCGGCGGCTTCAGCGGCCAGGCGGCTGACATCCAGATCCACGCCCAGGAGATCCTGCGCGTGCGCCGCCGAATCGACGAAATCCTTGCCCACCACACGGGCAAGCCCATTGAGGTCATCAACCGCGACTCCGACCGCGACTTCTTCATGAGCGCCGACGAGGCCAAGGCATATGGCCTGATCGACGAGATCATCCAGGGCAGGCCTCGGTCCGGTGACCCGGCGGCCAAGGTGGAGAGCAACGGCGGGGCCCCTCGCGTGGCTGATGACGGCCCCCAGGCGGGGGGCGGTTCGGCGACGCGCTGACCCGGACGTATGTCGATCGGTTCGTTGCATGAGAGCAGGCGCGACCGCGACAGGGCCGTGGTACGGTGACCGGCGATGACTGAGAGGGACGACAGGCGGCGACACACTCGCTGCTCCTTCTGCGGCAAGGGCCAGGAGCAGGTGCGCAAGCTGGTGGCCGGCCCGGGCGTGTACATCTGCGACCAGTGCATCGACCTCTGCCAGGAGGTCCTCGAGGAGGACAATCGCTCCACCACGCAGAAGCGCGGCAAGGGGGGGATGATTCCCAACCCCCAGGTCATCGCCGCCTCGCTCGACCAGTACGTGGTCGGCCAGGAGCACGCCAAGAAGGTGCTCTCGGTGGCGGTGTTCAACCACTACAAGCGCATCGCCCACACCAAGGCGAACGGCGAGGTTGAGCTACAGAAGTCCAACGTGCTGCTCGTCGGACCCACCGGCTGCGGCAAGACGCTGCTGGCCCAGACGCTCGCCAAGATCATCGACGTGCCGTTCTCCATCGCCGATGCCACCTCCCTGACCGAGGCGGGCTACGTCGGCGAGGACGTGGAGAACATCCTGCTGCGACTCATCCAGGCCGCCGACTTCGACATCTCCCGCGCCGAGCGCGGGATCATCTACATCGACGAGATCGACAAGATCGCGCGCAAGTCGGACAACCCCAGCATCACGCGCGACGTCAGCGGCGAGGGGGTGCAGCAGGCGCTCCTGAAGATCCTCGAGGGAACCGTCGCCAACGTGCCGCCGCAGGGGGGGCGCAAGCATCCCCACCAGGACTTCATCCAGATCAACACCACCAACATCCTGTTCATCTGCGGCGGCGCCTTCGACGGCCTCGAGCGGATCATTGAGCAGCGTGTCGGCAACCGCACCATCGGCTTCAACAGCAAGCCCCAGGGCAGCCGCAACAAGGTGACCACGCGGATCCTCCGCGAGCTGCAGGCCCAGGACCTCCTCAAGTACGGGCTCATCCCCGAGTTCATCGGCCGTCTGCCCATCAATGTCTCGCTCGACTACCTCGACGAGGAGGACATCATCCGCATCCTCACCGAGCCCAAGAACGCGTTCGTCAAGCAGTACGAGAAGTTCTTCGCGCTCGACGACGTGCAGCTGGTCTTCCACGAGGGCGCGCTCAAGGCGATCGCCCAGAAGGCGCTGGCACGCGGCACCGGGGCGCGCGGTCTCAAGTCGATCATCGAGGACGTGCTCCTCAACAGCATGTTCGAGGTGCCCAGCCGTCCCGACATCAAGCGTTGCGTGATCACTGAGCAGTCCATCACCGACGGCGTCGAGCCGCTCCTGCTCACAGAGGAACCGACCAAGCGAGGCGCCGCCGCCGCCGCCGCCGAACAGTCCGCGTAGCCCGTCCATGACCCTGCGGGGCCGGCTGGGTGCGCTCGCCGTGATCGTGGCGCTTCTCCTGGCGGGATCGGTGGTGTTGCTCCTCTCATCGCGCACCGCCAGTTGCGCGGTGGCGGCGCCGCGGCCTTCCCTCGCCCCGGTCCTCCGTGCCCTCGGCGACTTCGACCAGTCCTACGACGTCACCGACGTTGCCACCCTCGACGACGCCGCCACCCGCGCCGCGGGGGCCCTGCACACCGACCTCATCGGCGCCACGCCCCAGGACGCCGTCGTCGTGGCAGCCGCCCAGCCGGGAGCGCCCGACGCCGTGGTGGTGCCGCTGCGTTCGTCGGCCCCCGCTGCGCCCGGGGAGGCGCCGCTGGCGGGGCTGGTGGTGTTCCTCCGCGACTGCCGGGGGGGCGCCTATTTCAGCAGCGTCGAGGATGATGCCGCCCTCCAGCCGGCTCTTCTCCAGTTCCCCCCGGTGACCAGCGAGCGAGCAGCCGCGCGACTGGGGTCGACAGCGCTGCGCCTCGCCTACACCGGGTCCCCGCTGAGGCCGGAGTGGCTG
The DNA here is from genome assembly GCA_036828955.1 of Candidatus Dormiibacterota bacterium. Taxonomy (GTDB): domain Bacteria; phylum Chloroflexota; class Dormibacteria; order Aeolococcales; family Aeolococcaceae; genus Aeolococcus. The sequence continues at coordinate 19,624 of DAISRJ010000001.1, read as the reverse complement.
ACCGCCGCGACGCCGGCACGGTCGCTGCCGGCGCGCTGACGCGGCTGCCGCACCCGGCGCCGACGGGTGCACATAATCGCGCGACGTCGACCGCGTGGAGGAGGGAACCGGCATGCGCCTTCGGCGACGCACCGCCGCGGTCGCGACCCTCGCCGCCATCGCCGTGGCGGGATGCGGCTCCGCGGTGCCGTCGCCGTCCCCCTCACGAGCCGCCGGCGCGGTGACAGCGTCGACCGCGTCCGCGGGCGGAGCGATGGCCGGATTCCTGGCCGCTGCTAGCGCCACCGACAGCCGCGGCGTCAGCCGGTGGCTGGCGACCTCGACCGACAGCACCGACCTCGCCGACCTGATCAGCGTGTACGGCGGCTTCGGCAACGGGGACAGCCTCTTCTGGGAGGTCTCCGGCCTGCGCGTCACGGTCGTGACGGCGGTCGACACGACCCACGCGGACGTCACCCTCAACGGCCCCGTCGTGTGGTGCGGCGGCGCGGCCCGCGCCGACCCCTCGGCGACCTGCAGCGACGTCAACAGCGTGTCCGGGCTGCCCAACACCTACGTCGCTCTCAGGGTCGGCGGCAGCTGGAAGGCCGACATCGACGTCGACGCCAGCAGCAGGCTGAGCGGCAACCCGGGTGCGCCGAAGACACCTGAGGCGCCATCGGCGTCACCCACCTGACGGGGCCGCAGCCCGTTGCGGTGTCTCCGCGCCGGGCGGGTGGCTCGGGGGAGCCTCCCTATACTCGGCCAGCGATGGACAAGGCCTTCGACCCGCGCACCGTCGAGCCCGCCTGGCGGGCTCGCTGGAGCGAACTCGGGATCGGCGTGGCCGACCCGTCGTCGTCACGCCCCACCTTCACCATCGCGCTGCCGCCGCCCAACATCACCGACGTCCTCCACCTCGGCCATGCCATGGGCTTCTCCATCCAGGACACCCTCGCCCGCTACCACCGCATGCGGGGATACGAGGTGGAGTGGTGCCCCGGAACCGACCACGCCGCCATCGCCACGCAGAACGTCATCGAACGGCAGCTGGCAGCCGAAGGGACGACCAAAGAGGCGCTGGGCAGAGCCCACTTCCAGCAACGCGTCGACGCCTGGTACGAGGAATACGGCGGCCGGATCTTCCAGCAGATGCGCCGCCTCGGCTTCACGTGCGACTGGACCCGCCTCCGTTTCACCCTCGACGAGCGCTACGTGCGCGCCATCCGCACGGTGTTCAAGGACCTCTTCGATGCGCAGCTGATCTACCGCGGCCCTCGCATCGTCAACTGGTGCCCGCGCTGCCTCTCGGCGATCAGCGACGAGGAGATCGACTGGCGCGAGCACACCGACACGCTGGTGCACATTCGCTACCCGGTGGACGGCGGCGACGACATCGTGGTCGCCACGGTGCGCCCCGAGACCATGCTGGGAGACAGCGCGGTGGCCGTCTCTCCCGGGGACCAGCGCTACGCAGCGCTGCTGGGGCGCACAGTGACCCTGCCGCTGACAGGCCGCGTCGTGCCGATCATCGAGGATGCCGCGGTCAGGCCCGAGTTCGGCACCGGGGCACTCAAGGTCACGCCCGCGCACGACCCCACCGACTACGACATCGGCCAGCGCCACGGGCTGCCCATGATCACCGTGATCGCCACTGACGGCACCATGGACGTGCCCGACCTTCCCCAGTTCCACGGGCTCAGCGTCGACGCAGCGCGCGTCGCGGTCACCGAGGCGCTGCGCGCCGCCGGGGCGGTGGTCAAGGAGGAGCCGTACGTGCACGACGTGGGCCACTGCGACCGCTCCGGCGACGTCCTCGAACCGCTGATCAGCGCCCAGTGGTGGGTGCGCATGGAGGAGCTGAGCAAGCCGGCGATCGCCGCCGTCAGGTCCGGCGAGACGAGGTTCCACCCGCCTCGCTACACCGACGTCTACCTCGACTGGATGCACAACATCCGCGACTGGTGCATCAGCCGGCAGATCTGGCTGGGGCATGCCATCCCGGTGTCCACATGCGCCAACGGCCACGTCTTTGCGTGGATCGAGCCGCCGACGTCGTGTCCGGTCTGCTCCGACATGACCCTGACCAACGACCCCGACGTGCTCGACACCTGGTTCAGCAGCGCGCTGTGGCCCTACGCGATCTTCGGCTGGCCGGAGAACACCGAGGACCTGGAACGGTTCTACCCCACCGACGTCTGCGTCACCGCCCGCGACATCATCTTCCTCTGGGTGGCGCGGATGATCTTCACGGGCCTGCGCTTCACAGGGCGCACCCCCTTCCACGACGTGGTCATCACCAGCACCGTGCAGGCGGCCGACGGCACCAGGATGAGCAAGTCCAAGGGCAACGGCGTCGACCCCCTGGAGATGATCGACGAGCACGGCGCCGACGCGGTGCGCGCCTGGGCGGCGGCGGTGGGAACCGGCGGCCAGGACGTACGCTTCAACAGGGAGCGCATCGAGAGCTACCAGCGCTTCGCCAACAAGATCTGGAACGCCACGCGCTTCCTGGTCACGCGTCTCGACGACGGCAGCGGGCACATGGCAGCGCCCGCGTCGCCGCCCCCGTTCGACGACCTCCGCCCTGAGGACCGTTGGATGTTGTCACAGGTGGCTGAAACTGTCGCGGCGGTGGACGAGTCGCTGCGCGCCTACCGCTTCCACGAGGCCTTGGAGCGTCTGTATGAGGTCACCTGGCATTCCTTCTGCGACGTCTATGTCGAGATGATCAAGGGCCGCCTGCACAACGACGCGCCCGCCGAGTCGCGGGCCGCCGCGGCGCACACGGCGATCAGCACGCTGGACACACTGCTACGCCTGCTCCATCCCTTCATGCCGTTCATCACCGAGGAGTGCGCCCAGCGCCTCCCCGATCCCGCACCAACCCTGCAGCGCCGCGACTGGCCGGAGGCGGCTGCGACGTGGAGTGACGACCTTGCCGGGGCGCAGCGCGCGGCCGTGGACGAGCTGTTGCAGTTGGTTCAGCGGGTGCGGGCGCTCCGCGACGAAAATGGCGTGCCGCGCAACCAGCGCCACCGCATTCAGTTGAGCGGCGGCGACCCCGCGGTGGCTCGGGAGGACAGAGTGAGACTGCTGACGGCCCTGGTTCCGGTGGACATCCTGGACGGTGACCTGGACGGTGGCGTGACCGTGGTCGCCGGCGACCTCGAGGCGCGCTACCTCATCGACGGAGGCGAACGCGAGCAGGCCCGAGCCAGGCGCCGGCTGCTCGAGCTCGAGGCCGCTATCGCGCACCTCGGGACCCAGCTCGCCAACGAGGCGTTCGTTGCCCGCGCTCGTGCCGACGTCGTCGCCGACGCCCGCCGCCGCCTCGATGAGGCGACGCGAGAGAGGGATGCGCTCAGCGCGGGGGAGGCACATCCGTGAGCGCCATTCTCGGCCTGGCCGTGTCGCCGCTCCAGCTGGGCATCGCCGCCGTGGGCGGCTTCGTTGTCGTCCTCTGGGTGGCCACCGCGTTCCATGTCCAGCGCGACGCCCGGCGTCGCTCCTCGTCACTCCTGTTCCAGGCCTTCGCGCTCCTCCTCGGCTTCGTGCCCCCCTTCCTCGGCGCGCTCGTCTACCTCGTGGTGCGCCCGCCGCGCACCCTCGACGAGGAACGCGCCTTTGCGCTCGAGGAGCAGAGCCTCCTCGACGTCGACCGCGACGCCATCCCCGTGCGCCCCTGCCCGTCCTGCGGCAAGGAGATCGAGGCGGAGTTCATCGTCTGCCCCCACTGCCGCACCCAGTTCGCGCGGCGTTGCCACAGCTGCGATCGTGTTCTGCGCCTGGGCTGGGCGGTGTGCCCCTACTGTGCGGAGGACGTCGGTCACGCACCGCTGGGGCGCGCCACACGCGCCGGCTGAGCGCATGCCGTGGTGAGCGCGGGGCTGCGCCTCGTCCTGGCTGTGGCCGTGCCGCTGTTCGGAGCTCTGACCGCGCACGAGATGCGCAGCAGAAGCCGCCTCAGTGTCGCCGTCGCCGCGGGGTCGATCGTCACGTGCGCCGCCCTGACCGCGACGATCGTCTCGGGGGTGTCCAGCGGCGGCGTCGTGGAGCGCAGCCTCGGCAACGCCATCCCCGGCGTCGACCTCACCGCTCGCGCCGACACCGCCTCGGTTGCGGTCATCTTCATCGCCTGCGTCGCCGCTCTCCTCGCGGTTCCCCGGCAGCGTGGCAACGGCGAGCGCCTCGCCGGGTTGCTGCTCTGCCTCAGCGGCACCGTCGCGGTCGCCGCGGCCGGCAACCTCGTGCTGGTCGCGGGCGGGGTGGAGGTGGTCGCCGCCGGCACCCTGCTCATGCGGGGGCAGCGTGGACCCGGTTCCCGGTCGGCGGCAATCCTCGCCTGCCTGCTCGGCGCCGCGGGGCTCGCGCTGGTGGCGGCGTCGGCGCAGCTGGTCTCGGCCGCCGGCAGCAGCGACCTCGCGCTCGTGTCGCCGGGGGCGATCGGTGGGGCGCTGGCCATCCCCTGGGCACTGGGCGGGGCCGCCCTGATGCTCGCCCCGGGGCTGCTCGGCCAGGGCGCCGGGTCACCCGCACGCGACTGGGCGGCGGTGGGGGCGCTGCCCTCGGGGTACCTGGTGTTGCTCCGCCTCCAGGAGAGCGCCGGCGGCCAGCTGCCCGGCAACGCTTCCGTCGCCCTGGCGGTCACCGGTGGCGCCATGGCGCTCATCGCCGCTTTGAGCGTGCGCCGCGCCCTCAGCCTCGCTGCCGCGGGCCGCGCCGGCATCGCCATGTTCAGCGGCGTGCTGGTCAGCCTCTTCGGCGGCCCCCTGGCGACCGGTGGGGCGGTCCTGGCCGGCCTCTTCTTGGCAATCGAGCTTGCCCTTCTCGGGTCCTCCTCGTGGGGACGCCGCCCATCGGGGTGGACCGCCGCCTCCACCGCCGTCGCCGCGCTGCCCGGCGGGCTCGCCTTCGCTGTCGCCGCCGTCGGGTTGGGCACGGTTGCCCACCGCGGCGTGGTCGCCCTCCCTCAGCTGGTCGTCCTCTCGGGCGTGCTGGCTGTCGCCGCCGTGGGCGTGGCGCGGGCTCTCACCGTGCCCCGGCGGACCTGGCATCCGGTGCTTCCTGGGGCCGTCCTCGCCGCTGCCGCCGGGCTGGCGGGCGGCCTCGTCCCCGGTCTGGCATTGCGGTTCGCGGCGGCGCCTCTGGCCGGCGGCGCCCCGGGCGTCGACCTGGACGCCGGCTCCCTGGCCCTGCCTGGTGGCGGCTTTGCCGGCGGCTACGTTGCGGTGGCGGCGGTGGTCGTGCTCATGGCAGCGGCCGCGGCCACCGTCGTCGCCGGCGAGGATCCGATCGCGGAGGGGGTTGCGGAGCCGCGCGCCCTGTCGGCTCCGCCCATCGGCGGGCTCCTCGCCGTGCGGCGTCACACAGCCCCCGCGGTGCGCATCGCCGCCCGGTTCGTCGACGGCCTCGACGCCTGGCTGGAATCGCAGCCCCAGGTGCCACTGTTCGTGGGCGCCGCCGTGCTCGCGGTCCTGCTGTTCCGCTGATGCAACCCAACGAACCTCTGCTGGCCGCCGTGGGGTTCCTCGCCGCAGTGGTGGTGACCCTGGTCGACGGGCGCAGGGCGGTGACCTGGGCATCATTGGCTGCGGCCCTGGGACTGGCGCCGTCCGTCGCCGCGTCCTACGGCGCCGACGGGGCGGTCGTGCTGCTTGCGGCGGCGGTCGCCGCGGGCGTTGCCGGGGTGCTCAGCCACGCCGTCGCCGGACGGCTCCCGCGGGTCGCGGGCGTGGACGCCGTGGTCCCGGTGGTGGCGGGCGTGGAGGGGTTGTTCGGGCCGCGAAGCATCCGCGTGGCCACCGCGGTCCTGGTCCTCCCGGCGGCCTCATGGGTCAGCTTCAACATCCCCCTGGGATCGGCCTCCACGATCAGCGGGGTGCTGTTCCCGGCCGCGGTCGTCGGCGGCTGCGCGGGCATGCGCCTGCTCACAGCACGGACCGTTCTCGACATCGCCGTCGGAGTCGCCGCCCTCGGCATCGCCGTTGCGGCCGCCTGGTTCCTCAGCGCCGGGGTGGACACGCTCTCTTCAGCGGCCACGGTGGCCGCGCTCGCCCCCGGAGCGGCGATCACCTCCGGCTGGCTGAGGGGCCGCCACCGGGCGGTGCGGCGACCGGCGCCGACCGCATCGTGAGCGTCGCCCCCGTGGCGATCACCTGGGCGGTGGCCGGCCTGCTCGGGGCGATGCTCCTGCCCTGGACGCACCGGCGGAGGCTGGCCGCGCTGGTGCCGCTCGCCGCCGCCGTCGCGGCCCTGGTATCACAGGGCGGAGGCGCCGATCTCATCGCGGCGTCGGCGGCAGGCGGGCTCGTCCTGGGCCGGCCCGCGGCCGGCCTGGTGCTTCTCAGCGCTCTGTCCGCCGCGGTGTGTCTGCTGCTCTCGCCGCCGCCCGACAGCGGTGACGTGCTTCTCACCGCAGCCTGCGGAGCACTGTCCGCGGTGGCGCTGGCGACCGGTTCGCCACTGATCTGGGGGGCATGCTTCGTCGCCGGCGCCGCCCTCTTCGGGGTGCGCCTCGTGGCCGCCGCGCCGGCCCGGGCCACGCTTGCCGCGGCGCGGGTCGGCACCCTCGGCGCCGCCACCCTCGTGGCCGCGTCGCCGTTCCTGCCTGTCGACGCCGCCGCGGTGCCGCCTCGCGCGCACCTCGCCGCCGCGCTCCTCGCCGGGGGGATCGCCGCCGGGTTCGGGCTGATGCCGCTCGGGGGCTGGGTGACCGGGGGCAGGAGGCTGGTCCGTGGGGCGGCGATGGCGCCGTGGTCGCTGCTGCTCCTCCCCGCGCTCCTGCTCAGCGCCCAGCCCCTCGACTCAGTGCTGCCCGCCGACGGGCGCATCACGTTCGGGGCCATACTGCTGCCGGCCGGCGCGGTCAGCGCCGCCTGGGCCGCGGCTCGCGGCCTCGCGGCTGCGGATGGCGACCGTTACACGCGCGTCCTTCTCGCCGACCTCGGCCTGGTGGCGATGGGCCTGGCCACCCCGCAGGCCGGGGCTCGACTGGGCAGCCTGCTGGTGATGCTGACCCACCTCTGCGTCGGTCCCCTCCTGCTCCAGGAGCCGGCGTCGGCCGGGGCGCGGCCCCGCCGTCTCGCCTGGGCGGCCCTGAGCGGCATCCCGCCCAGCCCGGCCTTCTGGGGGCGCTTCGCGCTGCTCACCGCCCTGACCACCGCGTTCGGGGGGCTCCTGCTCGTGGTGACGCTGCCGGTTGCCGGGGCCATGCTCGTGATCGCGCTGCGCGCGACTGTGGCAGCTGCGTCGGCGGCGCCCGCCGGCGTGACCCGCGCCCGGGCGGTCAGCCTCGCAGCATGGGTGCCCGCCCTCGCCGCGGTGACGGTGGGCCTGGTCCCCGCCGCCGCACTCCGCGCCCTGCTCGGGGTTGCCTGAATGGACCCCACCGGCCTTCTCGACGCCATCCTCGCCGTGGCGGTCTATCCCGGCGGCCTGTTCCTGGCGTTGGGGGCGCTGCTCCACAGTAGCCTCGCCGGGCGCCGTCCCGTCGCCGGCGCATCCAGGGCGATACCCGCCCCCAGCCTGCTGCCGGTGCTCGCCGCGACCGTGGCCACCGCCCTGCTCCCCATGGTCGGCTCCCCCGCCCTCCGCCTGCCCCCGGGAACTGGTGTCGCCCCCAACGTCGTTGTGGTCCTGGTCCTCCTCGCCGTTGCCGTGGACCTGGGTGGGGCGTCGCGCCCAGCCTCGCTGATCGCTGCGGCGGCCGCCGCCCCCGTGCTCGCGCTGGCGGCCGCGGCCAGCACGCTTGGGGTGGTCACCATCAGCGCCGCCGGGGGCGCCGACGGCCTGGCGGCGAGGTGCCTGGCGGCGTCCATCCTGGTCGCCGCGGCAGCCATGACGGCGGGCGGCCGGGCAGCGTCGGTGGTGGCAGCCGCCCTCTCTCTCACCGCCGCGGCGCTGGTCGTGCCCGCGGCGCTGGGCTCTTCGCCACCGGTCCTGTGTGCCCTGGCGTCGCTGGGCGTCGTCGTCCTGGCGGGTCTGTTGGGCCGCCTCCGCGGCCGGGCGCCGTCGACCGCGCTGGTCGCCGCGGCCGGCGCTGCCGCCGCAGCCGGCGTCGCCCTCGCGGTGGTGTCGAGCCGCGTGTGACGCGCTGTCACTCGCGCGGTGCTAGGATTGAACACGGCCGTGGCGCACCCGATGGCGCGCCGCCGGCTGGGAGGGGGAGGAGTTGCGTGATTTTGCTGCAAACTCGGATGGGGAGCTGATGGCCCGAATCGTCCTCGCCTCATCGAGCGCGCGCCGGCGTGAGCTGCTCACCCGCGCCGGGATCCGCTTCACCGTCGTCGAGCCTCCCGAGGACGGGCCCCTGCCTCCCGGCATCTGCGCCGACCTCGCTGTGCAGCTTGTCGCGCGCCAGAAGGCGGTCGCGGTTGCCGCAGGGCAGCCCGCAGGCAGCTTCGTGATCGGGGCGGACACGATCGTGGTCGGGCCCAGCGGCCCGCTCGGCAAGCCGGGCACCCCGGAGCGTGCCCAGGCGATGCTCGTGGAGTTGCGTGGGCGCCGCCACACGGTTCTCACCGGGATCTGCGTGGTCGTCGCCCAGAGCGACCGGGAAGCCCTCGGCCTGGGCCGGTCGGCGGTGAAGATGCGCGACTACACCGACGAAGCGGTGCACACCTACGTGAATTCCGGCGAGCCGCTCGACCGCGCCGGCGCCTACGCCATCCAGGGTGGTGGCGGCGACCTTGTCGACGGTGTGACGGGCCGCATCGACACCGTGGTCGGCATGGACGTGCCGCTCGCGCTCCGCCTCCTTGCCGAGGCCGGCTACCCTGATCCGCTCCCCGCGTCCACCGACGTTCCACTGGCGCCCCCACGAGCGGCTCGCCGGCCGCTCGCCCCGCTCCGCGCCCCGCAGCGCGCCTGAGCCGGGGCGCCGCCAGCGGGGTTTCGTGAGGCGAGGTCCGGCCGCCGTCGCGGCGCTGGCGCTGCTCCTCGCCCCCCTCCTCCTGGCCCTTTCCGGCTGCGGGTCCGGGACTGGGCAGTTGCACGTCGACATCAGCGGCCAGTCGACGAACTACGCGGCCAAAGACGCCCGGACGTATGACAGCTACAAGCCGGGCGACCAGGCCACGTTCACAGTGGACATCGTCAACGTGGGCCCTGGGAGCGTCACCGGGATCACGGTCCACGTGGCCCTGCCGGCAGGCTTCCGTTACCACGCCACCTCGTCGATCGACAGCAACGGCGCGACGCGTACGCAACCCCTCGACGCCGCCGTCAACAGCAATGCGCCGATCTTCGGGTTGTGGACGCTCGATCCTCCCAGTGCGGCCGGGAACAGCAACGTGGCCATCACCTTCACCGCCGAGGTGAACGGCCAGCCCGGCACCGCGACGGTCAACGCGTTCGCGGTCGGCGACACCAACGCCGGCCAGACCAACGCCACCGGCTACAACGTCCAGGTGACCGCGGCCGCCAGCCTGAGCGCGCTGGTCAGTGCCAATCCGACCACGGTCCGGCGCGGGGGCACCGTCACGTACGAGGTGCGCATCACCAACAGCGGCACCGGCAATGCCGCCGACGTCGGCGTGCTGGTCACGCTCCCCTCGGTCATGACGTTCGCGGGCAGCGTCACTCCCTTTGCCGGCAACGGGTCGCGCCACGGCGGGGTCAACCCCATCGCCAACACGCTGGAGGTGTTCTACGACGGCTTCACGCTGCCGCCCATCTCCGCCGCCGGCCCCGGCTTCGTGGTGGTCGTCTTCAGGGCGACGGTGCCCTCGACGACGGGCTTCAGCTCCCCGCCGACAACGACCAGCGGACCGACCGCGTCCCCCGGTGCCCCGCCGCTGTCCGGGCCGCCGTTCACGGTGCCGCCGGGCACCTACGCCGTTGACGCCAACATCACCGACGCCGCCGGCGACACCTATAGCCTGCACGACGTCGCACCCGTGACCGTGTCGGGCTGAGCAGGACCGTCGGCGACGCTGTGGTATCCTCGCCCTTCGCGTCAGCCGGCGGCACTCGCGCACGCCCGGCGCACCATCCATCTCCAACGAGCAGTCATGTACGCCATCCTTTCGCACGGCGGCCGCCAGTACCGGGTCAGCGCCGGGGATCGCCTCGTCGTTGACCGCCTCGAAGCCGAGGTCGGGTCCGTGGTCGCCCTCGAGCCCATCCTGCTCACCAGCGGCGACGGCAAGGCGGGCCTGGGCAAGGACCTCGACGGCATGAGGGTCGCGGTCACCGTTGTCGCGCACACCCGCGGCCGCAAGCTGCGCATCTTCAAGTACAAGGCTAAGAAGCGCTCCCGCAAGATGGCCGGGTACCGCAGCGACCTCACCGAGCTGCGTGTCGACTCGATCCTCGCCAAGGGTGCCCCCCTTCCCACGGCGGGCGCAACGGGCGCCTCTCAGGGAACGGCCGCGGCCGCGGCGCGTTCGT
>DAISRJ010000001.1:0-9243 GCA_036828955.1 Candidatus Dormiibacterota bacterium | reverse complement strand
CGGCGGTCCGAGCCGCGCCGGCGCCGCCCGCCCGCTCCGCGAGCAAGGCGAAGGCGAGCGCCGCGACGATCGACGTGGCGACGTCCACCAGCGAGGATGGCGACGATGCGGTGGTCGCCCCGCGCCCGCGGAAGAGGCCGGCGACGACCAAGAAGGCCGACGCCTCTTTGACCGGCAGTTCCCCAGCGGCTGACGACGCAGGCGTCGTGGACGACGACGCGCCCGTCGCCCCAAAGACCAAGAGGCGCGCGCCACGCGCGCCAGCCACGGAGACCGGCGATGGCTCATAAGAAGGGCGGCGGAAGCTCCCGCAACGGCCGCGACAGCGCGGGCCGGCGCCTCGGCATCAAGCGCCAGGACGGCGAGGTGGTGTTCGCCGGGACAATCCTGGTCCGCCAGCGCGGTACCAAGATCCTCGCCGGCGAGAACGTCGGGGTGGGCCGCGACCACACCCTCTACGCCCGCGCCACCGGGCTTGTGGGGTTCGACAGCACCGGCAAGGACCGCACCCGCGCCAACGTGCACTCGCTCCCGATCATCGAGATCGGCGAGCTCGTCGAGGTGGACGACGTCGAGGCGCCATCCTCCGCCGGATAGCGCGGAGCGTCGATCACGTTCCTTGACGAGGTCACGATCGATGTCGCCGGCGGCGACGGCGGTCGCGGCGCGGTGAGCTTCCGCCGTGAGAAGTACGTGCCCATGGGCGGTCCCGACGGCGGCGACGGCGGCCGCGGCGGTGACGTCGTTCTGGTGGCCGACTCCACCGATTCCACGCTCGCCGGCTTCCGTGAGCGCCGCCGTTTCCACGCCCCGGCCGGGGGCGCGGGCGGCAAGAACGACCGCCACGGCGCCGCCGGCGAGGACATCGTGCTCAGCGTGCCCCCCGGCACCATCGTCAGCGACGCGGCCACCCACGAGCTGATCGCCGACCTCAACCGCCCCGGGGCGCGGGTGTCGGTCGGAGCCGGCGGCCGCGGCGGCCGTGGCAACGCCCACTTCGCCACCTCCACTCAGCAGAGCCCGCGGGTCGGGGAGTTGGGTGAACGCGGCGCGGCGCGGCGCATTCACCTCGAGCTCAAGCTCATCGCCGACATCGGCCTCGTCGGCCTTCCGAACGCGGGCAAGTCGACGCTGTTGGCCGCTCTCACCGGCGCTCATCCCAAGATCGCCGCCTACCCCTTCACCACGCTCCACCCCAACCTGGGCGTCGCCGAGACCGCGGCCGGTATCACCCTGGTCATCGCCGACGTGCCCGGGCTCATCGAGGGCGCCCATCGCGGCGTCGGCCTCGGCATCGACTTCCTGCGTCACCTCGAGCGCACCAGGGCGCTGGTGCACCTCGTCGACGCCACCCAGCCCCCTGAAGAGGTCGCTCAGGCAATCAGCGCTGTCGACGCCGAGCTGGCATCGTTCAGCGAGGCATTGGCGGGCAAACCGCGCCTGCTCGTGCTCAACAAGCGCGACCTCCTCGACAACGACCAACGCGCCGCGATCCTCCCGTTGTACCCAGGCGCGCCGCTCGTCGCTGCCGCTGACATGGACGGCACGGCCGACGTGCTGGAGCGGGCCGCGCTGCTCGTCGCCGGCGCCCGCTCGGCGGAATTCGAGGCGGCCCTGGCGGAGCCGGCCGGGGCGGGGGAGCACCGCCTCTACCGGCACACGCCGCGGCGCCCCACCCTCGCCGTGTCCCGCGAGGGCGAGGTCTACCGGGTCACGGCCGCGGGCATCGAGCGCCTCGTGTCGATGACCGACATGGAGAGCGACGAGGCGGTGGCGCGGCTGCAGAAGAAGCTGCGCACAGCCGGCGTCGATGCCGCCCTCGCCGCGGCCGGCTGCGTCGACGGCGACACCGTCCGCATCGGTGAGTTGGAGTTCATCTACGCCGATGACGCGTGAGCAGCGGCGCGTCTGCCTTCTCGGCGGCACGTTCGACCCTGTTCACCTCGGCCACCTCGCCCTCGCCACCCAGGCTCGAGACCTCGCCGGCGCAACAGAGACGTGGCTGGTGCCGGCCCGCGTCCCGGCGCTGCGCGCGGAGCCCATCGCCCCAGCCCAGCTTCGCCTCGCGATGCTCGAGGCGGCGGTGCGAAGCATCCCTGGCGTGAAGGTGTCCGACATCGAACTGCGCCGTCGTGGCCAGTCCTACACGATCGATACGCTCGAGGGACTGCGCAGCACCCATCCGGAGGTGGAGCCGTGGTGGATCCTCGGCGCCGACGCGGCCCGGCACCTGCCCGAGTGGCACCGTTCCGCCGACCTGTTGGCCATCCTGAACCTCGTGGTGGTGCAGCGTGCCGGCGTGGCCCGCTTCGACGACGACGAGGCCCGTTCCCTGGGGCTGGCGCCGGAACGGACCATGGTCCTCGATCTCACCCCACCGGCGGTGAGCGCATCCGACGTCCGCCTGCGTGTTGCGGCTGGCAAGCCGGTCACCGGGCTGGTGCCGCCGGCCGTGGCCGCCATCATCGCCGCCAGTGGTCTCTACCGAACTGTGTCGATGCGATAATGGAATCGGATGACGCCTGACGACCTTGCCGCCCTCATTGCCGCGGCGGCGTCCGACAAGAAGGCGCGCGACGTCGTCACCGTGGACCTGCGCGGCAAGACGATCATCGCGGACTTCTTCGTCGTCTGTGAAGGTGACACTGACCGTCAGGTTCGCGCCATTGCTGACAGTATCGAGGAGTCCTGTCGCGCCGCCGGGGTGCGTCCGCTGTCGACGGCGGGACTGAAGGACGCGTCGTGGGCGTGCCTGGACTACGACTCCGTCATCGCCCACGTGTTCCTTCCCGGCGAGCGCACCTTCTACGACCTCGAGGGTCTCTGGCGGTCTGTGGCCGCCGCGCGCGCTGCCGCCGACTGAGCATCCCCGCCTTCACAGCGGCGGGGTGGTCAGCCCGGTTGGCCACCGAGCGCGCCGGCGATGTTGATGACCGCGAACAGCAATGCGACCGCGGACGCCCCGTACACCACGTACGCCGCCACTCGCTCCCATAGCTGCAGGTCCCGTCCCCCGACCTGACGCAGCGGGGGCAGCAACAGTCCCACCACCGTGCCGGTGATGAACCCGCCGACGTGAGCGACATTGGCGACACCGGGGACGAGAAAGCCGAACACCACGATCATGGCTGCGTACGTTATGGCGTACTGGCGCATGCTGTGGCTGATGCCCACGGGCACGTCGCGCCCCTGGACGCGGCCGATAACGAAGAGCAACCCGAGCAGGCCCGTGATGCCCCCCGACGCGCCGATTGTCAGGGACTCCGTGTTGCTCACGTTGGCGACCACCACGGACGCCGCTCCCGCCCCGGCAGCGCTGACCAGGAAGGTCGCCAGCAGCACGCGCCAGCCGTAGAGCTGCTCGACGATCCGGCCCACGATGTACATCGCGAACGAGTTGAAGATCACGTGGAGAGGCAGGCCTCCCAGCCCGGAGGAGCCGCCCCCGGGATCGTGGAGGAAGGCGTAGGCAATGAACCGCCACCAATCCGGTTGCAGGTTGTCAAGGGCGCCCATGTCGAACAGTCCGTTGCTGTCGCGCGCGATGATCACCTTCTCCACGATGAACACCGCGACGAAGGCACCGACCAAGGAGTACGTGGCCAGCGGCCGGCTGTTCAGCTGGGTGCGCGCTGGCTGCGTGTACCCGCCGGCCACCGTCTGACGCTCGGCGAGGTCCACGGCGGCGACCGTGGGTGCCTCCTGGCCGCCGAGCAGGGCGTGCGCGCGGGCTCGGATGTCACGCGGTGACGGCAGATCGTCGGGCGGCGTCAGGAGCACGGAGACCTCGCCGGTGGCAGGGTCGACCGCCACGGCGCCCACCCGCACCGCCGCGTCCGAGGGCGGTGCGGACAGCACGCCCGGAACCGGCCCGAGGGCCACGATGAGCACGTCGCACGCCGCCGCCCCCTGGACGGTGAGCCGCTCGGCTCCCCACCGTGCCGCCGCCGCGCACCTGGCGGCCAGGTCAGGTCCGGCCACCGCCGGGTCGGGCGAGGGGGTGTAGAAGCCGACGAAGACGGCGCGGCGCCCCGTCCAGCTGGCCGTGCCCAGCTGGTAGATGTCACCGCCCAGGTCGCCCAGCCGCGAGTCGCGCGGGTCGGTGAGGCGCAGCCGGAAGCGGCTGACGAGGTCGAGGGCGATGGCGCGCGCGAGCGCGGGAGGCTGAGGAGGCAGTCCCGGTGGCGGCGGGGGAGGGGGCGGAGCCGCCTCGGTCACGATCGGCAGTCTACCCAAGCCCCCTTGAGGTGGGGTCTGGGCTAAGCCCGGCGCCGGGTGCCGATTCTCGCCTGGGTCGGAGGGGTCGGCTTCGGGGTCGGCCCCGGTGTACCGGTGGCACCGGGCTTCGGGGTCGCCGTCGCGGGCACCGTCAGGCCCCCGTACTGACAGGTGGGGTCGACGCCCGCGGGCAACGGGGTGGCCGACGGCCCGTAGTAGTAGCAGAGGGTGCTCTGGCTGGCCTGAGTACCAGGGAGGTAGAAGTTGGCGTTGTCACCGGTACCCACCTGGATGACGTCCTTGGGAATGGTGTACCAGCTCGGCTTCGTGCCGGCCAGCGCTGCCACCATGTCGGCGTGCCAGATTGGCGCCGCGCCGGTGACACCCGAGGAGTTGTCCAGGTGCCCGCAGGCGTTGTTCACCGGCTTCAACCCGTAGCGCGCCAGGTCCGCGGGGCTGAACGGGTCGCTGACATTCATGCCGCTGTAGAAGCCACGTCCGTGGTTGATGATGTTGATCATCGTGTTCTTGTCAGACGCTTTCAGGCACGACGGGAAGGGATTGCCCACCCACACCGTGCTGACCAGGTCTGGCGTCCAGCCGACTGTCCAGTTGTCGAGGAAGAACTGCGCCGTGCCGGTCTTGGCGCTGACGCGGGTCTTGCCAAGGGTCAGCGGCCCGTTGGCACCGAAGTCCATCACCCGGTTGGCGTCGTTGCTGGTGATCTCGTTGATGATGAAGGCGACGTTCGAGGGGACCACTCGGCGCGCGGTCGCGTCGGGGTTGAGCGAGAAGAGCGTCTTGCCGGTCGAGCGATCGACGATGTGGTCGACCGGGCTGGGGTCGTGGTGCACACCGAGGTCGGCGATCGTGGCGGCCCCATCCGCGAGTTCGAGCGGGGTCACGCCATATGACAGGCTCCCCAGGGTGGCCGCGTAACACAGCGAACACGGCCGGTTGGTGGGGTCGTTCAGCGACGTGAGGCCGGCCGCGATCTCGAGGTTGGTGATGTACGGGATGCCCGTCGCCGCCTCCACCTTCACCGCGGGAACGTTCAGCGAATTCCCCAAGCACGTCTTGACGACGCACGTGCCGTGCCACCTGAGGTCGTAGTTGAGGGGCGAGTACGGCGCCTGTCCGGGGATGGGCAGATGCAGCGGCGCGTCGAGGATCGGCGTGGTCATGGTGAAGAGGTGCGACGAGAGCGCGGCGGAGTAGGTGAACAGCTTGATCGTCGAGCCTGGACTTCGCTGTGCGAGGGCCATGTTTGTCTGCCCGTCGTCGGGGTCGTTGTAGTTCCAGGCGCCCACCAGCGCGAGCACCCGCCCCGTCTTCGGATCGATGTTGACGATGGCGCCGTCCTTGGCGTTGTGCGCCGTGCGAATCGTCTGGATGCCATTGTGGAGGGCGTTCTCGGCGTCGACCTGCTTGGTCGAGTCGATGGTGGTGTGGATGTCCCAGCCGCCGGGATCGACGTATGCGGAGCCGTAGTTGGTGCGGAGCCAGAGCCCCACGTAGCCCGTGACGTCGGGGTAGGTGTTGGGGGTGCTCTCCGTCCAGCTGTGGAACGTGAGCGGCTCGGCCAGCGCGGCGTCGGCCTGCTTCTGCGTGATGTCCCCGTTGGTGACCATTGCCGCCAGGACGACGCGCTGGCGGTCCTTGGCGTCGGGGTTGACCGTCACGCTCGGGTCGTGGATGAGCGGGTCGTAGAAGGACGGCGACTGCGGAAGCCCGGCGAGCATCGCCGACTCGGCGAGGTCGAGGTCCTTGGCGGGCTTGAAGAAGTACAGCTCGGCGGCGGTTTCGATGCCGATCGCGTGGTTCCCATAGGGGACGCGGTTGAGGTACATCTCGAGGATCTGGTTCTTGGTGAAGTTGGCGTCGAGCTCGTTGCCCAGCACGATCTCCTTGATCTTGTAATCGAGCGAGCGGTCCGGGCTGTTGATGAAGCTGATCTTGGCCAGCTGCTCGGTGATCGTCGAGGCGCCACTGGTGCTCTTGTGGGTCACGTTGTCGATCGCCGCCTTGACCAGGCGTGGCAGGTCCCACGATCCCTCGCTGTAGAAATGGCGGTCCTCCACGTCGATCGTGGCCAGGCGCGCGTACAGCGAGATGTTGTCGAGGCTGGCGTGAACGTGCCGGGAGCCCGACGTGCTGAACACGGCGATCAGGTTCCCCTGGGCGTCGTAGACGTGGCTGTCGAGAGGCGGTTCCATCGACGCCACCGTGGCCGCGTCGGGAAGCTGTGACCGATACGAGGCGTAGGCGACGAAGACGGCGGCGACGAGCCCCCCGGCAAGGGAGGCGAACACCGCGAGGACGATGATGAAGATGCGCAGCCGGCGACCCCGCCGGGGGGGCTGGATGTTGGCCCGGCGGCGGCGCGCAACGGGCCGGCCTGTGGTCACCGAGGTGCGCGGCGGAAGCGGGCGCGCAGACAGGCTGCCGCGGCGGCGGCCGGGTCGCGACGAGGTGGAGCGCACGGAAATCCTCTCTGTCGGTCGTGGTCGCGCCACTCGTGGAACGGCGCGTTCGACCGTGGGTTACGCCGGTCTGAGTACCACCGCAAGCACGTACAGGGCGATCACGGCTGCCAGGAACGCCGCGCCGGCGACCACGAGTCCGAGCCCCTCCTCGATCCAGAAGGGCCCGATGCGGCGGCGGCCCCTGGCTCCCTCGTCGATGGGAACGGGCTGCATCGTCTGCACCGTACCACGCGGTCGCCGCGCCGCCACCTTGCCACGCGAGCATCGGGTGGGCGCCGGCGCAGGGCTGTGCGATTCCCTGTCACCCCATGACGCGGCTTTGCAACGGCGTCAGATCTGCCAGACCCCGATGACACAATCGGCCCTGATGGCTCTCGTTGCCCCTGCTCCCGTGTCCTCCCCGATCGCCCTGCCTCCGCAGCCTCGCAGTGCCGAGGAGACCGGGCTGCCGTTCACATTCATCTGCGATCTGATCCTGAAGATCCTGTATTTCAACGGCAACATGCTCGGCCGCGACCTCGCCGCGCACACCTGCCTGCCCTTCAGCTTCCTCGAGAGCACGCTGAAATTCCTCGCCGACGAGGGCTACATCAGCACCAACGGGGTGCGCATGACCTCACTGGGTCACGGCGAGAGCCTCAACGCCGGGATGGAGCACCAGATCTCCACCACGGGGCGGCAGAGGGCCCGCGAGTTGATGGAGCTGAACCAGTACGCCGGGCCGGCCCCGGTGCCGATCTCCGAGTACGCCGCGATGGCGCAGCAGCAGGCCGCAGTCGAGGGCGTGGTCACCCGCGATCGCCTCCACGACGCCTTCAGCGAACTGGTGCTCTCCGAGGGCTTGCTCGACCATCTCGGCCCCGCGCTGAGCGCCCGCGAGGCGATCTTCCTGCACGGGCCGCCGGGCAACGGCAAGACCAGCATCGCCGAGGCCGCGGCGGGGCTGATGGGTCCACCTGTGTTCGTGCCACGCGCGCTGTACGTTCACGGCGAGATCATCCGCTTCTTCGACCCCGTTCATCACATCCCCATCGATCGCGACCTGCCCGCGCACGACCGCCGCTGGGTGCTCGTGCAGCGACCCGCGGTGAAGGTCGGCGGCGAGCTCACCCCGAAGATGCTCGAGCTCAGCTACGACCCGACGCTGGGGTTCTACGAGGCATCGATGCAGCTCAAGGCAAATGGCGGCCTCTTCCTCATCGACGACTTCGGACGCCAGCAGAACATGTCGCCGCGCGACCTGCTCAACAGGCTGATCGTTCCGCTCGAAAAGCACGTCGACTACGCCAACATCAGCCGCGCCGGCACCACCGTGGCGGTGCCCTTCACGTGCCTGCTCATCCTCTCGACCAACATGCGCCCGCAGAACCTCATGGACGAGGCGTTCCTGCGCCGTGTCCACTTCAAGGTGCACGTCCCCGACCCGACCGAACCACAGTACCGCGAGATCTGGCGGCGGCAGTGCCTGGCCGAGGGCGTTCGCCTGGATGAGGACGTTCTCACCGCCCTCATCCAGGACCACTACCTGGCCAAGGGTCGCGCCCTCCACGGCTCCCACCCACGCGACCTGCTCAACCACATCATCCACGCGGCCCGCTACTTCGTGCGCCCCCTGGCGATGACCGAAAGCCTCATGGAATGGGCCTGCGAGACCTACTTCGTCGACGAGGACGGCGGCTAGGAGGTCTGTCCGCGAACGGCGCCCACGGGGCCCGCCGCCGTGCCGACCTATACTCGGGACGCCCCACGGTCACGGGGCGGTAGCTCAGCTGGGAGAGCGCTGCCCTCGCACGGCAGAGGTCAGGGGTTCGAATCCCCTCCGCTCCACGTCGCGCGCTCAGACTCGTTCGGTGGCCGCCCCGAGCTGCTCAAGCACGTCCGGCGCGAGGCCGGCGATGCTGCTGACACCCAGGTCACCGTGCTTGATCTGCAGTGTCTTGAGAAAGCGCTGCTGCCCCATGGTGAGCCCGATGAAGGAGCCGAGCTCGACCAGCTCCGGCTCGGAGAACTCGCTGTGCAGCGCCGCCCAGAGCTCGTCGTCGGCAAGGCCGGGATCCCAGGCGATCGCCTCGGCCCAGCGGAGCGCCACCTTCTCGCGCGGCGTGAAACGCTCCGACGTGCGGAAGTCGATGAGCTCGTCGTATGAGTCCTCGGTGACGCCCTGGTCGGCGGCGAGGTGGGAGCGCTGCCCCGCGCAGTAGCCGCAGTCCAGCGTCTTGGCGATGAACACGCGGGCCAGCTCCTTGACCTTGTGGTCGAGGACGCCCTCCCGGAACACCTGCTGCCACGACGCTGAGAACGTGCGCAGCACGGCCGGGACGTGGGCGCGGATCGCCTGGCTCTCCATCCGCGGCGTGCCATACCTACGCGACTCCTCGAGGATGGCGGCGAGTGCGGGATCGTCGACGGAGTCGGGGTCGACGTAGCTGATCCGGGCCAAAGCGGTACCTCCTGGCGGGTGTCGCTCGATCCTGTGCCAGGCGGCCAGGACCTGTCAAACAGCGCTCAGGAGGGCGGTGAGCGCCGGGCTCGGCGCCGC